>BJHM01000016.1 GCA_014192625.1 Planctomycetota bacterium
TGCCGAATCAGAAAGCAAGCGGTGGGGTGGCTTCATGCGTGACAAGCTCCAACCTGTCGAATCAGTGCTCATCGGCTCTAGAACGAAAGCCTAGTCCCGCAAGCTGTCGTCCGGCAACTGCGTTGGCAGAGACTCTGCTGCACGGCCGTGAGGCCCAAACGTAGCAAGCGCGTGGCTTGGGTTTGCGGCGGCGGCGGGTCAAAAGCCCGGGCAGCGCCGAAATGGCGCAGGCGAACAAGCGCGGGCACGGCGGATGGTCGCAGTGATGTGAGTGCCGTGTGACCAGTGCAGAACTCTGCCGAAGCGCTGCGCGTGCTGGATTGGCCTTCGCGCCTTTTTTTGGCCAACCGCGCGGCCCGCCTGCTCAGGCGAAAAGCACCGGGCGCTGCGTCTCGCGGGCCCGGCGGTGCTAAACGTGCTGCTGCACTTTGGCCGCCGGTCTGGCCCGACGGGGCGGTTTTTTCGCGCATGGCTTTCTTCATTGCCGGGTTCGGCTGCCTAGCGATCGGTCGTGGTCCCGCCTTTTGCGGCTCGGGTGCAGGACAAAAATGAGGCGCAGGCTTGGCGGTTTGCCGATTTCCCGCCGCCGTGAGATTTCGTAGGCGCGTCCTCACCCCTTGAACGCAGCACAAAGCTAGGCTTTGGCTGCTGCTTTACAGCATCATGGTATGCGTGAGTGCAGGTTGCTCGTGCGGTTCGCGGTCGCACAATCTTTCCGCTGGCTGCCGCTGTACAAGGTCTTCGACCCGCCGAAAGCGCGTTTTAGGCCTTGGTGTCTGGCGGCTCGCATCGTCAGGGTTGCATCCTTGAGGGACGGTCGCTACCCTGCTCGGCCCTTCGAACTGCGCCTTGCCTGGCGCGGCGATCGGATTTTTCGCATGGAACAGAGCCTACCGCAGGAATTGGTGAAGCAGGTCGCCGGCTCGTTCCGGCTCACGGCGCTCTTGCAGAAGCGCGTTCGTGAGTTGGTGCGAGGTCAGCGGCCATTGTTTGAAACCCGCGAACGCAATTTCATCAAGATTGCGCACGAAGAATTGAAGCGCGGCTTGATCGAGCTGGTCGCCGACGAAGATGCGCGCACCGCGCCGATGATGGACAACAACGCCTGACCTGCCAGCCAGTCTCATTCTGAGACTGGCGCCGCAAGTTTGGGCCTGGTTGGTTCAGAGTCGATAGTTCTGCGAGTCTGGCCGCAGTGGCGCAGCTAAATCTGCCGATAGCGGATGAGCTATGTCCACGCGTATTCTGCATGTCGTATCTCCCGCGATTCTGCTCTGTTTTTCTAGCCTGTTCGCACAGTCGGAAAAGACTGCGCAGCCAAGGGCGGAAAAGCCTTCGAACACGATGGAGAGTCGGCTGGATCAGCAAGCTGATGAGATGCGCCGCCAGATGGTCGAAGGCAAGCCCTTCCGCAGCCATGTGCGCGTCACTACTCGCCTGAAGAACGGCAACACGATCCGTGGTGTTGTGAAGGATGGGCTCGTGGTCGAGCGCCTCGATGGCCTGCGCTTCGTCGCGGCAGAAGAGGGACAGCCTGGTGCGGGGATTCGCATCTACTACTGGAACGGCGGTTCCAGCTACGTGTTCCTGCCGTTTGAGGAGGTGAGAGAGTGCAAGATCAACGAGCGCCTCACGCCGGCCCAACTGCGCGTCATCGAACTCGAAAATAAGCAGCGCGACGCGGCCTCGGAGAGAGACCGCCAGCAGGTGATCACTGCCGCCAATCCGTCGACCACAGATAGCACGGGACCTTTGGCTGCGCCCGCAGGTGAAATAGTTGCGCCGCAGGGTCAAGGCCAGAAGCCGCAGAACGCGACGAATAGCACGGCAGCGCAGGGGGGCCTCAGCAAGGATCAGCAGGAACTGTTTGCCCTTGTTCAGGATTACCCGCCGCTTTCTGGCTGGTGCCAGCAGAAGCGCGATGAGATCTCGCGCCGCATGGCGGTGATCGGCAGCAGGCCCAGCAACGCCGAGTTGCGCTTCGTCGCGAAATTTCTGGATTGGCAAAGGGCCTGCGAGTTGTTCCACCTGCAGCCTGCTGTAACGGACCAACCGGCCCCGGCTGGCGAGGTTGACAGAGGCCGTCGCGGTCGCAGTAACTACTGACCCGCCGCAAAGCGCCGTCATTCTTCGGCGCAGCTTTCGACCGAGCCTCTTGATCACAAGGCCGCCTGCGCGGGAAGCTAGCGCGCCATGCAGCGCGCATTTCTTTTTACCGGTCAGGGTGCACAGTTTTCGGGGATGGGCAAGGAGCTCGCGGATCGCTTCGCGGTCGCGCGTGCGACGTTTGACGAAGCGGATTCCGCGCTCGGCCAGCCGATCTCGACGCTGTGCTTTCAGGGGCCGGATGATCTGCTAGGTCTGACCGAGAACACGCAGCCGGCGACGCTGACCGTCGCGATAGCAGCGTTCCGCGCGTTGGGCCTGAAGCCCGCCCTTGCCGCTGGCCACAGCCTCGGCGAATACGCCGCGCTGGTGGCGGCGGGCACGTTTCAGTTCGCGGATGCCGTGCGGCTCGTTCGCGAACGTGCCAAGCGCATGCAGAGCGCGGTGCCGGTCGGCACCGGCGGCATGGTTGTGTTGCGCAAGATGGGGCTCGCTGAGGTTGCTGCGCTGGTGGCGCAAGTAACGGCGGGCCTGTGTGAGATCGCCAACGTCAACGAGCCTGAGCAGATCGTCGTCAGCGGTGAGATCGCGGCGATGGATCAGCTGGTCACACTGGCGCCACCCAAACGCGCGCTCAAACTCAACGTGAGCGTGCCGTTTCATTGCAGCATGCTGAAGCAGGCCGGCGAGGGCTTTGCCAAGGTGCTCGATGCGACGGCGATGCAGGACCCTGCATTCCCCGTGTGGTGCAATGTTGACGCCAAGCCCAACACGACGGCAGTCGCTGCGCGATCGGCGCTGCAGCGCCAGTTTGCCGGCCCGGTTTTGTGGCAGCAGACGATCGAGGGCATGTTCGCAGCAGGCGTGCGCCACTTTGTCGAGTGCGGGCCGAAGGCGACGCTCGTGAACATGGTGCGGCGGATCGCGTTGGCGAAGGGCATCGAAGGCGTAGAGACCGTCGCCGCAACGACCGCGGATGAGATCGCCGCGCTAAGAGCGACGTGAGCTATGCGGCGCAGAACGTGCGCCAGGTGCTCTGGCCGCTCGGGCTCGTTTATGGGGCCTTGGCTGCGGCGCGCAATTGGACTTTTGCGCGCGGTGTGCGTGCGCAGCATCGGCTGCCAGTAACGGTCGTCTCGATCGGCAATCTGACAGTGGGGGGCACCGGCAAAACGCCGACGGTTGCTTGGCTATGCGAGTTGGCTCGCGCGCATGGCCGCACGCCCGGCGTGCTCGCGCGTGGCTATGCAAGGGCCCCGGGGGCACTACTCAACGATGAAGGCGCGATGCTGCAGGCGCAGTTGCCGTGGCTCCTGCAAGTACAGGATCCCGATCGCGTGGCAGGCGGAAATCGGCTCGTAAAGCTTGGGGCTGACTTCATCGTGCTCGACGATGGCTTTCAACATCGGCGGTTGCAGCGCGACGTGGACCTCGTTTGTCTTGATGCTGCACGGCCGTTTGGCAATGGTTCGTGCCTGCCGGCGGGCGACCTGCGAGAGTTTTGTTCGGGGTTGCAGCGTGCGGACTTGGTGCTGCTGACTCGCGCGAGCGCGGTGTCCAAAGACCAACTAGCAGCGCTGACCGCACGAGTAAAGCTCATCGCGCGCGCGCCTGCGTTGCCGGTGTTCGCTGCCGATCATGCGCCAAGCTTTGTGCAGCAGAAGCCAGGCGGGATGGTGTTGCCGCTCGCGTCGTTGCATGGCCAGCGTGCAGTGTTGTTGACCGCGGTAGCACAGCCTTTGAGTGTGCGGACCACTGCTGAATCGCTCGGTGTGCAGGTGGTGCGCGAGTTGCGTTACCGGGACCATCACCAGTTTACTCATGCGGAAGTCGACGCTGCGGCAGCGGCGGCGCGCAACGATCGTGCGATCGTGTTGACGACGGCAAAAGACGACGCGCGGCTGTCGGCATATAGTCACGAGCGGCAGGTGTTGCACGTTGGCCTGCGCTTCCTCTCTGCGGTGCCATTGACGACAATGGTGGGGCTTGCATGAAGCTTGTGGTGATGGATCGGGTGGTCTACTTGCTAGGTCGCGCGGCGATCGGGCTTGCGGCGCGGTTGCCAGAGGCAATCGGCTACGGTCTTGCCGCAGCTCTCGGCCGGCTCTACTTCCGTTGTGCTGGCCGCCGCCGTCGCAACGCATTGAAGTTCTTGCGCATTGCTCTGCCGGCTCATTCAGATGCCGAGCGGCGTCGCATTGGGGCGATTGCTGCGGGCAATGTGTTCAAGGTGCCGATCGACATGGCCCGAATCACGCGCCTGCTCGCTAGCGGCAACGACCTTCTCGACTTCATCGATGTGTCGGAAACCCTGCCGAAGTTGCCGGCCAGAGGGCCCTTCCTGATTCTGAGTGGCCATATCGGCAGTTGGGAAATGGGGGCGGTGACCATTGCGCGAGTGCTGGGCGAGGCGCACGGCGTGGCGCGCACCTTCAAGAATCCGCTGTTGCAGGCTTGGATACTCGCCAACCGGCGGCGTGCGGGACTAAACATTCATCCGCGTCGCGGTGGGATCCGCGGCCTCGCAAAGGCCCTTGCCGCTGGTGCGGTCGGCCTGCAGGTTGTCGATCAACATCAACGGTTGCGCGGGGTCATTGCGCCGTTCTTTGGTCAGCCGGCAAGCTGCGAGCGTGCGGCCGGAAGCCTTGCGTTGCGGTTTGGCTATCCCATTGTCACTGGGGTCGCGTTGCGCGTTGGCGCGGGTTTTCGATTTCGGCTGCTCGCCGCCATGCCATTCACGCCTTCGGTCAGCGCCGATAAGCAGGCGGACCTGCTGGCAACGATCACCAAGGTAAATGAGCAACTGGAGCACTTCATCCGGCTTGCCCCCGAGCAGTATCTCTGGTTGCACGACCGTTTTCGTGCGGCGATAGCTGCGAACGCGCCGACCTTGGAGGGCCTCGCCGATGAGCAGGAGGGCGAGTGAATCAGATCTAACAAGCAGTCGCCATGCGCAAAGCCGCGGCATCGCCATGGAACTCGGGCGCGCATTCGCGCACCATGCTGCTTTCTTACGTGCCTGCAACTCACCGCCCTTGGCTACCCGCTCTCGGCAGTGACGTTCTAGGGCGTGATGTTTTTGGCAATGATGTTTTTGGCCTAGTGATGACCCAGTCCAAGCGATGACCGAGTCCCCCAATACGCCCCGTCCGTTGCGCATTCGTCCTTTGGCCGAACGTAAGAACCTCGTCAAACAGGAGGACTTCGCCAAGGCTTTGCCGCCAGTCGAGGGATTCCTCGGTTGGTTTCGATCGCTGCCTGACATCTATGGCAGCAAGGCGCTAAAGCAGGTCGTCGAGGCGATTGTTGTGGCGCGGCTCGCAGGCAAGGAGGTGGGGCTATCGCTCGGCGCGCACGTGCTCAAGGTGGGCTTGTCGCCGCTGCTGATCGACTTGATGCGCCGCGGCTTTATCACCCACATCGCCACCAACGGCGCATCGGCAATCCACGACTGGGAGACGGCATATCAAGGCGCCACCAGTGAAGACGTGGCGCAGAATCTGCCGGACGGTTCGTTTGGTTTTTGGCGTGAGACGTTTACCGGAATCAATGGTGCGACCAAGCGTGCTTTGGAGCGAAGCGAAGGCCTTGGCCTCGCGATCGGCCGTACGATTCTCGAAGGCAACCTGCCGTATCGCCACCTGTCGGTGTTTGCGGAAGCGGCGCGCCTTGGTATCAAAGCTACGGTGCACGTGGCGATTGGCTGCGATATCACGCACATGGATCCAGAGCTTTCCGGTCGCGCCCTCGGCGAGTCATCGCTGCGCGACTTCTGGACCTTTGCTGACACGATCGGCCGCTTGCAGCACGGCGTGTGGTGCAACATTGGGTCGGCAGTGATCATGCCCGAAGTGTTTCTGAAGGCCGTCTCGATCGCGCGCAACCGTGGCCAGATAACCAACGACTTCCTGACCGTCAATTTCGACATGATCGAGCAATACCGAGCCATGACCAACGTGGTCGCACGGCCGCCGAAGGAGGGCAAATCGGTGATCGCGATGCACGAGATCGTATTGCCGCTGCTGCATCAGGCACTGTTGTGCACCGCGCAGGATCGCAACCTGCCGATGGAGATCCGCTGATGGACGACTCGCGCCGTTTGAGCCAGATCCTCGAGGCGTTACCACAAAAACGCATCCTGGTGATCGGCGACCTGATCCTCGATCGGTATGTCGATGGCAAGGCCGGTCGCGTTTCGCCGGAAGCGCCGGTGCTGGTGTTTGAGTTTACTAGTGAACGCTACTTGCTTGGTGGGGCATGCAATGTCGCTGCCAACCTGCGCGCCCTTGGGGCCGAGACAACGGTGCTCGGTGCGATTGGCGACGATGAGGCTGGTCGCACGTTGCGCACGCTGCTGCACAATGACGGGATCGATATCAGCGCGTTGGTTGTCGATCAAGCGCGGCCGACGACGCGCAAGACGCGCTACGTCTCAAAGACCGCGCAAGTGCTGCGCGTCGACGAGGAAAGTCGCGCGCCGGCATCTGGCGACACGGAGCAAGCGATGCTCGCCGTGCTTTCGCAGCGGCCGTTTCCGTGGCAAGGTGTATTGCTCAGTGATTACGGCAAGGGCGTGCTCACGCCGCAGGTCATCAAAGCCGCCGTCGCCGCTGCCAAGACCGTGAACGGTCCTGTCGTGGTCGATCCGAAGGGCAAGGACTATTCGATCTATCGCGGCGTTACCTTGCTCACGCCCAACCGTGAAGAGGCCGAGGCGGCAACCGGCATCACGATCAAAGGCACGGCAGAGTTGCACCGCGCGGCGCAGCGCTTGCGCGAGGTCACTGGCATTCAGACTGCGACCATCACGCTCGGCAAGGACGGCATCTTCTTTGAGACCGGCGACGGCTCGCACCAAATCCTGCCGACGGAAGCGCGGCAGGTCTTTGATGTGACGGGTGCCGGCGACACCGTGGTTGCGGTGCTGACTTACTGCCGCACCTGCGGCGTGTCGCTCGAAGACAGTCTGCGGCTTGCCAACTGCGCGGCGGGGATCACCGTCGGCAAGCTTGGCACCTGGGCACCGAGTCGTCAGGAGGTGCTGGCGATGCTCGGTGCTCGCAGTGCTGAGAGCATGGGCAAGATACTTTCCAGCGAGCAGGCATCGTCGCTGGCAACGCGCTTGCGCACTGAGGGACGGCGGTTGGTGTTTACCAACGGCTGCTTCGATATTTTGCACCCGGGCCACTGCGAGTATCTCGCCAAAGCGCGCAGCTACGGCGATGCGCTGATGGTGGCGGTCAACTCCGACGAGAGCGTGCGGCGGCAGAACAAGGCGCCTGGCCGGCCAGTCAACTCACTCGCAGATCGCATGGCGGTGCTCGCTGCCTTGCAGGCGGTCGATCACCTCGTCGCGTTTTCTGAGGACACGCCGAAGGCGCTGATCGAGTTGGTGACTCCGCAGGTGCCCGCCAAGGGCGAGGACTGGCGCGACAAGGGAGTGGTTGGCCGCGAGTGGGTCGAGTCGCATGGCGGTCAAGTAATCCTGGTGCCGCTGCGCGCCGGCAACTCGACCACTTCAGTCGTCGATCGCATCCTGCGCGAGTGCCGATGAGTCGCGCCGGTCATCTGGAAACTGCCCGAGGGCGAAGCCGTGGTCAACTTCTCGTTGGCCGCAACAGCCTCGTGCCGCTATCTTCGTATACCGTAAATCCCTGTTTTTGAGGTTGGCAAATTGGTTGTAGTCCCGCGTCAGCACCGTTCGAAAGACAAGCTGTTTCCTGACCGTCGCAGCCTCGCCGCAATCCTGGTTGGGCTGGTGGCGCAAGGTAAGACTGTCATTCTCACCAACGGCGTTTTTGACTTGCTGCATGTCGGTCACACGCGCTGCCTCGAAGATGCGCGATCGCGCGGCGACTTCTTGGTGGTGGCGGTCAACTCCGACGACAGCGCGGAGCGACTGAAGGGCAAGGGGCGGCCTTTAGTGCCATTAGCGGAGCGAATGGAAATGCTCGCGGGCCTAGGTTTCGTCGATTATGTGACGAGCTTTGACGAGGACTCTGCGGACCAACTGATCGAACAGTTGCGCCCATCGGTCTACGCCAAGGGCACCGAATACACGCTAAAGACCTTGCCCGAGCGCGAGACGCTCAAGCGGTTGGACCTGAAGGCGATTTTCGTTGGCGACAAGAAGTCGCACTCCAGCACGAAGCTGCTGCAGCAGGTTCAGAAGCTGAAGCTCAAGAAGGCCTGAGCCGCGCAGGCTTGTTGGCCAGCAAGAGGGCTGAGACACACGGACGAAAGCGCACGGCATGGTTGGCCTTTGCCGCGCAGGCTTGTTGGCCTGCGAGAGGACAGAAGCCGCCGCTGTTGAACCTGGCATGGTTGGCCTTTGCCGCGCAGGCTTGTTGGCCAGCAAGAGGGCCAGTGATTTTGAGCGGCGGGGCAGGGATATCACGGCGGTGTTAACGCAGGGACCAGCGTGCTATCAAGCGTGGCCGTGCTGCGCGCCGAAACTGCTTTTTGATGACCGGCACCGCGACCAGTGCGACCGTTGAGATCTACACCTCAGTGCCCCTCGCCGGATTGGCCGGGGCCGACTTGTTGCCCTTCCCGCTGTTCCTCAAGACCAGCCCGAACACTTGGGTGCTCTATCGTGATCGCAATTCGCACGTCGGTGAAGAGCATCTGCGACGGATGACGGTCGAGGGGGTCCGTGAGTTGCATATCCACACGGTCGATCACAGTGCGTATCTCAAGCGGATCGAGATTTCGCTGCGTGAGCTGCTGACCGATCGGCGCGTGCCGATTGAGCGCCGCGTCGAAGGGTTGCATGGTGTAGCTGTGCAGATGGCAAGTGAGATTCTGCAGGACAAGCCGTCCGCTGAAGGCGTGGAACGAGCGCAGCGTTTGTTGGTGAACACCAGCACGCTGGTACTGCGTGAGCCCAAGGCGTTCAAGGCGATGCGCGTGATGCTTGGTGCCAGCGCCTCGCTCGGCCAGCACAGCGTGAGCGTTGCGTTTCTGTCGATGGGACTTGCGCGCCACACGCTCTCGGCCGATCCCAGTCACTTGCTCACGGCTGGACTCGCAGGGCTGTTCCATGATGTCGGCCGGATTGGCTATGAGTCCCTCGAACACGACCCGGAGCATTGTCAGCGCGGCAGTGATCTGCTGCGCAAGCTCGGCATTCCAGAGAGCGTTTGTGATGCGGCGATGGGCCATCACGAGCGGTGGGATGGTTCGGGCCTGCCGCGCGCACTGCAGGGCAACGCAAACCCCGAACTCGCCCGTATCGTCTCGCTCGCTGATGCCTACGAGACGATCTATAGCGGCCAGGAACCGCGCGTCACCGTCTATGAGGCAATGCGGATCCTGGCGCAGGCCTATCGCGGTTGCTTCGAGCCTGCGCTGATTGCCAACTTCTTGAAGTTGTTTCACTGACGAAGGGTGCCTCCCCGCGCGACCCAGCTCATTCCGTCGTGGTCGGGTTGATTGACGAATCGGCGGCGGCAGGCTGCCGGTTCTTCCCGGTCGCAGACTTTGGAGCGGCGGGAGGCTTAGCCGTAGATGCCGCGTCTGCGCGTGGCATCGGCGACGCGATCAACGCCGAGGATGTAGGCGGCGATGCGGTTGGAGACTTGGAAGCGCTTACTCATGCCGACGACCGACTGGAAGGACTCGACCATGATGTGCTCCATCCGGTCCTCAACTTCCTGTTGCTTCCAAGCGAAGCCCATGCGGTTTTGAACCCACTCAAAGTAGGACACCGTGACACCGCCGGCGTTGGCGAGAATGTCGGGGACAACGAACACCCCCTTCGAATCGAGGATCTGATCCGCCTCGGCCGCACATGGGCCGTTGGCACCTTCCGTGATGACTCGCGCCTTGATGTTGTTGGCGTTCTTGCTGGTGATGACGTTCTCGGTTGCGGCTGGCACCAAGATATCGACCGGTAGTTCGAGCAGCTGCTCGTTGCTGATGCGGTCGCCGCAGGTGAGGCCGTCAAGATTGCGCGCCTTGGCAAGATGCTTCGCGATCAAGTCGAGGTCCAAGCCGTTCTTGTTGTAGAGCGCGCCGTGGATGTCGCTGATTGCCAGGGTTTTCACACCGATGCTCGCCAACTGCATGGCCGAGATCAGGCCGACATTGCCAGCGCCCTGGATTGCAGCGGTGCTCTGCTTGGGATTCATTCCGAGGTGCGCAAGCGCTTGGCGCGTGACGATCATCACGCCGCGGCCAGTAGCCTCGATGCGACCCGCCGACCCGCCGAGTGCGATTGGCTTGCCGGTAACGACGGCAGGCACATAGCTGCCCTGATAGTTGCAATAGGTGTCCAAAAACCAACCCATTACCTGGCCGTCGGTCCCCATGTCGGGTGCTGGGATGTCACGGTCCGGCCCGATGAAGTCCATGATCCGCGCCACATACTTGCGTGTGATGCGTTCCAGTTCGCCCTTCGACAGTTTGAACGGGTCGCAGATGACGCCGCCCTTGCCGCCGCCGAACGGGACATTGACTACGGCACACTTCCAAGTCATCCACGCAGCCAGGGCGCGAACTTCGTCGATGTGGACATTGGGGGCGTAGCGGATGCCGCCCTTGGCTGGGCCTCGCGCCAGGCTGTGCTGAACTCGGTAGCCGGTGAACACTTGCAGTGCCCCGTCGTCCATCACGACGGGAATGGCCACGGTGATTTCACGATCTGGCGTGAGCAACACCTGAAACATTCCTGGTTCGAGGCCGAGCTTGTCAGCCGCTATTTTGAACCTCGCGCTCATCGCCTCGAACGGGTTCTCTTCGCTGTTGATTTGTTGTGGACTCATGTCCTTCTGACGCAGCCGGAAAGGAGGTTGCGCGCGTAGATTGGGTGTGGAAACCTACCGGTCTCTATGCGGACCATCAACACCGGAGACGCACTCGCTGCCTGTGTCGAGCCGGGTTCCGTCGCAAAACTGCTCGCAGCAATGGCCAGTGGGCAGACGGGGTTCTCGGTGCGTTGCACGCCACGGCGCCGTACCGTCATGGCAGAAATTCCGGCGCTCGGGGTCATCTTTGCCAAGATTCGGCGCGGTCGAAGGTGCGATGCCACGGCGGAATGGCGTTGGCTGCATGAACTACCGAGGCTTGGGCTGCAAGTGCCAAAGCCGATCGGCTTTTTTCGAGAGGGGCGGCTTTCAGTGGTGGCCACTGCGGCGGTCGCGGGCCGCGGACTCGATGCCCTGTTGCGCGCTGTGCATACCGAGCAAGAACGCGCTGCTGCGCTGCGGTTTGTTTGTCAGGTGGTGGCGCCGCTAATACGAGCGCTCCATCGGCACGGCCTTGTCTTCCGCGACCTCTACTGGAATCATCTGTTCGCGGCGAGTCTTGCCTGCCGGAGCGTGACGTTTCTCGATGTTGAACGGGTTTTTCGACCGCGCTTTCGGATGCGCCGCTGGCGCGTGAAGGACCTTGCAGGGTTGCTCGCATCTGCTCCCGATCCGTTGCCCCGCACCGCGGCACTCCGTTTTTTGTCCTGCTACCTGTCCTCCGATGAGCGGCCGTACGCTGCGCAAATCGCGCGTGATGTGGTGAAGAAGGCGGCGCAAATCCGCGCACACCAACCGCGCTATGGTTGACCGCGCGAACGCGCTGCACACTGCCTGCGCGCGCACGAACACGCTCGCGCAGCGGTTGACCGCGCGCAGGAATGAATAGTGCCTGGTCTCCGTAAGCCGGGTTTTGATCCCGCCCGAAGGCGGTGACTGCCATTTCTCTAGGAGCGTCCTTGCGGACGCCCGCCAACGACCTACCCGAGGATCTAGGCGCGGGCCGCGCGATCCTCCTATTCGGTCTTCCTCCAGGTGGGGTTTGCCTTGCCAGCTTGGTTGCCCAAGCTGCGGTGAGCTTTTACCTCACCGTTTCACCGTCGCCGTCGCTGCTTCTGCAGCCGTCCGGCGGTTGTTCTCTGTGGCACTTTCCCTGTCCTTGCGGACGGTGGGCGTTACCCACCACCTTGCCCATGGGAGCCCGGACTTTCCTCCCGCAGCTTGCGCTGCCGGCGGCCGTCCGGAGACCAGGCGGGTGCACCATAACGGCCTGCCGTTCCAGCGAAATAGGGGCTTCCCAGTTTTTGTGAAGGCAATTTTAATTATCGAGCCTGTCCAGCACGCGGTGGCTGTGTGTGCTAACTTCCTCTGGCCAGTTTCTTCGTGGGGCTTCCCTCGAGCTTCGGTTTTCTGGCTCTTCCCTCGGCAGCTCACAAAATTCCATGCGCCCTCCAGTCTCCTTTGTGATTTGTCTGGCCATTATCTGGAGCAGCTTTTCTCTTGCTCAGTCGCCATCTCCAGGTAGACCTGCAGAGGAGAGCAATATAAAGGCAACGCCAAATACCCCAATTACGGCTGGGTCGGCGGGCGACAATCAGGCGACATCGCTCCTTGTGGCGGTGGATGCGTCTGCGTCGCGCGACACCCCTCCAGCTCCAAGTGAGGGCGGCCTTTCGCCTGGTGCGCCGGTGGCCGAACCGCGCACGTTGCTCTTCGTTGGCGCAGGAATTTTAGTTCTCGGCATCGCGATTCAGCTGGGGCATCGGCGCCGCACCTTTGTTAGGCAAGCCTAGGCTTCCTGGCAGCAATGCAACTGCGGTCAGCGACAACCTGACCGGAAGCGTTCCAAAATGACCAGCGCCGCTACGCTGTCGGCGAGTTGCTTTCGGCGCGCTGCTTTCAGGCCGCCCTGTTTGAGCAACTCGTGCGCCTCGTCGGTCGAATGGCTCTCGTCGATGGTGTGAATGGGGACTGGCGCGACCGCCTGCGCCAGTAAGCGTTGAAACTCGGTGGTGCGCCGAGCACGCTCGCCAGCGGCGCCGTCAAGCAGGAGTGGGATGCCGAGCACGATCACCTGGGTTTCGCGTTCACGCACAATTTCGAGGATGTAGCGGACCGTGGTGGCGTCGTCGCGCGCGTCCACACGCGGCAAGGGCACGCTGATCGTGCCAGTCCAATCGGTCGCAGCGAGGCCGGTTCGTGCCGCGCCATAGTCAATGGCGAGGATGCGGCGTTTTGGCTCGTGCTGTTCAGGCATCGGCTCAGAGCAGGTCCGTGCGGCCGCTTTGCTTTACATATTCAACCAGTGTTTTGAGATCGGCGGCGCGGTCGCGGGGGCAGACCATCACGGCATCGCCAACGGCAACGACGACGAGATCCTTCACGCCAAACAGCGCGACTGTGCGCTTGCCTTCGGCGTAGACGATGTTGCCCGCCGCTTGGCAACTCAGCAAACTCGCCCCAGCGTGTGACAGCACGAAGTTGCCGGCTGCGTCTTTCACGCCGATTGCCTCGATCGCGGGGAAGCTGCCAACATCATCCCACTGCACCGTCGCACGCACGACGGCGACCTTGGCAGCCTTCTCCATCACTGCGTAATCGATGGAGATTTTCGGTGCGCGTTTGAAAGCCCGCGTGACCTTGCCGGGATTCTGCGCTTGTCTGCCGGCCAGCATCTGGTCGTAGGCGGCAGCAAGTTCTTTACTGCCCTTTTGCATGGCTGCGCGGATCGCCTCGACGGTCCAGACAAAGATGCCGCTGTTCCAGAGGAACGAGCCATGTTGCAAAAACTGCCCGGCGGTCGCGCTGTCTGGCTTCTCGCGGAAGCGCACCGCATGCAGCGCCTGTGGCTCGAGGGAATCTATCGGCTGGCCACACTCGATATAGCCATAGCCAGTTGCTGCGAAGCTCGGCGTGATGCCAAACGTGACCAGCGTTGCGTTGTCTTTTGCGATTTCTGCACCGCGGCGCAGCATCTGTTGAAAGGCGGCCACGGGTTCGATGACGTGGTCCGCTGGCAGCACGATCATGGTCGCAAGGGGATCGCGCGCAGCGATCATGGCCGTTGCGAGTGCCACGCATGGTGCAGTGTCGCGCGCCTCGGGTTCGACCAGGATCTGTTCTATGGGAAAGCCCGGCAGCAGTTTGGGCAGCATCCGCGCCTGCTTGCGGTTCGTGACGATCCAGATGTGATCGAGCGGGCAGAGGCCCAGTAGTCGATCCATGGTCGCTTCGATCAGCGGCTTGCCATGCGCTAACGGCAAAAACTGTTTGGGCCGCACAGCGCGGCTTGCGGGCCAGAACCTAGTGCCGGAACCACCAGCCATGATCACCGCGTGCAGGGACGACATCGCGAATGTTGTAGGCATTGAGTCGGCGTCGAGGCAAGAGTTTGCGTGACCGCCACGGTGCGTGTTGCGATCAGAAGGCCAGCCGATTGGGCGTTGCTACACGCGACGGGATCGGCGTGAGCGCCGGCCGGCGTGGATCGCGTTGGGTTACAAAGCGCTGCTTCGTCCGCAGGTCGCGCAAGTGGCCATACATGTGGAAGCGCACCAAGTTGGTGGCCCACTTCAGCATCCACGGCACTACCAGATAGTCTGCGTTGCCGCCGAACAAACTTTTGGTTGCGAGGACAATATCGAGATAGCCGTCCAGCGAGAGAGTCCCTTCGCCATTGACCGCCACCATGGGCGACGTGACCTGCAGCTTGGACAGTTCGAGCGCGCGGTCCTTAGTTTTGAAGGTCACCGACAGTTGATTGAAGCGCGGGCGGTTGCGTTCCTCCATCTGCGCGTAGAGAGACGTGAACAGTGGCACTGGGCCGAGGTTGCCGTCTGTTACCTCCAGGGCACCATTGACATCGAGATCGAGCAGGTCGTTGCCGCGCAGATCATTCAGCGTGAGATTGCCTTTGAGAGTGCCTGTATACGGCGTATCGACGAGGCCGCAGTCGTTCAAAAAGTCGTTCAGGCTGATGCCGCTGATTTGCAGATCCGTCGACAGTGAGCCGGGCTCGGTGGGGCTTTTTGCAAAGCGATAGGTCAGCGAATGCGCCTCTGGAAGGCTCCCCGAAAGTTGCCCGCCGTTCATGCTGATAGTTAGTTTGCGCAGGCGGAACTGCTCCGCATCAGCCTCAAACTCTGCCTGTGCCTGTTTGCACGCGTGACCGAGGATTTTCATCGAGCCCTGGGTGAATTGGCCACGCAGGCTGCCGCCTTCATTGGTGATGTGGCTCTCTTCGAGATCGATCACGCCATAGATGGATTGCAATCGCGTACCGACCAACGCTTCGACATCGAGGGCCTCGACCCTGCCTTGAAACACGGTTTCGATCGGCTGGTCGCTGCCGTTCGTTGGCAGTAGGAAGGTGAGCGATAGATCCTGAATGTTGGCGGTGCCGCGCAACTGTCGGTCGAGCACTGCCTGCCGCATGGGGCCGACAAACAGGCGCGCAAAATCGTCATTCAGTGGGAACTGCTCAGCGCTGATGCGGAAGGATACTTCGTTGCGACCAAGCGTGGTCGAGGCCCCGACTCGACCTGAGGAACAGGTCACCGTGGACTTGCCGATCTTTGCGCGCACATCGCGGAACGAGAGCTCGCCATCTCGGATCTCAAGCTCACCACTCACATTGGTGGCAGGTTGCGGCAGCATTTCTGCGTTTGACTGCACGTTGTGCATCAGCACCGTGTAGTCGCGCTTCGGCTCAGCATCGCCAGTGCGATTCTGTCGGCACACGAGGTCGACGATGCCGCCGGGGCGCAACACGTTCCAGGTGCCACGGCTTACCGCGCCACTTTGTTCGAGAGCCCTGCCGAGTTCGGGGTCGAGTTGAAGTTTACGAACGACGGCGGTGAAGTCCTCCTGGTAGATCGGGTGGGTATTCACGATGCCAAGGAGGGCCAGTTCCGCGGCGCTCCCTGACTGTTCTTGCAGCCGGCCGCGCAGTGCGTCGACTTGGACGTCGAGGCGCTTGCCGATGCCGTGCACGAACAGGTCGCCATGCAAGTCGGTGATTTTCATCGGCAGGGAGTCGGCCCGTGCCGTGCCGCCCGCGAGCTGCATCGCCAAGTCGTAACTCATCTCAGCATCGCCGTGAGGGCGGCGAACGGTGAGGTCCGCATCGCAGTTGCCGGTCGGCGATAGCTTGGTCCAAATGGTCTCGATGTCCGGTGCGAGTTTGACGAGGGCCGTATGCAGTTCTTGATCGAGCGGCACCGCAGTAGCGCGGATCCGCAGGTCGATCGAGCCACTGGTGAGCGCGCCAGGCCGCTCGACGGGGGACTGCAGTTGCCCCTTCACTTGGATCGCTGCCGCATCGCGCCGTCCGAAAAGGTCGAGCACCATGCCATCACTGCGAGCGATGACGGTCCCTTGGACATCGTGCAGAGTGAACGGAAAGCCGGCCCACGTGAGCGCGCAACCAAGCGCCTGAATTCGCACCTGCCACTGACCGTCAGGGTCGTTTTCAGGGCGCACTTGAAGTTGCACCGCAGCCGCACCCTTGGGTTGGAACTGGTCGTAGAGAGTTCCGTTGTCGCGCACCAACGTCGAGAGCGAAGCGCGGAGGGACGGGGTGAAGTTGAGTTGTGGCGTCGAAAGATCAATCCATACATCGCCCAGGTGCTCATGGCTGGTGTCGACCCGGCCCGTCATGCGCACCTCGCCACCGCCAGCCTCGGGGGCGAGTTGGGCCGTGACGTCCTCGATGCTCAACATTTCGTCGCGCAGGTGTACGTGGCCGCTGGCATTGACGATGGGCAGTGGGAAGCGAACGCGGGTCTCTGGGGCGCCGAAGCCGTTGTAGGAGAGGGCTACACCTTTGAGGCCGAGGTCGAGATCAATGATCTCGGTTGGGGCGCCGGGATCGCGCAGGTAGAGGTCAAAATCAGCGCGCCCCGTGGTCGGGCGCAGGCCGTCGACGACCGCGAACCCCGCTGGAAAACTGCGCAACGCGGCCGTCACGGTTTCGTCAATCACGATGTCGCGGCCCTTGCCCCGCACCTCGATCTGCATCGTCGTCAGCAGTCCGGTGACTTTGGCAACGACCTCGGATTCGCCTTCAGGGAGCATTCGCGTCGCGGTCACGAGGGCCGTGCCATTGTCGCGGGTGTCGGCTTTGCCGATCAGGGATACGCCGCGCAAGGGCACTGGCAACCACTGGGTCAAAGTGTCGACATCTTCGAGTTCAAACGAGGTGCCTAACACCGGCGGCTCGCCACCCTTAAAATTGAGATCGCACCAGAGCAGCAGGTGGCGCAGCTTGCCGCGGATTGCATTTGCCGGCATGTCGGTTTTTGCAAACTGCAAAAGCGATTGCAGCAATCGTTCGTCGATCGCGGCCTCGTCGACGCTGGCCTCGATGCGGGCGCGGCCTAAGGCGAGGTCGAGATCGCCGCGCAGGTCTACTTCGAGATCGAAGTTTGCGAGTCGCGCATGGCCTTTGATCGAACCATGGCGCAAGTCTTTGGAGCCGTCTTTTTGCAGGTTGCGTTGCAATCGAAGTTCAAGGTCGACAATCCGCAGATCTGGCAGTTTGTTGCCGATGCGCAGGCGAATCTCGGAGTTGGTCAGCAGCACCGGGGTCACCTCCGTCGCCGCATGCTGGGCAGGGCGGTCACTCGCGTCCAGCGGAGCCGGTTGCAAGATCGATGTCAGCCGTGGGGTATGCCCCGGGGTCAGGTCCACATCGATGTGGGCACCTTCGATCGTGAGGTCGTGCACTGCGAGCAGGCCTCTGCTTGGGTCGGTCTCGATGGTCAATCGAACATTGTCGATGGCGATCAGGTTGTGGCCCTCACGGCTCGGATCGGTGAGTGCGAATCCTTGCACTGACAAGCGGCCATCGAGCAACTCGATCTGCGCACCAGAGAGTTGGAAGGGTGCCGCGAGCACACTGCTGAGCGCCGAGCGGCAAAGGGCCGTGGCGGCGCCGCTGCGTTGCAGGAGGAACCAGGTGGCGCTGGCAATCGCCAAGAACAGCACGGCCGCCAGCATAAAGATCCGTCGCCAACTCATACGCGGTTTGATTGGTGCGCGCGGTGGGAGGTGCGCGTGCAGGCAGAGGATACTAACCAGTCCCCGCAGGCGCTGCGAGTCAGGCGTTGCGCCGTTCGTATTTGGCGGTCACCTCGCAGCTCTTTTGCTTTGGGCACGGCCTGTTCGCAATGCCTCGAGAATGCGATTTGCTGGGCAAGCTCAGCATTCATTGGGGTTGACTAGCTCGTGGCGACCGTCAAACTTCATCCTGCTCGATTTGGCGCGGGAACATATTTCGCGCAATCGAGTCCCCCTTTTCGTGAGAGTTCTCCAATGGCTGCGAAGAAAGCGAAGAAGTTGGTTAACGGCGAAAGCATGATCATCAGCAAGTCGCGCACCAAGGCTGCCGTCAAGAAGTGCAATGTCTCGGCTGAATTCTACGGCGCCCTCGACCAGGCGGTTCGCTCGATGATCTCGAAGGCCGAGGCTCGCGCCGACGCGAATGGCCGCAAGACGGTCCGCCCGCAGGATCTCTAACCCCGCAGGCTCGCCCGGTAGCAAGTGGCAGCAGCGGACCCTTGGTTTCCGGTTGGCTGGTCGTTTGGCGTCGTTCGTTGTCGCGAAGTGTTGCGAGCCACGAAATCAATCGACGTAGGAGCCCATTAGGTAAAGCGGCTCGAACACGTTGAGGTCGGGGTTTTCCAAGCCGAGCGAGGGATCGAACAGATGGCCCGCGTGCACGATAGGCAGCGCGAGCACCTTCGCCATGGCGGCAGTTGCCATTGGCTCGATGCGGGAACGGATAGGTGCCGCGCACAAGATCGTGTCATTGCAGAGTAGCTGGAGAGGCAGCTGGTCGAGCGGCATGGCGCAAGGTTTGGTAAGCATGGCGAGTTGCTGCCCCCCGGTCTTTTGGTGGATACCCAGGTGGATGCTGCCTTTTCGGCCATCGAGCAAGGTGATGATGCGGTTGCTCGCGAGCGAAGGGTCGCCTGCCAACGCCGCCGCGGCGATCAGTTGCAGAGTGTCGGTGACAAAGAGTCGAGGTCCAGCAAACGTGCAGAGCGTGCGCGCAAACGTCACCGCTACGCGCAACCCGATGTATGAGCCGGGGCCCCGGTCGATGACGATGCTTTGCAGGTCGCGCATGGCGATGCCGGCGCGCTTGCAGGCGAGCTGCGTGAGGCAGGCTAGGTCGCCGCGTTGTCCTTGAAGTGGGATTTCGGTGACGATGCCGTCGCAGGTTCTGACTGCCGTACTGAACGCATGGCGGGCATCGGCATTGCTGCCGCTCAATGCAAGGGCCGGTAGTAGTAATGGCACCGCAGTGCTCATTTCGCGAGCTCCGACTGCACGACGGCAGCCAGTTCTCGGCAGAGTTGTTCCACCAACGCAATATCGGCAGCTTCGATCATCACGCGGCACAGCGGCTCGGTTCCTGAGTAGCGCAGCACTAGGCGGCCTTCAGTGCCAAGCAGCGTCTCGATGGCCCTGGCTTTCGCGGTGATCGCGGGAACCTCTTCGAACGGTGGCTTGCGTGCGACGAGGACATTCACCAGATGTTGCGGAAAGCGGCGGAACGAAGCGAACGCCTGGGCGACACCCTTTTCGCGCACGCCTTTTATCGACAGCATCTGCAATGCGGTGAACAGGCCGTCGCCTGTGAGCTTGCCGTCGCCGGCAAACAGGATGTGTCCAGATTGCTCGCCGCCGAGCGCGTAGCCGCCCGCCTTCATCGCGAGCATGACATGCCGATCCCCGACCGGCGTGACCTTGACCTTGATGCCCAAAGTCGCGAGCGCCCGATGCAGGCCGAGATTGCTCATCACGGTGGCGACTACGGTGTCGCCCGCCAAGTCGCCTTGCAGGTGCAGCTGTTTGCCGAACAGGTAAAGCTGATCGTCGCCGTCCCGAATCGTGCCGGTTTCATCGACAAAGATGCCACGGTCGCCGTCGCCATCGAGGCAGATGCCCAGTTGCGCCTTGTGCTCGCGCACTGCATCGACCATGCGCATGGGGTGCAGCGCACCGACGCCATCGTTGATGTTGAAGCCGTCTGGTTCGCAGGCGACTTCGATGACCTCTGCGCCGAATGCGCGCAAAATGGTGGGGGCGATTAGTGAACCGCCGCCGTGCGCAGCGTCCACGCAGAGCCGGATGTCGGTGAGGTCGAGCGAACTGAACACTGCCGCTAGATGGTCTTCGTAGTTGCGCAGCAGTTCGTTGCGGATGCGGATGCGTGGCTGTGACAAGTGCTCTGGCCGCAATTGCGCGCAGAGGTTTTCCAGTTCGCGTTCGTCCGCGTCGCTTAGCTTGCTGCCGTCGTGCGTAAAGATTTTGATGCCGTTGTCGTGCGACGGGTTGTGCGAGGCGCTGATCATGATACCAGCGGCAAACGGCTGCGAGCGAGCGAGGTGGGCAAGCGCTGGCGTGGTGCACAAGCCCATGTCGGTGACGGCGACTTCGGCAGCGACCAGTCCCTGCGTCAGCGCCTCTAGGATCCACGGCGCCGATTCGCGCCCATCATTGCCGCAGATGACGCGCACGTGCTCGCCGCCGCTGCGTTGCAGCAACACACCGAGTGCCGCGCCGACGCGGCGCAGAGTTTCCGGCTCCATCGGTTCTTCGCCGGCACGGCCACGCAGCCCATCGGTACCAAAATGAGGAGGCAAAAAGTTGTCGCTCATGGGCCAGGGCGGCGAAGGGTGACGGAAACGGACTCGACCAGGCCAAACTCTTGTGCGCTGATGGAATCGCGCAATGGGCCGAGCACTTCGAGCGTGGCTTGATCGGTGAACTTGACTGGGTAGGCAGAGCCTTCTTCGCGTGGTTTGATCCAGACGGAGAGGCGAAGGTGATCCTTTGCCCAGGCGGCGGCGCGATCCCCTTCGCCGATCAGCTTGGACAAGAGGGCCCCGCCAGCCTTGACCGTTACTTGCTTCGTCGTCAGGTCGGGTTGGTAGCGGCCACGTTGATCGGCAGGCAGCGAGAGGTCGTCGATGCGCACCTGCAGGTCGAACGTGAACTCTTGCATCACCGGCATGAGTTGCAGGGTGACCGACGCTGATTCGAAGATGCTCAGGCCTTGATCGGCGAAGCGGCTTTGGATCACCACCGGCGCCGAGACTTGGCGGTCACTCTCACGGGCGCGCAGGTCGGCACGGAACAGGGGATCGGTCAGGTTGCTCAGCGTAGCAAGTGCTGCGGAGGGGCCGAGCACGCGCACGGTAGGGCGCGAGAACTCGGCGGTGTCAGTTCGCAGCCGGCCGCGCAGGCGATTGTCGCCGCCGATCTGGAGTTCGACGAGGTTTAGGCCCAGCTGGTATTCGATGTTGCCGGTTGGCACGGCGTCGATCCGGACTCGCGCGGGATCCATCGTCAGCATGACGTTTTGTTGCGCGAGTTGCAGGGGGCGCTGAATGTCCGCCGCGGTGAACTCGATCGCGGCGAACTTTTCCCAGTCGACCTGCGGCAGTTTGACCGGCAGTTCTAGTAACTGATCGCGGCGTAGGTTTTCGATCAGGTAGCGCGGCCCGCTGACGGTAAACTCCACGCCCTGGATGGGCTTGCTGGTTGCGACGTCGACAAAGCCACGCAGCTCGATGCGCTCCAGTGGCAGGTCGATCAGGAGCTGGTTGCCGTGTGTGAAGTCGGGGTTTGCGCTCGCTCCAGGCTTGATTGCACGCAGTTGTAACTGGACCCCCCAAGCCTCGTGGATCTGGTTGTCGAGCACGTAGTACATGCCAATGCCAAGTGCGAGCGCTGCGAGTTTGCGTAGGGGATCGGACGTGATCGCCATCCACATAGAGCGTCGTCGCTGATCCGAGCGCGAAATGGGCTGAAGGTTGCCGAGTGCCTGTTCCAATTGGCGTTCGATGTCTTCGAGCGAGCGGTCAAAGGCAAGTTTGCCACCGATCGCTGTCGAGATTTTGCCGGTCTCTTCGGACACCACGATCGCTAGTGCATCCGTTTCTTCCGACAGGCCAAGTGCCGCGCGGTGGCGGGTGCCCAAACGCTTGTCGACCTCAGGACTCTGGCTCAGAGGCAACAGACACGAAGCCGCGACGATGCGATCGTCACGCACGATGATCGCGCCGTCATGCAGGGCACTCTTCGGAAAGAAGATGGATTCGATCAAAAACGAGTTGAGCTCTGCGTCGATCGTGATGCCCGAATCCGCGATCGACTGCAGCGAGGCTTCACGTTCAATCGCGATCAGTGCACCAATGCGCTCCTTGCTCATGCGCGCGACGGCGCGCAGCACGCGCGGAACGATCTTCGACTCTTGTTGGAATAGTCGGCCAAAGATCGGCGACTCGCCGATGTGGACGATTGCCTGACGAATCTCGGGGTGGAAGACGATGACCAGCGCGAGGATCACGGACTGGGCGACGGAGTTGAACAGGATTCGCAGGTGATCCAGTTTTAGGAACTGGATCAGAAGGGCAAATCCGAGCACGCCCGCGACCAGCAGCAGCGCCAGGCCGCGCACGACCCCTGAGCCGCGTGTTTCCCTGAGGAATCGCAGGGCGATGTAGATGATCACGGCAAAGACCGCAACCTCCAGCAGCATCTTCAGCAGGGTTCCTATGTCAGGCATCCGTAATCATCCTTAGCGATGCCGCTTGGTAAGCGCCACAGCCAAGGATTACCCGGTCAGGCTTGCGACAGTCCCATACCAGGATTCGCCTGCGGTTCGACGTCCCTCGTGGGCTCGATTTCAGGCTCGGTGCGCTTGGGCCGCTCGGCCTGCGCGTGCAGTCGAAGTTGCGCTGCGCGGTAGTCGTCGATGTCATCGCCGCGCAGGATCGCAACCACTTCGTCGCCGCTGAGCGTCTCGTGCTTTAGTAGTGCCGCGGCAACTTGGTCCAGTGCGGTGCGATGCTCGATGAGCAGGCGGCGAGCCGCTGCGTATTGCTCCTCAATCACTCGCCGAACCTCATCGTTGATTAGCTCGAGCGTTTGTTCAGACAGGCCGTTGGCGAGGCTGAACTCACGGCCAAGGAACGGGTTCTCCTGGTCGCTGGTGTATTTCACCGGCCCGGCTTTCTCGCTCATGCCCAACTCGCACACCATGAGCTTGGCGAGATTGGTGGCTTGTTCGATGTCGTTCTGCGCCCCGGCTGAGATGTCGCCAAACACGAGGTCTTCCGCGACGCGACCACCATAGCACACCGCGATGCGGCCAAGCAGTTTGCGGCGCCAGTGGTTGTAGTCGTCTTTTTCTGGCAGCGACATGGTTGCGCCTAGCGCCCGGCCGCGGCTGACGATCGTGACCTTGTGCACGGGATCCTGATCCGGTGTTTTGCAGCTGACGATGGCGTGGCCTGCTTCGTGGTAAGCCGTGACCTTGCGGTCGGCTTCCTCGATGGCACGGCTCCGTTTCTCGCGGCCCCAGCGCACCCGGTCACGTGCCTCCTCAAGGTCCGACATTTCGATCGCGTCCTTGTTCTTCATCGCGGCGAGGATCGCGCTCTCATTCACAACCGCCGCCAGTTCGGCACCGGAAAAACCGGACGTCGCCTTGGCGATCAATTGCATGTTGACACTGCCGCTGCTGCGCACCTTGCGCGCGTGCACCTTCAAGATAGCTTCGCGGCCCTTGGCATCAGGCAAGTCGATGACGACCTGTCGGTCGAAGCGGCCTGGTCGCAGCAGTGCCGGATCGAGCACGTCGGGACGGTTGGTCGCGCCGACCAGAATGATGCCGCGGTCAGAGTCGAAGCCGTCCATCTCAACGAGGATCGCGTTGAGTGTTTGTTCGCGTTCGTCGTGTCCGCCGCCCATGCCGGTGCCGCGCTTGCGGCCAACGGCGTCGATCTCGTCGAGGAACACGATGCACGGGCTCGTTTCGCGGGCTTGCTTGAACAAGTCGCGCACGCGACTCGCGCCGACGCCGACGAACATCTCGACGAAGTCCGATCCTGAGATCGAGAAGAAGGGTACTTCCGCTTCGCCAGCGATGGCCCTTGCGAGCAGTGTCTTGCCAGTGCCTGGCGAGCCGACCAACAGCACGCCGCGCGGGATCGAGCCGCCGAGCCGCGCAAACTTCTGCGGGTTCTTCAGGAACTCGATGATCTCCCTCACCTCAGCCTTCGCTTCGTCCATGCCTGCGACATCGTCGAAGGTGATGTTGGTGCGATTCTCCTTGGTGTAGAGCTGCGCTCGGCTACGACCAAACGAAAGCACTCCGCCGGTGCCGCCGGGCGAGCGCATCTGGCGCAAGATGAAGAACCACACCACGGCGAGGATCAGGACCCAAGGTCCGATCGTGCCAACCAGGTAGAGCATCGCCTGATTGGTCTCAGTTGTGCGAAACTCGTTGCCGAGCGACAGGTCCACATTGCGCATCGGTACACCGCGCTTTTGCAGCAACTCGGCGACCTGTTGCAACGTTTTTTCCGACGCGGGCTGTGGGTCGAGGCGGACGTATTCCGAGCTGTTCTTGGTCTGCAGGATTGCGGTCAGGTAGGCACCTGCTTTGCGGCCGTCCTTATCTTTGTGCTCCGTCCCAGAGCGCGGTTCCAGTTCGTTCACGAAGAACACTTGCGAAACGTGCACCGCCTCATTTTGCACGTCATCGGCGAACCGCTGTAGCGAGGACGAATCGCTCGATGCGTACAGGGTGTTGTTGATCCGCTGGTTTACCAGCGAGCGGTAGAGCTGGATGTCGGCGCGCATCATCTCGCGCACGAACACCTCCAGTTCTTGCAGCTTGCCATCGACGCGCACGTGCGCCAACGCTTGGCCCGAGTCCGAAAGCTCAAGTTGCTCGACGCGGCCGTTCAGCAGGTGGCTGTAGAGGCCATCGATTGAGTTCTGGCCTTCCTGATTTGAGCGTGCGACGACTAGAAACAACGAGGTCAGCAAGGCCATGATGAGCAGCACGCCGCCCATGCCGCGTGGCCGCTTGCTCTTGGTCTTCCCGTCTTCGTTAGGATCTTTCTGCGCTTTACTGGTCATATTCAGGCCTTGTGACGATCAGCTAATATCCCTGTTCGGCATCGAAGCGTGGTTAGATTCGTCAGAAACCACTCTCCAAGGCAAGGACGATCTTGCGCGCCAAGTCGGCGACCAGATTTTCCCCGGCGGTGGTCAGATTTTGGCCAAGCGGGTCGCGAAACTCGGCGCGGTCCCGCACGGTGCGATCGATGACTAATTTGCCGGTCCGTCGATTTAGGAGTCGCACCTGCACAACGCTCTCGATTGCGCCCTCGCGTACGGGCGTAGTTGCGCGTGTGCCTGAAACGATGGTGAGCTCGCGATCGTTGAGGATGCGCAGTTCTAGAATGGCATCGGAATCGTTGCCACCAGGCAGCAAGTCGGATGACACGACTAGTTCGCGGCTGACGGCGACGCTGAGTTCAACCTCGAGCAGCTGGCGGAAGGTGTCGTTTGCGACGGCGCGGATCTGCACCGTGCGGATGTTCTGGTCGTGAAGACCGCTGCCAGATGCATAGCCACAACTGCCGAGCGCGAGCAGAAACAGCAGGCTGGCTTTGTGCCGCAGGCTGGCCGCGAACGGGCTCGCTGCCGTGTGATGCTGTGCGCGATACATCACGGGATAGTCCCCAGCGGCAGAGTCGTATTCGCTTGCAGCAGTTGAAGGCGCGCCTTGGCGCTGGCGGCAGCAGGAGTGCCCGCGAGATTCTCGGCCATGGCGCGTTGCAGGCTCGCCAGTTCGCCGGGGCGATTGCCAATCGTGCGGTAGAAGTTGGCGATGATGATGTAGCGGTCTGCCTGCCATCCCAGCACCCGCTGCAGGCTTTCGCGCGCTGCGTCGACGAACGCCTGATTTTCTGGCGGCTTGGCTAGGAAGTCGACCAGTTCGCGGCTGGCGTGCTGCATTTCGTCGAGGTCGTATTCTGGACCGCGCAGCGACGCGACACGGCTCATTGCAAAACGGAAACGGGCACGCTGTCGCCACTCGCTGTCGGGCCGCCGCGTCAGCAGGTCGCGGAAGCGTTCTTGTGCGAGGTCGTATTTTTGGTCTGCAAACGCCATCTCACCAAGGATTAGCAACGCGTGTGCAAGTTGTTCAGCGTCGGGATAGCGCGTGATCAAGTGCTCAAGACACTGGCGGCCACCGCGGCGATCGGACCAGAAGAACAGAAAGCCGCTATCGCTTTCGGTGAGTGTCTTGCCGACTTCGTAGATCAGTTTGACGACCAGCTCGCGCAGTTCGCTGTGTGGGTAGCGGTCGGCGAAGTCCTGCACTGTTGTGAAGGCGAGCCAATCTTGGTTGAGGGCCTTGTAGGCGCACGCCAACGTCAACTCGTAGCGCGGCTGCAGCGACTTTGGAAACTCGCGCAGGTCGCGACTGGTGAGCTGGACGCGCACGTTCTCGTAGTTGCCGGCGGCGAGTTCTTGTTCGGCGGCGATGACGACTGGCTCGGCATCGGCTGCAATCGGAATCGGTGCGCTTTTACAGGCACTCAACAATACGAAGGCAGCGAGGACGAACGACCGCATGCTATTACGGTAGCGGCCTTCCTGCGGTGCTGTCCACATGGTGCTGCGCCAGCGCACTGTCGAAAACGTAACGGCGAAGGCGGCCGCGGCGTTCCAGCGCGCGTGAGAGCCATTGCATTGGCAACGCAACCGCGGTCGGGGATAGCGGCACCAAGTCGAGTTCGGGCAGTTCTCGTCCTTTCGCCAAGGACAATCGCCGCAACTGGTCAAACGCCCGTTCGGGCAACGCCTTTTTTGGCGATGGCGCATGCGAACGGCAGGCGAGCCCGCCATCGCTGCCGAGAAATGCGCCGCCGGTGAGCGGTGTCCCGCAGTCGGTGCAGTGTTCGATGTCCGGCAGGCACCCGAGGTGGATGAGGAAGCGCAGTTCCAGGCCGAGCATCACCTGGGCAACCGCGAACAGCGGGCACCGTTCAAGCAGGGTGAGGCCACCGTGAATCAAGTCGAACAGTTCTGGATCTGGCAGCCCATCGGGAAACCCATAGTTGCCTAGCTCAACCAAGTGGCTCGCCGCGAGGTAGCGCAGCGCCTGACGCAAGCCGCGCCGTTCGCGCAACAGATCCGCGCGCAGCAACAGGCGCAGTCCGCCGCGATCCGCCGACAAGCGCACGTTGAGGTCGTTGAGGAAATCGAGCCGCCCAAGCATCGGCGAATCAGCGCGGTGCGACCCTTTGGCAAGCGCCTGGATGCGGCCATGCTCGCGGGTTAGCAGAACGACGATCCGGCTCGACTCCCGAAAATCGAACCGGTGCCACAGCATGGCCTCGCAGGACAGTCCTGGTGCGCTGCGGCGGCGTGGCTCAGCCATTCCGTTCGGCGGGCGCCGTGCTGGTCGCCGTCAGGCGCAGTCGGCTGATGCGCCGATCGTCGGCCTGCAAGATTCGAAACTCGACGCCGTCCACGGTGAAGGTCTCGTCGCGCGACGGAATGCGATTGAGGTGATGGATCACGTAGCCTGCGACCGTCTCCCAATCACCCTGGTCCAGAATCGTACTGCCGAGGCGCTGGTTGATCGCCGCGACCGAAGTACGGCCCGAAACGTCGACGATGCGGCCCGCTTCGACCACGGTGATGGCATGTTGCGCATCCACCGTGCCAGAGTCGTGCTCGTCGTCCATGTCACCGACGATTTCCTCCAGCACGTCTTCGACGCTGACTAGGCCAGCAGTGCCGCCGTATTCATCGAGCACGATCGCCATGTGCACCTTGTCGGCTTGGAATCGGCGCAGCAACTGGGCGACGCCCATCGACTCGGGCACGAACAACGGCGGCCGCAGCATTGTTTCGATCGGCAGGTTGGCGGCGGTTGAGTCGTGCGGCGCGCGCAGTGCATCCTTCACGAAAAAGATGCCGATGATCTCGTCGACCCGTTCGCGGTAGACCGGGTAGCGCGAGAACCCGTGCATCAACGCTTTTTGCACGGCCTCTTGCAGCGGCACGCTGGCCTCAAAGGCGATCAGGTCTGGCCGCGGCGTCATGATCGTCGAGACCTGCAGGTCCTTCAGCCCAACAATGTTGCCGATCCAGTTCTGCTCATCGGCCGGCAGCTTGTCCTCGGTCACCGTGTCGGCGACCGCGGCCATCACTTCGGCCGCAAGTTCATCCGGATTGTTGGCCGGTTCTTCGCGAATCCGCAGGGCGCGGAGGATGCCACTAGTCACCGCCAATACCGGTAAGATCACCGGCCAGCGCAGCAAAAACAGGCCGCCGCGCAAGAATGGGATCGTGCGCAGGAGGGTCCGCTCGGCGCGCAGTTGTGACACTGTGGCCGGGACCGACCCGCAGGCAAACAGCGCCGCCAGACTTAGTGCGCCAAGTGCCCAAGGCAGAGTTGGGCCATCGACCGATTGCTGTGCAGCGAAGAAGGCGCCAATCAGGCCGCTGAGAAAATAGAACCGGGCCATGATCCGGTACTCGCCTTCGCGGCGCTCCAGATCGGCCACCAGTCGAGCACCGGCCGCGCCAGGAATGCGATTCTGTAGCTTCGTGGGCGAGTAGTAAGACAGCGCATTTGCGCAGAAGGACCCGAAGCTGGCGATGGTTAGGCAGGCGAGCACGAGCGCAACGCCGAGCGGGGCGATCACTGCGTTGAGTTGCACATCCTGAAACAGGGGCAGCAGACTTTCCGAGATTGGTGGCATGGTCAGAGCGCTTGCCATGCCGGCAAAGGCCGCCGGAACTCAGTTGCTGGTGGTAGGCAGAGGCAAAAGCCTGGCGGCGGAAAATATAGTTGGCGGAGCAATGCAATGGACATCATACGAGGCAGGCGGGACTCGTCCAGAGAACGCTGCTGGTCGCCCCGTGGCGCCCCTGTCACGGCCTCAATCAATCGCCGCGTCTACCGAGAAACGATTTCGCCCCAGCGACTTAGACGCATACAGAGCTCGGTCTGCGCGCGCTAGAAGGCTCTCTATCGTGTCGTCCATCTGGGCGCTCGCAAGCCCGATCGACGCGGTTGTCGGTAGCCCGATTGTGTGCCCGGAGGCTTCGATGGCGATGAATAACCGTGCCGCAAGGATACTCGCGTCCTGTGGTTCGGTGTCTGGCAGCACCACCAGAAACTCCTCGCCACCAAAGCGGCAAAGAGTGTCGCTCTTGCGCAGGGTTCGCCGCATCACGTCCGCAGTGGTGCGCAGGGCGACATCACCCATCAGGTGGCCAAAGGCGTCGTTGAGTTTCTTGAACTCATCGAGGTCGATCATCAAAACCGTGAGCGGCCGGCTGCTGCGCCGGAACCGCGCCAGTTCTTGGTCGACGGCGAGCACGCCGTGGCGGCGGTTGAATAACCGAGTCAGCGGGTCTGTCACGGCAAACTTTTGCGCTCGCTGCTGGCGGCGTTTTAGCAGCAGGTTCTCGTTCAGCAGGCTAATTGTCAGCCCTAGCAGGGTTGCGGGCCCCTCCTCAATCGGGAGGTCGATGTTGCGCGCCGAGAGCGTGCGGTCGAGCAGTAAAAAGGCCGGCGTCGCAAACGTGCGGTTGATGGGGATCGCAAGCGCCTCGTCCATGCCGAAGTGGTGCAGCAGGCCAGCTGCTGGCAGTGTCGCGGAAAGGAGCACTGCGCGTTCGGTCGCAAGCGCGTCGGCGAGCTTTTCGGTCTCTCCGGCGGACGGGGCGATCCAGCGTTCGACCATGCGGCGGCTCGAGAGATCGGCCTTGTAGCGAACCGCAACGCAACCGCTGGCGCGCATCCACGTCACATACAGGGCGCGGTCAAAGCCAAAGTGGCGCAGTGCCGCTACGGTGCCCTCCATGAAGATGCTCCGGTAGCTTTTCCAACGCTTGCTCCCGAGCAAGCCCAGCAGCACATCCGGCGTGCTCGGCAGCACCGGGGCCGCGAGGTTGCCGATTGTTGGTTGCAACTTTGCGTCAGCGACTTCGGCGTTCGTGCCGGACGGGGCAAGTGAAATACCGACAGCGTCGAGCACGTGTTCGACTTCGCGACGAAGCTGTTCTGCGGCGAATAATGGTTCGCTATCGAGTAGTGCAAACTGCTGTAGCAGCGCTGCGGGCGAACGGCTAAGCCCGTCGTCAAACCCAGCCAGTTCGGCGAGCAGCTCGGCCGCGCGAATCAGGGTTCCGCCCTGCGTGTTTGGGGCACCGTCGCTTTTGCCGTTGAGGTCCAGCAGGATCTCGCTGAGCGGCAATGGCAGGTGCCAATGGCGGACCCAGTTTTCGAACGGCCCAGCGTGCTGGCTGCCAGCGTGTTCGGCAAGCAAGGTGAGCCATTGCGGCAAGTCGTGCAGTAGTCCAGCCAGGTAGGCAGCCTCCGGGTCCAGGTCTGCAGTGCCTTGTGCCAGGGCGCGCGCCGCAAGGGCGGTGGCAATCGAGTGCAGCCAAAGTTTACGCAGGGATTCTGCGCCCGCGGTCGCCACCACCGGCACATCGAGTGCGCGACGGATCACCGCTTCACCGACCATGTTCGCAATCATTGGCAAGGTCAAAGCTGTTGCCTGTTTGCCATAGCTCGGCGTGGTCGCCAAACGCAGCAGGCGCAAAGTTACCAGCGGGTCGAGATGCAATAGCTCTAGCGCTCTCGTTGCGTTCAGCGGCTCAGTGGCTTTGCGCTGGATGCTGCGGCGCAGGTCGCTCAGTGCGAGCACCGAGGGGAGAGCCTTCAAGGGGCATTTCAGGCTGTGAGCGGAAGTATTCAAGATGCCTTGCTGTGGCCCTGTTCGGCATCGCTCAGAGGTTGCTCAAGCCGCTAAGTCTCGCGCTGGGATCGGCAATTTTAGAGCCTCGGTTGGTGCTGGCGCAAAGTGCGTAGGATGGCATTAGTGCTTTAGAACAAGGCGCTAACGCCATGGCATCGCGAAATCGATGCCGTAAATGGGCATTTGGCCCGTGCTTCGCATTGGGTTCTGCATGGTCAAGGTTCAACTCTTGGAGCCAGTTGTTGAGGAGCGCATATTTGTCGGGCAGGACCCGTTGCTTGCCGCCGAGGCGCTGCTCTCGCTGCACGGTTGCAGCATCGATCAGGTGCCGGGTGCGAAAGGCAGCACCGGTAGTGTCCGCGAAGCCGCAGCGGCAACCGCGCTGATGGATTGCTATCGCCGCACGGGCGAGTCGCAGGTGTTCGATGCGCTGGTGGGCATCGTTGCGGGCGGGTTATTGCAGCGCATCCGTTCGCGCCTGCGCCATTTTGGGTCGCGGTTTGATTCGAACGAAGTGCTGCAGGATGCACTCATCAACATCTACCGCTACCCGACTCGCTTTTTGGCCAGTCGGCCGGGTGCGTTCGCAGCGTGGTCATCGACAATTGTCGACAACTCTGTGCGCCGCCAATTGCGGGGCTGGAGCATTGGCAACGCGGTGCAAAGGACCAGCGACCTGCTCGAACAACAGGCCGACACCCACGCGCGCGAGCCTTCTTGCGAAGCGGAAGAGCGAGAGCAGTGCGAGCACACTCTGTCTGCATTTGGCATGTTGTTGCAGGGCTACCTGCACGCATTCCAAGGCATCTCCGAGCGCGAGCAACACGTGCTGCAGATGGTCGAGGTCGCACAGATGCGCTATGCGGAGTTGGCCAAGCTGCTTGGCATCCGGCCGGAGGCACTGAAGATGGTGGTGTTTCGCGCGCGCAAGCGGGTGATGGAGCGCATGGCGCAGGTGTTCGAGCCGAAGTCGATCGCTACGACCTGATCTGCCAAGCTCCGCGCTTGCGCCGGCAGCGCATTCCATGTCTTTTCCGTGGATGGCCCAGCGCGTTGACCGGCTCTTTGTCCACTGCCGCGAACTCGTCACCCTGACAGAAGGTCCGACAACCGGCGCGCGTCGTGGCGCTTCGATGGGCGCACTGGGCGTGATTCTCGATGGTGCGATCGCGGTGCACCAAGGCCGCATTGTTGCGGTTGGCACCACCGATGCGATTGCGCGCGACTACACGGCCAAGGAAGAACTCGACTTGTCGGGCTACGTCGTCATGCCGGGCTTCGTTGACTGCCACACGCATCCGGTATTCGCTGCGACCCGCGAGGACGAGTTTCATCAGCGTTGCCAGGGGGCTGACTACATGGCGATCGCAAAGGCTGGCGGCGGGATCCTCAGCTCGGTGCGGGCGGTGCGCGCGATGCCGCTTGAAAAACTGACTGAGTTGACAATCGACCGGCTGTGGGGATTTTTGGCCAACGGCACGACTTCGGTCGAGTGCAAGACCGGCTATGGCCTGTCGCTCGCTGACGAGGAAAAGAGTCTGCGTGCCCTTACTGCGGCAGCGCAAGCGGTGCCGTTGACGATGGTGCGAACATTCCTCGGCGCGCACGAGTTTCCAACGGAGTATCGCGCCGACCGCGAGGCGTATGTGCGGCTCCTCTGCGACGAGATGATCCCCAAGCTCAAGGGACTTGCTGAGGCGTGCGATGTGTTTGCCGAGCCCGGCGTGTTTGACCGCGAGCAGTCTTTGCGCATCCTGTCATCGGCGCGTGCCGAGGGCCTGCGGTTGCGGTTGCACGCCGACGAACTATCGCCGATGGGAGGTGCCGAGCTCGCGGTGCTGCTGCGCGCGGACTCGGCGGACCACTTGGGCAAGATCTCGGATGCTGGTATCCAGGCACTCGCGGGCAGCGACACGGTCGGCGTGTTGTTGCCGGGCACCAGCTTCTTCCTCGGCAAGGAGATCTACGCGCCGGCGCGGCGCATGATCGAGGCGGGCTGTGTGATCGCAATCGCCACCGACTTCAATCCGGGCTCTTGCTTCACACAATCGATGACGTTGATCCAGACTCTGGCGTGCGTGAAACTCAAGTTGTCGCCCGCCGAGGCGATCATCGCATCGACCATCAACCCGGCGTTCTCGCTGCAGCTCGACAGTGAGGTAGGCACGTTGCACCCGGGCAAGCGCGCGGACTTTGTGGCGCTAGACCTGCCGAGTTGGCGCGGTGTTGGTTACGCATTCGGCGGCAACCCGGTAGCGATCACCGTGAAGAACGGCGTGCCAATGGTGGCCAACATCAACGAGCGCGATCCGGACCTTTTCGCGGGGACGTGAACTTTGCGAGTGCGTCTGCCAGCGCCGCGCGCAACACCGTGAGTTCGTCTGCGGAAAGCGCGCGCGCCTCGCCGGACGGTAGATCGCCGAGTGCGAGCGGGCCGATGCGGCTGCGATGCAATTCCATCACGCCGGACCTGACGGCGCGGATCATGCGGCGGACCTGACGGTTGCGGCCTTCGTGGATGGTGAGACGAATGCGGCAGGAATATTGTTCGCGGCTGATCACTTCGGCGTGCGCCGGCAAAGTTTTGCCGTCATCAAGTTGAACGCCATTCCGCAAAGCTGCAATCTGGGCATCGTGCAACTGGCCACTACAGAGCGCTTCGTAGGTCTTTGGCAGCTTGCTCGCCGGTTCGAGGATTGCGCGCGCGAGGTCGCCATCGTTGGTAAACAGGAGTAGTCCGCTGGTCTCCAGATCGAGTCGTCCGACTGGCGCGAGCCAGTCGAGGTTGTTCGGCATGAGTTCGCAGACGGTAGGGCGGCCGCGTTCGTCGTGGCGCGTGGTCACGTAGCCGACCGGTTTGTGCAGCATCCACACGGAACGCTTGCGGGTACGCAGTGGTTCGCCGTCGAACAGCACCTTGTCCGTAACTAGATCAACCCATGCGTTGGGATCGCGCAGCACCTTGCCGTTGACCTGCACGCGACCATCGGCAATCGCGGTGCGCGCTTGCTCGCGCGAACATACGCCCGCGCGGGACAGCAGTCGGTCGATGGTTTTGTTGCTTGGGGACGAGCGGGGCACGTGGGCAGGATCAGGCTAGGCTGCGCGTAGTGCAATGCCATGCGTTGACTTCGTTGGCAGCCATTTGGACCATGCGCTCCCATGACCGCGCCGCTGCTCGAGTTCATTCCCAACTTTTCTGAAGGCCGCAACCTCGCCGTGGTCTCTGGAATCATCGAAGCGATGGTAGCTGTGCCGGATGTAAAGCTGCTTGGCCGCGAGATGGATCAGAGCCATAACCGTTGCGTGGTCACGTTGGCGGGGCCAGCGGACGCGATTGCGGAGGCGGCGTTTCGCGGCGCGAGTGCGGCGATAGCGAAGATTGACCTGCGCACTCACCGGGGGGAGCACAAGCGGATGGGGGCGATGGATGTCTGTCCATTTGTGCCGCTCGCCTCTGCCTCAATGGCGGATGCGGTGGCGACGGCGAGGGTGGTCGGGGCGCGGATCGGCAGAGAACTAGGGCTGCCGGTGTTTCTCTACGCCGAGGCGTGTCTGCGTGAGGAGCGGCGCATTCTCGGCAACTTCCGCAACAAGGAGTTTGCGGGCTTGCAGTCGCTGGTCGGCGTGGACCCGGCGTTCGCGCCGGACTTTGGGCCAGCGCAGATGCACGCTACCGCGGGTGGCGTGGCGGTGGGCGCGCGCAATTTTTTGATCGCCTACAACATCAACCTGAAGACCACCGACGTGCAGATCGCAAAGGACATCGCCAAGGCGGTGCGCGAAAAGGACGGCGGCTTCAAGAAGGTTCAGGCGATGGGTTTCTTTATCGACGACAAGCAGTGCGCGCAGGTCAGCATGAACCTGCTCGATTTTCACACGACGTCGATTCGCACCGTCTTCGACGCGGTTTTGGCGCGCGCAACTGAAAAGGGTGTCGAAGTCCTCGCGAGCGAACTGATCGGACTCGCGCCAGCGGCGGCGCTCGATGCGGCGCTCGCGGCGCACATTCGGCTGCCTGAGTTTGACGCGCAGACGCAGATTGTCGAAGCAAAGCTACGCGCGGCCGCAGTGTGATTGCAACGGCTTGTTACGCGCGACGGCACTGGTAGCAGCAAAGCTGCAGAGGTGTTCTTTGCGACTGCGCGCGGCTCGCGTGGGAGCCCCACGTTGAATCTGCACGTCGCAAGCAACCGCAAGCAAAGCAGCGCTGCTCGCGCGCCTTGTGTTGGCGGCGCCTGGCGTTACGCGAAGCACCGCAGAGCAGCGCGCGGTCCGCCGCGGGCTCACAGCACGCCGAGGTGCAGCGCGAGGCCGTTTGAAGTCAGGATGCCAAGGTTGTTCACGCCGTTCGAGAGCGACGCGGATTGGCCGAATAGGTTGAGTCCGACGAAGCTGGCGCCGCTTGGGATCGTGAGCGGCTGGCTGAAGCCACCTTGGGTTGTGATGACCGAGACCAGCGAGACTGCTGGCAGTAGGTATTGCAAGCAACCGGGTGCGCCGATCAGGCCGAGGTCAACGCCGGGGTTGACCTGCGCAAAGCTCAGCATCGTGACGCCGAGCAGCGTGCCGCGCGGCACGTTGCTGCTGATGAAGTTGATCACTGTGCCAAGCCTTGGCCGCGCTGAGAGGCCGAGCGCCAGTGCGCGGGTATCCAACGCGGGCAGGCTGAATGAGTTCGCCAACGTGGCCGAGATGTCGCGTGAGCCCGGGTCGAGCGACGGGCCGCCTGGCGAGTAGCCGACCAGGTTGTCGCCACCGGGGAAGCTAAACAGCGTGCTCATTGTCTGCCAAAGGAAGGTCACGTTGCCGTTGCTGCAGTCAAACTGGATTTGCCAAGTGCTGGCATTGCCCGTCGAGGGCGGGCCAAAGTCGAAGACGCCATCCCAAGTGAAGACTGCGATCGAACCGACCTCCTCAAATTTGATCTGGCCACTGCCGGCGGCGCTCGGATCGAAGTCGTGCCAGGAGTAGAAGGCCGCCTCTGGGTTGCCCAGCATCACGTTGCTGTCTGGGGAAAAGCTGGTGCCGTTGCCAAAGTTCGCCGACACGAAGCCGTTTGAGCAGACTTGCAGTGCTGAGATCGGGCCAAAAAGCATAGGAAACGGGATCGATAGGGCCTGACTCACCTCGTCGTCATCACCGAGTGCCAACGCGATGGCGCCTGGACCTGGCGAAATCCACGGCATGAAGATGGGCAAAACCATGTAGCCGGAGCCAGTGTTCAGCATCGTCATCGACGAGTTGGCGAGGTCAAATGCGCCTGCCTGTGTGAACAGTTCGTAGAACGAGCTGGCGCTGTCATAGCAGCCGGTGCCGTAGGACTGAGCAGTCGCTACCGAGCCCGTGCCCGGAGGGCCGCTGACGTTGAGCGGAAATGAGCCGGTCTGGCCATTAAAGCCGCCGACGCGGATGAAGTAGGGAGTGCCTGTGGTGCAGGGGATGTTGAGGATCGACTGGAGGAGACACGCGTCATCGTTGCAGCCAAGGGAGGCGCCGCCGCAGCCATTGGTCCCGTCAAATATTTCGAGCGTCGTATCAAAGCCGCCGCCGCAGGTGTCAACCGTCAGGGTCCCGTTGCCAAGTGCTACGTAGGCAAACCACCTGTCGTTGCCGCCCAGTCCGCAGAGCCACGCTGGGGCCGAGGTGGTCATGCTGGAGTTGGAAAAGGGGCCGTTATTGCCGTCGACGACGAAGGTCGCCGTCAGGCATTCATCTTGGGCAAATACCGTGCTACAGATGCCGATGATTGCCACGGTTGAGATAGCTGCTTTCTGCATGGGGTTCCGATAGTTGTCATTGGCCATACGCAGGGGATGGGAACCCAAGGCGGGATTTTTTTTCAGGATATTGGGCGGAAAGCGCAGGCCTGAATTGGTTTTCGTGTTGCGGCGAATCGTATTGCAGTGGGGGCTGGACTCGTCCTGATCAGCACTGGTCCCAATGCCGCCGGTTTGCCCAATACCGCCGGTTTGCCCAATACCGCCGGTTTGCCCCAATGCCGGTTTGATTGCGCGGTGATTGCGCGGTGCGATCGGCCACGGCAGTGGCGCACAGACTACGGCTTGCTCTTGCCGAGCACTACGCGGATGGTCAAAAGCTTTGGTGCCCCGGGCATGCCGCGCACCACCAACACCTCGACAGTGTCAAAGCCCTGCTTGCCGCGCAGCGCATTGCCGAGCTCGTCGAAGCTACGCACGTGGACCTTGTCGATTGCGACGATCACATCGCCCCATGTTTCCGGCCGGCCCCGTTCGTCGAACGAGAACGGAATCAGGCCAGCGGTAGCAGCGCCAAATCCCTTGCGCAGATCGGTAAAGATCGCGCCATAGCGGAAGCCGTTCACTTCGACGGGGCACGAGCGATAGGACGAATCGTTGCTGACGCCGAGTACGGGGCTGCTGGCTAACTGCGCTTCCGCGCTGGTGGCTGCGCCGAGTAGTTGCGGGATGACCTCATTGACGGTGTCCACGGGCACGGCAAAGCCGATGCCGATGCTTGCACCGCTCGGTGAGTAGATCGCGGTGGTGACGCCGATGAGCCTTCCTTCGCTGTCGAGCAATGGGCCACCGGAGTTGCCGGGATTGATCGCGGCATCAACTTGGATCAGCCCGGAGAGCTGTTTGCTTTCCCTGGTAGCAATGCTGCGATTGAGTGCGCTGACGATGCCTGTTGTCATCGTCTGATCGAAGCCGAACGGGTTGCCGATCGCGATTGCGGTTTGGCCGACGCGGAGATCCTTTGATGAACCCAGCCTGATCGGGGTTAGCCCGCTGATGTCGCCCTGCAGTCGCAGCACCGCGAGGTCGTAGTCTGGCGTGCTGTTCACCACCTGCGCAGTGAATGTGCGGTCGCCGAACGCAACGCGGACTCGTTGCGCATCCTTCACGACGTGGAAGTTGGTGACGACGGTGCCTTCTTCGTCCCACACAAAGCCGCTGCCAGTGCCTTCCTGTGTGCTAGCGCCGCCCCATCCATCGTTCACGATCGAGCGCGTGGTGATATGTGCAACCGACGGCGAGCAGCGTTCGAAAATCGAAATGAAAGTCTGCTCGAGTGGCGCTAGTGCGCCGCGCGGTGCGATCGGGCGCGGGTCAGCTTTGGCGGCGGCGTTGAACCAGCCGGATTGGCCAGCGAACAGCCACAGCGCCATCACGAATGCCGCACCCGCGAGGAGCATCGGGATCGGCGAGGGTTTGCGCGTTTGAGGTAATGGCGAGTAAGAGGTCATGGGCGCAGGCTGTGAGACCGTCCTTCAACTAAACTTTATCTGGCCAGAGTTCTTGCCAGGGTGTGGCACCGCTCGGCTGCGATTCGATGCGGGCGCGTGCCTGCGGATGTAGGTGCACGCGTTCGAGCGCGGTCTCGGCGAGCGCTTGGCCGCATGTTTCGACGATGCCTTCCGCGTGCAACCCGTGGTAGCGGAAGATGTGCGCTGGAGTCCCCGACTTGCTGAACTTGACCACTGCGCGCGGGATCTGTCGCACGCCAACAATCGAGCCAATGTTGTCGAGCAGGCCGACTTCGCCATCGTGCACGGAAACCACCGGGATGCGACGGCCAGCGAGGTCGATGGCGTCGGCGATGTCGGGCGTTGGCTGTTGGCGCAGATGCAGCGTGCCGTCGACACCGAGCGTCTTGGTCAAGTGGTCAAAGCCATTCTTGCGGCCGAGTTCACCGCAGAGCAGGTCTGGCGAGGTGACGATGATCACGTTGGCGTAGATGCCACGATCGAGCAGTAACTCGCACGCCTGTACCGCCTCCGGCACGAGCGCACCCATGACGAACAAGTGCACGACGTTTTCGCCGGGCTGGTAGCCGCGGTAGCCGCGCCAATCGATCAGGTAGTAGCCGCCTTGCAGCGCATGGGCCTTTACGGATGCGAGGATCGGCGCATCCTTCTGATGCGGAACTTCGGCTTCCAGCAAGCCGCCATCCGTTGCGTTTATGCCAAGCAGTGCGCCGTCGGGCATCTCAAGCTTGAAGGTCGCCTGGCGGCGCAGCCACTTCAGTAGCAAGTCCTGATGCAAGGCGCGCGTCACGGCGCGGACCAACACCCCGCAGCGGCCCTTGTTGTCATTGGTGAAGTGGCGGCGAATCGCATCGCACAGTAGCCACTCCATCTCGATCGCAAACGCTGGCTCCCAAGTGATCAGGTTTGGGATTTGGATGTCGCTCTTCCAGCTGTGCTGCGCGCCTTCGGGGGCAAGGGTCACCCCGCTCGGCGTGCCCACCAGAATGAACGAACTGTTCCAGTAGAGATCGTAGTACAGCTGATCGAGCGCGCGTTTGATGAAGAAGTCGTAGACCGTCATCATCGGCAGGAATGGGATGCCAGTGATGCGCCCCATTTTGCCGAAGCTGCCGACCGCAGACATGCAGTTTGCTTCGGCGATCTCGAAGCGGATATGGCGCGTCCAAGCCTCGTCGGTGGGGGCCAACTCGGGCCGCAGTCGCTCGCTCAGTTCGAGCTTCGACTCCCAGTTCTGCTCGTGGCGCGGGCCGAAGATTTTCTCATCCATCGCAGGGTTCATGTTGGTGCTGGTGCCAACATCGGGCGCCATCGTCATCATCAGATCCGCGATTGGACTCCAGCGACTCTCCTCGGGCGTGGGGGCGCGGCCGGCTTTGTGTGCGCGGCCAGCGCGTTGCAACTCATCGAACACGCCGATGCGCACCAGCTTGGCCGCGAGCTGGCCCCACATCCATTGCGTGTGGGTGACCGGCGAGAGCTTGAGGTTGATGTCGAGTGCTGCTGGCACGCCGCCTTGCTCGGCGATGGATTGTTCGACGCGGGTGCGATTGGCTTGCGATTGCGCTTCGAGTGCCTCGATGCAAAGGCGCACGATCTGACCACGCTGCGAGGCGTAGCGTGCCGCATCCAGGTTTTCCGGCAAACGCTGGAAGGGGCGTTCCAGCGTGAGGCCCTCGGCGGCGAGGATGGCTGCTACTTCGTCGTCGGCGGGCAGCGCCGAGTGGTTGCCGTTGGCGGCGACGCAACGCAGGCCGCGGCCCTTGATCGTGTGCGCGATGATCAGCGACGGAGTGCTCTTTTTGCGCCTGCTATGTTCGAAGGCGGCGAGGATCGCTGCGTGATCGTGACCGCCGACATCATAGAACAGTCGCACCACCGCCGCGTCGTCGAGTGACTCGATCAGCTGCTTGCAACTAGCGTCCGCCTGTAGCACCGCGGTGCGCATCTGTGCTGCGTCGCACTTCCAGACCAGTGCCTGGAAGTGGTAATCCGACAGCTGCCGTTCGAACACCACGCGCAATTTGTCGCCGCCTTTTTGCGCGAACACTGCTTCGCGGAAACTGCCATGGCGCAACTGGATCACTTCCCAGCCGTTGGCGATCGCGGTGCCTTCGATACGATCGGCGTCGGTGCCGTGCAGGCCGCGGTTGTTGGGAATGCGCGTGCCGTCGAGGTTCTGGCGGTTGTAGTCGACGATCCAAGTGATGTTGCCAAGCTCGCGTTCGGCGACCTCGGGTAACACTTCGAGCAGCGAGCCTTCGCGGAACTCGCTGTCGCCCATCATGCACCAGAAATGTGGCTCGTCGACGTCCCAGCCGTGCTGGCGCGCGTAGCGGTATGCGAGCGCAAGGTAGACTGCAGCTACTGGCGGGATGCCGACTGAGCCGGATGGCAGGAAGCGCCACTGATCCGGGTCGCTCTCGGCGTGGTAACTCTGAAACACCGGCGCGCCGTCTTGCGAGAAGCTACGTAACCGATGCATCACAGCTTCAGCTTCGCTCTCGGTAAACCAGCGGCCGTCTTGGTGCCGAAACAAGCCCATCGCATGGTTCAAGCAGTGGTCCACCGGCGACGCATGCGGCTTGCAGCAGACGAAGTCGCCCGGCTCGCGGACCATCAGGTGCAGCACCGAGAGGAAGTCGAGGCTGGATGCGCATGCCGCCGGATGGCCACCAACCTTTGGGTCGGTCTTGTCCGCGTCTTCGCGATTGTTGGCGATGTGGATCATCGCCACCATGTGGGCAAAGGCGCGGCGGGTAAGGCGCTGAACAATAGAAAAGTCGGTCTTTGCGACAGGCGGCATGCGAAGTGAGGCGCTTCGGTGTGGATGATGCCCGAACAAATCGGGCTGGGCAGGTTATTACCTGGCGCGCTTGGGTGCCAGATCTGGGCCGCTCAGACTTGCGTAATCTCTACCGCTGCGGCGCAATTTCCATGCAACCCGGATCGATCATTCGTGGCGTAACAACAACGCCACACCGATCGGCTACGGTGGGGGCAGCACGGCTTATTGCGTCCAAGTCGTGCGCGTATGCGAACTCCGCTACGGCACTTTTTTGCTGGGTAAGACCTTGCTGATGTTCCGATTCCATTCGATCTGTGCAGCGATCCTGATGCCGCTGGTTGGCCCGCTGTCATGCGCCTTTTCGCAGGTGCCTGCTAGTGTTTTGGCCGCCGCCGCCGCCTTCGGGAAGCGGCCTTTAAGCGAGCAGGATGCACTGGTTTTGCGCCTTCAACAACAGCTCCAAAACAGTCCTGATGCGTGGCTCAAAGCGTTGCTTTTGGTGAGCGCGGACGCGGCCAAGGCCAGCACTTCGCGCATGAGTTCGTTGCCGCCGCGCGATTCGGGCAAGAAGGCGATCAAGCTCGGGGCGCAGGTCGATGACGGGCTGCCACACGATGCGGTCTATGTTTTTGGCCAAGGGGTGATCGATGGGCTAGAGGCAACTGGCAAACCGCAGCAGGCCGCGGTGCAGAAAGCGCGAGTGACGGCCGCGTTGCTCGGGGTGGTTCCATCGGTGGATCGCGCGGTGGCTTCGCTTTTGCGGCAGCTCGACGTGGACTCGACCGCGGATCGCTTCGCCGCGTTCTTGACGAGCTGGCGCAACGGTACCGAGTCGTTCTATGAGGCCCTGCAGCGCACCGCTGGCACCAAGGACAGCGTGTTTTTCTACGACGTCATGCTAGGTGACTTCACGTCGCAGTTTGTGAAGGGCAAGGACGCGGCTGGCAAAAAAGGCCTGCAGGCGGCGCATGATGCGTTGCACGAAGCGTTCCTTTCGTATCGCCAATACCGCGCTTTTCGCGAGGCCGTGGCGTGGTCGCTGGTGTTGCCGCCGGAGCGAATGCTGCCGACCTGGCTTTCGCGTTACGAGGCACAAGCACAAGGATCGTACTCGCTGCGCGAGCAGGTTGTGATGATGCTAGCGACCGTGGACTATGACCCGCGCAAGGTGGTCGAGATGGTGGTGCAGTCTGCGCCGCAGTTGCCGGTGCCGTTGTGGGACAAGGGCTACGATCCGTATCCGAGCTGGAATCTGACCTTCCAAGGTGCACAGGCCAAGATGATCGAAGTGGCAGGAAATACCGACGACTACCTCGTGAACGCGAAGGCCGCGATGGCGCAGTGTGCCGAGCGGGTAAAGAGCGCGGTCAACGCGGCGGAGCATCCAGGCAAGCCGTAGCAAGCAGCGCGAGGCCGGCGGTGAGGCTTGTCAGTAGCGTTGCAATCGAGCCCGCCATCGCCGAACTTGCTCGGCGATGCGCCTCTCACAGACGAACCTGATCCTGCTCGGCCTGGTTTTGGGAGTCTGCATTGGCGCGATGATTCACAGCGCCGGCAGCAATCCTGAGGTGCTGGCGTGGCTGTCGTTGCCGGGCAAGCTGTTCCTCAACTTGATCAAGTGCATCGTTGCGCCGCTGGTGTTCACGATGCTGGTGGTCGGCATCGGCGGAGCCAGCGATCTGCACTCGGTTGGTCGCATGGGGCTACGCACGATGAGTTACTTTCTCGTCGTGACTTCGCTGGCGTTGCTGGTGGGCCTTGCTGCCGTCAATCTGACGCATCCAGGGGTCGGCGTGAATCTGCCGGCCGAGGTCGATGAAGGCGTGCGCTTGATCTCCGCGAGCGCAAAGAAGCTCACGCCGCAGCAGCACATTCTCAACATCGTGCCGACCAGCATCGTCAAGGCCGCCGCTGAAAACGAGGTGCTGCAGCTGGTCGTCTTTAGTCTGATGTTTGCAGTCGCAGTGCTGAAGCTCGGTGCAAAGGGCAAGCCCGTGATCGTGCTGTGTCAGTCGATCGCCGACGCGATGTTTATATTTACCGGCTTCGTGATGAAGCTAGCCCCGCTGGCGGTTTGCACCGCGATCGCCGAGACCGTGGGCCGCAGTGGCTTTGGCGTGCTCGGCAACCTCGCGGTCCTCGTCGGCACGCTCTACGGCGCACTGATTGCGTTTTTCCTGCTGGTGCTGTTGCCGATCGCTCTGTGGATCAAGCTGCCGTTCCGGCGGTTCTTCTCGCTGGTGCGTGAACCGGCGCTGCTGGCCTTTACTACGACCTCAAGCGAGTCGGCACTGCCAATGGCGTTGGAAAACATGGAGCGGCTTGGCGTGCCGCGCCGCGTGGTGAGCTTTGTGCTGCCGCTCGGCTATTCGTTCAACCTAGATGGCAGCACGCTGTATCTGTCGCTTGCGGCGGTGTTCGTTGCGCAGGCTGCCGGCCATTCGCTGACCTTGGGGGAGCAGCTAATGATGGTGGCCGTCCTTCTGTTATCCAGCAAAGGCATTGCCGCTGTGCCGCGTGCGTCGTTGGTCGTGCTCGCTGGCACGCTGAGTTCTTTTGATTTGCCGTTGTCCGGCATCACGCTGATTCTCGGCGTCGACGTCGTGATGGACATGGCCCGCACCGCCACCAACTTGATTGGCAACTGCTTTGCCAGTGTCGTCGTTGCCCGCTGGGAAGGCGTGTTTGAAGAACGCACAGACTAGTTGAGTCATGTGTTGCCTGATTGGCATCAGGCCTCGCACTTAGTGCACGCGTCACATTCGGCCGCGGAGCGCATTGGCGCTCGAAACCAAGGCAGTATCGCTACTCGCAGTATCGCAGCTCGAAGTGCCGCAGCTCTCAGTATCGCTACTCGCAGTATCGCCGCTCAAAGTGCCGCCTGAAACTAGGCCGCCTGAAACTAGCGCGGCTTACTTCATGCTGGCGTGCAGTTCAGCAGGACACCGGACATGTGCTGCAAGTGCAGCGCATGCCCGGCACCCTGATGCGGACTACCAGCGGTCGCGTCCGCCGCCACCGCCGCCACCACCACCGCCGCCGCCGCCGCCGCGGCGATCACCGCCGAAGCCGCCGCGACCGCCGCCGCCGCCGCCGCCACCACCACCAAAGCCGCCACCACCACCGCCGCCGCCACTGCGGGGCTTGCGATCTTCAGCTTCGTTGACGCGGAGTGCGCGGCCATCGAGCTGCGCGCCGTTCATCGACTGAATCGCGGTTGCCGCATCGGCATCGTTTGCCATCTCGACGAACGCGAAACCGCGCGAGCGGCCCGTGTCACGATCGAGCATGATGCTGCAGCTGGCGACCTGACGGCCGTCTGCGCCGAAGGCCTGTGCCAGGCTGTCTTCGGTTGTCTGGAATGAAAGATTGCCTACGTAGAGACGCTTACCCATCGAACTACCTCAGGAGTCCCGGAATCGCAGCGCGGTCAGCAAGAGCCAGACAGCGCTGGGCGCGGGACTTTCCAGTCGTCAGAATCCACAAGGAACGCAACCCCGCGTCGACTGCCCGCGGGGCTGGCAGGCTGCGAACAGGCAGCCATGAAACCGACTCGCATTCCGGAAACAACCGCAACACTACTTCGGCGCGGAAGAAGGTAGGTATGTCGGATGTGAACCGCAAGGATTCCCCAGATTCTGCACACAATCAACGCCGGCCGGTGGCCCCCTGCTGCGCCTGAAAGCCGGTATTTCGCTGCCTTGCGATGCAAGCCAATGGCGGCATGGAAAGGCCGCCACAGTGACTCGGTTTGGCGGCGGGTCAGCTGCTGCGCCCCGGACCTTTCTGCGCCTCGAGGGCTTCCCAGCGGGCGTAAAGCGTCTTGATTTGGTCGGGCAGCGATTTGCGCGTGTGGGTTAGGGCATCGAAGCGGCTGCGACCTGCGGCGGTGTAGAGCAGCGGGTCGTTGAGCGCAGTATCGAGCTTTGCGAGTTCCCTCTCGGCAGTGGCAATCTTCTCGGGCAAGTCGACCAGTTCTTGCAGTTCGCGCGAGGAGAGCCGGCGTTGCTTTGGTGCTGCGACTCGCGGTCCGGCTTTTGCTCGTTCGAGCAACGTCGCGGCAGCGGCTGCCTCGGCGGCTTCGGCGGCAAGTTTTTCGAGCAGCAAGGATAGATCGCCTGCGTGTTGTCGCACCTTCCCGGTGCCGTCGAGGTAGATGATGCGCGTGGCAATGCGATCGAGAAACCAGCGATCGTGGCTCACGACGAGCACGCTGCCGGGAAACACCAGCAGCGCATCTTCCAGCGCCCGCAGCGACGCGAGGTCGAGGTCGTTGGTCGGCTCATCGAGCACGATCATGTTGCCGCCGCGGCACAGGAGCTTTGCGAGTAGCACGCGATTGCGTTCACCACCGGACAGCGAACTGATGACCGCGTGCTTCATCGCGCCGGGAAACAGGAACTGTTCGAGGAAGGTCTCGACGCGCTGGGTGCGGCCAGCGACTGCGACATAGTCGTTGCCGCCGCTCACTTCCTGCAGCACGGTCTTGTCCGGCGACAGGTCAGTGCGCCCCTGATCGATGGCCGCGAACTTGACGGTGGGGCCGATTGCGATGGTGCCTTGATCTGGTTGCAGAAGGCCCTGGCACATCCGCAGCAGCGTGGTCTTGCCAGTGCCATTGCGACCGACGATGCCTAGGCGCTCCCCGGGGCCGACCTCCATGTCGAACGGATTTAGCACCGGGCGGTCCTCGTAGCCCTTGCCGGCACCGCGCAGACGCAGCACAAAGTCGCCGAGTCGCGGCCCATCCGGGATGGAAAATTCTAAGTCTGCGGCGGTTGGCGGTGGCGCCTTCTCAACCAATGCGTCGAAGCGGCCGATGCGTGCTTTGGCCTTGGTGGTGCGCGCTGGCGGGCCACGCTTTACCCACTCAGTCTCGCGTCGCAGGGTGTTCAGTCGCGCACTTTCGGCATTCGCTTCGCGTTCGAGCCGTTCGGTGCGCTGCACGAGGTAGCTGCGGTAGCCGCCGTCGTATTCGTGCAACACGCCACTATCAAACTCGACGATGCGGTCCACCAAGCGGTCTAGGAAGTAGCGATCGTGAGTGACGAGCACGAGCGGAATACGCGACTCGAGCAAATGCGACTCGAGCCAGTCGGTGACCTGTGCGTCGAGGTGGTTGGTCGGCTCGTCGAGCAGCAACAGTTCTGGCCCTGAGAGCAACAGTCGTGCGAGCGCCACGCGGCGGCGTTCACCGCCGGACAAGGAACTGCAGATTGCGTCGAAGCGGTCGAGGCCGAGTGCGGTCAGCATCGCTTCGGCGCGATGATCGATATCGTGGCCGCCCAGTGCCGTGAGCCGCTCGTCCAGACGCTGCTGCTCCTTCAGCATTCGCGTCATGCGTTCCGGTGATAGGTCGGTAGCAAGCGCGGTGTGCACCCGTTCGAGTTCGAGCAGTACTTCGTCGCGGCCGGCGATGCCCTTCGTCACTGCGACCAACACCTCGGCATTGCCGGGCAGCAAAGGCTCCTGCGGCAGGTAGCCAAGCCGCAGGTCGCGGCGCAGGGTGCGCGCACCCGAGTCGGGCACCAGATCGCCCGCGAGGATGCGGAGCAAGGTTGACTTGCCGCAGCCGTTTGCGCCAAGCAGGCCGATGCGCTCGCCTTCGTTGACGACGAACGAAACCGAGCGCAGTAGGTGGCGGTCACCAACGGTGACGTGAATATCTTTGGCGGTCAGCAGGGCCATACGGGGGCGAAGAGGTTACCGCGCTACACGCCGCAATGCGGCGGCAAAGAAAGATCATCAGCGGGTTGGTTTGGTCCCCGCCAAAGTGAGCGCGGGGAGCTTTTCTGTAGTTGGTCCTGCTGCGGTCGCCGCAGCCGCTTAGCCCAGCGCGGTGTAGATGCGATGGCAATCGTCGTGGTCGTCGATCGCATCGAGGAACTCACCAACGACCAGTTGCTGGTCTTCTGGTAGCGTCATTTTGTCTTTGGCGACGAATCCCATCTCCGACTGCGAGACCAACCAGCCGGCTTTCCGTAACGCCTTGGTCACCACGTCGAGATCACTGCGATCGGTGAAGAAGCGGGCCGAAGTAGTTGCTTCGTTGTCCGGGTCGAGCGGCTCGACGTTTTGCGCGCCAGCTTCGATCGCGGCGGTCTCGCGGTCGAGGCCGTGTTGCTCGTGCGTCGCTTCGATGATCCCGACCGGATCAAACAGGAACATCACCTTGGCACCGAACTGTCCATCCTTGAACAGCAATCGAATATCCGGTGCCGTGCGGTTCCGGTTGTCCGTCATGCACTCGACGATCACCGGCACCTTAAATGGTGTCATGCCTTCGTAAGCGACCAACTCGTAGTTGATCGTGTCGCCGGCTGCTCCCGAAGCCTTCTTGATGGCGCGCGCGATCGTGTCGTTGGATACCGAGAACTTGCGCGCCGCCTCGACGGCAGCTTCGAGCCGCGCATTCATGTCCACGTCGGCCGGGCCGTTCTTGGCGGCCACGGTGATGTCGCGGACGAGCTTGGTGACAATCTTGGCGCGCCGGTTGGCGTTGATATCACGATTCTTTTGCAGCCACTGACGACCCATGGTGTGTTGCGCGGTGAGGAAGGTGTGGCGCAAAGGATCGCAGACGCGCTGCGTGCTGGCAACCGGGGAACTGCTGTGGAGACATGCTCCGGTACTATTTTGTCGGCGCTTGGCCCGCGGGGCGAATGCCAGCACCGGTGGTCTTTTGCGCTGAATCGCCCAGCTCGTTTCGCGCGACCACCGCCAAGGCCTGCAATCGCGCGACGATCTCTTGGTGCAGTTTTGCCACGTCGGTGGTCTCGTTTTGATCGACGGCCAGATCGAACAGCGACAACTCGATGTTTGCCTGGCCTTCGCCAGCCGACTCGCCGTCGCGTCCTGCCGCGCTGGCCTGTGTGCGGTGGTGGTGCGGCAGGTGCAGCTTCCAGCGGCCCTCGCGCACAGCCTGCAGTTGTCGGTCCCAGTAGTAGTAAAAGTTGGCCCGTGGCTCGCTCCCATCGCCGCACAGCGTGGCGAGCAAGTCGACGCCGTCGATTGGCAGTGCCGGGAGCGATACGCGGCATGCAGACGCGAGTGTCGGCAGCAGATCCATGGCAGCAGTGAGGCACGGCACGGTGCTGCCGGCAGGCACGTGATCGGGCCAGCGTAAAACACACGGCACCCGGACCCCGCCCTCAAACGTGGTGCCCTTCCCTTCGCGCAGTGCGCCGCTGCTGCCAGCATGATTGCCGTATGGCAGCCACGGCCCGTTGTCGCTGGTGAAGATCACGATGGTGTTGTCGGCGAGGCCACTGCGTGCGAGGGCCTCGAGCACTTGGCCAACAGACCAATCGAGTTCTGCGATCACATCCGCGTAGCGCCCTTGCCCAGTGACCCCTGCACGGAGGGGATTCACACCCAATGGCACATGCGGCATGGTGTGCGGCAGATACAGGAAGAACGGCTGTTCGCGATGGCGCTCAACGAACTGCACCGCGCGCTCGGTATAGCGCGTGGTCAAGGTGTCCATCGCCGGGTTTTGTTCGATGACGCGGTCGTCTGAGTACAGCGGCAGCTGTGGGTAATACGGATCGCTGGCGCCTGGCTTTGGCACCATGTCATTGCTGTAGGGCAGGCCAAACCACTCGTCGAAGCCGTTATGCAACGGCAAGAACTGCGGCAGGTGCCCGAGGTGCCACTTGCCGATGATGGCGGTCGCGTAACCGCGGTCGTGGAGCAGTTCGGCGATCGTCTGCTCACTTGCAGCGAGGCCATGCGTTGCGGTGTGGTTTGGCGCGCCGAAGAGCGACACGCGGTTGGGATAACAACCGGTGAGGATCGCCGCGCGCGAAGCTCCGCATACTGCCTGCGCAACATGAAAGTCGGTCAGGCGCGCACCCTCTCGTGCGAGGCTATCGATGTGTGGCGTTTTGATTTTACCGCCATAGCAGCCGAGGTCGCCGTAGCCGAGATCGTCGGCAACGATCAAGATGACGTTGGGCGGTCGCTTTTCTGCCTTGGTGCCGTGGCAGCTGATCGACGCGAGCGCGCAAAAAGTAGCAGTAAGACTGACAATGGTGACGCGCATGTCAGCGATCCTGCCGCGCGAACACGGCGAAGTCTGCTTGGCAGAGGCCATCCACAAGCGCCTTGTCCATTGCCGCCGCGAGTGCGTGCAGCAAGATCGTCGGCATCTTGCCGGTTGCGTCGATCATCAACTGCATGTCCTTGCGCGCCATCCCCAACTCAAAATTGGCTTTGTCCGCGCCCGCAGTCAGCAAATTTTTGCCCAAGTAAGGAAGTGCTGCACCAGGTTTCCACACTTCGAACAGGCTGAGCACCTGCTCATTTGAGATGCCATTGTGTTTGGCCATCAAAAACAAGTCGCCCAATGCGCCGACCATCGACATGAGGATCGCGTTCCCGGCGAGCTTATAGAACGCGGCGAGATCGGCGCGTTCGCCCGTATGCCAAACCTTGCCGGTCATGCTCGACAGCGGTGCCTGCAGCGCATCGGCATCGGCTTTTGGACCTGCGATCAGCATCAGCCCACTCGCGTCGCGGCAGTTCTGCTTTGACATGAACACTGGTGCCGACAGGTAGCGCACCCCGCTCCCGCGCAACTGTGCGAAGCGGGTGGCGACTCGCGCTGGCAGGCTGGTTGAGTGGTCGATGACGAACACATCCTTGCCGAGTCCTTTGCGCAGCAACGCGATCACCGCATCGACTGCGTCATCGCTTTTCAGCGCAAGGTGCACGCGCTCGCATTCACGCACCGTGTCCGCCGGGTCCTTGCCCGCAATCGCACCTTTTTGCACGAGCGGCGCGAGCTTTTCCGGCGAACGGTTCCAGACACGAACGGTGTGCCCCTTTTGCAGCAGGTTCTCTGCCATGCTGCCGCCTATGTGCCCCGTGCCCAACACTGCAATCATCGCCATGCGTTACCTCGTATTGATCGGTAGGGTCGTTGGTGTGTGGCCGGGGATCAAGCGTCGATGAACAGTTATTGCCACTGCTCCCATGCCGCGGGTTCGACGGGATCGTTCGGCGCGTCACTTCAATTGCTGCAGCAACTGGCGCGCGCTCTCGTTGCCCGGCGAGCAAAGCAACGCCGCCTCGGCACTCTGTCGCGCAAGCTCGCGTCGGCCTTGCTGCGTCAACAAGTAGGCGAGGTTGTAGTGGGCTTGGCTATTTTGTGGAGCGAGTTCGGTTGCGCGGCGCAGCGCTCGTTCCGCATCGGCAGGATGGGTGGACATGCCGTGCGCCACGCCGAGGCCGATCCATGCGGTGGCATCCATGGGATCGGTGTTGAGCACGCGCTCGAAGGTCAAAATCGCTGCTGCAAGCTGTGGCGGTTCGCCGCGCAACTCGCACCAGCCGATGCCCACTTGTGCAGAAATGATGGCGCGATGCTCGCAGCCAGGTACCGCCAAATCGGCGAGCGCGAGCGCTTCGTCATATCGGGTCCTCGCCCGCACGAAGTCTTGCTGTTCGAGTGCGAAGTTGCCCGCCATGACGCGCAACATTGGCTCACGTGGTGCGGCCTTGATGCCATGTTCGATCAGCTGTTGCTGGTTGCGCCAGACCGGCGTTTGCAGCCAAGTGGCGGTGCCGCAAATCAGCGTGAGCAGGGCAAATGTTGCGCTGCGCGCGCGCGCTGGCACAAGGTGTGCTAGCAATAGCGCGAGGCCAAGTACGGATGAGCCGAGATAGCGGTCGGCGATCGGATACGCGCCGAGGCGGTCGCAATGCAGCGCAGCGAGCAGTGGTTGGACCCCGATCATCAGCAGGGCACACATGAGGAAGCGCCGCTTGCAAGGGATCGAAGCAGCGAAGGCTACTAGCCAAGCGAGCGCCCATAGCGCCGGAAAAGCATGGTGCACCATCGTGCTGCCTCCGCCGTAGCCAAGGACCCGAAATGGCGACATCGGCCACGGCCAGAGCAGTAGTTGGAGTTCTCGGCCAAACATTTCGAGCGGCGCGAACGGCCATTGTGATGCCACCGTGGGGTCAATCTGCGCGCGGCAGAGGCCGGCAGTCAGTTCGCCAAACACCGCCATCCGCAGCATGTAAAAACCACCGGCCACGGCGAGCATCGCACCGAGCAAAGTGCGCAAGGGCAGACCTGCTTGCCAGCGCACGGCGAGGGCGAGCGGCAGCACGACGATGGCGTTCTCTTTGGCTAGCAATGCGAGGCCGAAAAACAGCGCGGCGCTTTTGGTGCGCGAACGCAGTGCGGCAAGCAGGCACGAACAGCCAAATGCGAGCCAGAGGGCATCACCGAGTGCCGCGCACCATGCGACACCTTCGACCTGCACCGGATGCAGCGAAAAAAGCAGCGCAGCACCCAGTGCCGCACGTTGGTCGAGTAGCAACGTGCTGCCGATGCGGAACACTTGCCACGTGCAAACCAGATGTGCTAGCAAAGCGATCAGGTGGATGCCGAGCGCGCCGCCAAACGCGTTGCCGAGCCACAAAAAAAGTGCAGTGAGCGGCCGCCAGTAGCTTTGTTGTAGGCCGAAAAGTGGCTCTGTGATCAACGCCCACAGGTCGCCTCGCTGCAGCGGGGCATTTTGCGCGATGAGCAACTGGTCGTCGTAGACGAAAAAGCCCAGCAATGCCGGGGCATGCATGGTGCCGGCCAACGCAAGCAGCAGTAGGACCGCGCGGGGCTGCACTTCGTTAGAACCGTCCGGTCACCTGCAGCAGGATTTCGTTGCCGCCGGTGTCGCCGTCGCGAATCAGGTCGAAGCCGTAGGCGTAGCCGAGTTGAAATCGCGTCGCCCCGAAAAAACCGCTGTTCAGATGCGTGAAGACCGAGCTGAGTTGGTCGGTCTGGCGAACGCTGCCGGTGGCAGCTGCGCGATCGCGATCCAGCCACGCAACGGCGGCACCGGCATCGATGAATGCGAAGAACGTCACTTCTTGGCGGAATCCGGCAGACAGGATCAGATAGTGGTCGGGGAAGAACTCGTTGCGCGCCGCGCCTGGGAGCAGTGGCACGACGGTCGTGTCAAACTCGATGCCGCGCCGGTCGGGACCGCCACCAACGCGCTGTGCTGAGAAGCGATCGAGGTTGTCGCCATCGCCCGCGTGCACCGATGCGAAGATGCGCTGCCGTTCTGTGCCGATCAGTGGCAACTCGGTGATGCCGAACGCGTAGCCGGTGACTGAGAGGTAGGTATCGCCATCCGCGCCCTGATTCAGATCGTCGCCTGGCATTCCCCAGTCGTGCCAGTCTGCGCGAAAGCCGTGCACGAGGTCGGCCCCAAACGCGAAGCCTTCGTGTGGTAGCTCGAGCAGGTTGCGTGCGAGCATGTCGAGCCGCATTTGCAGGTGGGTGCGCAGCTCAAAGGTGGTCTCCGGTGTTTCGTAGGTTGGTGCCGTGCGGTCGCCGTCCGCAAACCAAAGGAGGCCTGGTTCGATGATCAGATCTGTCGCGAACAGGTTGTCCTGTTGCTCGCCAACGCGGCGGCGAAAGCCGATGCCGACACCGAGGCGTACGTAGCCCCAGGCTAATTCTTCGCTGTCTTGTGCCACCCCGTCGACCAGTTCGCTGTCCGACCACGGCGCAGTGTCGTTGGTAAACGTGAGCACGCGCTCCAGGCCGGAATCGTGGATCGGCGCGGCCCAGAGAAGTTCGTCGTAGATGCCGCCTAGGACGCCGCGCAGCAGGTGCCCGTCCTCCGGTTGTCGCCAAAAATAGACGTAGGCATTGGCCTGCAGTTCGGCGTCATCGGCGCCAAATGCGCGACCGATGCCCGCGTCGACAGAGTTGGAATAACGCCGGTCGCGCGCTGGTGCGTTCACATCCTGGCCAAACACCTGCGCGCGAAATCCTTCGCCCGAGCGCACCGTGCGCCATGGCACAAGGTCTTCGTCGATGACGCGCTCTTGTTTTGGTGCTGCTTGCGTGACTGCTTGCGTGACTGCTTGCGTGACCGCAGGCGTGACTGTTGGCGTGACTGTTGGCGATGCAGCTTGCGTGACTGCCAACGTGACCGCAGGCGTGACTACTGGCGTGACTGTTGGCGATGCAGCTTGCGTGACTGCCAACGTGACCGCAGGCGAGCCAGTTTTGGTGACTACCGGCGCTACTTCGGGCTTTTGCGCGAAAAGCACATCGGAAAGCAAGCTAACGATCAGGACTGCGCTAGCGACGAGCGAAGTTGGCGGCTTTGTCACCCGCGCAAGCGTAGCCGGTCGTTGCCTAGAAGCCGATTGTGAGACGCATGCCTTTGGTGAGCCCAATCGCGTTGGACGCGCCTATCGAAGTGTCGAACAGGGCGCCCTGCGCATAGATCTGCGCGCCATCGAGGCCAAGGTTGAGTGGGATTGAAAGCGAAAACTGGCTTGGGATGCCAAGCCAGAAGCCGACAAAGCTACTGGTGTTTGGGGCCGCAAGATCGAGCAGCAATTCGCCTATTCCATTGGCGGCCATGCCAACGCCCGGGACTGGCACGCCACACGGATAGCCAGGCGCAGCACCAAACCCGAGCACCATGAACGCGAGCGAAGGCGAGGCTTGCGTGCCGAGCGGGTTGTTCATCAATAACCGAGTAACACTGCCGAACGCGGGGCGGTCGATCGCCACCAAACTGCCTGCCGGATTGATGCCGCAGCCGTAGGAGATTGCGCTGCCGGAGTGATCGCCGAGCCGGCCAAAAGCGTCCACGTTCTGCGCTTCGATATTGCCAAAGTCGGCGCGGTTGTCGCCCCACGCGAGCACCGACATTCCGTTGCGAGAGATCGCCGCGTTGAGCCGCAGTTTGTCACTGGCAACAGTGCTCGCAAAGACCACCGGGGTCCACTGCATCACACCGTTCTCGTCGATTCGCATGCCAACGACATTCTTGGTTTGCAAGCCAGTGGGTTGCACGAGAACGAAGCAGTTGGCGCCGCGGTTGCCTGCGAAGTCGAGCGGCACGGCGACCGGCGCAAACTTTACGTCGGTGTTGATCGGTAGCAGGTTGATGCCGGTTGGGCCAAACACCTGGGCGCCGATCCCGTTGATGCATTGCACGCTGATGCCCCAAAGTGACTGCCCTTGGTTGCGCTCGTTGTAGAACGCGATCACGGATTGCAGGGACGGGATCCAGGTGATTGCGGGATCGAACTTGCTGTTGGAATTGGTCGACAGGTCAACGCCGTTATGTGGGAACAGTTCAATGCCGGCACTTGAGAGGCGTTGCACGCGCGCGGAAAACGCAGAGCCGAGCGCGAAGTGCCACGAGATGACGCAACCGCCCTGGCCGTCCGCGAGGATCTTGGGATCGTGCGCGATTGGCAGCGAGGCTAAGTCGAACACTGGCAGACGCAGGCCGCCGTTCCACTGCGCGAGGCCCGCGAGGTCGTATTTTTGTGCGTGAATGTGCTTGGCCGCCGAGAAGGATAGTGCGCGCACCCACTCGAGAATCACGGCGCCGTTGTCCGACGCGCAGATGCGGGCAAATGCTGGGCTCTGCCCAGTGTCGCCAGGGATTGCGATGCCGTCGCCCGGGTAGAGTTTCGTGCCGGCAACGTCGATGCGTTGCAATTGCAGTGTCCGCGTAACGTCGCGGGGCCACACGCACGCGAAGTCGCCGATGCTGGTCTCGCAGATGCGCGGGTTGGCCTCGAAATCGGCGTTGTTTGACAGTGCTACACCATTTGCGCCCCACGTCTGGGTGCCGTTTGGCGCAATGCGATAGGCGTAGACATCGAGGTCGCTGCCGCTGCGGGTGTCGGTGAAGGCGAGCACGCAATGGTTGTTGCTGTCGCAGATCAGGTCCCAGTCAACGAGTGAGGTGCTTTGCGGGTTGCTGCTGACGACGATGCCGTTGTGCGGCCACAATTCGAGGCCGTTCGCGTCGAGGTGTTGCAAGCGGACCACGTAGCTGCCGCTGCTGACATCAAACCAGCCGATATAACAACCGCCGTCACTGGCCACCGCCACTTTAGGTAACGATTGCTCGCTCACGAGGTCGCCGATCGAGAGGTTGATCGCCGGGTTTGATGACCACTGGGCGGGAAGGCTTGCCACGATTGCGGCAACGGCAATGATGTTCACTACGGGGCGGAAAAGGCAGTTGGTCATAGCTTGTTAAGATATGCAAAACGGCAGAGCAGGGTTGCACCAACTAGGTCATTACCGCGCGTCGTTCCGGATGTGCGCTAATGCGTATGGCGCGGTTGGCGGGCGTGCACCGGTCAACCCGTTTGACTAGGGTCGCTTGCGCAGTGCGTGCAGGAGTTTCGCCGGTCAGCAAGTGGGGTGGCCAGAAGTCAGCCCGGGGTTCCGGTTCCCGCCATGGCCGTCGTTTTCGGGCAACGGTCGTATGGACCCTTGCAGTCATGGTGGGTTCGCAACGCAAAAGAGCGCTGCTAGAACGAGGTCTTTGGGTGGCGCGTGATTGGCGGTCGCGGTGGCTAAAGCTTGGGTAGTGTGAAAAAAAGTGCGGCAGCCTTGGCACTCGAATCGCGGCGGTGATTGTGGACTAGTTCGATCACTGGCGGACGAAAGCCTCGCGGACTGTCCCCGAAAACTCGCAAGCGACTAGAACTGCCTGCTGTTGGTCGGCAAGTGAACGGGGCTAGGGCAATAGTCCAGTGCGTAGCCGTTCGTCAGTTTGGCAGGGCTCGATTGCGCGGCCGCGTCATCCCCAACAAGAAAGCGTTGCGAACAAAAGCGAATCGAAATGTTCCGCCTGCAACTTTTTTGGCAACGAGCGGAGCCGTTGGCTGTGCGGCTTCTCGCGGCATTTGCTCGGCGGCAATTGGGCGGCGATTGGGCAAGCACAGCGCCGCGCAATTTTGGTTGCGCTGCAAGCCCTGCACGAGGGCAGATTGGGATCTGTTGCGTGCTACCAAGCGGCTCTTGGCAGGGAAATAGCATCGTCCTTGGTCGCCGCGTTGCGCGCGTCACAACGCAGTGACTTTGTGCGACCAAGCGTGCGGCCTTTGGGCGTTATCCCAGCCTTTCTTCAACGGGTTGCTAGGAGGATCGGGGTGTGGACCGTAGCTTCCTTCACCCTCTTTCCATGAATCTGCCCCGCATTGCGATCGTCGGCCGACCTAACGTCGGCAAATCGAGCTTGTTCAATAGGCTCGTCGGCCGACGCGTGTCGATCGTTGAGCCCACGGCTGGCGTCACGCGCGATCGTGTCACAGTGGTCATGCGTCACGATGGCCGCCGGTTTGAGCTCACCGACACCGGTGGGCTTGGCATGGTGGATGAGGAACAGCTCAAGGACCATATCGACGCGCAGATTGCGGTCGCAATGGCGACGGCCGATCTGATCCTGTTCGTCGTCGATGGCAAGGAGGGGCGTGTCCCAGGTGATGACCTCGTTGCACGGCGGCTGCGCAGACTGAACAAGAAGTTGCTGCTGGTCGCCAACAAGGTGGAGACCTGGTTGGAAGAGCAAGTCATCGCCGAGTGGTTGCGCTTGGGCTTTGGTGAGCCGATTGCCGTCAGCGCGCGCGATGGATTTGGCATCACGGACCTGTTCACCGAACTGGTCACCGCGCTGCCGCCGAAGACCGATGCTGAGGACGAACCAGATGTCGAGGTGCTCAAGTTTGCCATCGTCGGCAAGCGCAACTCAGGCAAGTCCACGTTGATCAATCGCCTGTGTGGCGAAGATCGTGTGATTGTGTCCGAGATGCCGGGCACCACGCGCGATGCCGTCGACGTGGAGTTTCAGCTGGGCGGTCGCAGCCTGCTTGCGATCGACACTGCTGGCGTGCGCAAGAAGAAGAGCGTTGAGCACGCGATCGAGATGTTCAGTCATGCGCGCAGCACGGAGAGCATCCGCCGCGCGCAGATGGTCATCCACCTGTTTGATGTGCGCGATTCCGTCAGCCAGGTCGACAAGAGTGTTGCCGCTTACTGCGTTGAGCATCACAAGCCGGTGCTTCTGGTCGGCAACAAGATCGACCTTGCGCCCGATGTCGATCTGAAGAAGTGGGATACCTACATGCGTCAGCAGCTACCCGGACTGGACCATGCGCCGATTGCGTTCTTATCGGCGAAGGATGGCACCAACGTGGGGCCGGTGATCGAACTGCTGTTCGAGTTGCAGGCGCAAGCTCGCACCGAGATGTCGACCGGTCGGCTCAATGCGGTGCTCCAAGCGGCCCGCGACAAGCTGCTGCCACAGGGCCGCGGGCGGTTCCCGAAGCTGTTCTACGGTACGCAGATCGCAACCGATCCGATCACGCTGCTGGTATTCGTCAACGATCCGAAGCTGTTCGATGGCCAATACGAGCGCTATCTCTCACAGGTGCTGCGCGACAACTTCAACTGTCCGGAAGTGCCGATCCGGTTGATCTTCCGAAGGCGTGACAAGATCGTGCTCAGCGATCGCAAGGCGTAACCCGAGTGGCGAGCCGCCCAGCGGATGCTGAGGTCGCTTACCCGAGAGTCGATTCGATGACGGCTTTGGCCCGAAAAGCGAGCAGGTTTGAACCAGCCATATGGTTCTTGCTGACTTTTGGCCTGTATGTCGGCTACGGCGCCGAGACGTTTTATAAAACTGACGGCCCAGACCTGCTCTGGTTGTTTGACGTGCATCGACAGCACCCGTGGCACGTTGGCTATCTGCCAGCGTTCACGGTGTGGCACCAGATTTTGCACCTGCTGCATCTGGATGGTTCGATGTTCCGGGTTTTCACCTCGTTCTCGGCGCTCGGGATGGCGACCGGGGTGGCGATGTTCGTCGCAGGGCTGCGGCGGTTATGCGTTGATGGTGTACGTCGAGCCAGCGCCGCGCTGCTGCTCGCTGCGTGTCCTGCCGCGATGCTGTTTGGCTGCGTGGTGGAACTGCACGCGCCGTTGATGGCGGTCGTCGGGCTTGCGTTTTTTTGGACGACCGTGCAAATAAAGCGGCCGACTGTGCTCGGCATGATTTGCCTCTCAGTGCTCACGCATTGCGCGTTTCTAATGCACAGCTCTGGCCTGCTGCTGCCTGCCTGGTTGCTGCCGTTCTTTCTTGCGCGGCGCCGGCCAATACAAACGCGCGATGTCGTGCTGTCCGTGTTGGCGGGCAGCGTGCACGTCGTGCTCTTTTTTGTGTTGCCGCGCGTGTTCCCTGGGTTCTATGGCGTGCACGCCGATCTCGCCTCGGCCTTAGCAAAGGAAAGTTCGATCAACCGTCCGCAGACCATCGACTATGCCGGCGTGATCTTCCTGCAAGAGTGGCTGTGGCCGCTGCTGCCAGTCTCGGCGACTTGTTTTTTCGCAGTGTTCCGACGGTCGTTGCGCGCGGAGTTTTTTGCGTTCCTCATTGGCCTTTGCCCGTTCCTATATCTCTGCGTGCGCCAGTTGGTGTTTGAGAAAGAGAACGGTGCCTACCTGTTGCCAATGATGCTCCCGGCCGTGCTGCTGACGGTCGCCTCACTGCCGCAGCGGGTGACCGCAGTGCTCGCTTTTATCAGCGTGCTGCTGGCGTTGTCCGCGCCGATTTCGTTGCGGCCTTTTCAGCCGGGACTTGCCGACGCAGGCGAACACCGGCGGTTCGTGCAGCACCTCGAAGTGGCGGCGCAGAATCGTCCATTCCTTGTGCTGCTTGGCACGCACAGAGAAATGTCGATTGGCTACGAACGGCTTTTGCCGTGGGCTGGGCCGGGGCAGCCGCTTGGCCGGAACTTTTTATCCATTCGCGAGACTGCGGCGATGCCGTGCACCACGTTCGTTGCGACGGGTTCTGATAAAGGGATTGTTGCCGAGTTGCAGAAGCTCACAGGCCGGGGTGTCGCGTTGTTGATGCCACAGCGGACGCGCAACTACCTGCTCGACCCGGCGCCGTTCATGCGCGCTGAGAAGGCCACCTCCGAGATCCCGCCCGACATGGCGGGCCCCGCATTGCTGCAGGCACTCGAAGCTGCGTTTGCGTTTATTCCGATCCCAGATCCACAAGGTGGCGGCGATCCGGTGTTCTGGCTGAAGCCCAATTAGTTGCCAGGGAAGGTCTCGGCGGCGACGCCAAATGCACGCCAAAAAAGATCGGCGCCGACCGCCCGCAGCACTGCTTCAGGGCGATAGCCAAAGATGCAGGCGATCGTGCGCAACCCAGCGGCGCGGCCAGCTAGCAGGTCCGTTTCGCTATCGCCGACCATCGTGCCGTGCGCGCCCTCTGCGCAGCCCATTCGCCGAAGTGCTGTGCGCAGTGGGGCTCCGTCAGGTTTGCGCTGCGGTAGCGTGTCGCCGCCGATGACGACCTCGATCACCTTGTCGAGTCCGAGGTGGCGAACCACGGCGAGGGCAAATCGTTCGGGTTTGTTGGTGACGATCGCCAGCGGATGCGAGTTCTGCTGCAGATAGTGCAGATGCTCACGAACGCCGGGGTAGAGCCTGGTGGTCTTTGTGCACTGCGACTGATGGTGGTGTGCGTAGCACTCATAAGCCTCGTCCCAAAGCGAATCGCTTGCCGGGCGCTGCAACTCGGCAAGTGACCGCTGCAGCAACGCGCGCGCGCCGTGGCCGATAAACTCCCGCACCGTGCCTTCCTGGAGTGGCGGCAAATGCCACTGTGCGCGAACATGATTGGTGCTGGCGGCGATATCGCCGAGGGTGTCGGCTAGCGTTCCATCGAGATCGAATAGGAAGGGCTGCGAGCGATCGGGCACGTGAAGTCTTATACTAAAGGCTGGCCGGAGCCCGGTCGGGTCGCCGCGCATTTTTTGCAGCGCACGAACACATGACGCAACGTTTAGTCCTGTTGGCCTTCAGTCTGGTTGTCTTCACGGCTTGTGGCACCGTGGAGCGATGGCAGGAAATCCAGTCGGGTCCGATGAAGGTGGCCGAGGTCAGCGATGCCATCGAATACATCGCTCGCAGCAATGGCTTTGCGCCGACGCCTGATGCTGACCGCGGCCTTGGCCTCTACACCTCCCAATGGCGTTCCTTTGTGCTACCGCAAGGGGGAGCCTGGCGGCCTGGGCGGTTCCGCTTGCGCGTCGAGATCCTGCTAGACAAAGGCTCGGCCAGCGAGGGCTTTTCGATCCGGTTCCTGGTAGCCCAACAAAAAGTGAAGGACCTGAAGCGGTCCAAGAATCCCGAAGAACGTGACTGGTCCGACGCTGGTCAGGATCAGGAACGCGAGTTTTTCTTTGGTGATGCGCTGCAGCGTAGACTTGTTGAAGTTACCCCGGAGCGGTCTTTGAATGGCAAAAGTGCGCCGGAGACTGGCAAGTAGCCATGACAGCGGTGCCTACGCAGCGGTTGTCCGCGTGGGCTCTGGCGACGGCAGCTTTCTACTTTACATCCAAGAGTAATTGGCCCGATTTAGGGTGACCAACCGTGAGTGCCTCCATCGATCCTCTGGAACGTTCTTACTCTGCCGAAGATGCCGATCAGGGCGTGCTGCAGCACCTGCTGCCGGTGCTCGGGTTCCCAAAAACGATTTGGGAACACCGCTATCTAGTTCAGAACTTCTTCCGCCGCGAACTGCTCGGCCGCTTCCGCGGTTCGGTCCTTGGCCTCTTGTGGGTGCTCATCCACCCGATGTTTCTGTTCGCGATCTACTACTTCGTGTTCGGCTACTTGTTTGGCAGGCCGGGGACCGGGACCGCGCCATCGCCCGAATACGCGCTCTACATGTTTAGCGGCGTCATCGTCTTCGCGTCGCTGACTGAGGGACTAGGCAGGGCGTGCACCTGCATTACAGACAATGGTAACTTGGTGAAGAAGGTCGCGTTCCCAAGTGAACTGCTGCCAGTGCCGGTGATCCTGGTAGCGATGGTGGTCTACCTCGTCGGCGCACTTGTGTGCGTAGGGGTTGGACTCTGGTTTGGCCTCCTTACCCCAGGGCTCGAACTGCTCTTGCTGCCGGTCGTCCTGGTGCTGCAGTTTATGCTCTCGCTGGGCCTTGGCTTACTGCTCGCCAACGGCAACGTTTTTGCGCGCGATACGAGCCAGCTCTGGTCGATCATTGCGTCGGCCTGGATGTTTTTGACGCCAGTGTTCTGGGTGCCAAAACAGTTGATAGAAAATGTCCCCTGGCTTGAGCAGATGCTCGCGTTCAATCCTGCGTATCCGCTGGTTCAAGCGCACCGGCTATGTCTTGGCGCGCACCCTTCGACGCTGAACGGTGTGGCTGTGGACTACGGCAATCTCTCGGATCACTTACTGAACGCAGCGGTGTGGGCGGTGCTGTTCCTAGTTGTTGGCTACGCAGTCTTCACCAGCCGGAAGCACAAATACGCAGACTTAGTATGAGCCTGATCACGCCCAGCATCGAGGTCTTGAACCTCAGTAAGATTTATCGGCTCTACGGCAACCCGTATAATCGCATCATCGAGCGTTTGCCGTGGGTGAAGCGGAAAATGCATCGGGAGGTCTCTGCGTTGCGCGACATCTCGTTCAAGGTTGAGCCAGGCCAGTGCACTGGGCTCATCGGCAAGAACGGCGCGGGCAAGTCGACGATGCTGAAGATCCTCACTGGTACGACGTTTCCGACGGCCGGTAGCTACACCGTGCGCGGTCGCGTCGCGGCGCTGCTTGAGCTCGGTGCAGGCTTTCACCCGGACTTCACGGGCCGCGAGAACGTGCTGATGAACGCGGCGATGATGGGTTTCTCGCGCAAGGAAGCGGAGAAGAAGCTGGGCCAGATTCTTGAGTTCTCCGAACTGGGCGAGTTCATCGAAGCGCCGGTTCGCACCTACAGTTCGGGCATGGCGGCACGCCTTGGCTTTAGCGTTGCGGTCGCGACCGATCCCGACGTGCTGATTATCGACGAGATTCTTGGCGTCGGTGACATCTCTTTCCAGCGCAAGTGCGTGGACAAGATTCACGACTACAAGAAGCGCGGCAAGACGATGTTCTTCTGTTCGCACTCGCTCTACGACGTGCGGCAACTTTGTGAGCAGGCGATCTGGTTGCGTGATGGCGCGATGAAGATGATCGGCGATGCGGTTGCCGTGACCAACGAATACGCAACCTGGGAGAGTCAGGAGCGCGACACTCCGGACAAGGCCGGCTACGAAGAACTGCCGACTACGGGCGGCGAAAATGCCCTGCAGCCGGGCGGCCGTGGCGAGCACCCACGCGTAATGTCGGCGCAGTTGATTGACCCGAACACCGGCGCGCTGCGCCACAAGTTTGCGCCTGGTGACGACGTGGCGGTGCGGATTTTGATCAGGAACGGTAATCAGCCTTGTCGCCTCTCCGTTGCCGTTGGCGTGATGCGCAGCGAAGGCACGCTTTGCTTTGCCCACAGCTCCCAACTCGAGAACCTGACCTTTGACCACGACGATTGCATCGTCACGCTGACGATGAAAAACCTGCGCCTGTTGAGTGGCGAGTACAACCTGCCGGTGTGGTTGCTCGACGAGCGTGGCCTGCACCGTCACCACGAGCGGCCTGTTGAGCAGAAGCTCGTTGTGCAGAACCGCACCCGGGACTTGGGCCTGTTCTTGCAGGACCACGAGTGGAAGATCGAGTCCCTCGCAGCCAAGGCGGTGACGTGACGGCCGAACTTTCGGTCCTGATCGTCAATTACAACACCTGGCGCGACTGTGCGGCAGCGGTGCAATCTTTGCGTCGCAATCCACCAACTCGGCCAGACGGCAGCGTGATGCCGTTCGAAGTCATCGTCGTCGACAACGCTTCGCCGCATCGGCAAGCAGCTGAGATCGAGGGCCTGCGTGCCGCGCTCGCCGAGGTGGCAAATGACTTTGGCGATCCGTTGTGTGGCCAGCTGATTCTGCACACTGAGAACGGCGGCTACAGCAAGGGCGTGAACCTTGCGTTCCATCGCAGTCGCGGTCGCTGGATTCTCGTCAGTAATCCGGACCTGGAGTTTCAGCCAGGCCTGATTGGCGCACTGCAACGCCACCTCGAGACGCATCCCAAAGTTGGCTGCGTGGTGCCAAAGGGCTATTGGGATCGCGAGTATCTCGGCAAGCTGCCGCCCAACACGTTGCCGTCCGTCAGTGACTTGCTGTTGACGACGCTCGGCGACTTCGTGCCGGCCGTGCGCCGAAGGTATTCCAAGCGGCTCGCACAGAGATGGCTCGATGTGTGGGAGGCGAAGGCGCCGCTCGCCCTGCGGATGATGTCGGGGTGCCTATTCCTTATCGAGCGCAGTGTTTTTGTTTCGCTCGGTCTCATGGACGAGCGTTACCCCCTTTATTACGAGGACGCAGATCTTTCGCGCTGCCTGCGCCGCGCCAACAAGCTGCTCGTGCAGGTGCCGGATGCCAAGTTGGTGCACTTTGTGAACCGATCCGGTCAGACCGACCACGGCATCGTGATGACGCGGCACGACATCAGCCAGGCGCTCTACTTCCGCAAGTGGTATGGCGCGTTCGGCGGCTGGCTGCTCTCGTTTTGTCAGTGGGCCGTGCGGACCCCAAAGCTGCAGCGATTGCGGCGACCGCCGTCCGCGGAGCCTTGCATCGATCTCGGGGCCACAAATGCGCCGCCATACTTGTTGTTGCCGCGCACCTGTAAAAGTTTCCTGCTGCTCGTTTCGCTCGATAGCCGTTTTTATCTGAGTGGCGGCCTGGTCAGCAGTGGCGACAGTTGGACGCCATCGGCAGCGGTGTTCGCCAACTTCGCGCCTACTACCTACTGGTTGCGCGTGTTCGACCTCAGTGACGGTCGTTTCGAGCAGGTTGGCACGTGGCGCTACACCTGCGTGCATCAAGCAGCCGCAGCGGTCGCTTTGCCCGTCGGGGGATAAATGACAGACCCCACGCTGTCCGTTGTGATCCTCAACTGGAACACCCGCGAACTCGTGCTTGCGTGTCTGCGCGCGTTGTTCGCAGAGTCGCCACGGCATCCGCGCGAGGTCATTGTCGTCGATAATGGCAGTCACGATGGCTCGGCCGACGCGATTGCCAGCAGCTTTCCGCAAGTGGTGTTACTGCGCAACGCCGAGAACCGGCTCTATTCCGCCGGCAACAATCAGGGCGCAGCGGTGGCGCGCGGTGAGTTTGTTTGCACGCTCAACAGCGACACAGAAGTTCGAGAAGGCGCACTCGACGGGTTGGTCGATTTTCTGCAGGCGAACAACGACTACGGCGGGGTTGCGCCAAAGCTGGTTGATCCCGATGGCACGGTTCAGCGTGCCTGCCAGCGCTTTCCATCGCTGTTGTCGGCATTGTGTTTTGACTCGTGGTTTGGCAAGTGGTGGCCGGGCTCGTGGATCCAGGCGCGCTACCTGATGTCCGACTTCGATCATTTGACCTCGCGCGATGTGCCGCAACCGCCTGGCGCGTGCTTCGTCATGCGTCGTGCTGAGTGGCTGCGTTATGGTGGGCTCGATGAAGATCTGTCGTTGTTCTTCAACGACGTCGATCTCAGCAAGCGGCTGTTTAGCGACGGCAGAAAGGTTCGTTACAGCGTGGCCGCCGAAGTCATGCATCACCGCGGCGCGAGCACGAAGTGCTTTGCCCGCATGCTGGTTATCTGGCACAAAAACCGGATCGCTTACTATCGCAAGCACTACGGCAGCTGGTCTGTGTTGTGGTTGCGCTTGTGCGTTCGCCTGCGCATCTGCGAAGAGCGCATCAAGATCGAGCACCGGTGCAAGAACGACCCCGAGCGACGTGCCGCCGAACTGGCTTTTCTGCAAACGCAGATTCGGGAGCTGAGGGCGCCGTGAAGATCGCATTCCTTTGCGGCAACTACCCGCCGGAAGTTCGCGCGGGGACCGAAATGGTAGCGGCGGCGCTTTCGCGCGAGCTGGGTTTTGCAGGCCACGAGGTGCTGGTTCTTTGCACCAGCGATACCGTGCATTCAGGGCAGGACCTGCGGCGCGAGCAGCATGACGGCATAACGGTGTTGCGCGTGTTCAAGAAGATGGACGAATGGGATGGTGGCGGCCTGCATCGGCCGCGCGTGCTGGCGCTCACCGAACAACTGCTGCGCGAACAGCAGCCGGATGTGTTGCACGTTCATTCGTTCGCGAGTTTTGGCAGCGGCACGATTTCGATGGCGCGTCGGCTTGGCATTCCGTCCGTGTTGACCTTCCACGATGTCTGGGTGACGTGTCCGCGCTACTTCCGCTTGCCGCCCGCAGGCATCGTGTGCCCGACAGGCGCGGATCGCTCGCCATGTGCTGAATGTGTGAATCAGGATCTGCGGCATCCGGACATTGTTGTGATTCGTGAGGCCCTTGCCGGTCGCGACCGCGAGGTTCGCAATGAAGTCGAGGCGGCGATGGCTCTCACTGCGCCGAGCACCACCGCCGCGCGGATGGTGAGCGAGCACCTGCCTGTTTCGCGAGCGATCGAAGTGATCCCGCATGGCGTGCTCCATCCTGTGCCCGTTGCCGGGCGCGCCGTGCTGCCGCCCAAAACCGCCCGGCTCTGCATCGGCACCTTTGGCAACCTCGTGCCTGAGAAGGGCGTGCTCGAACTCGTCGAGGCGGCCGCTGGCCTCGACTGTGAGTTGCACCTCGCCGGCCGGTTCCTGTCCGAGGTGTTTCTACGTGCAGTGCGCGCGCGCGCCGGCCAGCTCGGAGTCCAGCTGGTCTGCAGTGGTGCTTATGGGCCTTTGACTCCGCATCCAGCGGTGCGATTGCAGTTGGCGGTGTTTCCGTCGAAGTGCCAGGAGACATACGGGCTAGTCGTTGATGAAGCGCTCGCACACGGCGTGCCGGTGTTGGTGAGCGATCAGGGGGCACTCGCCGAGCGGGCGGGCACTGGCGGGGTGCTGGTGACCTCACTCGCCTTGCTCGCAATTACGTTGCGCACGCTGGTCGCGGATCGCGCGGCACTCGAGCGCCTGCGTGCTTCGATTCCTGCCGAGTTGCCGACGATCGCATTGGCGGCGGCGCGGTATCGTGCGATCTACGACCGGGTAGTAGCGGAGGCCATTTTATGAAGCACTTGTTTAGTCCGTTGTTGCCGAAGGACATTGTGCGGCCGCCGGTGCTGGTGCTGGCCGCGCATCCCGACGATGAAGTGATCGGCGCCGGTGGTCTGCTTGCTTGGCACGGGTTGCAGGGGCATCCAGTGACCGTAGTCCACGTCACGGATGGTGCTTCGGGAGATCCTCTTGGCAAGACTGGCGACATCCGCGCCATTCGCCGTCGTGAAGGGGAAGAAGCGTTGCGCCGCCTGCGGATCACGGCACCGCGCAGGTTTGACCTCCCCGACGGCTTCGTGCCAGAGCACCTTTCCGAACTGGCCGTGCTACTGCGCGCGCTGTTCGCCGAGATCAAGCCGGCGACGCTCTACTCGTTTTGGTTTGGCGAAGCGCACCGCGATCATCGCGCGGTTGGCGCAGCGGTGGTGATGGCCGCAGACGCACTGCCGGCCGATTGCCGGTGTCTTTTATACGGCGTGAATCATGTCCCGCCTGGCGGCACCTTGTTTGACACGACGGACGTCTACGCTCTGAAGCGGCATGCGTGTGAGGCCTATGCGAGCCAGCTTGCCTACATTGACTTCGCCAAACTCAGCGAGCACCGCGATCGCGCGGCCACCGTAAATATCGACACCGGCAACGTCACCTATGCCGAGCTTTATGCCGATCTCTTGCCAACTCAACTCGCCCGCGCCTTTGCACTTGCAGATCCACTGCAGCGTCTGCTGCTGAGGGATGAGTCGTGAGCAGGCAAACGGTCAGCCTCGTGATCTCGGTATGGAACCGGCAAGCCGATCTGCGCGACAACCTGCGCGCTTGCCTGCAACAAACCGTGCCAGCCGACGAGATCATCGTGGTCGACAACTGCTCGCTCGATGGCACAAAAGAAATGGTCCGCGCTGAGTTTCCCCAAGTGAAGCTCGTCTGCATGCCGCATTCGGCCTACGGGGCGTGCGAGACCTTCAACATTGGTTTCGCAAGTGCGGGCGGCGAGTTCGTCGGCATCCTCGATGACGATGTGGTACTGCCGCCAAGGTTCATCGAACAGATGTTGGCGAAGTTTGCGCAAGAACCCCTTACCACTGCAATCCTCTCGCCAAAGGTGATCGAGCCGGAGATGCCAGACTGGTATAAGGACTCGCCGTTGGTCAACTCGGAGCGTTATCTCGCGACCTTTCGCGGGTGCGGGTCGATGGCCCGGCACGAAGCGATCCGCAAGGCGGGATACTACGACGAGCGGCTGTTCATCTTTGGCAACGAGCGCGATCTGACTACTCGCCTGCTCAATCTCGGTTACCGCGTAAAGATGCTGCCGTCAGTGGAGGTCTTTCACAAAGCGCCATTCGGAATGCGCCATGGCGCGCGCAGCCTTTACTTCCATGTCCGCAATTTCTGGCTCTACGCCTTCAAGTATCTGCCGTGGAGCCAAGTGTTGGCGTTTCCGTTCCGGTTCATCGGCAAGCGACTTGGCGGCAAGCAGAAGGCGCAGGGCGGTGCGGTTGCGGATGCCGTAGGCACGATTGGGTTGTTTGAGAACATCCGCTCAGTAAAGCGTGGTTGGTGGGTCTGTCTGAAGGCGTCGATTGCGGCTCTCTATTACCTGCCGCATTGCCTGCGGCATCGGCAGGTCTGTAAGCATCCAGACTTCGAGCCGCCGCTCCGCTGAGGCCGTTTTTTGGCCGGAGTGCTCGTTGGTAAAGAATATTTTCGGCGCCGCTAAAGGCCAGCCAAGCGGCACAGGCATATGGCGATGGGGTTCAAAAAACCAGCTGCCTAGGCTGTTAGTGCTCAGTTAGTGGCGCTTGCTAGAGAAAAACAAGATTTATTGAAGGGCATCCGCCACTCCTGAGTCATTTTACTCAGGTAGGGTCAGTGACTGCTGATCTTGCAAGAAACTGTTCTCGAAACCATTCGGGTTTGCTGTTGGGCAACTGGCAGCAGGCACGGCGGGCTTGGCGACAGTGAGAGAGTGAGAGAGTGAGAGAGTGAGAGAGTGAGAGAGTGAGAGAGTGAGAGAGTGAGACTGATTTGCAAGGGAGGGTGATCGCCTTGTGGGAGGCGGTCACCCGTTATCTAAGCCTCGCCCGCGAAGCCTCGCCTCGCTGGGTCTTTTGCAGCGCGCGACCAGTTTTAGAAACACGAGCCTAGATGACTTTGTGCGCGTAGGATCCATAGCCCCTCGTGATTTCTGCCATCGTCGTCAACTGGAACGGTCGGGCGTATCTGCCCGATTGCCTTACTGCCTTGTTCGCGCAAGTGCCTTGCCCGGATGAGGTGATCGTTGTCGACAATCATTCCGATGATGATTCGCGCGAGTGGCTCGCGGTAAACTTTCCGACCGTGCGAGTGTTTGATACTGGGCGCAATGGTGGGCCATGCCTTGCGCGCAATGAAGGCGTTCGCATCGCTAGTCATGAGCATTGTCTGCTGCTCGACAACGATGTGGTGCTTTCCCCCGGTGCCCTTGCGGCAATGAGCGTTGCCATGCAACAGGACTCGAGTGTGGCGATGGTCCAGGCTAGATCATTGTGCGGCGACAACCCGAGCATCATTCATTATGACGGCGCGGACATCCATTTTTTGGGCACGCTGGTGTTGCGCAACTGGTTTCAGCCGCTCGCGATGGCGGACTCGCCCAAAGTGCCGATCGGCGCGGCGATCGCGCTCTGTTTTTTGACGAAGAAGAGCGTTTATCGCGAGGTTGGTGGGTTCAACGAGTGCCTGTTCATTCTCTATGAGGACAACGAGTTCTCCTACAAGTTGCGCATGCGGGGCTATTCGATTCGGCTCGCTGCGGATGCAACCTGCATACACAAAGCTGGCACCAAAGGCCTGTCGGTGCGCAAGGCATCCGACCACTACTCGGGGCAGCGGACGTTTTTGCACAGTCGCAACCGCTGGTTCGTGTTGCTGACTTGCATGCGCTGGCGCACCTTCTTTTTGACGCTGCCAGCGCAATTGCTGTACGGCGTGGTCTACGCGATCTTTGGTCATCAGCGCGGCCATGTGCGCGAATGGTGGCGCGGCAAGTGGGACCTGCTGAAGTTGATCCCGACCGCGATTGCCGCGCGCAAGTGTGCGCAGAGCGGACGCACGGTCCCTGACCGCGCGCTGCTCGTGGCGTTGCCGATGACCGTCAATCCCGGGATCGCTGAGCGTGGTTTTACGGCGATGGTCCGGCGTGTGTTGGATCGTCTGTTTGCTGGCTATTGGTTCGTCGTGCGGAGGCTCTGTGGCTGAAGCCGCGCCGAGGATCGCAGCGCTGATGCTCAACTGGCAGCAGGCCTCGCTCACGTTGCAGTGCCTCAGCGATTTGCTCGCTTTGCAGCAGCCAGGTCTGTTGGCGTTGGTGATGGACAACGGCTCTGCCGATGACTCGCCGCTGCTACTCAGCGCGGCGGTGGCCGCTGCTTCAGATCGCGCTCAGTTCGTTGGCTTCGCGCAAAATCTCGGCTTTGCCGCGGCGATGAATCACGGGCTTTTGTGGGCAGCGAAAGTGAACGCTGAGTATGTGCTGGTGCTCAACAACGACCTGCGGCTGCCGCCTGGTTGCATCGCACCGCTGCTCCACACGCTCGCCGCCGATCCACGGCTTGCGGCGGTGGCGCCAACGGTGGTGTTTCCTGATGGCAAAGTTTGGGCGCAGGGTGGCAGTATTGGTTTTTACCCCAATACGCTGCGCCTCTGCGGGCATGGCAAGCTGCCAGCGAAGCTCACCGATGGTCCGTGCGCGCGCGACTTCCTGCCTGGCGCCTGCGTCTTGTTTCGCCGCGCGGACCTAGCCGCGGCCGGCGGGTTTGACGGCAGCTACTTCCTCTATTGGGAAGACGTCGACCTCTGTCGGCGGCTGCGCAAGAATGGCCGCTTGCTACTTTGGTTGCCGTGGGTGCGGGTCGTCCATTCGTCCGGCGCATCGAGCGGCGGTGCGCGTTCTTCGCTGCGCAAGTATTTGATGGCGAAGAATTGCGTTCACTACCTGCGCGCTCACGGCAGGCCTGCGCAGTGGTTTTCGTGGCTCGTGTTTGATGTGTTGCTGCTGCCGCTGTTGTTGCTGTCGAGTCCAGCCATTGGTTGGGCCAAAACCTGTGGCCTATTTGCTGGCTTGCTTGGGCGCAGTGCCTCTGCTGACGATGTCGCGCGCTGGCGGACGGTGCGCTGACGCAATCTTTTCTCGCAGTCACTACAGGCTAGCCGTCAGCTTGCGCAACAGGTCGTCGACGTGGCCATGCGTAAGTGGCAACGGTCCATCGTTGTCGATGACGAACTTTGCCCGCATGCGTTTTTCGGCGAGGGGTGCCTGCGCCGCTTCGCGCCGTGCGAGTTCGCCACTTTTCCAGCCACGGCTTGCCGCACGCGCGGCACGCACGGCATCGCTGGCATGGACAAATACCACCACGTCGCAGCGGCTGATCAGGCCGGCTTCGAGTAGCAAGGGCACGTCAAGCAACACCGATTGCCCCGCGCTGAGTGCTTCCTCGGCGGCAGTCAGAATGGCGGCGCGAATCGCTGGGTGAGTGATGGCTTCCAGCCGCAGTCGCGCCGTTTGGTCCGCGAAGATGCGGTCGGCCAATGCTGCGCGGTTGAGCGCGCCCTGCTCATCCAGGATGTCTGCGCCAAACGCGCTGCATAATGCCGCGAGGATTTCCGTTCGGCCGACTACGTCGCGCGCGTGCTGGTCCGCATCCACGTGGCAAAGTCCACGGGCGGCAAACGCCTTGGCGACCGCAGACTTGCCGGAAGCGACCCCGCCCACGAGGCCAATCACGCAAGGAATGGCTGGACGGAACACCAATCCGGGAGTCGTTGGGGTGGGGGCGGACACGCAGGGACATCCTGCGCATGGACCCTAGGTTCTGGCAAGCGTTCTTGGGCGTGCCTTGACCTAGCCTTTGCTGTCTTTCTAGAATCCCCAGCCTGCGTTCCCCGGCATTATGGACCGTTCAGCTTGCTGATCGATTCACCGCGCCTGCTCATGGCTTTGCAAAAAATCATGGGTGTCGCAGAACCTCGCCTAGAGGCATAACTTCAACGTCCCCCCTTGATTGGCTGGTCCGGTTGCTGCCGGGCCGCGATAGACCCCTTCCGGAGTTCGGTTCCAATGCACACTCGCCAGAGCGGCGCCGCTCACGTCCCGATCATGTTCTTCATCCTGGTCCTGGTGCTTTTTCTGGGCGCCGTGGGTTGGGCTTACTCGGTGGCAAACACCAACGCGGAGCAGGTTCAAGCCTTGGCCAACGCCAAAGCTGACATGCAGACCATGGCCGGCAAGCAGTTGCTGTTTACGCACTACGTAGAGGACCTTGGCCGCGTGATTGAGTTGCCCGGCAAATACGAAGGCCGTGGTACGGTTTACTCGGGAGCTACCTTGGATGGGGTGACCGGCGTGATCAGTCCCGCCGACCTCAAAAAGCGCATGGATAGTTTTTCCAAGGCGCTCGGCCTTTCCGATGCCAAGGGTATCGAGGGCCTGTGCTCGGCAGCGGTTGCCTTGGTGAACGACAAGCTCCAGCGCGAGAAAGATATCGGTGGCGAGCGCGACATGGCGTTGGCCGACAAGGTTGCCGTTGAGAAGAGCTTTGGCGAAGCCACTTCCGAGCACACCAAGAAGGCGTCGGAATGGAGTCAGGCGCTCGAACAGGCAAAGGCAGAATACACGGCCTCGCTGTCGCAAAAAGACACCAACATCAGCGCGCTTACGAGCAGCGTGCGCGACACCAATGACCAACTCAATGTCGCCAAAGAAGCTGCCGCCGCTGAGAAGAAGGTGCTGTCGAACGACATCGGCAAGCTGAAAATGCACAACAGCGCGCTGACCAGCAAGGACAAGCTGCGCTCGCCGATGGCTGTGGTTGACGGCAAGATCATCGTCGCCAAGGCTGGTGTCACTGCTGCGTTTATCAACCTCGGCCGCAAGGACATGCTGCAGCCTGGCACGATTTTTCGTGTGCTGAACAAGAACTCCACCGTGGTGAAGGCATACGCAACCGTAGTGCGCGTTGAGCAGGACAAAGCAGAGGTCACGCTCTCCGAAGTGCGCGATCCGCTCACCGACGCAGTTCGCGAAGGCGACGAGTTGTACAACGAGCTGTTCAGCGCGAATGGTGCCAACAAGCGGACCATCTACCTCATGGGGCGCTTCAGCTATCCCTACAACAAGGATCAGTTGGCGATGTTGTTGAAGAACCTCGGCAACACAGTCGTGCAGAAGATGGGTCCAGGCGTGGACACGGTTTTGCTTGGTGATGATGCGATCAATGAGGCTGGCGACGGCTTCACGAGCATCGCCGACTCACAGGAATACAAAGAAGCCAGCGCGCTCGGCGTTGAGTTCGCACCGCTGCGCAAGATCCGCGATTTGCTGAAACTCTGAGCTAGGGTCAGCCCTAGTTCCTGTTGCGCGCTGCGGGCCGTGGTCACAGAGGTGCCCCCGGCCCGCAGTGTTTGGCCGGACGAGTTTGTGAGCTTTTGCCGCAGACTTGGCCTGCTTGCTTGCATGCTGGCCTGTTGCGCGGCTCTTGTCCGCTGTGCATTGCTTTTGACTGCGCCCTTTTTGTTCGCTGCGCAACATCGCGATGGCTGCGTCTTTGCGAAGGTTGACTGGTGCAATCGTTGGTATGGGCTTTGAACCACACTAGAGTCCAAAAAAGTATCCATGTCACCACTCGACGATCCGAGCGCACGCGCTGCTTTTGAAGCGCCGAAAGAAAATCTGCAGCGCATGTCGTTTGGGGATCACCTCGACGAACTTCGCAAGCGCGTTTTTCGGTCGTTGATCGCAATCGTCGGCGCGGTGTTTCTGATGATGCCGTTCCACGACAACGTGATGCGGCTGATCGTGGAGCCGTATCGCATTCTCTGGAAGGATGCCTTTCGCGAGTATGTGGTCGATCTGGAGCACAGCGTAAATGCACCGACGAAAGGTGAGCTGACACCGGAATGGACCGGCCGGGAGAAAGATTGGCTCGGCTACTGCAAGGCGAACGAGCCAGCGATCCTCGACGGCAGCTTCCCGCAGAAATACACCTACATGCTGCCGCAGCTCACTGGCTTCCAGGTGCCGTATCAGCTGATGGCGGTGGGCGGTGTCGAAGACCTCTGGACCTTCATGCTGGCGGCCTTTCTGTTCGCGCTGTCCTTGTCATCGCCGATTGTGGTTTGGCAGGTCTGGGCTTTTATCGCCGCTGGCCTCTACCAGAAGGAGCGGGGGATCTTCTACCGCTACTTCCCGTTCATGATGGTCCTGCTGATCGCCGGCGTGCTCTTTGGCTACGGGGTAGCGGTGCCGTACGGGCTTGGCTATCTGATTCGGATGCAAGTGCCGGGCGTGGTCACATCGATGCTGACGGTCGGCAACTACTTCACGTTCTTATTCATGCTGACCACCGCCATGGGGCTCGTGTTTCAGTTGCCGATGGTGATGGTGGCGTTGCAGCGCATCGGCTTTGTCCGGCATCGCACCTACGTGAAGCAGTGGCGCGCGTTCGTGCTCGGGATCTTTGCGGTGGCTATGGTGGTCACGCCACCAGATCCCTTCAGCATGATCATCATGGCGCTGCCGATGCTGGTGCTGTTTTGCTTGGGGCTAGTGCTGACTGCGATCGGTCGCCGCCATGAGTCAAAGGATCCAGCGGTCGAAGGCGCTCCTTCCGCATGACATTGCACACGGCAGAAGTGGTCGCCATTGGCGATGAATTGATCCACGGAGCGATGCTCGATACCAACTCGCGCTGGCTCGCCAGCGAACTGGAGTCTGCGGGGCTCTCGCTGCAGCGCATCACCGTAGTTGGCGATGATCTGGCACAGCTTAGCGATGCGATTTTACAGGCGTGCCGCCGTGCGTCTGTGGTCGTCTCGACCGGCGGACTTGGGCCGACGCTTGACGACCGAACGCGCGAAGCTGGCGCGCAGATCGCGGGTGGTCCGTGCTGGTTTGACGAGGTCAGTTGGCTTCGGATTCAGGATTACCTGCGTGGTCGCAAGCGGCCGGTGCCTGAGAGCAATCGGCGGCAAGCGGAGTTTCCAACCGGCGCTGTGGTGCTTGCCAACCCGGTCGGCACAGCTCCAGGCTTTCTGCTTTCTGCTCACCGTGCGCATTGGTTTGCCTTGCCCGGCGTGCCGCGGGAAATGCAGCGCATGGTGCAGGATCACGTTTTGCCATGGGTGCGCACGCTGCCGAGTTTGCAGCCAAGTGTGCAGCAGCTGCTGCGCGTAATCGGTCCGTCGGAGGCGATGCTGGGGGAACGCATCGCTGCCTTCATGCACGGCGGCCGCAATCCTGCGGTCGGCGTGACCGTCGGCAACGGCATGATCACGATTCGCATCACTGGCACGGCAAAGACCGTTGCCCTCGCGCAGCAGGCTTGCGAGGCCACGGCGAAAGAACTTCGACCGTTGCTTGCTACCTGGTTGCTCTACGAAGGTGCGGAGGAGTTGCACGCGTTGGTCGTTCAGCGGTTGATTGCGCGGCAGGTGACACTCGCTTTGGCCGAGTCGTGCACCGGCGGCCTGCTCGCTGGCCGGTTCACCGAAGTGGCGGGCGTGTCCGAAGTATTTCTCGGCGGATTTGTTTGCTACGCCAATGCGGCAAAGGTGCGCGATCTTGCGGTTGAACCAGCGCTGCTGGCAATGCACGGTGCGGTCTCTGAGCCGGTGGCTGCGGCAATGGCGACGGGCGCAGCGCAGCGCACAGGTGCTCGGTTGGCGATTGCGATCACTGGTGTCGCTGGCCCTGGTGGCGGGACCCCTGACAAGCCGGTGGGGACGGTCAGCTTTGGCTTGTCGCTTGACGGGGTGGTGCAGACTTGGACGCTGCGCATGCCCGACCTTGGTCGGTCCTTTATCCGTGAACGCTCGGTCCTAGAGGCACTTGCAGCGATCCTGCGCAGCGTGCAAGCCTGAGGGCATCTGGACGGTGGACATCGCTTCGTAAATTGCTATCGTCCTGCCCCCAAGTACCCCGTGGTGTAATTGGTAGCACAGCAGGTTTTGGTCCTGTTAGTTGCTGGTTCGAGTCCAGCCGGGGTAACCAAGGTCGCGCGCAACCAAAATGTCGCGTGGTGCACGTTCTCTCCAGATGATTTTCGCTGCCCCGTGGTGTAACGGTAGCACAACAGGTTCTGGTCCTGTTTGTCAAGGTTCAAATCCTTGCGGGGTAACCAGTTAGGCTCGGTCGTCTCTGGCGGCCGAGCTTTTTTTATCCGTTGGCAAGCGCCTGCCGCAGGCCGTTTGCAAGGGCTGCACCTCATGCAACCAACCCAAATTCTTGCGATCCGCCATGGTGAGACCGTGAGCAATCGGGCCGGTCGATTTCAGGGGCAGTCGGACAGCCCTCTCAGTCCGTTGGGCATCGAGCAGTCGCAGGCCGTTGGTCGCCGCCTCAAGCACGCTTCGGTAAACGTACTCTACAGCAGTGACCTTGGCCGAGCGCTGCACACGGCGAACCTGATCGCCTCGCACTTGGGGCAGCCAGTGGTGCAGGACGTGCGGTTGCGCGAACGGCATCTCGGGGTGTTTCAGGGCCTTTCGGCAGAGGAGGCCGCAGCGCAGTTTCCCGAGGCAAACCAAGGCTTCCGCAGCGGCAATCCTGAGTTTGTCATGCCAGAGGGCGAGAGCATGCGGCAAAGCCTTGCCCGCTTCGCCGCCTGCTGCGAAGAACTGTACGAGCGACACCAAGGGCAAAGCATTGCCGTGGTGACTCACGGCGGCGTGCTCAGCACTTTTTTTCGCCATGTTCTAGGGCTGCCACTCGACGCACCGCGGCGCTACAAGCGACAGAACGCCAGCATCAACACGTTCTCGCGCGAGAAGGGCCGCTGGTATGTGGAGAGCTGGGGCGATGTAGCCCATCTCTCAGGTCAGAGCCTTGATGACATCTAGCGTAACGGCGCTGCGCGTGACTGCCGTGCGCTGCGCTCAGTCGCGCCAGAGGAATGCGCCGCCGGAGATGCCAGCGACGTTGTCGACGCGCGAGATGTCTTCCGGCAGGGCTTCGCCGAGGTGACGTTGGTTGCCGCCTCCGATATAGAGGTGATCGAAGTGCGTCAGGGTGCGCATGTTTTCGATCATTTTGGCAACGCGCTTGCGCCACTTCTTGGTGCCGACCGTTTGTCGCGCGTCTTCGCCTAGCTGCTCGTTGTAGGTCCCGCCTTTGCGGAATGGCGCGTGCGCGAGTTCGAGATGTGGGCAAAGCTTGCCGTTCTCAAATAGTGCGCTGCCAAAGCCAGTGCCGAGCGTCACCACCATCTCCAAGCCCTTGCCGGCGATCACCGCGAGGCCTTGCATGTCTGCATCGTTAGCGAGTCGAGTTGGGCAGTGCAGCAGCGCTTCGATCTTCTGCGCGAGCGGGTAACCGGTCCAAGCCTCGTGCTTCAGGTTGGCAGCAGTCAGAACGACGCCGCCACGGACCATGCCTGGGAAGCCGACCGAGATCTGCTCGAAGGCCGGTAGTTGAGCAACCATCGCCGCCATTGCCGCGACGAACTCATCGGGGTGGCTGCCGACAGGCGTGTCGATGCGAACGCGCTCAACCATGAGGCTGCCCTTGGGGTCTACCACCGACGCCTTCACGCCGGTGCCACCGATGTCGAAGGAGAGCGTGTTTGCTTTGTGCTGCATGCTGCGGAGTGGGTGACAGGCGACAAGTGTGTTGGCGGACATGGTGCGTTGTGTCGCTCGGATCGACACTCGGCATGGTCCAGCTGTCCCTCTCCCTGCGCGAGCCGTTGCCATCGCCGGTTGGCTATTTGCAGTTGAAGGGACCTAGAACCTGCATATTGCCCGATCACCAAGTTCAGGCGTAGTCGTTTTTGGAACGACGTTGCATCACAAGGCGCCACACGTTCGCATCCTGACGCATGACCGATCGAAAACCATTCCAGCGTCTAAGCCGCGAGGTCCTCGTTGAAAACGCGTTCCATCGCTACTGCATGGACCGCTATGTGCAGAAGGACGGCAGCGAAGGGGTCTACTACTACGTCGACATGCCGGGTTCGTGCGCCTGCATCCCGGTGTTCGACGATGGCTCGACCGTGCTCGTGCATCAGCACCGCTACTTGCTCGGTGGCGACTTTTGGGAGTTTCCGACCGGCGGCATGAAGGTTGGCGATGATCCGTTGATGGTGGCCATGAAGGAACTGCGCGAGGAAGCGGGCTTCTGCGGCAGCGACTGGACTCCGCTCGGACACTTTGCGCCCTACAAAGGGGTCTCCAATGAGATCTGTCATTATTGGATCGCGCGCGGCCTTTCCGAGAGTCAGCAAGAACTGGAGTTGAGCGAGCAGCTCACGGTGCATCGCATGCCGATGGCGGAAGCGCGGCGGCGGCTCATCGATCAGGAATGCGCCGACGGGCAGTCGTTGTCGGGGCTCGTGCTGCTCGACCGCTGGCTCGCCAAGGGCAATCAGCTGTGAGCAGCGAAGCCTTCCGCGTGACGGTCTACGCATCTTCAAGCGAGCGGATTGATCGAAGCTACTTTCCGGTTGCCGAGGAACTGGGCCGGCGCATTGCAGTGCGCGGCTATGAGCTAGTGTGGGGCGGCGGTCGTTATGGCCTGATGGGTGCGGTGTCGCGCGGCGCACGCGCGGCGGGCGGCAAATTGCGCGGCGTGATCTTGCAGCGTTTCATCGACAAGAACGTGCACTGCAAAGAGACCAAAGAGATGGCCTCGGTCGCCGACATGCGGACGCGCAAGCGCGGTCTCGATGAGGCTGGCGATGCGTTCGTTGCGTTGCCAGGGGGACTTGGCACGCTCGAAGAGTTGTTGGAGATCTTGTCGTTTCGTCAACTCGGACTGCATCACAGGCCGGTCGTCGTGCTCAACACTCGTGGCTACTGGGACCCATTGCTCGAAATGTTGGCGAAGAGTTTTGCCGAGGGCTTCATTCAGCCGCACTTCAGAGGCATCTATTCCGTGGCATCGACTCCGGCCGAAGTGATTGATCAGATCGACGCGGGACGCATGTTGCCGCCGGTGCAAAGCGAGGCTTTTGATCCGCTTGGTGGCGGCTCGTCATGAGTGACCTCATGGCGGATCTGACGCGGATTCGGGCGGCGCTGCGCGAAGCGGCTTTGCTGGTGCGGCGGCATGCGCAAGGTGTGGTTCACTTTGAGATGAAGCCCGGTCACGGTCCCGTTACCGCAGCCGACTTCGAAGTCGATGCGTTGCTTGCAAAGCTCCTGCCGCAGCATGGAGATGGTTGGCTATCGGAGGAGACGAAGGACGATCCCTCCCGACTCTCATGTCGCCGCGTGTGGGTGGTTGATCCGATCGACGGCACCAGCAGCTTCATCGCGGGGCGGCCGGAATACTCGATATCGATTGCGCTCGTCATCGATGGCGTGCCGGTGCTCGGCGGCGTGGCCAATCCTGCATCAGACGTGACGATCGCTGGTGGACCTGGCCTTGGCATCATTGTCGAGGGCGATCCGCGCCAAGCGTTTGGCGAACTGCCAAGCGGCGCGCTGCGCGTTTTGTGCAGTCGCAGTGAATGGCATCGTGGCGAGTGGGACCATTGGCAAGGTGAACCAATGCTTTGCGTGCGGCCGATGGGATCTGTGGCCTATAAGTTGGCGCTCATAGCTGCCGGTGCGGCTGAGGCCACGTGGACGTTGCACGGCAAGAACGAGTGGGACGTTGCCGCAGGTGTGGCACTGGTTAGGGCCGCTGGTGGCGAGGCGTGGCTGCCAGGCAGAGGCGAGCCGCGCTTCAATCTGCCAACGCCGCTGTTTCGCAGCTTTGCTGCCGCGGGGCCAGGGCTTGGGAGCCGGGTGCGTGATTTTCTGGTGCGCGAGAATCGCTTGGGATGAGGTTTTTAGGGCGAAAATTTTTGGCTGGAGAGAACCTGAGGAGCCATGGCATTGGGGGTTCTGTTTCGAGGAGTGGCGCGGGCTTTGTCGCAGGCACAAAGCGCCACGGCAACAAAGTCCGAATTCTTCAGAGGCTTGGGAGCCGAATTGGCCGTTGGTCGTTACGCTAAAATCATCATGAAGAAGACACTGAAGACGCTCGCGTCACTTTCTCTGCTCCTCGTCGCCGCCTGTGAAAGCAGTGGCAACTCCAGCGCCGCACCGGCAGTCAGCACCGGTGGCGCTTGCTGCAGTGCGGAAGGCAAGGCCAGCGCTTGCTGCGCCGAGGAAAGCGCGCCCACAGTCGCGCCGGTGAAGAAGCAGAACTGAGTTTGCTCCGCTGGCGATCGCTTCGCGGGGAAAACCTCGCGAAGTGATCCCTCGATCCCTCGCGAAGTGATCCCTCGATCCCTCGCGAAGTGATCCCTCGATCCCTCGCGAAGTGATCCCTCGATCCCTCGCGAAGTGATCCCTCGATCCCTCGCGAAGTGATCCCTTGATCCCTAGCAGTGATCCCTCGCTGGGATTCTTCGCTGCGACTTTTCGTAGCGGCGTTCGACTGGATACGCTCCCCGCATGAACGTGAGGTATCCGATGCTCGATCGCTGCTACTCAGTTGCAACCCGCGTTCGCTTGTCGGCTGTTGCGCTGCTCTGTTGCGCCGCTGGTTTGCATGCCATGCCGGCCGCGGCCACGAATTCGCTTGGCCTCGCGCCGCAAGGGCAAGTCGAGCTTGTGCAAAAGCGCGAGCAGAAGCTGAAGAAGCCGGTGTTCAAGCAGGCTGCCTGGCATCAAGACCTCGGCGAGGCATTGGCTGCTGCGAAGCGGTCCGATTCGCTCGTCCTCGTTTACTTCACGCGCAGTTATGCGCCGTGCGAGCCATGTGAGGCCATGGAGAGTGGCTTGCTCGCGAGTGACGAGTTTGTGCAGTGGTCGAAGCAGGTGACGCTGTGCATTCATGTGACGTCGCGCATTCCTGACCTGAAGGGCGACAACCTGCTCTACGAGTTTGGCGGCAATGGTTTCCCGACGCTGAGCCTCATCGATGCCAGTGGCAATTTGCTGCAGCAGCTTGGCGGTGGCGAAGTGCAACTGGATGGCCTCACGCGCGCATGGCAAAAGCTGCAGACCTGGCAGGCACTGCGGGCAGCGGTTGTGGCCGGCAAAAGCGATCAAGAGCCTGCCCTGTTTGCCATGGAGCTGGCGATGGGCAACCGGCCCTATGCCGAGATGGTGGCACGCGCAAAGTCGCTCGCGTTCGAAGGCGACAGCAAGAAAAAGGTCGAGCAACAACTCGTCAACCTGGAGTTTACGGAAGTGCTGCGTAAGACCCCGCGCGATGCCAAGGGTGTCGGCCCAGACAAGGCTGCCGGTGGCGCAATGCTACTGGTGATGTTTGAGCAGGGCCGCTATCCAGATTGCTCGACGGAGACGTCGTATTGGGAATACCTGCTGACGCATGCTGGGAAGCAGCAGGATGCCGTGCTGTTTGAGCGAATGCTGAATGTCGTGAAGCAGCGCAAGAAAGGTGACGCGCGACTCACGCGGTATCTCAATCAGCTCGAGGCTCAGCTCGAGGTCCTTAAGGGTAAGAAAGGCTGAGTCGCGACTTCCGCTTGCTGGCGGATCAGGCCAAGGCGCGGGCGAACACGTCGGTCGAGCTCAGGACGCCGACGACCTTGGTGCCATCGAGCACCGGCAAGCGGCGCACACCGGCGGTTCGCATTAGCTGAATGCAGTCAACGAGATTGGCCTGTTGAGGAACGCAGATCGCAGGCCGCGTCATCACATCGCCCACCGTGGTGTGATCCAGCACCTCGAGTGGATGGCTGCCAAACAGGCTGACGATGTCCTTGGTCGTGAGGATGCCGGGCAGATCAGATGGATCCGGGCCCGCGACGAGCAGCGCGCGGATGTGATGCTGCTGCATGCGCTGCGCGGCGGCGCGCAACGTTTCGTCGGCCTTCGCCCAGTGCACGGTTTTGGTCATCACATCGGCGGCTCGAAGTTTGCGCAGTTCGTTGCTCATAGGTTTTCCTGCACGATGACACTCTGTGCGCTTTCCCAGCGGAAGCGCACATTGGATTGTGCCTGATCGAGGATCAGTTCCGTGGTGCCAAGCATGATTCGCACCCCGGCATGGGCAATACCTCGCACCTCGATGCTGGCGGTAACTAGCAGTTCTCGTTGTCGCTGTGCCCGTTCAAGCTTGCTCGTGATGGCGGTATCAACCGCAGCGACCGAGTTTCGAGCGCCCTTGCCGCGCATCGCATCGGGTGATTTTTGGCTGCGCCGTGCTTCGCGTAATGCGTTGCTCTCAGCTCGCACTTGCTGGTCGATATCGTCGGCGATGTCTGCGGCGGCAAGTAGCGTTGCAGCACCGCCAAGGCTGCCGGCCTGCAGCACCAGCACGGTGTTGCGCGCTCGCAGTTCGCCGCCAAAAGCCAAACCGCGACCCGATAGCAACTCGATTGTTTTGCCGCGCGCTTTGCAGTGCGCAAGTTGGTCCTGTGCGCGCAATCGGCCTGAAGCGACAAGTGTTGCATGTGTGCCGTGTCGGCAGTCGAGGTCGCCGCTGGCGCGGATAAAGGCCTTTTCGCCCTGCACGCTCTGCTGCACCACAACGTTCCCGCCTGCGATCACGCTGGCATCGAGCACGGCACCCTGCACCACAACATCGTCGGTCGCTTCGACGCAGAAGCCCGGATTGACGTCGCCCTTCACGAGCATCGAACCGGTTGAGCGCAGGTTGCCGCTGTGCAGGTCGATGTTGCCATCGTGCTGCCAAAGTGCGACCACATCGAGGCCGCCGGGAATGTGCGCGACGACGCCAGCGCGATCCGCAACAACGCGGCCAGCAGCAGTGAGGCGCACGCCTGCGCCGATGCGCAGCGCCGCCTTCTTGCCTGGCTTCGATTGCAGTTCTTTGCCGAACAAGTCGCGGCCCGCGGTGCCCATGGTCGGCTCTACGACGCACGCTAGCTCGTCGCCCTTTGCCACTGGATGCAGCAGCGACCGTTCGTGGAAGTCGATGGAGCCATCCTTGCGTCGTTGCCCCGCCAGTTGTGCGGCGACAAACAAAAGGTCTACGTGCCCATCTTGACCGGCGACTGCGGGGTTGCCGCGCGCTACCTCCCGTGCGATCGCAAACGATGGGTCGACTACCTGTTCGCCAACGGCGGCAACGACGGCGGCATCCATACCGTGCACGATCCCGGAGGCCGCGAATGCAGCTGCAAGTTCGTCTCTTGTCATCGCTGGTCCGGCCATGACCACGATTTCTGCCGAGAGGCGGTCCTTGGCAATGATGACCTGCATGCGTTCCACGCCGGTCTCATCGGCAGTCCGCAGCTTTCTGGAGAAGTCATCCTATAGGCCTGCGAGCTGGACGTCTGCGTGCTATTTTGGCGCGTCACAGTTGCCCGCACGTTGAGTGCGCGGCCAACACCGCTGGCATGGGCAGAAAGGTGCTGCGCGGCAGCTTTCCCGCTAGCCGGTAGCAGTCATGCAATCGCATTACTTTGGCGTTGGGGGTGCCACAACTATGCGGTGCAGACCGGAGCTGCACAGATGATCACACTGGGGATTTTTGCGGCGGTGCCATGGCGCGTCATTGGCATGGCGCCGATCCCTGTTTGCGGTTGTCTGCCCCGCGCGGCAAGCGTTGCAAGAATGCAAATGCTGCTACGGCATAGCCGCCAGCTGAAAGATCGGCAGTGTAGCGGCGAGTTGTTTTGCGCTGCCATGTGGCGAATACGGATCGCGGCTGCTTCGGACAGGCTTGCAGCCTGCACCCGGATCGATTTGGCGCACCCCGAAACAACTGCGGCTGAAAGCCATCTCAGGCTCTGCTTCGCGAATAGAATTTGTCGACCGACCGCTATTGCGAGAGCTTCTTCTTCTCGACGATGCGCACCGGCAGTTGCACTTCGAAGTAACGGCGATCACCCATCACTGACGGACTGTTGTAGCCCATGGTCCGGACTGGTCCTGCGGCCGCCCACTCAGGGTGCTCCTGCAAACAAGCCAAAAGGACCAAGCGCAGTGCCGTCACTTTGTTGGTGGTGTCGCCACCGCGCGCGCCAATCGACAACACCGTCAAACCGGCGACATCGACAACTTCGACTTTGCCGTCTTGGCCAAGTTTGCCGAGCGCTTTATCGCCATACAGGAACGCCATCGATGCGGCGCGCTCACCCTTGCCCTCAACTGCCTCCTGCCAGTCGGTCTGCACTGGCGTGGTCATCGCAATGCCATGTTCTTCGATGTGGCGGAACAATGGCCAGAAGGCGCCCATCTGCCCACCTTGCATGTTGGTTTTAACCATGCGGTAGGCTGGGTAGGTGCGCAGTTCTACTTCGTCGATTGCTAAAAAACCGGGGAACCCCGCTGGCATCTGCGCTTCCTGCACCGGGGAAAACAGCAGGTCATCGGCCAGTTCAAAAGCAGCCACCCGGAGCGACTGTCGCACAGCTTCGGGCTCCAGAGCAGCAGGTGGATTGGCGGTCAGTAAGGCGGTGAGATTGTGTTTGGCGCGGGTTCCTTCCGTGAGCGATGCACCAGCTGTTTCGAGACCGGCAGACAACAACTGCAGGCGCATAGCTGGCACAGCCACGCTGATCGAATCCACCAGCAACTGCGCTTCGATAGCTTGGCCTGCGCGTAATCGCGCTGGTCCGTCGGCTGGTTGCAAGACAGTTTGGGCTTGGGCCATGGTCAACAGCAGGACGAAAATCATTGAGCTACGTGCCGTCATGGTAATTGTTTCGACAGTGCCTGCTGCTTGGATGCGGCCGCGTGCTTTAGAGCACCAAGAACGTGTGGGCATCGGTCAGATATGTGCTGCCAAGGGCATCGATCACCAGTGCCTGACACCAAAACTGAGTGCCACGCAGGATCGCTGAATCGGGCACTGCAAATTGCAAGATGGCGCGGTCTGAGTCGGCTTCCGGCAGCGCGAGGGTCACTGTCGTGAATGCTGGGTCGAGTAATAGTTCGCCAAGGCCCGGCAGGGTCACGGGGGAGGGATTGCCCATACCGATGCCAAAGCAGGCGAGATCGCCGATCGGCAGGCGCAGTTGCAAATGGAGGTCCGCACCACCGACGAATGGGCGACGGAAGTCCGGGAACTGGGACTGGCTGAGGGCTTCCGGCAGCGCCGACGCGCTGAACAAATGGTGTGAGGTCGTGATGCCGAGCGACTCGGAGTTGGCGCGCCAATTGATCGGCGGTTCTGGCAGTGTGATGCGTGCAACCGCGCCAGACTGGGTGCCAAAGGCGATCGCATCGTTGCCGTCGAAGATCAGTGCCGTGGTGCGCCAGAGGGTGATGCCCAAAGAGTAGGTGCTTTGTCGTGGTTCATGCAGCCAAACATCGCGGCGCGCATCGAAGAAGTGCAACGTGGTGCTGTCCCAAACCAGCGCGGGTGCTACGGCACTGTTTCCTTCGGCTATCCCGTTGACGCTGGTGAGCGAGATGAAGTTGCCGGTGCGCGCCGAGAACGCATGGAAGCCAGTTGGCGTTTGCAGTAGTGCTGCAACTGTCGTTGTGCGTGGCAAAAATGGCAGTGCGTCGCTTGGTGCGACATGAAACCTGCCGGTGGTTGCTGAGTAGCAGATCGGCGCGCTGCCGTTGCTCGGCAATATCGCAGCCACCGAACCTGCGAGGTCTGCGCCGGCCGACAAAAGGGGGGCAGTTGCAAACGTTGCGTGCACTGCAGACCACGCCATGATGAGCGGTGGATCTTGGATCAGGGCGATTGCCTGTGCAGTGCGAACCGAAGCTGCGGTCGAGATCGCGGTGATGGACCATGTGCCGGTGACGGCTGAGTACAGTTGCAAAGTACCGGCGCTGGTCAGGAACGCGCCGAACAGGTCCTGTGTCTGCGAGCTTTGCACTGGCCCGATGGGCGTCGTTGCAAAGTTGCCGAGCAGGCCAGAGAAGCCGAGCGCCGAAGTGCCACTACGGTAGACGGCCCAATCATCACCGCGCGTGAACGTCGGGTTGTTGAAGCCTTGTGCAATTTGCCAGGTGCCGCGTAGGCCAGAGAAGCCGTAGATCGTGTTGCCAGCTATGGCGGTGGCGGCGGTGCCGTCACAGGACAATGCAGTTGCTTGGCTCGCGATCGTGAGGTCGTGCCAAAGGCCTGAGAATGAGTCGTAGCCCGCGAGTAGCGAGGCATCTGCAAGGAGTCCCACGTGTCGCTGCACGGCAACGCTCGCCGATGCTCCGATTGAGCGCTGTGACCAGCGGCCGACGAAACCCGAGAAGGCATAAAGCGCAAAGCCATCGCGCACGAACAACACGGAGTCATTGTTCTGGGCGATGGGATTTACGAGCACTGCGTTGGCGCTGACAGGCAGGGCCTCGAATCGGCCGCGCATCGCTGCAAACGCAGTCCAAGTCGCCCCGTCGCGGATCAGCAGCCAGTCATTGGTCTGGGTGGTGTTCGCCGTCGCGCTGACAGGCATAGAGGCCCATTCTCTAGTGAACGCGGAGTAGACATGCACCGCCCCGTTGGCCAAGTAGTGGGTCATCTTCCCAAGGTTGAAGACGTTGCCCGGCAGCACGCCGGTGGGTAACGAGAGATCCGCCCACTGCGCATGTGCTTCTTCAGCCAGTGCTGCAGTGACGAGGCACAAGGAAATGCCTGCGATTGGCAACAAGGAGTTCACGTGCATTCTGCGGGCGACTATAGCAAGCGGCCAGGAGATGGAGTCCCTTGCCTCGAAGCACCAGCGGCAAACAGCGCGCTGCGCGGAGTAGGTGAAGCGGACCCGTCCTAGCGGAAATGCCTGCCAGCCGACGCGCTGTGGCGCTCGATTGCAGTGTTGCGATGCGATCGCAATCATGGCGCGCAGGAAAGATGGCGCGTGGGGCCGAATGGTTTTTGCGGTTGGTTTGCGGATTGATTGGCGAGCGCGCAGTGCCGTTGCGATCGATTGCCACAAAAGCGACGGCCGTAACTTGCTCAGGGCGGTGGCAGGAGTCGGATGCGGCGACGAATAAGCCTAGGCAACCTCGCGCAATGGCGCGGGGCGACGTTTTATGTTGGCAAGTAGTGCCTACGGGCTCACGGCTTCTCGGCGATGATTTCGATCATCGGGGTCGGCTAGTGCAAGCTGCTGTCCGTCACCGCCTGGCTCACGGCTTCTCGGCGATGATTTCGATCATCGGCGGCGTGGCTAGAAACGCGGCGCTGTCTTCCCGATACGCCTGCAGGTCGCGCCAGTATTCGTCGACGTCTGTTTGCGCGAGGAAGCCATTGGCGACGAGGCGCGGCAGATACAGACGAAAAAACTCAGGCGGCCAATCAAAGATCATCGAGCCGGGACGGCCAATGCGGACCAGCGGCGTTACTTCGCGGATCTGCAGGCCGGCACGAATGAGCATCTGCGGCAGGCGCTGGCCAATGTCTGGATCGCCACCCGAGGCCTTCCAACTCTGGTTCACGGCCGCGACGGCCCGGGTAAACGAGGCGCATGGCGGCGCCAGCTTTACACCGGTGTAGAGGTAGTAGTCATGGATCGCAAAGCGGCCACCGCTGCGCAGCGCCGCAGCGACGCGCGCGATTGCGGCCGCTGGATCGTTGAGGAAGCACAGCACCCAGCGGCAGTAAGCAATGTCGAACGAGTTTTCTGGCAGGATCATCGTCTGCGCGTCGGCTTGTTGCGTGGTCACCTGAGTCAGTGCTTGTTGAGTCTTGCGGGCGCGCAGAAAGCTGATGAACCGCTCCGAAACTTCAACGGCGTGCACCCGACCGTGCTCGCCAACTAGGCGCGCGAGATCGAGTGTGCAGTAGCCCGGACCAGAGCCAACGTCGAGCACCTTTGCGCCGAGCTTTACGCCAGCGCGTTCCCACAGTGAGGTGGCACTCGCACTCCATACGCGATGCTGGAAGTCGAGTCGCGCTAACTCGCCATCGTCAGTGCCAAGGATGTATTCGCTTTCGCCAGCCTCGTTCGTCATTGGCAAAGTTTGGCCTGACAGCGTCGTTCATGGAAGGGCACATGTTTGGCGCATGGCTGATCGCTGCGTGTCGTTTTGTGCAGCTTGCCGAAATAATAGGTGCCCTTCGCACGGTGTTTTCGCACCAGGTGAAACGCGTCGCACCGGGCTGATTGTCTGTGCAATAGTCCGGCGAAAAGGCCGAGGTCAAGGCTGTGAAATAAAGCCTAGCGACGGCAAATCTTGTTCAGTGATCGGCGCGCACCCGCAGCCAGTCAGCGGTGATGAATCCTTCTGTGGCCAGCGCGCCGCGGATCCAGATGCGATCTTGTGCGGGCACAATCGCAGTCAGGGTGATCGGTGTGCGGTCATTGCCGCCGCTCGCCTTGCGAAACATGATGGTCGTTGGACTGATGCGCACTGTGGCACTTGCCACGGATACGCCGCCGATCCACAGCGGGTCGTTGTTGCGCGGCAGCACGGTGATCGTGTTGGTCGCAAGGTCAATGGCTCCGACTTGGCCTTCGATTTCGGGAAACTGCGGCGCACCGTTGCGGCTCTGTACTTCGATCTCGCGTGCTGCAACGACTGCGCCATTGCGCGAGAGCGGGTCGACTTTGATCCGGCCACCGACAATCAGGTCGCTGAAGCTGAGTGCGAGGTTCGTGTCGGAGTCGTGAATGCGTGCCGAGCCGACTGTCAAGGAGATGTGATCGGGCTGCGTCAAAATCGTGCGATTGCCGTGCAAGGCCGTGCCGAGAACATCCACCTCGAGCGTGGTTGTCAGACTGTCGACCGCGGTGATGCGGCCCAAAAGTTTTGCCGAGGAACTGCTGGCGTGGTGTCGCGCACACCGGACTTCCACAGAACCATCCTGTCGCAGCGTGCCGGAAACGATGACCTCATCATCTGCATGGATGCCAGACAGCCAAGTGCTGCGCTCGCGGTGGCGATCGCCGTGGTCGTCAAAGAGTTCGCTGCCGCTCGACAAGCTGGCGTGGACAAGGCCGTGATCGTCGCCGGATAAAGTTGCAGAGAAGCTGTTTTGGCCGCTATCGACGTGGACTATCCGCATCGCCGAGCCGTGCAACGAGTCGTCGGCAGCCGGTGCTGCGGTCATCGCGGGTGACCAGCTACGGTGCTGGCCGCTGCCGGTCAGAGCAGCTGGCCTAGCGTGACGCAGGCCAACCCAGCTGTCCTGCGATTGGTTGTGCAACAGGTTGTCTTCCAATAAAAACGTCATCGTCGTAGCGGTTAGATCGACTGCGATCTGCGAACCGTCCGCGAGTTGTGCGGTGCTGGTGCCGCCAGCGAAGGCGACTCGAAGCGCTGTGTAGGAACCCGCTGCAACCAGTGGCAATTCAATTGCGGCTGGCTCGCCGGTTGGATTTGCGAGCACGATGTTGCTCGGCGAAGTCAGTAGGTTGTCAGTTGTAGTGCCGTCGGCCTTTTGCAGCGTGACGCCGATCAGTTGCGACTGCACAACTGCGGTGTCACCAGCCGCAGTGTCGATCACTAGGTGGACGGCGGCCGTGCCAGTGGGATTTGGCGCGGTGTTCGATCCGCCACCGCTGCCGCCACCGCAGCCCGTCAACAGGCAAACGCCAAAAACGCCAGCGAGTAAAGTTCCATTCATATGAGGGTCAAACGAGCACCGCAGATGCCAACTCAGTGGGGCAGGCAGATTTTGTGTGAATGATCCTCAGGCTTCGCTGGCATGGGGTGTGCCGTGCGGCGGCAGTAAGTTGCGCTGCGAAAAAGCATGCAGCAGTATTGGCGCGGCCGTCGCAGCAGTGCGACCCAGTCGCACAAATCAGAGCAGGCGTTGGTTTTGTGCGACAACACGCTCTCAGTCGTCGTTCCCTTTGGCGGTCGTCGTTATTTGACTGCACCGCACTGCACTGCACGGCACAGCGCCGCACCGCACGGCACCGCACTGCTCGGAACCGCACGGCACTGTACGGCACGGCACGGCACGGCACCGCACGGCACTGCACGGCACCGCAGGTCGCGGCACGGCACGGCACTGCACAGCACCGCAGTCCTAGGCTCGCGGCAGT
>BJHM01000017.1 GCA_014192625.1 Planctomycetota bacterium
CTAGCAGTCGTCACAACAACCGGCATTGTGGTCGAGGTCGCGCGGCGGCGATCACCGATTGCCAGGTGAACCGCGCGTGAGTCTGTTGTTTTGCTGCAGTGAACCCCGTGCGGTGAACCCCGTGCGGTGAGCCCCGCGCAGTGAACCCCGTGCGGTGAGCCCCGTGCGGTGAACCTCGTGCGGTGAACCCCGTGCAGTGAACCCTGCCTGACAAGTCCTGCGCGGTCGTTTGCTCTTGCGTGGACCATCGAGGACGCGCAACAAAGGCGGTGCGGATCCTTCAGGACGTGACTTTTGCGCGGTCTACTTGGGCGCGGATTCGCAGTTGGCCGCACGCGGCCGACTTGTCGGCGCCGCGTTGACGACGGACGGTCACATTGATGCCGCCGCGCCGCAGATCAGCGGCGAAGGTGTCGACCCGGCTGGATGCGGGGCGCCGCAGGCCGCGCGAGGTCAGTTCTTCAACTGGGTTCCATGGGATCAGATTGACGGTGCACGGCAGTGCGTGCAGCACGTCAATCATCACCGCGGCATCCTGCGGCCGATCGTTGAGGCCTTCGAGCAACACGACTTCGAAGGTGACCTCGCGACCTTTTTGGCCGAAGTAGCTGTTGGCTGCTGCGACGATTTCGCGCACCGAATGCTTGGTCGTAGGCACCAGGCGCTTGCGCAATTCGTCATCGGCAGCGTGCAGCGATACGGCAAGGTTGTAGGAGATGTCGGCGGCGGCAAACTGGGCCATCTGCTGCGGGTAGCCGGAGGTGCTCACCGTGATTCGGCGCGCGCCCATGTCGATGCCATTTGCATCGTGCAGTCGTGCCAGTGCGGGCAACAGGCCTGCGAGGTTGAGCATTGGCTCGCCCATGCCCATGACGACCAAGTTGGTAAGCGTGCGGCCTGCCGGCAATCGGCGACGCGCATGCAGCACCTGCTCAACAATCTCGCCGCTGGTCAAGTTGCGCTTCACGCCATACATGCCGGACGCGCAGAACACGCAGCCGACCGGGCAGCCAACTTGCGACGAGACGCACAGCGTGGTGCGTTCGCCTTCTGGAATGATCACGCATTCCACGGTCTCGCCGTCGGCAAGTAGCAGCAGCAGTTTTTCGGTGCCGTCGGCTGCAAGTTCGGCGGTGGCTATCTTCGTGCTGTTGACCGGTGCGAATGCCGCGAGGGCAGTGCGCAGTTCCGGCGACAGGTTGCGCATCCCGTCGTAGTCGCTGGCGCCATGCCGGTAGAGCCAGTGGCTAACTTGGCGAGCTTGAAACGATTTGCCGCCGAGCCGCTCGACATTTTCGAGCAGAGTCTGGTCATCCAGTTCGGTGAGTGAAGACGGAGCGGCCATGGGGATTTCTGTGGGTGACTCGCTGGCGCGAATGCTCAGGCAGTCTTCTTCGCTTGGTTCGTGCCGTCGCGGCCGCGTTCGATCAAGCGCTCGTTCACATACTCTTTCGTTACGACGAAGTGCTCGCCCTTGCGAGCGGAGAGTGTGAAGCGGACCTCTAGCAGTAGTTCTTCAAACATCGCGCGCAGCGAGCGGACGCCGGTTTCTCGCTCCATCGCTTGTTGGGCGATCAAGCTGAGTGCCTCGTCGGTGAACTCAAGTTGCACTCCGTCCATCGAGAACATGCCCTTGTACTGGCGCACCAGGGCATTCTTCGGTTCGGTCATGACGCGCAGGATTTCCTCGTGCGATAGCGAGCGCATCGCAACGGTGACCGGCAGCCGGCCGACGAACTCGGGGATCATGCCGAAGTCGATCAGATCCTTCTGGTCGAGGTATGGGATCAGCTTGTCGCGATCGCGCGTCGTGGTCGTGGTGTCGACGTTGGGCCGATTCTGGTCGCCTTGGCCGAAGCCGATCACCTTCTGGCCGAGGCGGCGAGCGATGTATTGCTCGATCCCGCTGAAGGTGCCACCGCAGATAAACAGGATGTGTTCCGTGTTCACCTGGATGTAGCTCTGCTCGGGGTGTTTGCGGCCGCCTTGCGGGGGGACGTTGGAAACCGTGCCTTCGAGGATCTTCAGCAGTGCTTGCTGCACGCCTTCACCGGAGACGTCGCGCGTGATGGAGACGTTGCTGGTTGTGCGGCCGATCTTGTCGATCTCGTCGATGTAGACGATGCCTTGCTGTGCGCGTTCGACGTCGAAGTTGGCGTTCTGGAGGAGGCGGAGCAGGATGTTTTCAACGTCTTCACCGACGTAGCCAGCTTCGGTCAACGTCGTCGCATCGGCGATTGCGAACGGCACATCGAGGATCTTCGCCAGCGTGCGGGCGAGCAGCGTCTTGCCGGAGCCGGTCGGGCCGCACAGCAGGATGTTGCTCTTCTCAAGTTCCAGTTCGGGATTCTGGTAGCGCGCATGCAGACGGCGGTAGTGGCCGTAGACAGCTACCGAGAGCACCTTCTTGGCGCGCTCCTGACCAACTACGTAGTCGCTGAGCTTGCGATAGATTTCTTCGGGTGAGGGGACCTTGTCCTTTAGGAACAGGTCCTTCACAAACGTGGTGGGCGGTGCGCCAGTCGTTTTCTGCTTCTTGTCCTCTTCCTTGAGGATCGTGTTGCAGATCTCGATGCACTCGTTGCAGATGTAGACCCCTGGGGGCCCCGAGATCAAAGACAATACGTGGTGCCGCGACTTCTCACAGAAGGTGCAGCGCTCGATGGTTTTTCCTTTAGCTGCCATGGATGAATTTGTGACCCGTCGTTGATCGACGACGGGTCGAGCTACACATCCTAGCCCAAAAACCGTGTTCGCCGCTAGCTACCTGAGTTACTTGCTGCTCTCGACGATCTCGTCGATCAGGCCGTATTTCTTGGCCTCGATTGCGCCCATGAAGAAATCCCGGTCGCTGTCCTTGCTCACCTGCTCGCCCGTGCGTCCAGAGTGCTTGCCGATGATCGTCGACAAGGTGGTCTTTAGCCGGAGAATCTCCTCGGCCTGAATTGCGATGTCGATCGCAGTGCCGCCGACGCCGCCCCAAGGCTGATGGATCATGATGCGCGAGTTCGGTAGAGCGTGGCGCTTGCCCTTCGTGCCTGCCGCCAGCAACACGGCACCCATCGATGCTGCCTGACCGATGCAGTAAGTAGATATTGGGCACGCAACGAATTGCATCGTGTCGTAGATCGCAAGGCCAGCTGTGACGCTGCCGCCTGGGGAGTTCAGGAACAGGTTGATGTCCTGGCTCTTGTTCTCTTTTTGCAAGAACAGCAGCTGGGCGATCACCGAGTTGGCGACCTGGTCGTCGATCGGCTCGCCGATGAATACGATCCGGTCCTCCAAAAGGCGGCTGTAGATGTCGTACTGGCGCTCACCGCGGCCAGTTTTTTCGATTACGAAGGGCAGAATGTAGTCGTTGACGATGCTCATGTTTTGGATGGCCTACTTGGTCTGCTTATCGACGATCGTGGCACTGTCTCTGAGGAAATTGCGCACCTTGCGTTCCAAGATGGCCAAGCGCAATTCGCCGAGCTGTTTGTTTTTCTCGAGATGTTCGACAACTTGTTCGGGCGACGCGTTGTTGGCGAGCGCGAGGTTTTGGATCTCACTATTCACGTCGGTCTCAGTGACGAACAACTTCTGCTGCCGCGCAATTGCCTCAATCAGGAAGAACAACCGAACGCGGCGCTGACCGTCCTGGTTGGCTTCGTCCTTCGACTCTTCCAGCTTCTTGTCGATCTCGTCTTTTGCCATCCCCTTCTGCTTCATTCGCTCGGCGAAGTTCTGCAGTGCGGCCTCCTGTTGTTCTTCGATCAACGATGCCGGCAACGGAAAGTCATGTGCCGCGACTAGCTGCTCAAGACACTGGTCTTCCTGGCGAGCCTTGCCGGCCCGAACTTTTTCTTGGGCGATGCGCGACTTGAGGTCCAACCGCAGGGCATCCAGCGATTCGAAGTCGAGCAACTTCGCCATCGAGTCGTCGATCGGCGCGGGCAGCACACGCAGCACTTCGTGCACGGTGATCTTTGCCATGCCTTGCGTGCCGCGATACGAGTCCTTCTCAAAGTTCTCGGGGAACGTCACCGGCACCTCGACCTGCTGGCCTTTTTCTGCGCCGGTCAGTGCGGTGGCAAACGTGCCTGCGTCGCTGCCCGCGATTGGGATGCGGGTGTTGAGCTGAGTGCCTTTGCGCTCGAGCACCACGGCACCGCCTGCATCGACGAACAACAGGTCGGCTTTTACGAAGTCGCCATCCTTGGCGGGCTCGGTGACCGACTTGATGGCGCGCTTTTGGTTGGCGATCTCGTTTAGCGCGTTGTCGACATCCGTGTCGTTTGCCTCTGCCTCAAACGTGTCGACCTTGAGCCCCTTGGTCTCCTTGAGATCGAACTTAGGGCGGACATCCAACATCACCTTGAACTCAAAACTCGCGCCGGGTTTTACTTCGAGTTGTTCGAAGTCATCGATGCGGACGCGACCAACCGGCGTCAGCTCTTGCTGGCGGCAAGCTTCATTGAAGGCACTGTTGACCAATTGCTCCTTCGCCTCGCGCAGGATTTCGGGCCCATGGTGCTTCTCAATAAACTTCCGCGGCACCTTGCCGGGGCGGAAGCCTTTCCGCTGGGCCTGTTTGGTAGCAGACGAAAAAAGTTCATCCAAGTGCTCCTGCACGCTGTTCGGTGGGAGCTGAATGGACAACGTACGGCTGCAGGGGCCGGTCTCGGCAACCTGAACTTGCATGGCGCGGGTGGGGAAACGGAGGGATTGGAACGAAAACCGGCATCAGCCGGGCACCCCAAACGGGCGTGGCATCTTGTCCCTACGAGTGGCGCGGGTCAAGGAACGAACCGAGTGGTTGCGCAGGATGTCTCCTGCCCTAGCGCGATTTTTCCTTCGGCATCTTCAGGCCTTCTTTGAACGCGCGGATCTTGTCCTGCTGTAGGGCTTCCTGAAAACTCGGGTCTTCCTGGTTGATGGCCGCGAGGTCTTCCAGCGTGGCGCTCGCCCGCTGCAGGTAGTCGAGCACCTTCGACCAGCGCTTCTTGTGGGCCTCACAGCGTGCCAAGTTGAGTTGGGCCTTTCTGGTGGTCTGGGCACTCTGGCTGAATTCGATGACCTTCTCCAGGTCATCGCTGGCCTCGCTGTATTCTTCCGTCGCGAGGTAGATGTTGGCGCGCCGCTCGTAGGTTTTGGAGTCGCGGCGGAGCTGCGATTTTTTTAGCTGATCGCTGAGCACATTCTTCAGCTTTTTGAGCCCTGAACTGTCGCCGAGAGTGCGCAGCGAAAGTGCGGACTGCAACCCGAGCGAGTCGATGTCGCCATCATCGAGCAACTTGTGCAGTCGGCGGCAGGTGGCATCGTTCCCCCTGGGCGCAACCTTGGCCAAGACCTGCACGAGCCGTTTTTTGTCGTTGTAGTCGAGCCGATCATTGTCGAGCAGCAGCATCAATGCCTTGGCGGCGGCATCATTATCGGTGGCTGCAGCGCCAAGGTAATCGACGTAACTCATCAACAGCTTGGCCTCGGTCTCGCTGGCGAGCGCCTGCAGCACAACGGGCACGGAAGACGGCGGTGCGGCGGCCACCAGATAGTCGAGCACCGCTTCACGCAGGTTGCGGTCGGGCGAAGTCACAAGGGGTGAGATCGATGCTGCGGCAGCCTTGGATTTCAGTTGGCAAAGCGAACTGATCGCGATCTCGCGGTCTTCTTGGCTGCCGTGGTCTACCGCGTCGATCAGCAGTTGCTCCGCCCGCAGATTTTGCGTGTGGCCGAGCAAATGCAGTCCTTCCTGTCGCGCGGTGTCGTTGCCACTTGTGAGCAACTCGGCGATCGCATCGAGGAAGCTGATGGGGTCGAGTAGCTCCAGCACGCGTCGACAGTTGCCGGCGAGGATGCGGGTATTGGTGGAACCCTGCAGCGGTTGCAGTTTTTCCAGTAGCAAGGGCACAACGTTGTCGCCGAGTGCAGCAATCGTCCGGAATTGCTTGTCGAGGTAGCTCGCGTTGGTGCGGTAATCGAGGGCAAAGTCTTGCCAATACGGTTGCAGGGCCTGCTCTTGCACAGCACGCGATCGATCGGCGCGGCCGCGTGCAAGGATGGGTAAGTCGCGCAACAAGACCTGGGCCGGCAGTGCACAGGCAATGGCCAGCAACGGGAGCCAGCGAACGGTCCACATGCGGGCAGTCTAATGAGCCAGCCGTGCGGCACCAGAAAACGTTCGCCGGGTCGCCTTCAAGTCGCGGCTCCGCAAGGTCGATGGCAGGCAAATGTGGACCTACGTGTTGCGGCACTATCAGCAGCTGCGTGCGATTTATACTCATAGCCGCCCGGCCTGATCCCAACCGGCAACTCGGCGACTACTCATAGGCCTGGCTGCTGGTAACCTTGCGCGCCCGATGCGCGACTTCGATGTAGTGGTGGTGGGTGGTGGACATGCTGGCATCGAGGCCGCATGCGCAGCCGCACGCATGGGACGTCGCACCGCGATGGTGGTATTGGACCCGGCCGCAATCGGTCGCATGTCGTGTAACCCTGCGATCGGCGGGCTCGCGAAGGGCCAGATGGTGCGTGAAGTGGATGCACTCGGCGGTGAGATGGCGCTGGCGACAGACGCTGCCGGCATTCAGTTTCGGATGCTCAATACCAGCAAGGGGCCAGCGGTGCGCTCGCCGCGCGCGCAGTGTGATCGTGAGGCCTACAACCGCTGGATGGTTTTGCGATTGTTGAGCTACCCAAACCTCTCCGTGCTCACCGGCGAAGCGGTCGCTCTGGCTTGCGTCGGTGGGCCAACGGGACAGCGCATCGATGGCGTTTCACTTGCGGATGGCACGATGGTGCGCGCGCCTGCGGTGGTGCTGACGACCGGCACCTTCCTTGGTGGTCGTTTGTTTGCCGGCGAGTGGGAGCAGCCGGGCGGTCGCTACGACGAACGGCCTGCGTCGCGCATGAGTGAGTCACTAAGGCAGCATGGATTGCGACTTGGCCGGCACAAAACCGGCACGCCACCGCGCCTGCGCCGCGATTCGATCGACTACTCGGTTTGCGCGGAGCAGTGCGGGGACGATCCGCCGCAGCCGTTCTCGTTCCGCACCCGCGCGCTCAACGTCAAGCAGATGAGTTGCTGGCTCACGCATACGACAACGGCGACGCACAAGATTATTGCCGCCAATGCCGAGCGCTCGCCGATGTTCACGGGCCGGATCCGCGGTTCAGGGCCGCGCTATTGTCCAAGCGTCGAGGACAAGGTCGTGCGCTTTGCCGACCAAGACAGTCATCAGGTTTTTCTGGAGCCTGAGGGCCGCAACAGCTTGGAGGTCTACCCGAGCGGCATCTCGACGAGTCTGCCCGAAGCAGTACAGAAGGAATTTCTGCGCACCATTCCTGGTCTCGAACAAGTCGAAGTGCTGCGGCCTGGTTACGCAGTCGAGTACGACTACCTGTGCACCGACCAACTGCGCGCCGACCTGCAAGTTGCCGGGGTCGCGGGTTTGTTCTCTGCTGGTCAGATCAACGGCACCAGCGGCTATGAAGAAGCGGCGGGGCAAGGCATCGTCGCTGGCATCAATGCGGCGCGTTTTGCCCGCGGCGAGTCGGCGATAGTGATCGACCGAGCTACGGCGTATCTCGGCGTGATGGTCGATGACCTGTGTCGCGTCAACCCGAGCGAGCCGTATCGGATGTTCACCAGTCGCGCTGAATTCCGGTTGCTGTTGCGTAGCGACAACGCCGACCGACGCCTTGCGGCATTGGCAGAGCGACTTTGTCTGGTGACCAATGAGGTGGCCACCGCGGTGCAGCAAAAAGAGTCGCACATCCGCGCCGCTTTGCAGATGTGTGAGCTGCGGCGGCATGACGGCCGCACCTTGACCGAGTGGCTGCGGCGGCCCGAGGTCATGATTGAGCAGCTGCTCGCTTGGGACGAATCGTTTGCGCAGCTGCAGTTGACGCCGCCGGAGCTCGCTGAGGTTGAGGCGGAGGTGAAATATGCCGGCTACATCGCGCGGCAGCAGATGGAAGTGGAGCGGTTGCGGCGCATGGAAGATCGGCGCTTGCCAGCTTCGCTTGACTATGCAGCGATTCCTGGACTTAGCAGCGAAGCGCGCGGCCGGTTGCTGCAACGAAGACCACAATCGCTCGGTGAAGCCTCGCGCATCCCGGGCGTGCGGCCCGTCGATGTGCAGTTGATCCTCGTGCTGCTCGCGCGTGGCGAGCGCAGCGGGCCAGTGGCTACAGTTGAAGTACAGCCCTGACGAGTTCTTCCGTCTGAGCGTTGGCGAGCTTGCCTTGCACCTTGGTCAACTTGTCGCGGGCTTCCTTATCGGAGTAGCCGAGAGTGATCAGCGCCGCTACGGCATCCTCGGTAGTCTGCGACAGCAGTGCCGCGTTTGGTTCGCGTTGACCGATGTCGAGCTTTTGCACCGAGTCGCGCAGTTCGAGGCAGAGCCGCTCCGCAGTTTTTTGGCCGATGCCCTTCACGCGTTTTAGTGCCGCGACGTCGCTGCTTGCGATCGCGGTGACGACCTCGGCGGGCGAGTAGACGCTGAGGATCGACAACACCGTCGACGGGCCGACGCCGCTCGTCGACAACAGCTTGCGCGCCAATTCGCGTTCGCTGCGCGTGGCAAAGCCGAGCAGCGATGGCGTGCCGTCGACGACGTGCAAAATCGTGTATAGCGTCGTCTGCTGGTTGGTCTGCAGTGCGGCGGCCGTGGTCAGCGAGACCTTCAGCTCATAACCCACGCCAGCCACGCGCAGCACCACGCGCGAACTCAGCTTCTCGGTAACTTCGCCGACGAGGTGGTCATACATGATCGTGAGACTGCCTTCCGTGCGCTTTGGTGACTGGCACTGCCGCGCGTGTGGTCGAAGGATCTGGCGCAGGATTGCCCGCGCAGGGTGGCCCGCGCAGGGTGGCCCGCGCAGGACCAGCTACCCGGTATCAGCTACGCAGCGAGACGCCCATCTCGTCGAGCTTGGTCTTGATCTCGTTGAGCGAGGTCTGACCAAAGTTCGGGCACGCGAGCAGCTCGGCCTCGGTCTTGATGGCGAGGTCGCCGATGGTCCTGACCTTTAGCAGGTCGACAATGCGGCGGCTGCGCACCGACAGGTCGAGTTCGGAGATTGGCCGACGCAACGGATCCGAGCTCTGCGGATCTGGCTGCTCTTCGGTGACAAACGTTGGCTCCGCTGGCTCGCCGAGTTCGCGGCTCATCAGCTCGTCCGAGGTCATGCCGAGGTGGAGTCCCTTGATCTTCAGGATCTCCTTGATCTCGGTCAGTGACGTCTCGCCGAAGTTCTTGTAGCCGAGCAGTTCGGCCTCAGTCTTCTTCACAAGATCGCCCAGCGTGCGAATGTTCATCTTCGCGAGGCAATTGCGGCTGCGGACCGACAGCTCGAAGTCGTTGATCGGGGTACGCATCAACTTGTTGCGCTTGTCGTCGCGGCGCTCTTGATCCTCGTCGTAGTACATGTTGAGCGCGGCGGCAGCGTCGCGGCGATACATGCGAGCGCGGGTGTTGTCCGGATCGGCTTGCAGCGCAAGGTCGAAACACTGCATCGCACGGCGGTAGTTGCCGATGTCCTCGTAGAGCACGCCGAGGTTGATCACGCACGATGAGTTGACTGGCGGCGACATCAGCGAGCGTTCGTACAACTCGCGGGCCTCTTCGTCCTCACCGCGGAGATCGACGTTGATCGCCAAACGGAACAGCGCCTGCTTATGGTTGGGCTCGAGACCGAGCGCTTGGTCGTAGCATGCGATCGCGCCTTCGCCGTCATGCAGCAATTCGCGGATCCGGCCTTCACCGTAGTGCCTGTCGGCTTCGGTAAGGATGCTCTTGTAGAGCTCAAACTCGGTCCGCAAGAACTCGGCATCGCCACGCGTCTCGGCGGCAAGTAGCCACGTGAGAGCTTGGCGAGGGTCGGTGCTGCGTTGGGTCAGCACTTGCCGCGCATCGTCGATTCGGCCGAGTGCGCCATAGCTACGGCCAATGCAGTCGGCGATTGCCGGATTGCTCTTGGCTGCAGTGAGGCCGCGCACGGCTTCTTCGTGATTGCCGAGTGCCCACAGCACAAGGTGTCGCGGCAGGCCCTCCGCTGCTGGGCTCGAAAGCCAGTCGCGGATGTGATCCACAGCGCGGATCGACCGGAAAACTTCGTTCCTGAAATGATCGAGTGTCCCGTAGGTTAGGTCGCCACTGAGTAGCTCCTTCGGGTTGATAAAATCGATCGATTCTTCGGTCGCAATCGTATCAGTCATCGCAGATTCCTGACGGACAGCCATCGCAGTCACCGGCCGGAAGTCGGCGGTGTTGCGGGGCAGCTTCGGCTAGAAAAACGGTTGGGTAGATTAGAGGTCTCTACTGCCTGCGGTCAAGAACGCTGGTGCCCGATGCTGATTCGTTCTGCAGATATTCTCGCGTAGACCTTGGTTAAATCGTCCGCCATGGCAGAAAAACCGCGGGCTCGCGGTCGAGCAGCGGCCGCCATCCGGCGAACCAGACTTCGGTCGGCCGCGAGGGAACGGATTGCCACGGCCCACGCCGCAACGTCGCCCGGCGGCAGGACCAGGCCTTCTTGGCCGTCGGTCACAGCATCCTGAAGGCCGCCGATTCGGCTGACCACCACCGGTCGCGCAGCCGAAAGCGCCTCGCGCACCGTGAGACCAAACGCCTCCTGCCACAGGGCGGGGGCGCAGACCACATCCACGGGCGCAAGCAACCGCGGCAGGTCTTGCGTCGAGTAGGGGCCGTGGTAATGAATCGCGTCGCCTGGCTGCAATTGTTGAAAGCAGCGCAGCAGGAAGCGGTCGTCGCCGTGATACGAGACCGCGTTGCCGTGGATCGCCAACGAAACCGTGCCCGGCGCCTGCTTGCGGACCGCCTCGATCAAGATGTGCAGGCCCTTGCTTGGCAGGATGGTGCCGAAGTAAGCCAGTCGCAGGGGGCCCGGGCCGCACGGCGGCGGGGCGAGCTGTTCGAGGGCGGTCGTGTCGACACCGTTTTCGACCACGGTGAATCGCTCCGCCGACACTCCCAACGCCAAAAATGGTGGAATCGCGCGCGCCGACGGGACCACTAGGCAGTCCGCCTTGGCGATCGTCACGCGCGCCCGTTCGTGAATCCGCGCCGCGCTGGCGATGCCTTGTGGGATGTCGAGCCAATGCGGGTAGGTATGATGCAGGCACTCGCCGCAGCGGTTGGCTTCGACGCGCTCGCAGACCACTTCGTGTGCGTGCCACATCTGGCCGCGCGGACACATGAGCCAGTAGTCGTGCAGTGTCATGACCACTGGCAGTCCTGCGGCGTGCAGCTCGTCGATCGAATCCGTCGACATGCCGGTGAGGTGATGCACGTGCGCTACATCAAAGTGCTCACCCATCGCGCGTCGCTCGGCGAGGAAGCGCCGCAGGGATAACGCCATCGGCTCGCATTGGTAAATCGATTCCAGGCTCGCGATGCCCTGCCAGCGGTATGCCACGCGCGTGATGGTTGGATTGCCGCTGCGCTCGACGAAGAACTCACCCTGCGCGCGATCCGGCGCAGCGGTGCGCGCATAGATATGAACGTGGTGACCGGCAGCCGCGAGTGCGCGCGATAGGCCCTCAACATGTTGCTCAACACCGCCGACACTTTCGGGTGGCAGGCCATGGCACAAAAGCAGTATGCGCATTACAGCCACCACCATCGGCATTGAGTGGGGCAGGACGCAAGCGTGGTGATGCGGCCGTAAAGAAAAGATCGTCGCCGCAGCGTTGTTTCTTTTCGGCCGCGCGATAGTTTCACAAGCCGGTTAGGTTTGCTGCGAGTGCGAGTTGGTCAGACTCGCGCTTGTGGCTGTGCAAAACAATTCACAGTTGGCGGTGGGCCGGAAACAAAGCCGGTTTACCTGGGGGGTGTTCCTTGGATCGGATCCGAATCCGTGGTGGCCGCGGTCTTGGCGGCACTGTTCAAGTCTCAGGTAGCAAGAATGGCGCACTGCCCATTCTGGCTGCCACGTTGTTGATCGACGGACCTGTGGTTCTCCACAATGTTCCGCGTCTCACCGACATCCTAAATTTGCTGCGCATCCTTGAGCGTCTCGGCGTGCACCATGAGTGGCGCGGCCAAAGCACGCTGGTGGTTGAGGCGCGCGACAAGACGCTCTATCAGGCGCCTTATGATCTGGTTCGCACGATGCGTGCGAGCTTCCTCGTGCTTGGCCCGTTGTGGGCGCGGCGGGGAGTAGCGCAGGTCAGTTATCCGGGCGGTTGCGTGTTTGGCCACCGGCCTGTGGATCTCCATATCAAAGGTCTGCGCGATCTTGGCGGCCAGATCGAGATGACCAACGGTTACGTCACCATCTCGGGCAAACCGAAGGGCAACGTGCTGTTTCTCGGTGGCAACATGGGGTCGACGGTGCTTGGCACTGCCAACGTGCTGATGGCGGCGACGCTCGCCGAGGGCACCACGTATCTGGAGTCTGCAGCGATGGAGCCAGAGATCGAAGATCTCTGCAACTTCCTCAATAAGTGCGGCGCGCAAATTTCTGGTATCGGCAGTCACTTGCTGACAATCGAGGGTGTCCAGAATCTGACCGGCTGTGAGTGGTCGATGATTCCTGACCGCATCGAGGCTGGCACGTTTCTTACTGGCGCAATCATCACCAACAGTGATGTGCGGGTCGAAGGCGCCAATCCGATGCACCTGCTTGCGGTCATTGATCGTTTGCAGGCTGCCGGTGCGCGCTTCGAACTCGGCAAGACCTACATCCGCAATCTGCCGACACCGACCGGCCAATTGAAGGCCGTCGACGTGACGACGATGCCCTACCCGGGCTTCCCGACGGATTTGCAGGCGCAGTTCATGACTTTGATGGCGAAGGCGGACGGGGTCTCGGTCATCACGGAGAAGATTTATCCGGAGCGTTTCATCCACGCATCAGAACTGCAGCGACTCGGTGCGCGCATTCGTCGCGAGGGACCGAGCGCGATTGTCGAGGGCACCCAAGAATTGCACGGTGCTCAGGTGATGGCGAGCGACCTGCGCGCTTCGGCGAGTTTGGTGCTCGCTGGCCTTATCGCGCGCGGTCATACAGATGTGCAGCGCGTGTATCACATCGACCGCGGTTACGAACGCATCGAACAAAAACTGCAGTGCATCGGCGCTGACATCGAGCGCATCAGCGACGGCTGATGGCTCGCGCCAAACGCAAATGGCAGCGCGTGGCGTGCGCGTGATGTGCGCGTGATGTGCGCGTGGCGTGCGCGTGATGTGCGCGTGGCGTGCGCGTGATGTGCGCGTGATGTGCGCGTGATGTGCGGTTACTCCGCTGGCTAGCAGTTATTCAAGGGACGCGCTGACGCGCCAGGAGTAGCGGCCGATTTCGGTGCCGGATCGTTTGGCGGTGATCACGATTGTGCGCGTGCCTTGCTCAAACTTGGCGGAAAGCGAGATGCTGCCTTCGGGGCTTGAGAGGCTTGCCGAGTCCGTGTGGCTTGCGCCGAGTGGGTCGATGGACAGCACCGCGGTGCTCGAGCCGAGCTTGCACTTGAAGTCAAAGCCCTTGCCGTTGGATGGCGTGCGAGGCTCCACCGACAAGCCTTGTCCTTGCGACCGCTCCATCGCCGCTGCTGCCCTTGCCGGTTCACTGGTGTTTAGCCATGCGGGGAGCAGGGTGACGAGGCAAGCAGTCCAAATGGTAAAGCAGGATCGCATGTGAGAGGCCTTGGTGTTCGTGCAGTTGTTGTCGGGATGCGTCGGTGAGTCTGAGTCGGTTGCGTCGGAATCGTTGCCGCCTTGAGACGTTGAATGGGGGCGCTAGCTATGCCGCATTAGTCAGGAATGTTGCGGTGGATTATCGGCGGCAACTCCGCGGCCTTGCGTCGCGCCTCGCTCTCGGCGTCGGCTTTACGGTCGGCCTCCAGCGATTCTTCGTCGAGGTATTCCGCAGTGCAGGTGATGCGCCAACCCCACCCCGACTGCACGTGGACGCCACGGGTGCTGGTGCGCAACTCGTCGGAGTAGAAAGTTCCTTCCGCAATCGGCCGCGTCGACGGGAAGATGCAGACGCATCGCTGGCTGCAGACGACATGGCCATTGGCATCAAGCACATCGAGTGCGACGAAGGCGCGCGAGACCGGTCGGCCAGTGTTGTTTTGGTAGTGCCAGCGGCATTTCACGTAGGTGTTACCTGGGTAGCCCTCGAGTTCGAGCTGCCGGACCGTCACTTGGCCATGCCCCGGGAACTCAAACTTCTGCGGCACGCGTACGCTGTCCGCAAAGCGATGCTGCTCAACTTCAAGCTCGCGCATCGCCACCTTCAGTTCGGGGTAGGCGCTCATGGAGTCGTTGGGAATGTTGCACGCTGCAGCGAACAGGCTCAAAACGGCGATCGGGATGCGGGGCATTGAACTTGGTGGCAGGTTGGGGGATTGAGGGCGTAGCGGTCCTTTAAGCTACCGCATCTTCCGATCGCGAGCTTGACCCTGCATCGGTAGACCAACATCTTCCACGCTTCCCGCGCCGCGCCGCTTCGGCGCAGCGGGCCAAAGCTCGAGAGGACAGATGTTCGATTCCCTAGCCAATGCCCTTGGCTCTGCCTACCGCTCAATCGTTGGTCAGAAGGTGCTAACCGAGAAAAATGTCGACGAAGGCATTCGCTCAGTCCGTCAAGCGTTGCTCGAAGCGGACGTCAACTTCCAAGTCGCCAAGGAGTTCATCGCCGACGTCAAGCAGCGCGCGCTTGGTCAAGATGTGCTCACGGCGGTCGATCCGGGCCAACAGTTCGTTAAGGTGTTTCACGACGCACTGACTGCGCTCCTTGGTGGCCAAACGACCGGCTTGCCGGTGACCGACAATCCGCCGCTCATCCTGATGATGTGTGGTTTGCAGGGCAGCGGCAAAACGACTACCTGTGCAAAGCTCGCGCTGTGGTTGCGCAAGAACAAGAAGAAGAACCCGCTGCTCGTTGCTGCCGACTTGCAGCGACCGGCTGCGGTGGAGCAGTTGCAAAGCCTTGGCAAGCAGCTCGGCATCGCGGTCTACGCGGAGCCGGTGACGGCGCGGCCACCCGAGGTGTGTCGTCGCGGCATCGAACACGCGCACAAGTTTCAGCACGATGTGGTGATTCTCGATACCGCGGGCCGCCTGCACATCGACGAACTGCTGATGCAGGAACTGCAAGAAGTGCAGGCGCGCTGCAAGCCGCACGGTGTGTTGCTTTTGTGCGACTCGATGCTTGGCCAGGACGCGGTCAACTCGGCGAAGGAGTTTCATAGTCGGCTGCCATTGCACGGCCTGATCCTTACCAAGGTCGATGGCGATGCGCGCGGTGGTGCGGCGCTGTCGATCGTCAAGGTGACCGGCCGGCCGATCCTGTTCGCAGGCACCGGCGAAAAGCCGGACGATCTCGAAGAGTTTGATCCGTCGCGCATGGCGGGTCGGATTCTTGGCATGGGTGACGTTGTTGGCCTGGTTGAAAAGGCGCAGTCCGTCATCGATGAAAAGGAAGCTGAGGCGCAGGCCAAGAAACTGCAGAAGGGCCAGTTCACGTTTGAGGACTTCCTCAGTCAGTTGAACATGATCCGCAAACTCGGCCCACTGAAGAAAGTTCTCGGCATGCTGCCCGGTGTGGGGCAGATGCTCAAAGACGTGGACCTAGATGACGCGCACTTCAAGCGCATCGAGGCGATCATTCTGTCGATGAGCCCGCGCGAGCGGCGCAATCCTGAGGTGATCGATACCCCGCGCAGGCGCCGGATCGCTCTGGGCTCGGGCAACCAGCTCGAAGCGGTGCATGGCCTGATCAAGCAGTTTAAAATGATGCAGGACATGATGAAGAAGCTCGGCAAGGGCGGAGGCTTTGGGCCGGGCGGGATGGGCGATCTGGAAGGAATGCTCGGAATGGGGAAAAAAGGCGGCCCCCAAAGTGGCATGGGCGGGATGGGCGGGCGCGGCTTTCCAGGTGGGCGCGGCGGCTTCCCAGGCGGTCGCCGTTTCTGAGCGTGGGCCACTCTGCTAAAATTGGTATAGAAAAAGGGCTGGCTTCTACTCGCCCTGTCTGCTTATCTGCTCCGCCCTTTCGCGCTGCAGGCGACCTGTTTCTGGTCGTAACAGTGTGATGATGGCGCCTAAACCGACGCACGGAGATCAGTTCCCTTGTCTGTCAAGCTTCGCCTAAAGAGGTTCGGTCGTCTGAACCACCCGACTTACCGAATCGTCGCAACCGATACTCGCTCGCCGCGTGATGGCCGCATCATCGAGGCCCTCGGCTACTACTTGCCGCTGATGCCGCGTGCGCAGGAGCAACTCAAGCTCAACGCAGAACGCATCAGTTACTGGCTCTCAGTTGGCGCGCAGCCATCAGAGACAGTTACGAGCATGATCAAGCGCACAGGCATTCCGATGCCGGTGCGTAAGGCTCGCGAACGCAAGAAAGGTACGGCGAAAGCCAAGCCTTGGACGCCGCCAAAGAAGAAGGTGCCGAGGCCGCGCAAACCCAAGCCCGTTGAGAAGGACGGCAAGGCCGGCAAGCGGGATATGACTAGAAAGAAGAAGTAATTCTAGTCGTAGCGATAGCCCAGTCAGACCCGCGGCGCGGTAATTCTGCGCTGGTTCACGATCGTCACAGACCGTAGAGGCAAGCTTTGACAGCCAAGAAGAAGACCCGCAAGGACGCATCATCAACCGCGGTAGCCGCGCCGCCGGACCTGCGTGAAGTGCTGCCGCAAAATGCTGCGAGCTGGGCTGCTGTGCTCCTCGAAGTGCGGGCGGTCCTCGCGGACCTTGCCGTGCCGACTGAGCCCAAGCGGGCAGATTTCATCGAGGCGATGCTGCACATTTATTTTGCAGATCACCTGCCTTGTGGGTTTGGCCAAGAAGCGCGCCGGCGCATCCTCACTACTTTTGTCGACCGCAACGAGTTCCGGGTCACCGAAGCTTTTGAGGTCGAAGACATGCTGAGCGATCTGCAGATTCCGAATCTGTTTGATCGTTGCTTGTGGGTGCGCGAGTCGGTTGCGCAGGTCTACAACGACCAGAATGGCGTCAAGCTCGATTTCTTGCTCGACGCAGGCATTGGCGACCGCGCCAACTTTTTCACGCGCACACCAGCGCTGCGCCCGCACGCCGCGTTGTTCATCAACAACCTGCTGACGATGGAGGAGCTGTGCTTCTCAGACAAGTCGCTGGCGCGTGTGCAGCTACGGCTTGGCATGGATCCAAAGGATGCCGCAGCCAATGCGTTCGTCAGTGAGTTGCGCACGATCGTGAAGCCCTACGGCCACTTGCCGCTCGAAGTTGGTGCGCACCTAGGCAAAGGCAAGCCCAACTTGTCGCACAACCTGTCGCCGGCGTGCTGCCTCGTGCGGCTCCTCCCGGCTACCAAGAAGCGGGGCTGATCTTTTGGGCGTTGAGCCCGCGCCGTGGCTTGCGCTCGCGTCGTCATCGCCCCGACGGTCCCATTTGCTAAAGCAAGCTGGGATTCCGTTCGTGCTTGCCGAACCTGGCCCCGAACCGGAAGGCCGCGGCTCACCGCGCGAACTTGCGCAACTCCGCGCCCGCAGTAAAGCGCTTGGTGCCGCGCAGGGCATTGGCTCGTCGTTGCCAGTGCTCGGTGTCGATACGGTGGTGGATGTCGGTGGTAAGGATTATGGCAAGCCGCACGACCGCAGTGCCGCCAACGCCATGCTCAAAGCGCTCGCCGGCAAACGGCATCAGGTGCATACGGCGCACTGCCTCGTCGACCCGCGCACGGGCGCGATGGTCGAAGAACTGGTCACCGCGGACGTTGCTTGCGGCGTGCCCACTGCAAAGGAATTGACGCTCTACCTCGACAGCGGTGATTGGCGTGGCAAGGCTGGTGCCTACGGAATTCAGGACGGGTCGCAATCGTTCATCACGATGCACGCTGGCGCATACGACACGGTGGTTGGTTTGCATGTCGAGGCCGTGCGTCGGCTGTTGCGCGCGCTGCTGGGAGCCACATGAGTCGTACGCGGACGGTTGGTTTGCGGCTTGCCGTGACCGCTTTGGTTGCGGTGGCGGCGATCTTTGCTTTGGAATGGTTTCTGCGGCAGGAAGATGTGGCGTTGCGAGACGAACAACTTCGCGTTGCGCTTGCCAGCGCAAAACCTCTGCCACAGCCCCCCGTGCTTGGTGTGCAGACCGAATTGGTGTGGCTCTGCGCTGCATTCGACTCGGTGCCGCCGTTGGTCGCGCCGGTCGTGCAGATCCTGCGCGACGGCTCATTTGCCGTGCGCAAAGCTGCGCCGGTTGCCACGCTGCCGGGACCAAGGACCGTTGCTGCGATTGCGCTGTTGCTGCCGGTCAAAGCGTTGCCTGACCTGACGGCAATCCAGCGTGCGGCGCTGCTCGATCAGTTGTCGGCGATATTTACTGCTCGGCCGATTGCCAGCGGCCAGGTGCAATGTGCCGGCCTCGCTGGCGAGTCCGCGGATCTCGCCGCGCTGTTGTCGTGGGTGCGCTAGCGCTGTTATGCAAGGCGTGCTGTTTTCGCGCCGCAGCTGCGGCCCGCGCCCATTGTCAGTGGCGGTTTGGGAGCGACCTGCGCCGGAGCTGCCAAGCAATGGTTGACCGCAGCGATTTTCGCCCTACACTTTTCGACCCTCTCGAGTCCGTGAGCCAAGTGTCATGAAGCCGAATATTCATCCCAACTACATCGACTGCAAGGTGAGCTGCGCCTGTGGCAACAAGTTTGCCACCTTGTCCACCAGACCCGAGATTCGTACCGACATTTGCTCTGAGTGCCATCCGTATTTTACGGGCGCCCAGAAGTTCGTCGATACGGCCGGTCGCGTCGACAAGTTCATGAAGCGCTACAACCGGATTAGCGTAAAGTCCTGATGTCGTGGGCCCCGGCGTTAGCTGGGCGCTCTGGCAGTAGCTGGGATTGCCGGCGGTAGCTGGCCGCATGACCTACCTACGCCCCCGAATCCAGGCGAAGCTCGACGGCATGGCCGCGCGTCAGCATGAGCTGATGGCGCAATCGAGCGACCCTCTGGTGCTAGCCAAGACCGAAGGTCTGGCGGCACTCCAGCGTGAACTTGGTCGCCTTGCAAAGACCGTCGCCCACTACGAGTCCTTTCGTAAACTGCTGCTGCAGATCGAAGACAATCGCACGCTGCTTGCTCCAGGGGGCGATGCAGAACTCGCCGAACTCGCCCGGCTTGAGTTGCCCGAACTAGAAGCGGACGCCAAGGTCCGTGCCGACCAGTTGATCGACATGTTGATCAGCGGCCAAGGCGATGACCGCCGTGACTGCATCGTCGAGATTCGCGCTGGTACCGGCGGCGAAGAGGCGGCGTTGTTCGTGCGCGATTTGCTAGACCTCTATCAACGCTACGCCGTGCGCATGGGCTGGTCGGTCGAGCCGATGCATTCCAGCGAGGCGGAGCAGGGTGGTTTTAAGGAAGTGATCTTCGGCCTGCGTGGCAACGGCGTGTTCCACTACATGCAGTTTGAGTCCGGCGGTCATCGCGTGCAGCGCGTGCCGGAGACCGAGGCAAAGGGGCGGGTGCACACTTCTGCGGCGACGGTTGCGGTGCTGGCCGAGGTGGAAGAAGTGGAACTCGAGCTGCTCGACAAAGACTTGAAGATCGACACGTTTCGCAGCAGCGGTGCCGGCGGTCAGCACGTCAACAAGACGGAGTCTGCGGTGCGCGTCACGCACATGCCGACTGGCTTCGTCGTCGCCTGCCAAGAAGAGCGCAGCCAGCATAAGAACAAGGCGAAGGCCATGAAGTTATTGCGGTCGCGCATCTACGACTACCAAAAGCGAATGGTCGAGGCGGCGCGCGCTGCCGAGCGCAAGGAGCAGGTCGGCAGCGGTGATCGCAGCGAACGCGTTCGCACCTACAACTTCCCGCAGGACCGCCTCACCGATCACCGGATTGGGCGCAACTTCACGTTGTCGCAGGTCATGGAGGGCAAGCTCGAACCGCTCATCGAGGGGCTGCTCGCCGACGATCGCGAACGGCGCTTGGAGCAGATCTGAGATGGAATCAAAGCCTGCTACGCAGCCCGCACCTACGCACACCGTGCTGTCGGTTCTGCGCGCTGCCGAGCAGTGGCTGACGACGCGCTCTGTGGACGCGCCTAAGCGTTCGGCGGAACTACTTCTTGGCAAGGTGCTCAAGCTGGATCGGCTAAAACTCTACCTCGCATTCGATCGGCCGCTCGATCCAGTAGAGCGCACGGCGATGCGCGAATTGCTTGCCCGCCGCGGCAAGCACGAGCCGGTTGCCTACCTGCTCGGTGAGTGGAGCTTTCGTGGGCACACGATTTTGGTCGGGCCTGATGTGCTCATCCCGCGGCCTGAAACCGAAGAGCTGATCGACTTCGTGCCGCCGTTGCTGCCGCAAGGTGGTCGCGTCGTGGACTTCGGCACAGGAAGCGGTGCGATTGCGATTGCGATCGCGCTGCTGCGGCCCGACGTGCAGGTGGTAGCTACCGACATCAGCGAACGTGCTCTTTCGGTTGCGCGCCGCAACGTTGAGCAGCATGGGCTCGCAGGCCGCATCGCGCTGCGGCAGGGATCGTGGTGGGCGGCATGTGCAGGCGAGGCTCCGTTTGACCTGCTGGTCAGCAATCCACCCTACATCGATCCGGCTGACCCGCAGGGATTGGCCGCCGATGTTGCTGCGTTTGAGCCGGCGCAGGCGCTCTATAGTGCGAGCGGCGATGTCGCATCGTGCTATCGAGCGTTGTTGCAAGGCCTGCCCGGCGGCCTTGTGCGCGGGGGCCACATACTGTGTGAGACTGGCCTGCAGGCAGCAGAACCGGCACTCCAGATGATGCGTGCCAATCCAGCGCTGAGTGATGTGGAACTGCGCTGCGATTTTGCGCGGCTGCCACGCTTTCTCCTGGCGCGTTACGCCGGCGCTGCAGAAGCGACGTAAGCAGCCACCGCCGCCTTGCTCGCTGGCGAGATCTCAGTGAAGAACACTGCGACCTCATACTTGCCTGGCTTGCCTTGCTCCGGGTCGCAGCGCACCACCGCGCCCTTCACGGAGTGGTTGCCCGACTGACCGGGCAACTGCAGGTCGATGCCGACCAGCGCCAACTCCGCCATTTTATGAGCCGTCGAGCAGCACAGGCCAATGATGGAGAGATCCTTCAGGGTCGCAGGCTGTGCGCCCTCTTTGGGGTTGAGATGAATCTGAAATTCAGCACGGGCGCGCGGGGCGCGGCGACGTTCGCGTTCAGAAGATGCCATAGATGTGGGTGCGGAACTTACCAGCAGGGCTTGCCGGACGCTAGGATCCGGCTCTAACGGCGGTGGTTAGATCGATCCCCGAGCACCCTCGCCAACAACCACAAGACACTTGGAGCAAGAACGACAGATGGCCAACTTCAACAAGATCATCCTGATGGGCAACCTGACCCGCGACGTCGAATTGCGTTCTACGCAAGGCGGCATGCAGGTGGCGAAAGTCGGTATGGCGATTAATCGCAAGTGGACCCAGAACGGCGAAACCAAGGAATCGACCTGCTTCGTCGACCTGACTGCGTTTGGCCGCCAAGCGGAGGTGCTCAGCCAGTTCGTTGGTAAGGGCAGCCCACTGTTCGTCGAAGGCCGCCTCGAATATTCGACTTGGGAAGATAAGAATGGCGGCGGCAAGCGCAGCAAGCTTGAGGTCGTCGTTGAGAACTTCCAGTTTGTCGGCGCACCGCGTGCCGCTGGCAGTGGTGCCGGTGGTGAAGGTGGAGCGCCGCCGCGCCGCGCTGGTGGAACTGCGCCACGTCGCGCTGATGGCGAAGGCGGCGGTGGCGGCGGCGGTGGCGGTGGCGGTGGCGGTGGCGGTGAAGTCGACTACGGCGATATCCCGTTCTGATCGAACGGTCGAGGTTTGCCGCGGCGGCCTAGCGGGTCGCCGCAGTCCGCGCGCTCGCGCAGACGCCATTTTTAGTGTTGTAAAAGTTGCTTGGCAGCAACCGCTCAAGTCCGTGCCCTGCTTGTCCGAAAGATGCCGTGTCCTGAACGGCGTCTCTCGGCGCATAAGGCTGCATGGAAACTGTCAACGAAGTTAAAGAAGCACTGTCCGCCAAGTCGCGCACTGCGACTCTGGACGAACTTCGCAGCGAAGGCCGCAAACGTGTGCGCCTGATCAAGGCAGAGCACGTTGCCGAAATGATTACGGAGGCCGTTCATGCCGCGATTGAGCGGTCAGGCCTGATTCCGCAGGAACAAGCAGATCAGTTGGTGGCTCAGAGTCGCCAAGAGTTCCAGTCGATCGTGCGTGAGCGCGAGACCGAGAACCGTCGTGTTTTGGCTATGGAGCAGCGCCTGAAGGAGAGCGAGTCCGAAGTGTTGCAGCTGCAGCAAGAGCTGCAAGCAACGCGCGGCGGCTTGACCGGCACTGCTTTAATGGCCAAAGGTGGCAACGCCGCATCGCCGGATGTCACTGCCGCGTTGGAGAAGCTCGCGGGCTCGCTCAATGACCGTCTTGAGAAGATGGGCAAGAAGATGGGCATCAGCGCCGCTGTCGAGGCGGGGGAGCTCAATTTCGATGGCTTGTTCAAGGACTCGGGCAAGGCACTCGAAAGCAACATGAACAACGTCGAGGTCAAGCAGAAAACCGGTGGCGGTATCGCTGCCAACCTCGCCAAGCTGAAAAAACTAAAAGCCGGCGGCTGATAGCCGCGGCGAACCGGGGAACGGGAACCAGAGAACGCACATGACCGACAAGAAAACTAGTAATCAGAGCCAGAACAACGCGAACCAAGCTGCAGAAACCGAAGTCGCGTTTGGCAAGGGACTCGATGTCGGCACCGCGAATCTCGCGGCAGCCGTTCAGAATAACGAAGGCGGCATCACGGTCACCGTGGAGCGCAACGCATTCCTAGACATCCCAAGCGACGTCTACAGCAAGAGCATGCTGACGAAGTTGAAGGTGCCCTACATCGTTCATAACGGCAAGCTCGTTGTGATCGGTGAAGCGGCCTTCGAGCTGGCGAATGTTTTTGGTCGTGAGACCCGCCGGCCAATGTGCGATGGCCTGATCAGTCCGAATGAGACCGATGCCTTGCCGATGATGAAGATGATCATCAGCAAGATCCTCGGCGAGCCGCGCACGCCTGGAGAAAACTGCTATTTCTGCGTGCCCGCGCCGTCCTTGGACGTCGACAACAACGTTGTCTACCACCAGGGCCTGTTCGAGAGCATGATCAACAAGATGGGCTTTACCGCCCACGCCATCAACGAAGCCCACGCGGTGATCTTCGCTGAGCTGGCGGACAACGACTTCACCGGCATCGGCCTCAGCTTCGGCGGTGGCATGGCAAACGCGTGCATCGCCTACAAGTCGATCCCGTGCGTGTCGTTCTCAGTTGCCCGCGGTGGCGACTGGATCGACAAGAACGTCGCCAACGTGCTTGGCTGCCCGCGCAGCAAGGCGGCCTACATCAAGGAGCGCGGTATCGATATCCGCGACCCGAAGACGCGCGAGGAAGAGGCGGTCGCCATCTACTACCGTTCGCTGATCTCATACGTGCTGCAGAACATCAAGGCGCGTTTCGAGTCGGGCCAGAACATGCCGTCGTTCAAAGATCCGATCGACATCGCATGCGCCGGCGGTACCTCGCTGGTCGGTGGTTTCATCGAGGTCTTCCGCGAAGAGTTCGCAAAGATCGACTTCCCGATCCCGATCGGCCGCATCTTCCGCAGTGAAGAAGCGCTGACCGCGGTTGCGAAGGGCTGCCTGGTGGCGGCCGCGATCGGCGAGAGCTGATCCCTGCAGCGCTGCTGCAAGAACAACGCCGCGCGGCCAAAGGGTCGCGCGGCGTTGTCATGTACGGACATCAGGCAGTCTCATTCCTACGCGTGCGAGCCAGTGAGATTTTTTTCGTTTGGCCCGCGTGCATTCGACGTCACTGCGCGGTTAGCACAACCGGGCGGTGCCCATTGCTGGCTTGTGGCTGTGGCAGGGCTGCAATCGTGCTCGGCGGTGGCGGCAGCTTCGCAGCGACAATCGCAAAATGGTCCTGCGTTCGTTTCGCTAGGACCTAAGCATGGCACCCGCGTTCCTTGGTGGTGTCTGACCGGCCCTTCCGCCTCGACTTTGCCGTGCAACCTTTGCTGGCCTGACCATGCGTGGCACTAGAGTGCGGCAATGGAATCCTGTGCTTGCACTGGCCCGAAGATCTATCGGACCGCCGCTGTGTTGCTGGCGGTCGCTTTGCTTCGTGGTCAGGAGCCAAAGCCGGTGGTCCAAAAACCTGCCGTGCAATCGAAGCCAAATCAGCTCGCTGGCGAGACCTCTCCTTACTTGCAAAAGCACGCCAGCAACCCAGTGGATTGGTATCCATGGGGCAAGGCCGCGCTGTTGCGCGCAAAGCAGGAAGACAAGCCGATCTTCCTGAGCATCGGCTATGCCGCGTGTCACTGGTGTCACGTGATGGAGCACGAGTGCTTTGTTGATCCGAAGATCGCGGCGCAGATGAACGCGAGTTTTGTCTGCATCAAGGTTGATCGCGAAGAGCGGCCGGACCTGGATGAGATCTACATGGCTGCAGTCCAAGCGCTCACCGGCCAGGGCGGTTGGCCGATGTCTGTGTGGCTCACGCCAGACCTGCAGCCGTTCTTTGGTGGCACCTACTTCCCGCCGGAGGACCGCTATGGCCGGCCGGGTTTTCCGCGCGTGCTTGAGAGCTTGGCGAAGGCTTGGCAGGATCGCCGCGAGGAAGTGCTAAAAAGTTCGAACGAGATCACCGCGCATCTGCAAAAAGTGTTGGCGCCAGTGATGCCTGCCGGCGAACCCAGTCCCGGCGTTGCCGCCGTGCTCAAAGAGCAGTCGCACAAGCGCTATGACGAACAGGCCGGAGGCTTTGGCAGTCCGCCGCAGTTTGCGCCGAAGTTTCCGCATGGATCCGAACTGCAAGTGCTGCTCCGACTCGCCGCGAGTGGCGATGCCACCTCGTTGCGGATGGTGCAGCAGACACTCGAGCGCATGCATGTGGGCGGCATGTTTGACCATCTGGGCGGTGGCTTTCACCGCTACAGCACGGACCGCGAGTGGCTGGTGCCGCACTTCGAAAAGATGCTCTATGACAACGCGCTGCTGGTGCCGCTCTACTGCGAAGCGAGTCGTGCGTTGCAGTTGCCTGGTTATGCGGCCATAGCGCGGCAGGTGCTCGACTACCTGTTGGCGGAGATGCAGGGGCCTTTGGGCGGCTTTTATTCGAGCCAGGATGCCGACAGCGAAGGTGTCGAGGGGAAGTTCTTCGTCTGGCAGCGACAAGAGGTCGATGCTTTGCTCGGCAAGGATGCGCCGCTCGCAAGGCAACGATTTGGGATCACCAGTGAGGGCAACTGGGAGCACAGCAATGTGCTGACACTCGCTGCTGACTATGCAAAGCTTGGCAAGGCTGTGGGCATCGATGCTGCCAAGGCTGAGCAGCGCATCGAAGGCGCGCGCGCTATTTTGCTCGCGGCGCGGAATAAGCGCGTCCACCCTGCCACTGACGACAAGGTGCTGACCGCATGGAACGGCATGGCGATCGCTGCCTTTGCGCATGGTGCTCAGATGTTTTCTGACCCGCGCTACCTGCAAGCAGCGCAGCGTGCGGCGGACTTTGTTCTGCGCGAACTCATGACCGGCTCACGGTGTCTGCGCAGTTGGCACTCGGGAAAGGCGCAGCACACGGGCTATCTTGAAGACTACGGATTCCTCGCCGACGGCTTGTTGACGTTGTTCGAGACGGACTTTGATCCACGATGGCTCGCCGCCGCAAAAGATCTGCTCGATGCGGCCAGCACGCACTATAGGGATTCGACGGACGGCAACTTCTTCTTCACTGCCGACGATCACGAGCAGCTACTCGCGCGCACCAAGTCGGTCAATGAGTCGAGCATGCCCTCGGGCATTGCGATGGTGACTCGCTCGTATCTGCGCGCTGGTTTGCTGCTCGGCGAAGAGGCGCTTTACGAGATCGGGGCGGGTGCGTTGCGCGCCAACCATGCGATACTCGAACAGTCGCCCATCTCTTGCCCTTCGTTGGTGCTGGCGTTGCAGTTTTACCAAGGGGATCCCCGTGAAGTGGTGATTGCCGGTGACCCTGCGGATCCGCGCACGCAACAGCTGCTAAACGCCGTTCGCGCTGCCTTCCCGGCTGCCTGTGTGGTAGCCGTGGTGCACGACGGCAATCGTGCTGGTCTGGCAAAAATCACGGCTGCGTTTTCAGGTAAAGAGCCAGTTGCAGGAGCACCTGCTGCCTACGTCTGCCGCAGGGGTGTGTGTGCAGCGCCGGTCACCGATGCCGCGAAGTTGAAGCTGTGAACAAGGCATCGCCGACATTTGCGGACATCGTTGCTGGCTTGCAGCCAGTCGAGATCGTGGCCTCGGATCGCCTGCATCTCGCGTTTCTTGCATTGCGGCCGATGCGCAGTGGCCACGTCATCGTCGTGCGAAGAGCCGTCAGTGATTACTTGTTCGACCTGCCACCGGATGAGCACGCCGCATTGTGGCGCTTCGTCCAAGTTGTGGCGCAGACGATGAAGGACCGGCTGCCGTGTGAGCGTGTTTGCGTGAGCGTGATCGGCTGGGTCGTGCGGCATGTGCACGTGCACCTTCTGCCCACGGATGCCGCTGGGCAGGTGACTCTGACAGATGGTCCGCCGTTGCCCGCCGCCGAGGCGAGTGCCATTGCCAAGCGGTTGCGCGTCAGCGAGTGAGCTCAGCCAGCGCGGCGTGCGATTGCCTGGAACGTATCTTCGCCGGCGCAAGTCCGCAGGTAGTCACAATAGGCGCTGGCAAAGTGATCGAGCTCGTCGGCGAGCCCGGTTGGCAACTCGCGCCTTAGATGAAAGTTCCCCAATCGCTGCGCCAACTCCCGAAACGCCGTGGTGGTCAACAAAAACGCGGGGAAGTCTTTGGCGGGCGGGATTTCGCAGAGGAGTTGCAGGCGGGCGAGCCAGCTGCGCTGAACGGCCTGCAGGCGGTCGTAAAATCGAACCCGCTCGGCTAGCGTGAGGGAGCGCGGGTCGGCAGGAAAAGCGGGTGCATCTACGGACATGCTCATGGTGACTGTTGCTGATCGGCCGTTGCCGCGGGATTCTTGAACGCGCATGCCTCGATTCCAGCCTTTTCTCGCCCGCTCGATCAGCGCTGCAGACACCGATGAAGTCTTGCAGTTGGCGCGCGCCGCCTCTGCACACGGCATCTACGTGGGCAATGCGGTGCTTGCGCGCGAAGGGGAAGTGGTGGCGTTGTTTGGCCGCGACCATTTGCTTGGCTGTCTTTGGTTTGGTCCACGCGGCAACTTGATTGTGCTAGAGAGCGAGCCGCTCGACCCGGAGTTGGTCGCCATTGCTGTGCATGAGAGTCGTTGGCCGTGGCGCATTGCACTCGGGCCAGATCCCACGGTTGCGCTGCTTTCGCAGCGCGTGGTGGGCAAAGTCCTGGTGAATCGTGCGCAGGTTTATCACGGTTGTCAGCCCGTCGCGGTCGTTCACCAAAAGCCCCCCGTGGTCGTGCGCAAGGCGCAGCATGAAGACCGCGAACGGCTCATTGCGGCGACGCTGGAACTCAATCGTGTCGATCTCAAAGTGGATCCTCATCGTGTCGATCGTCGATGGTTGCGCGACATGGTGGATAGCAGAATCGGCGATGGCTCAACGCTGGTGATCGGTGAAGTAGGAAAACCATTATGCAAACTCGATATCGGTAGCCGCGGTGCCTTTGGCATCGTCATCGAGGGCGTGTTCACGTTTCCTGAGCAACGTGGCCGCGGCCTTGCAACCCGGCTAGTCGCAGTGGCAGCTAGCGACGCATCGACACCCTACAGCTGTCTGCACGTTGCGGCGGACAATGGGCCCGCGCGCAGTGCCTACGTGCGTGCCGGCATGCACGAAGTGGGGCGCTGCCGGTTGTTGTTGCTGGGCTGACCGTTGCTCACTCCACGAGCCATGCGAATGCGAACTCAGGCGCGAGCAGTGGATGTTGCAGCTGGCGGCGCAGGTCGATGGCGAGCATCTCGCGGCAAATGGCCTGATGCAAAAGGTCAGCCTCCGCCGTGCTGCCAACACGCCGCAGGTTCTGTTGAATGGCGGCCTTCACCAGCACGCTGGAAGATTCGTTGAAGGCTCGTGTCAGCGAGGTTTTCTCGGCGGCAAGTTCGCCGCTCATGTAGTAGCCAAATGCATCGAGCAGATTGCCCCACAACGTTGCGCCACGAATGCGCATGCTCTCGGCAACCTCTGGCATTGGTCGACCGGTGGCGCGAATGTCGATCATTGCACTCACGTAGGCAATGGCATCCGTGAGCGCTGCGCTGGATTGCAGCTGGCGCATTGTCAAAAGCATCGGGCGCAGGCGTTCGCCGTAGCCGAGCCGGACCAACACTTCGCCCGAATCGGCGATTTCGCCTGCTCGATTGTCGAAGCGCACGGGTTGCTCCAGAAGCCAGCTAAAATCGCGCAGGAGTTCTTCAGCCGCATCTGCATTGCGGTGCGTCAGCAACGCGAGGGAAGCCTGCATTCGGCGCAGGCTGTGCACCGCGTCGCCGCGGCTCGCAGCGCGTTCATCAATTTGTCCGGCAAGCCAGATCCGCAGACCATCGTGATCGCCGCAGCCATACCGCGCGAGTGCTACTGGCACCAGCAAAGCGTCCAAGGGCAGCACCGCGGCCACCGCCGCAAACTCCCGGCTCGCAGTCTTTGCATCGCCGAGTCCGAGTGCCGCCCAGCCGAAGTGGTAGTGGACGGTGGAGTTTTGTGGCAGCCGCTCGGCGAGCGGTTCAAGGACGAGTCGAGCTTCGCGAAACCGGCCGAGGAAGTTGAGGGCGATGCCGAGGGAAATCTGCGCATCGGGATCCCATGGACGTTCGCGTGTGGTGGCCGTGGCAAGCGTCAGCAGGTCTTCGTCGCAGCGACGCGCAGTGGTGGCATCGACGGTCGCTCTTGCGAGCAGCAGTGTTCGCGCCAACCGGTGCTGCGTTGCCTTGGTGAGGCGTGACTTGAGTGCGAGTGCCTCGGTGGCGATTTCGATTGCTGCGGTGGATTGATTGCGCAGCACGGCGACGTTGGCGAGGGCCTCGAGCACCATTGGATTGCCGCCGTCGCGTCGCCGCGCGGCCGCGAGCTGCCGTGCGGCAGTGGCGAATGCGCCGTCTTGCAAACTGGCCAACGCGATTTCGCATTGCGTAACGACCGCGAGGTCGTTGCTGTAGGCCAGCGCCGATGGGACCGGCGAATCTGTCACGGGATCGCCGAGTGCGGTGCGGGTCTTGAACGCCAACTCGTCGATGGCCGTGCCGAGGCTGCGCTTGCCAAGCTTTACGGTGGCAAGGTGCAGCACGGACTCGCGAGTTCGCAGTGAGGCCGACAAGGTGCCCATTTGCGGCTGCAGAGTCAGTTCGATTTGCAGTGGTTGATTGGCGGCCGCCGCAACGGGGAACGCGGCGAAGTCGAGGGTGCTTGATTGCCGCATCGCCTCGCGCCACAGGCCCTGCACAGCTGTCTGCGAAGGGGCTTCCTCCGCTGCGGTTGAAAGGGGGTTTAGTGCGATCACGCTGCCCTTCACCAGTGTCTTTACTATTGGCGTTGCTGTGCGCCAAGCCGTGAACTCGGGGCGACTAGGTGGCGGTGAAGAGCAGGCTGCTGCAATCAGCAACAGCGCAAGTGAAGTTGGGCGCACGCAACCAGCATGACCGTTCGCAGCAGCCCAGCAAAGACAGCCCTCGAAAGATAGCCCAGCAAAGATCGCCCAGCGAAGATAGCCCAGCGAAGATAGCCCAACGAAGATAGCCCAGCTAAGCCCGCCCCGCAGTCAGCCTGACAACCCGTCAATAGCGGATGTGATCCACCTTCTGCGCTCAGTCCCGCGCTCAGCCCCACTGGCAGCCCCGCAAAGTGAATGGCCTTCAACCTGGGGCTGGGTTTATGTCGATGGCATGGGCGTGATCCCCTTTGCGCTACTGTTCTGCACCCTTTTGCCGCAGATTCCGACCCAGAAACCGGCATTGGCATTGCCGTCAACGCCATCGTTGATCGCGCCGCAATCGGCGATGAAAGGTGAGCCCAAACCGGCTGCCGAAAACCAAGGTGCCCACCTCGGAGTTGCGTTTGACCCTGCTACTGGCTGGCCAAAAACTAGCGACGTTGCGAAGCGGCCGGAGGCAGAGACGCGGGCCGCATTGCGTCCGATTCCAGTGGCGACAGGCAGTGCGACGGGCAGTCAGCCGACGGATTTTACTGCCATGCAAGCTGCGCTTCCTGCGGCGCCGTTCCGGTCGATGGCGAAGCCGGCCGAGGTTGCTGCGCTCGGAGTGCTGTTGGTTTCCTGGCGCATCACTGTGTTTAGTGACGGAGGCGCCCCCATTGGCACCAGCGATGTAAATCATCTGTGCGATTTGGCAGCAAAGCAGCGCGATCGTCTGGAGCATGCCGATGGCCGCATTTTTGGCCGCTGCGGGACGGATGTGAGCGCCGAGCGCAATGGTGCACCGTTCCCCACGCTGTTGCCGTTTGCCGCGCAAGAACTCGAACTGTTCGGGATGCACTTGCGGCTGCCGTTTGGGTTCGCGGATCGTCATTACTTCGATGAGCTCGGCAGCGAGTCGTTTGCGCGCAATGGCGAGACATTGTTGCGCGTGCTGTTGCAGCGGCATCCGAGTGAGCCTGCACCCATGGGGCCTGTCGTGATGGCGCGGCCTGCGGATCACTACGAACTGATCTGCGAACCAGCCACTGGGCAAGTGCGCGAAGTGGAATACTCGCTCGCCGGTGCCAAGGAGCTGCGTCGTGTGCGGCTCGAAGATTGGCGCCGCCTGCGCGAAGCTACGCCGGTCGTGGTGCCGTTCCGCCGCGTTTACCTCGATGCCGAGTCGCGGAAAACGCTGGTGATGGAGATTGTGAAGGTCGAGAGCAAGGCGAGCGCCAGCGAGCGCGAGTTTCGTCTCTACTAAGTCTCTCACAGCAGTTGTAAGGCCGAGTTGTAATGATTTGCTCGGCAGTTCCACGCTTACAAGTGGGCGCAAGGCCCGGCAACAGCGAGCACTCCCAAACCTAATACCCAAACTACGGTCCGAGGTGTAAGGCGCAGGTGGCCTATGCAAAGCTTAGAAAGTGCCCCCTTGCTGGCTTCCATGGCAGTGCCAGCGGGCTTTGGCGATGGCTTTTGCGGTAATTTCAGTAGGTGGACTTTTTAGGCTTCAGGCGCTGGCAAAGTCAGGCATTGGGCTGGTGCTGCCGTTGGCAACGGAGCCAACAATTGGCACTCAAGCGGAGGTTATTTGTTTCCGATACTTAAAGTGCGCACCAAGAATAGTCTGGGGGGACTGTTTGAGGTGACATGCAGACTGTGTGGGATCAGGGGGTTTGCATGACGCCTACTCGAGTCAGGGGATCTATGGTAGGCGGCAAGAGTGGCGGTTGTCCATGGGGGTGGCCGACTGCTGCCAGGCGCCTGCGGTGCCATAGCACCGCCGCAGGAAGGCCTTTTCTTTGGGCAGATCGCACCCTTGCCCGTATGCACGCAACCATGCGTTCCACCATCCTCGGGCTATGCGCGCTTTCCGCTTGTGCCGTTGGTGCCTCTGGGCTCCTGCCCAATCGCATCGCGCCGTCGCTTGAGCCGATGGCACTTGCCAAGGCGACTGATCAGGTCCGCACCACCTCGGAACGCGGGCTCGAATCGGTCGCGCTGCGCGAACTCGAGCCGTTGCTGCAAAGTCACCGAGACGCGGTACTGGTGCAGCGCATGCGGCAGGACCTGTTGCGCCGCCGTGGGCGCGTTGGACTGTTGCGCTACGAAGCCGAGGAACGGCTCGCCAAGTCGCCGGAGGATCCGCTCGCGCACTATTTGTTGGCGCGGGTGTTGCCGATGGGAGCTGAGCAGGTCGCAGCGTTTCGTCGCGCGGCGGAAGCTGGGCCGGAAGAACTCTGGCCGTGGATCGGGCTCGCGCATTCGATGTTGCGGACCGATCCAAGCGCGTCGTTGGCGATTTACGAGCGGCTCTACGCGGCCACTGCGCGTCAATCGATCGTTGCGATCGCCTATGCGCGGGCGCTGCGCGCGATGGGCAAACTGCCAGCAGCGGTTTTGGTTTACCAGCAACTGATCAGCAGCGGCGCCGCACCTGGTGTGGGCGAACTCGGCCTCGCCGAGTGTGCAGGTGTTGAGGGGAACATTCAGCATGTTTGGTCTGCACTGATGCCTGCGTTGCGGCAGCGGCCATACGATCCTGGCGTTCAGCTGTTGGTGCGTGATATGCCGCGCTTTGGTGTCAATGACGACACGGGGGAGCAACTGCTCGATGTGCTGCGTGAAGACCCAGAGCGCTTTGACGACTTTGCGCGCGGCGATGGACTAAAGGTATTGGTGCCGATGTTGGGCCGCGCTGGCCAGTCGCAGGCCGCGTTGTTGCTCCTTGCCGACCGGCAGGTCACCGCCCGTAATCCGCAATTGCGGCGCGAGCAGCGGCGGCTGTTGCTGCAACTCGGTGACGTGGCTGGCTTCCTTCGCTTGCTGCGTGCCGACTTGCCGCCAAACATGCTGCTCGACGAGACCAACCAAGTGCGCGGTCGCTGGCTGCGATTGCTCGATCTCGGCGCGAACTCTTTGCCGCTTGCGAAGCAGGAGACTGCGACAAGCCTTTGCGAGGCGCTGCGCGATTGCGGATTGTTGATCGAAGCGGAGCAAGCGGCCGCTTTGGTGTTGCGTACATTTCCCGGCGCTGCCGCGATGCTTGCGCTCTGTGCTGAAGTGCGCCGCGAGCTCGCGTTCGAGAATGGCTTGCGCCGCATGGTCTACAGTGGCTATGGCAAGCGGCAGATCGCGACCGAGCGCCTGCCTTCGCTGGCGCAGTTTTATAGCCAAGTACGAGAGCTGGCGAAGGGGACCCTTGGCAGCGACTTTGGCGGTCAGATGGTTTCGTTTTCGGTGCCATTGGTCGGCGATCTGCTCGATCCGTTTGCCGATGCATTGTGTGAGCATCTTGCGCGCTACAATCACCACCTGACGCTCGGTCAGCGCAGCGGTGGTGTGATCGAGGCTTTGATGTTTACGCGCATCTCGGTGCGCGATCTTCCGCCGGACCCGTTGCAGCCGCTGCTTGGTCGCTGTCGTGAAGTGGTCGGCTGTGACCGCGATGTTCGTTCGATGTCTGGCGTGCTTGGCGGCGATCTCGCGGGTCTGGCGTTATTGAGTCATTACGTGATCGACTTCGATGCCGTGCGTGAATGGGCTGGCAGCATTGCGGAGCGGCAGCGTATCGCAATCGAGGACGGTGGGGCGGTGTTGACGGACCCGATGCCAAAGCAGGTTGCCCCATTTGAGGCGCTCGATGTGCACTGGCGGCTATTGGCACTGTCGCTGCTGCAGGACAGTCAGCTCGAGGCGGCAGTGTTTGATGTGGTCGCGCGTCACGAACGGCGGCACTTGGTCGATTCTTTTCATTACCTGCCGCTCGAATCCAATCTCTGGCGCGGGCTGTCACTGCTAGTGCGTTCCGGCTTTTCGCCGCTCGCAATCGAAGGGGAGATGGAGCGGCGCGCCGAGCTCGCGGCGCTTCTGGAGAGCCCGCACACCGAGTTGGTCCTTGCCCACATCGCGGATTTTATGTCCGAACAGGACCCAACCTCCCCACACGTGCGGGGCTTTGGCCAACTTGGTCAGGAATTGGTGCGGACGCTGCAGCAGCAGGGCAAACGCGAATCCGAGGCGAAGGTCGCCAACTGGCACCGACTCGACAGAGCGTCCGTCCTCATGGCTGCCAAAACCTTGTTTACTGAGTTGCCGTGAGGCGGAAGTCGCCTGAGTGAGCAAGGAATGCTATTTGTATTCATCAGCATCAAGCTCTTGTTGGTCGGTGCTCGCCGCGCATGGACAAAACTGAGGTAACGCAATGATTCGTCATGTTCGCTTCTTCGTGCTGGCCTTGTCCGCGCTCGCTGTTTCTGTCACCGCACAGGTTGCTGCGCCCGTGCCGCTGCCTGCTGACAAGGAGTTGCAGGATATCCTGAAAACACTCAAGGAGGTCGTCGCTGACAGGAAGATGGCGCGCGATGCTGAGGGGCTTGACTCGATTGCGACCATGCTGAAAAAGTGGGAAGCAGGACTCAACGACAAGGACCAGGAGACAGTCGTGAAGGGGCTCGACGGCGTTTTCTATCAGGGCAAGCTGCGCGATGCCGACAAGTTGCAGCTCTATACCGCGGCGGCGGTCGCCCTAGGCAGGCTTGGCAAGAGCGGTGGCAAGCCTTTGATGGAGGCCATCAAAGGCTCCCGCTTTCCCAGCAAGCGGGAATGGATGCCGATGCGGGAGATACTGCTAAAGCAACTTGGCAAGACTATGGATGAAGGGGCCATCGAGATGCTGGTCAAGCTCGCAAAGTCCGATCCCGAACCGGCAATCGAGGCAGCGGCGGGCGAGGCGCTCGGCAACTTTGATCAGAGCAAGGACCAGATCCGCAAAGACATCGTCAATGCCCTGTTGATCAAGTGGGGCGAGTTTGAGAGCAAGGCGATCCCTATCGACCCGGGGAATCTCGAGGCGCAAAATGCGCGCAGCGCCTTGACTGTGATCTCCGGCAAGTGGAACGACACCTTGCGCCGTCTGACGCGTCAAAACTTGGACAAGTTCGGGCAGTGGCAGACGTGGTTCAACAAGAACAAGAACAAGGAGTGGAAGTGAGCGCCGTTTTTTCGCAGCTGGCAGAGCAGCGGAAGCACGGGCAGTTGGCAGCGTCCTAGCGCACGTATGGTTGTGCGTAAAATTTTTGGCAGCAGGTTGCTGACTCTCGCCGCATTTGCCGCATTGATCGCCTTGGTGCTCGATGGCCGCGCCAAGGCAGAGTTGTTTGGCAGGCAGGAGGTAGCGTTGCGTGCGCTGGCGGCCCACTCGGAGCAGCGCGCGGTGGCCGCCGAAGCTCACAGCGATGACCTTGCGCGCGACCTGCTGCGCATTGAGCACGACCTCGATGCGGCGTTGAATAACAGTCACGCCATCAGCGAAGCCATGGCAGCACAATTTGAGTCGCTGCAGCGCACCAGCGTCCAACGTGAGTCGGCGGCGGCTTTCGCCCAGGTGCCAATGCCGTCTGGGGTCGCGCGCTGCATCACCTTGCTGCGGGAATGCCTCGTCGCAGATGGCTTCGCCGAGTTGCGGTTCCTCAATGCCCGCGAGTGCGCAGAGAGTGAATTGCGCGGAGTGGAAGTGCTCGACGTGGATGCCTCGGGCGGCACCGAGTTGATCGTGGCGGCGCGCATGACTGTCACGCTCGATCGCGCAGAAGGCACACTCGCCCTGCGCTTCTACGACGGCATGCGGCGAGCTTCGGGCCTGCGCATTGAGTTGCCTCCCGAGGGACACGATCGGCGGTTTCGCCCAGTCACTGGGCCGATGTTCGAGAGCAAACTGCCGTTTCTTTTGCGTGTGATCGGCGAGTATCCAGTGCAAACGGCGGCGGCCTTGCCGGCAATGACCAGCACCATCGATGTTGCCACCAAGCGCGATTGGATTTTGCGCGTGGACGAGTTGCTAGCAGAGGCCGGCACTGAGTTGCATTTGCATTTGGCCGACTTTCAAGACCTCGACGGCGGTGTGTTTGGTCGCGTGCGGCTTGCGGGCTACGAACAGGACAAGCGCTTGGCAATGACGGCGGACTGCAGCGAACTGTCGTTCGAGGTGGACGTGCAATCCGGCATCGTTTCGTTGTTGTTGCGCAGTGGGACCTTGCACGGCAAGGGCGGTGAGTCGACCATCGCAAAAGACGGATTTCGCATGTTGCTTCCCAAGATCAATCCCAAGGCTGCCTCGCTTGCGCTGCTAGGCATGGTGGTGCAGCGTTGAGTGCCGCGGAGAGCTTGGCCGCCTTCCGCGCCTTCTCGGCGATCTGGCTGCCGCGCATTGAAGGCGAACTCGACCGGTTGCTGCCGCCGGTCACCGAGCTGCCAGCGAAGCTGCACGAAGCAATGCGCTATGCGATGTTTCCTGGCGGCAAGCGATTGCGCCCACTACTAGCGCTGCTCGGTTGTCAGGCGAGCGGTGGCGATCCGTCGCAGGTGCTGACGGCGGCCGCGGGGCTTGAGTGCCTGCACACCTACAGCCTTGTGCATGATGATCTGCCGTGCATGGACGATGATGACCTGCGTCGCGGGCGGCCAACCTGCCACAAGGTGTATGGAGAGGCTTTGGCGTTGCTCGTAGGCGATGCGTTATTGACGCTCGCCTTCGCGGCGGCAGCTACCGGTGGTGCCGCCGCAGTGCAAGCGCTGGCGATTGCGGCTGGCAGTCGCGGTATGGTGGGCGGTCAGTTTGGCGATCTCGAGGCGGAAGGCGATCGAGCCGATCACACGCCTGCGCGGGTCGAATGGATCCACGACCGGAAGACGGGCGCACTGATTACCGCTGCTCTGCTGGTTGGTGCTCATGCCGGGGCACAAAATCACCTCGCTTTACCCGAGCCGTTGCGCGCCTTGCTGAGCACCTTTGGCGATCGGTTGGGCCGGGCATTTCAGATTGCCGACGACTGCCTTGATTTGACTGGCACCGCGCAAGAATTGGGCAAAAACCCCAACGCAGATGCGGTCCACGACAAGCTCACGTGGCCGGCCATTTTTGGCCTCGACCGGAGCCTCCTGATGGCAAAAAACCTGGCCGATGAAGCCGTTTCGCTCGCGCCTCTGGTGGTCGAAACGGCGGCGATCTGGCGCGGAAGCCGCACGCCAGATCTGGACGCGGCAGTCCCGCTCCTGCAAGATGCTGCCCGCGCCGCCGTGGTGCGACGCAATTGACCCTCGGAGAAGCTTTGGAACACATGTTTCCCACCCCGGTTTTTGATCGGGTTGACAACCCGGACCAGCTCAAAAAGCTCACGCCGGAAGAACTGCCCCTGCTTGCTGCAGAAATGCGCAAGGTGATCCTCGACACAGTTGCTGTGACGGGCGGTCACTTGGGCTCTGGCATGGGCGTGGTCGAGTTGACCATCGCGCTGCACTACTTGTTCGACTTCCGCAACGACCGCTTGGTCTTTGATGTCGGGCATCAGTGTTACCCGCACAAGTTGTTGACCGAGCGCAAAGCGCGCTTCCACACGCTGCGGCAAAAAGGCGGGCTCAGTGGTTTTAGCAACCGCTACGAGTCGCCTTACGATGCCTACTTGATGGGCCACGCCGGCACCGCGGTCAGTGCCGCGTTGGGCATCGCCATGGCGGATCGAATGCTCGGCAATCCGCGGCACTCGGTAGCTGTGGTTGGTGACGCGGCGATGGGCTGTGGCGTGGCGTTTGAAGCGCTCAACCACGCCGGCGAACTAGAAAAGGAACGCCTGATCATTGTCCTAAACGATAACCGCTGGTCGATTGCCAAGACCGTCGGTGCCTTGTCGCGCTACCTCAACAAGGTGCGCTCGGGACCGCTCTACAACCGCACGAAGGAAGTCCTGCACCACTTGATCCAGTCGATTCCACTGGTGGGCAAGGACCTTGATCACAAGCTCGGCGACACGGTCGACATGTTGAAGAACATCGTCGTTCCCGGCCATGTTTTTGAAGCACTGGGCTTGCGCTACTTTGGCCCGGTCGATGGTCATTCGCTGCCCGAGTTGCTCGCGACGCTGAGCAACGTGAAGGAGCTGCCGGGCGTCACTCTGGTGCATGTGAAAACGGAAAAGGGGAAGGGCGTGCCAGGCAGCGAGAATCGCTACGACCGCGCGCACGCAGCAAAGCCTCAGCCGAAAAAGGGTCAGCCCGAAAAGGTGCCGGTCGAGCCATGTGTGCTGCTACCGGTCGTGTCCTTGCAAAAGCCTGGTCGCAGTTGGACTGAGTGGTTTGGCGAGGGCGTCGAAAAACTTGCTGCGCAGGATCCGCGCGTGCTGGCGATCACTGCGGCGATGCCCGACGGCACCGGCTTGATGGAGTTCCGCGAAAAGTTCCCCGACCGATTCATCGATGCTGGGATCGCCGAACAGCATGCAGTGGCGATGGCATCCGGTCTAGCTACGGCAGGTATGCGGCCGATCGCGGCGATCTACTCGACGTTCTTGCAGCGCGGCTACGACCAGGTTTTCCAAGAGGTCGTGCTGCAGAAGGTGCCCGTGCTGTTCGCGCTCGATCGCGGCGGTTTGGTTGGCGAGGACGGCGCCACGCACAACGGCCTCTATGACATTGCCTACCTGCGTTGCATGCCGGGCATGGTGTTGATGTCACCAAAGGACGGGCCCGAGTTGCACGAGATGCTGCGCTTTGGCCTCAGTTTGCCGGGTCCGGCGGCAGTTCGGTACGCGCGTGGCAATGCCCCGAGCCAAGGGGATCTGAATGGCTGGCACGGCAAACGTCAGTCGATCGAACTCGGTCGCATGGAGATCTTGCGTGATGGCTCGGATGGTGCTGTGTTGGCATACGGCCACATGGTGCAGACGGCGCTTGAAGCAGCTGCGTTGCTGGACAAGCGCGGCATTCATATCGAAGTCGTGAACGGTCGTTTTGCCAAGCCGATCGACGAGCAGGGTGTGCTTGCCCTTGCCAACCGCCACGATCGGATCGTCACCCTAGAAGATCACTCGCACATCGGCGGCTTTGGCAGCGCGGTGCTCGAATGCGTGGCAAGACATGGTCTTGTGCGGGCGCAGATTTCGATTATGGGAGTGCCCGACGAGATCCTTGAGCACATGAGCCGGAATCAGGTGGTTGAATACTGTGGCCTAACTGCGCAGCACGTTGCGGACCGAATCATGAGCGAGCATCGGGCGCCGCTGCGTAGCTGAACATGGCTCACGTCCTAGCCCTCGGCGACGAACGCAAGGGCAGCACGAAGCCGCTGCTGGAACAGTTCGCTACGTGGCTCAAAAAGCGCGGCGACAGTTGCACGATCATCACGGACCGCGATGCGTCGTTGGCGCAGATTGTAGCGGATCTCGTGGTGGTGTTTGGTGGCGATGGTTCGCTGTTAGGTGCCGCGCGACGGATGGGTGACAACCAACTGCCGACGCTCGGCATCAATCGCGGTCGGCTGGGTTTTCTGACCGCGTTTGAGCAAGACGAAACGAGTAAAGCCGTGGAGTTGGCGCTCGCCGGCCACCTGCGCGAAGAGCCACGCCTGTTGCTTAGGTGTTCGACGACCGCAAACCCTGCTGGCGATGCGCCGGTGCTATGCATGAACGACGGTGTTGTCAGCCGCGCTGCGGTCGGCGGCATGATTACGCTGCGGGTATGGCGACAGGACACCGAACTTGCCACCTTCCGCGGCGACGGGCTGATCGTTGCCACCGCAGCAGGATCGACCGCATACTCGCTCGCCGCTGGGGGGCCGGTATTGAGCCCCGAACTCGATGCCTTGGTAATTACGCCGCTCGCTTCACATTCCCTCTCGGCGCGGCCGTTGGTAGTGTCCACAAGCCAAGGTCTTGAGATCGAAGTGCTCGACAGCGGCAACAAGCGCTACGCCTGGTTTCAAGTGGACGGCCAAGTGCAGATGCAGGTGCCGGTTGGTGGCCGTGCGGTCTTGCTTCCTGCACCGGTCCGGTTTCGGCACCTGTCGCTGGGTCCGCAGCAGTTTTTTGCGGCGCTGCACGCCAAACTCGGATTTGCTGACCTGCCGGGGCCGCGAAAAAAGCACGTGACCTGAGTAGCAATAGCATTGCTTGGTGCTAGGCTGTCCTAGGATCGGCAATCTCAGGTTTGCCGAAGACTTTGCCTTCTATTTATTACCGAGCGTAAATGAAGTGCGGACCAAGATTATTTGGCGATGCGGCAAACATGAGGATTTTCATTGAGAGTAATCGCCAAGTGGCCTAACTATGATAAGTCCATTATATGCCTCGTTTCATGTTTTACTGTGTGGCTGGTTGGTTTGCGTGCGCCGCTGCGCATGCCCAATCCGTTACAGAGATTGAGCCGAATGACCTCCTAGGCAATGCCATGGCCATTTCATCTGGCGTGCAGATCGAGGCTAGCATTGCCGTGGCGAGTGATGTTGATGTCTATAAAGTCACCTTATCAGCGCCCGGCGATATTTTGGCGTGGACCGGGCCAGGTGCCATTGGCCAGATTGGGGACACCCAACTTTTGTTATTGGATGCCACGGGTTTGGTTCTGGCGGACGTCAATGACGGGCCGGTCCTGACCTTTGGTTTTTACTCTGAGATCAAAATCGGTGGCCTTGTCCCAGGCCTCTACTACCTGAAGGTCATCGGCTTTCTAGGGTCGACCGGAACCTACTCCCTAGATGTTGTCACTGCGCCGCTAAACACTTACATTAATAACCCAATTCTTGCGCCAGTAGCTGAGCAGGTCGAGCCAAATGACCCGCGCATAGGCGGGCAGGCCACGGCTACCGCGTGCTTCACCCTGAATACCGGCAGCCTTTCAACCGGCGGTGGCGGCATATCATGGACAAGCTCCTACGCTTGGGCAGTTGACTACGACGTGTTTTCCTTCATCGTCCCCGCTGCTGGGGTGATCACGCTCTTCACCGATGGCGCACTCAATAACGGTCCAGGTGGCGGTGGCGGTGGCGGTGGCGGTGGCGGTGGCGGTGGCGGTGGCGGTGGCGGTGGTTCGACGGGTGGCGGCCCAATCACGGGTAATGCCACGGATACCGTGTTGCACTTATTCGACAGTCAGATGCAACGGCTTGCTTTTGACGATGACAGTGGCAAGGACTTATACTCGCAAATCGTCTATACAGTTTTGGCGCCAGGCATTTACTACACGGCAGTCAATGGCTTTGGGGCGGCCCATGTGGGCGCATATCGACTGACCATTCTTGGCGCATTGCCGCCGCTGCCGTTGGGATTGGCCCATCTCGTCGAGGTTCTTCCTGTGCGTCAGCCGGTCGGTGGTTATCACCTTGGCTCAAGGCCTAATGCGTTTGGTTTCCTGGGTAATCCGGAACTGCCGTTGGTCGGTTCGACGCTGTGTTTAGACGTCACCAATGCGCCAACCAGCAGCTTCATCATCTCATTGTTAGACTTTGCGCTGGCGGCGGCGCCATTCCAAGGCCCGCCCTTATGTGCTGGTTGCCGACTCGACTTGCCACCGGCGACCATGATCGTTGACCTCAGGTTGAGCGATGCCAATGGCTATGCTATTTGGCCGATCCCCATTCCCTTCCGCCTCTCGTTTATAGGGAGCCGTTGTTACTTCCAGACTCTCGCGTTCGATTTCAGCCAGCCGCAGTTCGAACTGTTGGTCTCCAATCGCTGCGACGCGGTCTTTGGCGTAACGCAGTATTGATCGACGCAGTTGTGTGCCAGCAGACAGCTGTGCAACATGGCAGCAAATGAGGACCTGCGTGTTGTCGGCTGCACAAGTTGCGCAGTTCGAGCGGGATGGTTTTCTGACCGGCATTCCGGTGCTGCAAGCAACTGCGCTACTGCGTGTGCGAACGGACTTGGCGCAGCTGATCTTGAACCTCGACCAGCTTGAGCCGCGACTTTACGAGGTGGAACGCGCTTACACGGAACGTCCGGGAGAAGTCGTCTGCCATTTTCTCGGCGGCTTCCGCGTCTCCGCTTCGCTGCACGAACTGGTCTACAACCGCGCCATAACAGAACCCTGCGCGCAACTACTGGGTGTTTTGCGACTGCGCTTCTTTCATGACCAGGTCTTTGTGAAGCCGCCTAGACACAAAGGCACGGTGCCTTGGCATCAAGACTATTCGTATTGGACTCGCACCGAACCAGCGTGCCACATCACGCTCAACCTGATGCTCGATGACGCGGATGAGGAAAGCGGTTGCGTCTGGTTCGTCCCAGGCAGTCATCGCTGGGGGCTGTTACCGAAGCTGCCATTCGACGCACCGGTCGATGCGATTCGTTCGCATCTGCCGCCGGGCGCGACTTGGCGGCCGGTGCCTGCGCCGGTCAAGGCAGGTCATGCAACGATCCATCACTCGCACACCTTGCATGGCAGCTATGGCAATCGGAGCGATCGGTGGCGGCGCGCCTGTGTGTTCAACTACATGGGGGACCACGTTCGAGTCGCGGACGATTCTGTGCCGTTGCTGCGCGGCGTTGCGCCGATAAAAAGGGGCTCGGTTGTGGACGGCGAAGCGTTTCCCGTGGTGCTCGACCGCTCGCGCGCGTGACCCGCGATGCTATTTTTGCGAGCTTGGGGCACACCACCGCTGATGCAGTACCGTGCTAAAGCTCCTAGGATCTTCGCCCTGTGTATACGCCTGCCTTCACGATCCGCACCGATGAGGAAGGCGGTTTACGCAGCCTGCGAATTGCTGGTCGATTGACGCTGGCCGACGGGCGTGCGCTCTGGGCGCAGTTGTGCGCGGCAGTCACCACCGGGGTAGCAGTGGTGGACCTGCGCGACGTGCAGATGATCGATGGTGGAGTCGCAGCAATCTTGCTGGCAGCAACCAACGGCAAAGTGCGCATCGATGGTGCGAGCGGTGAAGTTGAGCGACTGCTTAGGCTCTATGCGTGTGCAAAGGGCAGTGAAGGCCCACCTGTAGTAACTGCGAGCCGTGGCATCCTCGTGCAAGTTGGTGACAACGCGGTGGAGTTTGGTCGCGAGCTGCAGCGCAATCTGGCTTTCGTTGGCGACCTCGGTGCGGGACTCGCGGCTTTCGTGCGGCGGCCGCAAAGTGTTCACTTCAGCGACCTGCTGTATCTGATGGAGCGCGCCGGTGCGGATGGCTTGCCAATCATCGCAGTGATCAATTTTTTGATCGGCATGATCCTTGGCTTGCAAGGCGCGATTCAACTGCACCGTTTCGGTGCGGACACATTCATCGCCAACCTGGTTGGACTGGCGGTCGTGCGTGAGCTTGCCCCGCTGATGACGGCGATCATCGTTGCCGGCCGGTCGGGGGCTTCCTATGCGGCAGAACTCGGCACCATGACGGTCAACGAGGAGGTCGATGCGCTGCGCACGATTGGCCAGGACCCGCAACGCTTTCTGGTATTACCTCGCGTGCTCGCTCTGTGTGTCGTCGTGCCGCTATTGACCGCGTTCGGTGACTTGCTCGGCTGTTGCGGCGGTGCATTTATCGCGATGATCAAGCTGGATATTTCGCCGACCGCTTACTTCAGTCAACTGCAGCGCTCGGTGGAACTGAGCGATGTGATCAGCGGGTTGATCAAGAGTATCGCCTTCGCCGGGTTGATCGGCCTAGTCGCCTGCCAGCGCGGTCTCGCAACGCGCGGTGGTGCCTTGGGCGTTGGGCGCTCGACGACTTCGGCGGTGGTCTTGGTGCTGTTTGGACTGGTGGCGTTGGATGCGATCTTCACTTTGATCTTCTCACTGTTGTCCTTCTGATGCGCGCCATAGTCTCCGTACGTGACTTGTCGATCGGCTGGGGCGCCGAACCGATTCTCGAGGATGTCTCGTTCGACGTCATGCGCGGCGAAGTGTTTGCCATTCTCGGCGGCAGTGGTTGTGGCAAGTCCACGTTGCTGCGCCATTTGATTGGGCTGGAAGCGCCGATGCTCGGCCGCGTGCACCTAACTGGCATCGGGCCGCCGCAGCATGGACTCGAACCGCCACAGTTTGGCGTGCTGTTCCAGTCGTCGGCGCTGTTTGGTTCCATGACGCTGTTGCAGAACGTGATGCTGCCGCTGCAGAAGTGGACCAACTTGCCTAAGGACGCAATCGCTGCGGTCGCGCAGGCTCGACTGCGCCTCGTCGGGCTTACGGGCTTCGAGCACCATCTACCGAGTGAAGTTTCTGGTGGGATGAAGAAGCGGGCTGGCATTGCGCGGGCGCTGGCGCTCGATCCGCAGACTCTGTTCCTCGACGAACCTTCGGCTGGACTAGATCCAGTCACCTCGGCAGGCCTTGACGAACTTATCTTGACGCTGCGCCAGAGCCTGCAGGTAACTACCATCTTGGTCACTCACGAATTGGCCAGCATCTATCACGTGGTGGACAACTGCATCGTGCTTGACCGGCTCGCCAAGGGCATCATTGCACGTGGCAACCCAAGCGATCTGCGTGATCGCTCGACTGACCCGCGCATCGCTGCGTTTTTCCATCGCCGTCCGACCGGATCCATTGCATGACTGTCCCTGCCAACCGCTGGAAAATCGGCCTGTTCGTGGTGTTTGGTGCCTTGGTGATATTGATGGGACTCACGTGGCTTGGCATGGCGCGGATGAAGCGTTCAACCCACGAAGCCTTCGTGTATTTCGATGAACCGGTGCTCGGTCTCGATCTTGGTTCGGCGGTCAAGTTCCGCGGCGTGCCAATCGGCAAGGTGGCAGGGCTCACGCTCGCAGTGGATCGCCGCCATCTCAAAGTTCGGATAAGCCTCGATGACCAACAGTTGGTTGAACTCGGTCTCGCCCCTGCCTCATTCGAGCCGGATCAACAAATGCCAGAGGGCTTGCATGCCACGATCGTGACCTCGTATCTGACGCAGACGTCATTCGTGCTGATGGACTTCTTCATCGTTGACCCGGCGGCTGAACTGCCGCTGCCATTCACGCCAGAGCCCAACACCGTTCGCTCGATACGAAGTACCTTTCGCAGTTTAGAAGAAGGCATGCGCGACCTGTTGCGCGAATTGCCGAGCCTGATGACCGAGGCGCGGAAACTGATCAGCGCGGCAACTGCGGATCTTGCTAGCCTCAAGTTGGCTGAGCTTGGTATTCGCGCAGACAGGGTGCTGGTCGCCGCAGAACGTCAGGTGCGCGACTTTGATCAGTTGCCAGTCGTGACTGCGGTGACGGGAGCCTTTCAAGAAATCGATGCGCTGGCCAAGTCGCTGCAAAACGAGAGTGGTCCCGTGCAAAAGCTGTTGGGCGAACTGCAGGGGCTTACCATCGATCTGCGCTCTGCTTTGCAGGTGGCGGACCTCGCTGCGTTGGCAAAAAGTATGCGCGCAGCCGGGGATACTGCTCAGTCTGCTGGGCAAAACCTCGGCGCACTCGCTACCGATCTGCGCGACGAATTGCCGTATCTTCGTTCGGCACTGGCATCGATTGAGCGTCTGGTAGACGTGCTACAACGTGACCCTTCGACTCTGCTGCGCGGTCGCCCGTCAGCAGATTCGCCGTTGAAGAAGTAACGCTTGAAGAAGTAATCAGTGAAGACGCCATGACCCGCTACCGCCTACTCAAGCTCACTCCGTTGCTGCTCGCCGCGTGCATCAGCAGCAACTCGCCGCTGCCGCAAGTGCGATGGTTCGATCCGGCACCGCTGTCGTGGCCGCAACCCGAACGGGTTGGCGTTCTGCTACCGGTTCCGCAGGTCACTGCGTCCCCAATCGTGCGGCAGGAGTTTGTCGTGCGGATTGCCGCCCGCGAGATCGCCATCGACGACGGCAATCGCTGGATGACACTGCCAGAGCGCATTGTTGCCGCTGCTCTGGAACGTGCCATGTTCGGACCGGGCAGTGGTGTTCCTGGCAAAGGCACGGTCAGTGTCAAGGTCGAGCGCTTTGAAATCGACCTTACGAACTCGGTGCGTGCCTACGTTGAGTTGCAGGTCGCTTTGCCGCTTGGCATCGTCGTTTGCACTGGCAATGCAGAGGCAAATGGGCGTGAGCCGTCAATGCTGGCGGCTGCCATGGCGGAGGCGTTGGCGATGGCAGTGGTGAAAGTTCGATCGGCGTTGCTAGCGAACTGACCAACGGGTGGTGGCCAGGAGGTCATAAACCTGCGGTGGCATTGTTGGTCCAGCAGAATGCGCGCGACGAGTGGCCATGCTGGTCGATAGATTGAAGCTACCCATGCTTACGGACGCATCGAGCCGGACGCTGCGCAGCGCGATCATCACGATCGCGGTGCTGTCGGCCTCCCTGCTGGCTTATCAAGTGCTGCTCACGCGGGTCTGCGCGTTGCGCCTGCACTTTCATTTTGGCTTTCTGATCATCAGCAACAGCCTGCTCGGCATTGGCGCCAGCGGTTCGTTGTTGGCGCTGGTTGAGCGTCGCTGGCGGCTCAACCCAGACGGCTTCATCCGTCTCTTTGGCATCGGCTATTTGATCAGCCTGCCGTTCTGCTGGGCGTGGTTGCTTTACGCGCAGATTCCGGAAACGCTAAATCTCATCGGCATCGGTGATTTGTGGACGCTGATAGGGCAGCAGTTTGGCAGTGTCGCGGTGGATACGGCGCTCGCAAATCAGTGGTCAGACACCTGTGCGTTCGCGGGCTTCAACATCGCTTGCGCGATCCCGTTTTTCTTCGGCGGCACGGTGGTTGGCCTGATCTTGGCAACGCATGCATCGCGCGTCGGGTTGGTCTACGCAGCGGATCTGGTGGGTGCGGGCCTTGGCTGTCTTTTGTGCCCGTTGCTTCTCTGGCACGTCGGCGCAGGCGGCTGTTTTTTGGTAACCCTGCTACTTGGTGCGCTGGCTGTGATGGCTGCCTTTGGTGGTGGAGCTGTTTTGCGTATTGCGATGGCGATGGTGGTGGTCGTCGCGTTGGTTTTCATGCCGCGCTTCGATCATGACTTTCCGGTTCCTGGTAAGCGCTGGCTCAATATCACCAGCAAGCAAACGATCGAGCAGTTTGGTCTGCCGCTGTACACACAGTGGTCGGCCAACTCGCGCATCGACGTGCTGCCGATGCCGAAGGGGTGGCCAGGTTTCTTGCAGGCGCGTGGTGAGACGGCGATGCAGATGAAATTGCCGCAGCAACGCTGGATCGGCCAAGACGGTGACGCTGGCACGATGCTCAGCAACTTTGGTGGCGAACCCGAGACTCTGCCGATCCTGAAAAAGACGATGTACTCGGCCTCGTTCGCGTTGAAGGCTTTGCAAAAACCAAGTGTCTGCGTGATTGGCGTCGGTGGCGCGCCCGATCTTTGGGCGGCAAAGGAGCATGGTGCATCGCGCATCCTCGGCATCGAGCTCAACCAGGCGATCGCCAATCTGCACGCCACCGTGGCCAAGGATTTTTCTGGTCCACTGTTCGCGGACCCGACCGTTGAACTTCTGGTTGACGAAGGTCGTTCGGCGTTGATGCGAAGTGCAGAGCAGTTTGATGTCGTTCAGTTGACTGGCATCGACACTTGGACCGCACTCAGTTCGGGTGCCTATGTATTGGCGGAGAACTACCTCTACACAGTCGAGGCGTGCCGGGCGATGTATGCACGCTTGAAGGTTGGCGGCATCCTCCAGATCACGCGCATGGCGGCTGGCATGGAAACGATTCGGCTGATGAACAACATGTATACTGCGCTGCCAGCTGCGGAGCAGTCGTTGTTCGCGCAGTCGATAGCCGCGCTACGCACCAGCGACAACCTCTGCGCGGTGCTACTAAAGAAGGGGCCGTTCACCGAGACGGAAGTGCAGGAGCTTTCGAAGTTCGCCGATGACACGAAGATCGACAAGGTGGTGTTGCCCTCTGTGTCACTCGGTACCGAGGTCGAGGAGTTCGTGCTGGAGAAGGACAAGCAGCGTTTCGTTGATGCATACGAGTATGACATCTCGCCGACGACGGATGACAGGCCGTATTTTTTCAGCTTCCTGCGCTGGAGCAAACCGGAGAAGGCGCGCGAGTTTCAGCACGCGGCGACTTGGGTCGTGCAGGGTAACCCGGTGTTTTTGCGCAATCAGTTGCTGTGGAGTTCTCTGGCCGCGGCGATCTTCATCCTGTTGCCGTTGGTGTTCCGGCGTGGCACCACAGGTGGCAACCGGCGCGGTGCTTATCGGTTCTTACTATTTTTTGCGGTGCTCGGCATCGGCTTCATTGGCATTGAGGTGGCACTGATCCAGAAGTTCACGCTGCTGCTGGGCCAACCGCTGTACTCGATCGTCGTCACGTTGTTCTCCATCCTGGTCAGTACCGGCATTGGCGCTGGCATCAGTGGCCGTTTTCTAAAACGACCGGGCAGCGTGCGTTTCCTGCCGCTAGCGATCCTCGTAGTGGTCACGGCGATTGCCTACGGCAGTCCGTGGCTGGTCAATGCCTGCATCGGCCTGCCGTTGTGGGAAAGAGCTTTGGTGGTGGCACTCGCCATCGCGCCAGCCGGCATTCTGCTCGGAATCCCGTTTGCCTACGGCATCGGCGTCGTGCAAAAAATCAATCCAAGCTTTGTGCCGTGGGCTTGGGCCGTGAACGGCTCGACGACGGTAATCGGTTCGATCGCGACAGTGATCCTGTCGATGAACTTTGGCTTTTCCTCGGTGCTGGTGTTTTCCGCAGCGATCTACTTGCTCGCTTTCTTGGCAATAGCACCGCTCGCAAAGGAACCGGCGAAGGCTGCGGCATCACTCGGTGGATCGTCCGCCATACCGCTGTAGCCGCTAGGTCTTTTTGGCGTTGCGACCCTGCGGATGCGCTTGGTCGTAGACCTCGCGCAATTTACCGATCGAGACATGCGTGTAGATTTCGGTGGTGACGAGTCGCGCGTGGCCCAGCAGTTCTTGCAACGTCCTAAGATCGGCGCCGCGGTCGAGCAGATGGGTGGCAAACGAATGGCGCAGGCCGTGCGGTGTAAGCCGTGTTTGAATCGCTGCGGACTTGGCGCAATCGACCACGGTTTGAAACACCCAGCGTGCGCTGAGTGCTCGGCCAAGACGGTTGACGAACAGCGCGTTGGGTGCGAGGCGCTTTGACGCAAGAATCATTTGCTTGCGCGCTGGCAACCACGCATTGAGTGCGCGCATCGCCGGCTCGCCCAGCATCGCCAACCGTTCTTTTTGGCCTTTGCCAAACACGCGCACGATGCCCTCTTCAAAGTCGACATCGCGGAGTCGCAGTCCGGCGCACTCACTGACGCGACAACCAGTCGAGTAGAGCAGTTCCAAGATCGCGCGGTCGCGTAGACCCTGTGGGGAGTCAGAGAACTGCTGGCCAAGCAGGATTTCTACTTCCTTGCTGGATAGAAAACGCGGCACACGACGCGGTGCCTTGGGCCCTTTCAGTAGTTTAGCCGGGTTCTCTTTGGTGCTGCCGGTCTTTCGCAGCCAGCCATAGAGCGCGCGCAGGCTGGCGAGTTTGCGCTGCACGGAGGTTGCCTTCAGGCCCTGTTGCTCCAGTTCGACCAGATACCGCCTGAGTTCGAAGCGACCGACGGATTCGAGCGGCCTTTCAGTGGATTTTAGTGCGAGCCAAGTAGCAAAGCTACGCAAGTCACTGCCGTATGCACGGAGCGTCGCCGCGCTTTTCTGGCGCGTTGCAAAGTCTTGCAGGAAAGCCTCGACCAGTTTGTTCACGTTGCTCTTGTAGCTACAGGGTGACACACTGACGGCCAGTTTTCATGCCCTACCTTGGCGAGTTTGCGGCGGTTGCGACCGCCGTCTGTTGGACCTTCAGCAGTTTGTATTTTGCGCTGGCGACGAAGCGCGTGTCCGGCCTGCCGATCAATCAGTTTCGCTTGCTGCTCGCGGTGCCGCTGTTGTTTTTGTTGCAGCGCGTTTTTGAGGGTGTGTGGTGGCCTCTGTTGCCGGGCGATCGATTGCCGCAGCTGGTCATGTCGGGGCTGATCGGACTCGTGCTCGGCGACATCGGTTATTTCTATGCCCTTTTTGTGATCGGGCCGCGCATCAGTTCGGTGTTGATGGCTACCTGGCCAGCAATGGCGGTGGCGGTGCAATGGCTATTTCGTGGCGAGGTGCCGTCGTTTGCAATGGTGGTGGGCATAGTCACGACCTGTATTGGCGTGATCCTGGTGCTGTTGCGTGGCAATGACTCGACCAGTTGGCAGAGTAAGTACACGCGCTGGCAATGGCGGCTAGCGATCGCTGGTGCGTTGCTTGGCGCCATCGGCCAGGCACTTGGTTCGGTGCTGGCAGCAAAGGCTGCCAGCAAGGCGTTGGATCTGCCGCAAGGTCTGCCAGGCATCAGCACGGCATTGGTGCGCATGCTCGCAGCTTCGTGTGGCATCACTTTGGTGGCGGCAATAAGGGGTCAGCCACTGGCATTCCTGCGCGTGTTTTCAGATCGGCAGGCGCTATTTAGTGCGGTCGGCGGCACGGCCTTCGGACCGATTATTGGTGTCTGGTTTTCGATGGTGGCGCTTGCCCATGCCGATGTCGGTGTCGCCGCAACAATGATGGCAACCGTGCCGTTGTTCATGTTGCCAGTGGCGAGAATTGCCTATGGCGCGCGGATCAGTGTGCTTGCCGTGGTCGGCACAATGCTCGCGGTGGCGGGTATCGCTTTGATGCTCTGTGCCAAGTGATGGCCGCGATTTTTTTAACGCAGCAGTGCCGCGAGCATTTTTTGCAGTCGTGCCACGGTGTGATCGCCCATGTGGCCGATGCGGAAGGTCTTGCCTTTTAGGTCGCCGTAGCCTTGGTCTATTTTGTAGCCGGCTTTGGTGGCGTTCTCGGCGAGTTGCCTTACGTCGCGTCCCGAGGCCTTGAGGCAGCTGATGGTGGGTGAGCGTGCGGCGCTGTCGGCAACGAACGGCTCGATCTGCCACTGATGCATAAACGCGAGCGTCTCGTGCTGCATCGCGATATGGCGTGCAAAACGCCGCGCTAAACCTTCCGTAGCGATCCGGTCGAGCTGCGCGCGAAGCGCCCACAAAAGCGGCACGCACGGCGTTGCCAGTGTCTTGCCAGCTTCGGTTTCCGGCACGGCGCGCACAAAGTCGAGCAGGTAACCGCGGCCTTCGATGGAGCGCGCGCGTTCGAGCGCTCGATGACTCAATGCGTAGGTGGCGATGCCGGGCGGGAGTGCCAGGCACTTTTGTGTTCCAGCAAACGCGAGGTCGAGGCCAAAGGCATCAAAATTGAGCGGCGCACCAGCGAGCGAGGTGACGACGTCGGCCAGAATAAGCGTGGATGGACTTGCGTCGCGCACCACAGCGGCGAGTTCTTGCAGTGGTTCGATGACGCCGGTGGAGGTTTCGTTGTGCGTGATGCAGACGGCCTCGAAGGTTGGCGATGACGCGAGCTTCTGCCGTAGCGAAGCCGCATCGTGGGCCATGCCCCACGGCACGGTGAGTAACTCAGGCTTGCGGCCACAGTCGGTTGCAATCTTGCTCCAGCGTTCACTGAATGCGCCGCAGACAAGGTGCAGCGTGCGGCCACCTGGTCTGACGAGATTGCGAAATGCGGCTTCCATCAGCGCGGTTGCTGGTGCCGACTCGAACACGGCATGTTGGCTCGTCTGGTAAAGCCACTTGAGCCGTTGGCAAACCTGCTGCACGTCGTCGACGAACCCTGCGGAGCGATGGCCGATAAGTGGCCGTGCCATGATTTCGCGCAGTTCCGCATCGACCTCAGTCGGGCCGGGCAGGAACAGGATCGGATGGTCGCTCATTTGGAAGCCTTCACAAAATGCTGCGGGTCAACAGGTCTGCGAACCGAAGTTCGTTCTGCAGGCGAGATCGTTCTTCTGCGGTCAAAACGAACGTCAGCAGTGGAGCAAGCGATGGCGTGGCAAAATACGCCTGCGCGTTCGCCTTGACAGTCTGGCGCACGGCAACGCCGCCAAAGCCGATAAAAAGGTCCGCCGTGCCTTGCGTTTCTAAGTCCGTTGCGCCGTCGCCGATGAATGCGATCGGCCGCGAGCTTTTGGGCAATGCCCGCAGCACTTCAACCTTGCCGCCGTTGCGCCATAGGGGCGAGCTCTTGTCGAAGTCGCGGTAGCTGCCGTCAGCCGCAAACTCGATCGGCACTGCGTGCACGCAGGATTTTTCAATGCCGAGTGCTGCCGCCACGCGCTGCACTGGTGGCAATAAACCGCCGCTGATGATGCCGATCTGCTTGCCTAGAAACTGCAACGCGGCAATCACTGCATGCGCGTCTTGCACTATGCGCAAGACATAGAGTTCGCCGATCGCGGTGATCTGCTCTTGGCTGGGTGCGAGCAGTCGCAATCGTGACTCGTAAACTGCCGCTAACGGCAGTCGGCCTTCCATTGCTTCGCGCGTCAGTACGGCGATGTCCTCTCGCAGGGATTTCTGCGCGAACTGCAACAACTCGTCGACGCCCTCGATCGCGCACAGCGTTGAATCGCAGTCGAACCAGACGCTGGCGAACGGCGGGTGCATGCTGTTTGTCAGAGGATCTGTGTGGCGCGCAGAATCGGTGCCAGTGCGCGAAGTCGCTGCAGCACGGATGGCTCCACTGCGCGATCCAGATTGATCAGTGCGAGTGCGCTGGTTGACGGAGGCATAACGTCCAAGTGGCTAGCGATGCCAAGTTGCATACGCGTGATGTTGATGCCGTTTTCGCCCAACAGGGTGCCGACCATGCCGACTACGCCGGGTTGATCGTTGTGCACCGTTAGCAGGAGCGGCGGTTCGGGGATTGCATCGAGCAGATAGTCGTCGACCTCGACGAGCCTGCCGTGGCGATTGCCAAACACGGTGCCGGTGGTGAAGTGGCGCACATCATCGATCACTGCTTCGATGCGAATGAGGTTTAGGAAGTCGCGCTTTAGAATGCCGCACTCATGGTGCAGGCGCACCGATCGTTCTTTGGCGATGCGTTCGACGTTGACAGGAGTCACTGCTCCGTTGTTGCCGTATTTCAGACCGCCGACCGCCATCGCGGCAGCCAGGGCGCGCACTGCTGGTTCGGCGATGCCGCCTTGCGCCGTGAGTCGTAGGGACTGCACCGTGCCCGCAAAAGCCTGCACCAAAAAAGCCGCGAGGTTGTGCGCAAGGGTTAGCCACGGACCAATGTGTGCTGCGTCGCTCGGCGCGATGCGCGGCACGTTGACGCCATTTAGCGCGATGCCTTTTTGCAGGCAGAGTGCGACCTGCTTTGCCATCTCGATGGAGACGTTGTGTTTGGCTTCATGCGTGCTGGCACCGAGGTGCGGAGTGAACACCAGGTTTGGAGCGGTGCGCAGCGGGCTATCCATCGGCAGTGGCTCTTGCTCAAAAACGTCGAGCGCGGCGCCAGCCAGGTGCCCCGCATGCAGTGCTTCGCAGAGCGCTCGCTCGTCAACGATGCCGCCGCGTGCCGCATGCACGAGGCGGGCCCCATGTTTCATTGCGAACAGGCGTTGTCGTGACAGCAGGTGCCTGGTCTCTTCAGCGAGCGGCACATGCACACTCACGAAGTCGCTGCTGGCGAGCAGTTCGTCAAGTTCTTGCATGCGCACGCCATGCGGGGCGTTCTGCTGGGTGACGAACGGGTCGTAGGCGGTGACCACCATGCCGAGTCCGCGCGTGCGATCGGCGACCACGCGACCGATCCGCCCGAGTCCGAGCACTCCGATCTGCTTGCCTTGAAGTTCGACGCCGGTGAACTTGCTCTTCTCCCACTTGCCGGCGCGCACCGATGCGTCGGCGGCAGGGATATTGCGCGTCATCGACAGCAGTAGGGACACCGCGTGTTCGCCAGTGGTGACAGCGCCCGCTTCAGGGGTGTTCATCACGACGATGCCGCGCGCGGTCGCGGCAGCTACGTCGATATTGTCGACGCCGATCCCGGCGCGACCGATCAACGCAAGTTGATCCGCCAGTTCGAGCGATCGGGCGGTCACCTGGGTGGCCGAACGTACAACCAGCGCGTGGTATCCCTGCAGGGCTGTGCGCAGGGCATTCTCGTCCATGCCTTTTTGCAGCGTCACCTCGCCTGTGGCGCGGAGGATTGCTAGCCCATCTTCAGCCAAATCATCAGCAACCAGAATCCGATACTTCATGCGCGCCAACTTTTTCATGGACCAGTGCAGAGACTACCGCGCACCCTTGCCAAACATGATCACGCCAATCGTGCGCATCATGATGGTGAGATCAAACAACAGGCTCACGTTCTTGATGTAGTAGAGGTCGTAACGCAGTTTTTCGCGCGCGTCATCGACTGAGGCGCCATAGGCGTGGCTGACCTGCGCCCAACCTGTCAGGCCCGGTTTGACCGTGTGGCGCAGAATGTAGAACGGCAGTTCTTTGGTCAGCTGATTGACGAAATGTGGGCGCTCTGGCCTTGGGCCTACAAACGACATCCGCCCGGTGAGGATGTTGAGGCACTGCGGAATTTCGTCAATGCGCGTTAGGCGCAGGAACTTGCCGACACTGGTAACGCGCTGGTCGTTTTTCTGTGCCCATACCGGCCCAGTGTGCTTTTCAGCGTCCTGCCGCATGGTTCTGAACTTCGCGAGTTGGAAGGGATGACCATCCTGGCCGACGCGCACTTGCGTGAAGAACAATGGCCCTTTGCTGGTCAGTTTTATCAGGATTGCAGCGAGCAGGCAGATCGGCGACGAGAAAACGAGAATCACCGTGGATGCGACGATGTCGAGCACTCGCTTTAGTGCGAGCGTGACCGGATCGCGGATGAAGCCACTACCAAAGATGAGATAGCTCGGCCGCATACTCTCGACGGCGAGTTTGCCGGTGAGGCGCTCATACATGGACTCGCGTTCTTCCACAGAGATGCCTGCCATGCGGCATTCAAGCAACTCTTGCACGGGAACGCGACCGCGTCGTTCGAGCAGTGAAACGACCACTCTCGAGATACCATATTGAATGCACAGTTGGCGCAGGTCGCTTAGTTTGCCGATGATTTTCTCGCCTTGGGGGATGCCGTCTGGTTGCTCTGGCTGCGGGTCGTTGCTCTCCAGCACGAGTCCGACCAGCTCAAAACCAGCCAGTGGGTTACTTGTCATCAGGACGCCCAACTCGCGAGCATCTTGGCTGGCACCCAGGATTAGAACGCGCTCGCCAAAGCGCCACTTGTAGAAGAACCAGTGGAATGCGTGGCGGAAGCCGAGCACCGCTAGAAAGCAGATGCTCAGCAACAGGATCAGCTTCCAGGTTTGCGATTCTGGTGCGAGGTTGGGAAAGTAGAAGAGCGTTGGCACCAAAAGCACCAGCAACGACAGCATGACCAGTGCATAACCACAGGAATGCAGCAGGCGGTTGGGTAGCTCGGCCCGATTTTGCGCGGTTCGCCAGTCATAGAGATCGTTGTACGACAGCGATGTCTGGCAGATGAAGGCGATCGTGAAGCTGGTAAGCAGGCTGCGCAGCAGGCTGAAAATTTGTTCCGTGTTACACGGGACCTCCCAGAAGTTGCTCAGGGCGAGCGGCCACATCGCCGTGCCGAAAAACAGCACGGCCGTGATCAGCAAGCTCTCGCTGCATAGCAGCAAGAGCTTCCGTCGCGGGATCATCTGTTCTACCAAGGTCGGCATGTTGCTTTGGGCGAGTGCTGAGGCCGTGCTGCTAGTCCGCTGTTATTGGTGGCGGCGCCGAGATCGAAATGGGGCAAGGAGTTGGATCAAAGATTGCAGCAGCCCTTTGGTAGGTTTGCAGAAGCAAACCTGAAGCTGTCGAATTATCGGCCAGAAATAGCTTCGGTTTGAAATTTCATTACGTGATTCACGACGGCCGTCAGATTGTCGCCAGATGGGGATCTCGCGCACTGCCGAGAAGTGCATCACTGTGGGCGGGAGTGGGTCGCAAAGTTTGATGGCAATGACGGCTAGGGTTAGTCGGCGCGGGCGCGGGCGAAGGCTTTTCGATAGCGCCACCATGGCGCGCTCCATGCGATCGAGTCGGTCATCGTCAACCATCCGCTCAGGGGCAGGATGGTCTTTGCGAGTTTTCACTTCGACGGCCGTCCAGTGCGAACGGCGGCGCACCAGCAGGTCGATTTCGCCGTAGACCGTGCGCAGGTTGCGCGCGGCGATCTGGCAGCCACGCGCCGCTAGAAAGTCCGCCGCTAGCTGTTCGCCGCGCGGACCGGACCGCAGGTTATGGCTTCTTGCCTTCGGGCTCATCGCGTTCGACTCGCGCGATTGCCGAACGATCGAACACGAACTTCTGCTGGTCGATGCGGATCGTTACCGACTTTTCGCCTACTTGACTGACGACTCCGTGCATGCCGCCGAGCGTCACAACACGGTCGCCATTCTTGAGGGCGGCAAGCATCGACTCCGTCTGCTTGCGCCGCTTCCGCTCGGGTCCGAGCACCATGAAATACATCAGCACCAAGAACCCGCCCATCATGAGCGCGGTTTGGCCGCTGCACATCTGCTCCAAGCCAGCAGGGCCGCCAGCCGGCTGTTGCGTGCTCTCCGAGATATTTCCGCCTGACGGATTGCCACTGGCAGGGCTGGCTCCGGCTTGGGTTGTGGTCGGCGTCCCTTGCGAGACAGAAGGCTGCTGGGGGAAGGGCAGCGTGATCAGGAAGGCTTCGTGCAGCATCGCTAGGGTCTGGGGCTTTCGGACAAACGGTGGGCGAACAGCATAGGCACAAGTCTTCACGAATGCGCACGACAAGCCGCGGATCGGTTGCAGGAATCGTGCATTCGTTGCACCATCCGCATATGCGGATCCTGGTGGCAATGTCTGGTGGTGTCGACAGCAGCGTAGCTGCCCTGCTCCTGCAGCAGCAGGGGCATACTGTGATCGGCGTGTTCATGCGCAATGGCGTTGCCGGTAAGTCGGCGCAGGAAAAGTCGTGTTGCTCAGCCTCAGATGCGAACGACGCGGCGTTGGTCTGTGATCGATTGGGCATGCCGTTCTATTCCGTGGACTATCAGGCTGAGTTCGCGCGGTTGATGGATCATTTCGCTGCGGAATACCGTCGCGGCCGCACGCCAAACCCGTGCGTATTGTGCAACCAACAGCTCAAGTTCGGCCATCTGCTGACTTTGGCAGACGATCTTGGTGCAGAGGCTGTGGCGACTGGGCACTACGCGCGATGCGAAGGCGGTGAACTGTTGCGCGCCGTGGATGCCGACAAGGACCAGACCTACTACTTGTTTGGGATGGAACGAGCGGCGCTGTCGCGGGTGCTTTTTCCCCTGGGTGGTCTACTAAAGACCGAAGTGCGCGCGATTGCGGCCGCGGCTTCGTTGCGAACCGCCGACAAGCCCGAATCGATGGAGATCTGCTTCGTGACGAGCGGCGACTATCGGGACGTGGTGCGAGCACGCGGTGGTAGCGGTTTGGCTGGCCGCTTTGTTGGCCAGGCAGGCCGCGAACTCGGCCGTCATGATGGCATCGATGGCTTCACGGTGGGGCAGCGCCGCGGCTTGCCAGCGCTCGGCGTTCCGCACTACGTCGTTTCGATCGATGCCAAAACCGGCGATGTCTTGCTGGCGCCGCGCGAACAACTCGAACGCACGAATGCGCTGGTCGAAGGCGTGCACTGGCTGTGTGCCGCACCGGCACCGTTCGAACCGGTCATGGCCGAGGTCAAAGTGCGGGCGCGCAGCAAAGCAGTCGCTGCGCGGATTGTCGCCGATGGCACCGGTGCCGCAGAGGTTACTTTTGACTCATGCGTGACGGCGGTCACGCCTGGTCAGGCGGCCGTCTTCTACCGTGGCGACTTAGTGCTGGGTGGCGCTTGGATTGCTGGCTGAAGCAGGATCCAGTCGACGGCAGCAACGAGGTCTTCCGCCACGTGGTGCGGGGTGAAGTTTGCTGCGGCGAGGCTTTGTAGCTCTGCCGCCGGCGGCTTGCCGCTGCGCACATAGATGGTTCGGATTGGCAAGCTGCGGGCGGCCAGCAAATCACGCGCGCTGTCGCCAACCATGAAGGCCGTTTCGAAGCGTAGCGAGAACAGTTCGCGCGCTTGGTGCAGCAACCCCGCTAGTGGCTTTCGACATTCACAAGCAAAGCCGTAGACGCCGCGCTCATCTGGATGGTGCGGGCAGTGCAAGTAGGCGCGCGGCAGGCCAAAGAGTTCGCGATGGAGACGCGCATGGATGGCGGCTAGATCTTGTTCCGAATAAAGGCCACGGGCGATGCCGGATTGGTTGGTGATGATGATCACCTGAAAGCCGGCTTCCACCAGGCGGCGCAACGCCGCCGCGGCGCCGGGGAAAACTGCGAGCATCTCGGGCCGTGAGACGAAGCCGACTTCGCGATTGAGCACGCCGTCGCGATCGAGAAAAACGGTGCGGGTCACTAGCGTGGTGCAGGCGGGACTGGGCTTGTCTGCGCAAGCTTCTTTGCCAGCACATCAAAGCCGAGCAGCGGGTCCGTTGCCTTGTAGAGCTTGACGTAGACCTCGCCGGGGACGATCGCGCCGCGCACCCCAAACGGCAGGAAGATGTCGCCGAAGGTCCAGAAGATTGGTAGCGGCGGCAGGTCTGGGCCGGCGGAGCCGTCGATCCAGCGCGAGGAGTAGGTTCTGGTGCACTGCGTAAGGACGCGCAACTCGCTGCGGTAACCAGTTTTGGTCAGTTCGAGCAGGTGGTCCCCTTCAAAGGCCCCAGCGATGTCGAAGCTGGCGGGCGTGGTGCGGCCAGTGTCCTCGCCATCGAGGATGATGTGGGCGCCAGGTGGATCGCTTGTCAGCAGCACCGGGTCCTGAGGCTTGAAATAGACGCACCCTGAGCAGCAGAGGGCGAGGGATATGGAAAACCAGCGCAAGTGGCGCATGCAGGAATCCTATCGACCGAACACCCAACCTCACCCTATCCAGCATGCGAAGCTGCGGCATTTTCCTAGCTCTCCGCGTGAGGATCGCTGGCCGTTGGGTATCGTCAAAGCCCGCCATCTAGTGCGGTTGCCGGGCGGTCACCCGGGCACAGTTGCGACAGCGGAAAATTGTTCGGAGGGTTAGCTATGCGTTCGTTCCTGTTCCCTTGGTGTCTCACAGTGGTGGTTTTTGCGCACGGCATCGGCCCGATTTTAGCGCAAGGCGCGGAGCCCACGCCGGTGGCGGTCCCACCAGATTCAGCGCCAGCACAAGCTGCGCAGGATCCAGTTTCAGCACCGGTGCAAGCGGTGCCTTCGACGGACGCAAAGAGCGCCGCCAATCATCAGCTCGGCACGTTGCTAGTGGACGGCACCAAGGTGCGCTGCTGGCCGACGGGCCATTCGCCTTGTTTCGAGGAGTCCTTCGTCAAAGGCACCGTGCTCGGCGTTGGTCGCAGTGACGCAGGTTTCCGGCAAGTGCTTCTGCCGCTTGGCCCGGTGGGCTTTGTCTTCAAGAAGTTCGCTGGCGAGATGGTTGGCGGCAAGGTGCAGACCACCGGCAAGGCCGTGGCCTTTCGCTACCGGCCAAAATCCAGCGAGCCGCCCATAACGAGTCTGCCTGAGCACACCGAGTTGTGGGTGCTCGGTGAGCAGGACGATTGGTGGCGCGTGCGCAATCCCAACGCGGAGTGTTGGTTGCCGGAAGCGGACGTGCAGGTTTTTGATCAAGCACCGGCGACAATGACCAAAGCCTTTGCTGAGTTGCAAAAGACGCAGCTCGCGGAAGTGCAGGGCTACACGGCGGCCATCGAATTGCGCAAAGTCGAAGCGCGTCTCGAGACCGAGCGTCAGAAGTCGCTGCTGCTGTTGCAGGATCAACTCGGTGCCGAGTTGCAAAAGCCAGTGCCCGAACAAGCGCTCGAAACGGTCAGCAAGGCCGCGGCCGAGTTTCTCGCCACGTTGCCCGAAACTTCGGTTGCGCGACCAGGCACGATCGAATTGCAAAAGCGCATTGGTCAACAGAAGTGGGTCGTAGAAGCAACCGCGGTGCGCGATCAAGTGCCGATGCCGATCAAGGACTTGCCAACCCTGCGGGTTGATGTTCGGGACCCGCTGGAGCGCTTCCAAGCGGTGGGCTTTTTACGCTGGGAACGTGGCCTTGGAGGGCCGGGTAAATACATCGTCGAGAAGGGTGGCCAGCGCCTGTTGGTGGTGACCTGTGACAGCGGTCGCTATGAACTCGATCTGTTCAAAGACAAGGAAGTCGGCATGATCGGTAGCCGTCGCCGCCCGTCTGCCGATAGCCTGCGTGTGATCGATGTCGAGAAGATCGAAATCCTCGCGGTGCCACAAGTTCGTTGATTCACAAAGCGGTGCAAGCAGCACCGCGCGGGTCGTGCTTTTGGCGCGCGCCGATGCCGCGCTGAGCCCGCGCCGATGCCGCGCCGATGCCGTGCCGATGCCGTGCCGATGCCGTGCCGATGCCGTGCCGATGCCGATGCCGCGCTGAGCCCGCGCCGATGCCGCGCCGATGCCGTGCCGATGCCGCGCCCGCGCGGAACTGGCCTGTGACTTTGTGCCCGCTGTGAGCATGGCTCAGTTTGGCCGCGAAAAATTCTGCGTGCGACCAAGCTAAGGAATGCGTGGGAACCCTCGACGCCACCGGCAGTGGCGTGACTACCTGTGCAGAATGTGACTAGGTGGCCGAAGAATGGGGGCCCTTACCCAAAAACGACTGACTGATGTTTCCCGATCTGTGCTCCCGCCGATGGTTCGGTGCGACAGCCCTAATGGTGTTCTGGACTTGGTGCGCCACTGCGCTGCCAGCACAATTTGCAGCACCTGCGGGAGAAGGGTTTGCAGATCGAGAACTCTTGCGCAGTGGCACCGCGGCGCTCGATCGGGAAGATCCGCTGCTTGCGTGGCGCACTTACCGTGAGGTCTTGCAGAAAAACCCGGACGTTGTGGATGGCTTCGTTGGGCTTGGTCGCACGCACCTGATGCTGTCGCACCCCTGCACTAGCCTTGCCTATGCGCGGGTGGCTCTCGCTGCTTCAGAACTGCGCCAGGATGCGATGGCGCTTTTGGTGCGCGCGCAGATAAGGGCACGGAAGTTTGAAGATGCTGCTTTGGCGGCGGCAGCGTTTGTCGCGCGTATCACTGCGCCAGAGTCGGATCTGCTGGCAGCGCAGGCTTCGGCGTTGTTTCGCATTCAGCACACGGACGAAGCTGCTGCGGCTTATCGATGTGTGTTGCAGTTGGACCCGGATTGTCCAGAGGCGCACTTGCGTCTTGGCTCGGGCCTGACTGCGCCGTGCACGGTTGCACGCGATCGGCTGGTGGAGCAAGCGGTCGCGTTGTTGCGGCAGGGGCAGCTCGAAACCGGGATCCAAATATTGCGCGAGACTCTCGGTCGCAACGACAGCAATCCAATCGCCCATCGGTTGCTCGGTGAAGCGTTGTTTCAACGGCGCATGCGCAACAGCATGGCCAGTCAGGACCCTGCGTTCCGGCGCCTGTCCTTGCTGCTCACTGCTGGACTAACGCCGGAACGTGGTCTCGTCGTAGACTTCATTCCGGCCTATTCTGAACTCGCAGGTGAGCGCCGTCGCGTCGTGGACTCCGCCCTTGGGCTGTTCATGTCGCGGCTGCCCAGGTTGATTGCACTCGGTGCGCGACACGACCTGATGCTGGAAACCGAGCGCACCACGGACGCCGATTCGCGAGCTTCGCTGCGCGGCACGCGGACCTTTGATGGGCGTGTTTGGGACGACGTGCGAGGCATCGGCGGTCTGCAGGCGGCGACCGGAATCGAGGCGCTCGACGAGGCCGCGCAATTTGGATTCGACACGCTGGTGCACGAGATCGCGCATCAAGTGCACTACTACGCGTTGTCGCAACGGGACCGGATCAAGATCCGTGCGCTCTACACTGCGGCGCGCCAAGCGAGTCGCTGCATCGACTACTACGCGGCGACCAACGAGGCGGAGTATTTTGGCCAGGGCGTCGAAGCGTTTGCCAGCCTTGGCAAGCGGCCAGGCGGTGAGACTACGCACGGCCACACGCGTTTTGAGTTGCAGCGTGTTGACCCTGCGCTACATGACTTCATCGCCGCAATCGTCGATCGCGATCCGCTGCGCAACGCGGAGCTGCGCGAAGGCGTGCTGCTTGCTGCAATCGAAGTGGCGTTGCGCTGCGGCCGTGCCGAGGACGCGCTAGTTGCGTCACGGATGCTCGCAGCGGGTCCGCTGCAGGATGAGTGCCTGTTGCGCACCCAAGTGGCAGTGCGCGACGGCACCGCTTGGTGAATGATCTGCTGCTAGAACTTCTGTAGCTGCATCAGCGGCATCACGATCGAGATCACGACACCAGCGACAACCGTTGCCAGCACGACGATGATCAACGGCTCAAGCACCGAAGTTAGCCGCTGTGTGGCGAAGTCAACTTCCTCGTCGTAGCTGCTGGCGATTCGCTCAAGCATCTCCTCCAAGTTGCCGGCTTGTTCGCCGACACCGATCATGTAGGAGACCGTGGCCGGGAACACACCGCTCTGCTTCATCGGCGTGCTGATATCCGCGCCCTCGAGCACTTGGTCATGCACAACCTGCAAGGCATTTTGCAGGACCTTGTTGTCGAGCACGTCGCGGGTCACGTTGATCGCCTGCAGAGCTGGTACGCCCGAACGCAGGAGGGTTGATAGCGTGGTGGCGAAGCGCGCCATCGACTGCTTGCGCATCAGGTCACCAAACACCGGCAGCGCTAGCTTGAAACGGTCAAAGGCCAGCCGACCGCGTTCGCTGTTGATGAACAGTTGAAACCCGATCATCAGCAGGATGATGCCGACTGCCACCAGCAACCAATAGTTGGTCAGGAAGTGGGATGTAGCTACCAAGATTTTGGTTGGCAGTGGCAATTCTTGGCCACGACCTTCGATCAGCTTGGTGACCTTTGGCACGACGAACTGCAGCAGGATCGCCACCACGACCACGCCAACGATGATCATCACCATCGGGTAGATCAACGCCGTGCCGACTTTGTTCTTTAGTCGCGCCTGGGTCTGGAGGAACTCGGCAAGCCGCGCGAGCACTTTGTCGAGCGCGCCAGCCGACTCGCCAGCCTTCACCATGTTGCTGTAAAGATCGGTGAAGTAGGCAGGGTGCTGCAGCACGGCATCGCCAAACGTCATGCCCTGCGTCACCTTCTCGCGGATGTCGCGGAAAGTGCTCTCGATCTTCTTGTCGGGGGACTGCTCGATGACCATGCGCAGCCCGTCTGAGAGCGGGATGCCAGCCTGCAGCAGGGATGCCATCTGGCGAGTCACTGCGGCAACCTGTTCGGAGCGTTGCTTGTTGACGGTCTCAAAGCCGGTGATGCCCTTCAGCTGAAGCGCGCCACCCTTCCGTTTTTTGCGCTCTTGAAGGTCGGTGACATACAGCTGCTCGCGCTTCAGCTTGACGCGTGCTTCGCGCGCAGTGTCTGCATCAATCAGGCCGCGGCGCTGCTTGTTGTTTCCATCGAGCGCCTTGTAGTCGAAGACTGGCATTGGTGGCGCTTGATCAGATCACGTCGAGTTGGGTTACGCGCAAGACTTCGTCTGGCGTTGTCATGCCAGCGAGCAGATTTTCTACGCCGGCCATGCGCAGGGTGCGCAGGCCACGCTCGAGGGCACCGCGCTTGATCTGGCTTGCAGTCGACTTGTTGACGATTTGTTCTTGGATATGGCTGTCGATCTGCATGACCTCGTAGATGGCCGTGCGGCCAGCGTAGCCAGAGCGGAAGCACTCGTCGCAACCGCGGCCCTGCATCAACTTGCCACCCGGGAACTGATCGGGCGACAGCTTCAGGTCTTCCAGGTGATAGCGCATCTGCTGAGTTGGTTCGACCGGCTCGCGGCAGTTGGGGCATACCGTGCGCAGCAGGCGCTGGGCGATCACGAGCAACAACGAAGAGGACACGAGGTATGGCTCAACGCCGATGTCGATCAGTCGCGTGACAGTCGAGGCGGAGTCGTTCGTGTGCACCGTTGAAAACACCAAGTGGCCAGTCAGCGCTGCGCGGATCGCAATGTCTGCGGTTTCGTTGTCGCGGACTTCGCCGACCATCATCACGTCCGGGTCTTGACGCAGGAAGCTGCGCAGGCCGTTGGCAAAGGTGAGGCCCTTCTTGACGTTGACCTGCACCTGGCTGATGCCGTCGAGGTTGTATTCGACTGGGTCTTCGATGGTCAGGATGTTGAGGCTCGGTGCGTTGATCTTGTCGAGACACGCATACAGCGTCGTCGTCTTGCCCGAGCCGGTGGGACCTGTCACGAAGATGACGCCGTGCGAATAGGCGATGTAGCGTTCAATCGTGCGTTGGTTGTCGGTCGACAAGCCGATCTGGTCGAGCGAGTAGATCTTGGTGGTCTTGTCGAGAATGCGGAAGACCACGCGCTCGCCACCGGCAACTGGCACGGTGCTGATGCGCACGTCGACGTCGCCGTCGCCGATGCGAATCGAGGCGCGTCCGTCCTGCGGCAGGCGGCGCTCGGCGATGTCCATCTTGCCCATCACCTTCACGCGGCTGACGATTGCTTCCTGAACCCGCTTTGGGATCCCCTCCATGTCGTAGAGGACTCCATCGATTCGCATCCGGACCTGCAGGCGGTCGGCGTAGGGTTGCAGGTGGATGTCTGAGGCGCGCAGCTTGAGCGCCTGGAACAGCAGCATGTTCACCAGCTTGATGACCGGCGCCTTGTTGACGTCGAGCAGGTCCTCGCTTTCTTGGATCGACTCCGCGACCGCGACGATGTCGGACTCGGCGATGTCTTCTAGTGCTTCATCGACGCCATCTGCTTTGTGCCGGTAAGCGCGGTTGATGAGACTGGTGATCTCTGCGCGCGGTGCCAACACTGCCTCGACCTCGCAGTGGAGCATGGTGGCGAGGTCGTCCATGGGCTGCACTTCAAGCGGCCGGTGGGTAGCCACTTGGGTGATGCCGTTTTTATTGCCGATCGCGATCAGCCCGTAGGTGCGCGCGAACTGCACCGACACCTGGTCAATGAACTTGCCCGGGACCGAGATGCCTTCCAGACTCGGCCGGCACGCGATGCCTAGAAACTCGGCGAAGAATTGTAAGCACTTCAGCTCCGGCAGCAGGTTCTTGCTCACCAATACTTGGTCGAGACTGCTGCCCGATTCGCGCTCTGCGGAAAGGGCTTCTTCGATTTGAGTCTGATTGAGCCCAGCTTTGCGCAGCAGGCTTTCGCGGATCCGGTCCTGGAGCATATTCTTTGGGGGCTCGGCGGAGGCTTTCGAAAGATCGTTCAGGGGTTGCCGTTCTTTGCTGTGCTCGCAGCTGGGGCAGCTGGGGCAGAAGGCCCAGTGGGCGCTGTATTCTTCGGCGGATTGACGGCTGGGGCAGGAGGACCATTTGGGCCACTTGGCACACTGACCCCGTTGGCTTTCTTGGCCGCTGCCGAACGGGAGTAACTGCTCCTCGGCAATTCGTTTTCACCCTGACGATCCACGTCCTCCACAGTGGCGCCACTGTCTTCGAGCGTGCGCGCTTGCGCGGCTTCGCTGCCGTGCCACTGGCGGTCGACCAATTGCAGCCGCCTGCTGCCGATGTAGTTGTCGGCCTCCATCTTCTTCTGCAGACTCAACTGCCAGAGGTCGTCAAAATCGTCCTCGTCCAAGATTGTCGGGGTGACGAAGAAGTAGAGGTTGGTCTTGTTGGCGATGTCCTGGGTGCTGCGAAACAGAAAGCCGATCAAGGGCAGATCCTTAAGGATTGGAATGCCGCCTTCACTGTGCGAGTCCGTGTCCTCGATCACGCCGCCGATCACCATCGTGTCACCGCTCGGCATTGTGACCTGCGTCTTGATCGCGCGCTCCAACGTGATGCCGCCACCAGACACTGAGTTGGGATCAAACTTACCGACGAATCGCGAGATGCTGAGGTTGACGTTTAGTCGCAGGTAGTTGTTTGGCGAGATCGTCGGCGAGATTTCCAGCGTGATGCCTGCTGTGCGCGGCGCGCCATTAGAGCTCTGGGTAGTCGAGGTGCCCTGCGATGAGGTTGTGGTCGGACGACTCTCCTCGGTCTTCACGGTGGCTGGTGAGTTGTTGTTCACGAGCACGCTTGGTATTGACAGGATGTTGGCTCGGTCGTTGGTCGCGAGTGCGTTGATGAGCACTGGGATGGCAAAGCCATTGCTGCGAATGATGCCACCTGTGAGCCCCGCCAGTGGAGTGTCGAAATTGGGCAGGCGTGTGTCCGGCAGGCCGTCGCCGTCGGTGTCATTGAAGTTCGATTGACCGAACGAGGTAAAGCCGAAGGGGCGCGTGAAGTCGCCGTTGTCTTTGATGTCGAGCAGGCCTAACTCGGTGCCGAGGTTCCAGCCGTCACCGGTCGTCAACTCGACTAGCGCCGCTTCGATGAGCACCTGCGGCTGGCGCCGATCGAGGTTGTCGATCAGGTTCATCAGTTGCTTGTATTTCGTCTGCGAAGCCGAGACGACCAAGCTGTTGCTTTCTTTGTGCGCTTGGATCACGGTCTGGCGCGGCCTACGTGCCGTGGAACCTGGGGCCCCCTGCTGCGCCTGGGTCTCCGCCTGCTGGTCGCTCTTTACGAACGCATCCAGTGTCGAGCGCAGATCATCGGCGAGAACGTTCTTCAAGCGGATGATGTTGGCCGTGCCGTCGACTGGTTCTGGCAGCACGTCGAGGCGGGCAACTAGGTCGAGGGCCTCACGCACTTGTTCGCTGGTGCCGCTGAGGATCACTGCACGGAGCGCCGGATTGACGACGACCTTCATCTGACTCTGGCCCGCTTGTAATGGCGCGCCGCTTTGGCCTTGCACGCCCGCTTCTTGCATTGCCTGCGCCCGCACCTTTTGCCGGTTGTCGAGCACTTCCGTGAGGATCGGCTCGATTTCCTCCGGTGCCGCAAACTCAAGCTTTTGAACGTGCGTGACGATGTCGGGCGACTCGATCGGCATATCTACGACTTTCAGCAGCGTGAGCGCGTCGAAAACTTGCGGGCCGAAGCCTTGCAGCAGCAGGGAACTGTTGTTGCCGGTATTGCCGAGCAATACGCCGCCCTGTGGACCGCCGGCGCCACCGGAAGTTGCGAAGAACGGGCGCAGTGCGCTGGTGGCGAGTTGCGCATTGATGTGTTTTAGGATCGCCGTGGTGATGATCGGCACACCCGTCTGGTCTTTGAATTCGATGACGCGATCGCTGTCGATATAGCGCGCGCTGCTGGTCACTTCGCGGCTGCGCTGGCCCGCCATGAACACGATTTCAAGCAGTTCCAGGTCGCCAGTGCCACGCGGCACGATGGCAAAGCCCTTGATGTAGAGCATCGTCTGGAAGAGGGAGAAGAAGTCGCGCGCGAAGGTTTCCTTCTTGAATCGAAACGTGCCGAGGAAATTTATCTTGGAGCCGTTCGTGGATTGGCCGATCTCAGTTTCGGTGAAGACGATGCGCTTCCCCGTCAGCTCGTGCGCCCACTTGATGAACTCCTTCATCTCAATGCCGTTGGTCTCGCTCATCGAGAAGGCGATGTAGTCCCCCTCGTTCTTGAGCGTCGGCAGGGCCGGATCCTTTTCCGGTGCGGTTGCGCCGCCCTGTGTCGCCACCGGAGTGACTGGCGCGGGAGTTGGCGCGGGAGTTGGCGCGGGAGTTTGCGCTCGCAGCGCAGACGGCAGCGTCGCAGCAAATGGGATCAGCGCAACTGCAACCGCTGCGGCGTGGCGCAAGAGGATTTGACGAGGCTTGTGCAGAGTAGACATGGCGCCGGGGTTGGATCCCGTTCTTGGGTTTGCTTCAGACATCGCTTCGTTCCTGCTGCGTGCGTAGTTGCGGCCCCTATCCATAGGGGTGCGCCTACGACCGAATGAGTGCCTTTATTATTTCGCTAGGCAGCTGCAAGGAAGCGTGATTTCCACGTTTCCGGCTTTTCGGGTTGCGACGCCATGGTCTTAGGGCTTCATTCCGTCAGCCCCTTGGTTGGTGTCGCACGAGGCGTTTAGTGAGCATGAAGCTGTCTCTACTCATCAGGCCTGAGTTGATCGCGGTCCCGATCCGCGCTATCGACAAATGGCAAACTTTGGCTGCCTTGGCAGAGCTGCCGGTGCGTGCAGGTTGCTATGCCGCCAGCGCCATGCCTGCCATTCTAGATGCCATCTTGTTACGCGAGCGCAGCATGTCGACTGGGATGGAATTCGGGGTGGCGATCCCGCATGCCGCAGTCGATGGCATCGATGAACTCATCACCGTGCTCGGCATCTGTCCTGACGGCATCCCGTTCGATGCCGTCGATAAGCAGCCAGCGCGCATCGTGGTGCTGCTGATCATCCCTCGGCAAAAAAAACTCGCGCACATCAAAACATTGGCGGAGATCGCCCGGTTGCTGTCGCGCGGCGAAGTTCGTTCGCGGTTACTTACTTCCAACACGCCGGCCGAAGTTGTGCAGGCGGTAATCGAGCTCGAAAACGTCACGCCGCGCGGCTGATTTTTTCGCGGCGGGTCTGTGCATGAGTTCATTGCGGTTGTCCGTTGCGCAGCTCGGTCCATGCAACCCGCCTTGCGTGAACCCGCCTTGCGTGAACGCGCCTTGGGTGAACGCGCCTTGCGTGAACCCGCCTTGGGTGAACGCGCCTTGGGTGAACCCGCCTTGCGTGAACCCGCCTTGCGTGAACCCGCCTTGGGTAAACCCGCCTTGGGTGAACCCGCCTTGGGTGAACCCGCCTTGCGTGAACCCGCCTTGCGTGAACCCGCCTTGGGTAAACCCGCCTTGGGTGAACCCAGTGTGCGGCTATGTTCGGTTGGCGAATGCGTGCGCGCTACCGAAACCTGCGGGGTTGCCAGATCTGACAGTGGCAAGGGAAGCATTTCCGAATTGCTGGTCGCTGCTATTCTGCGCCGGTGACGGCGAATGATTTATGGCTTGCCGAGCCAGCGCCTGCAAACGGGCGAGCAGCTCGGCGCGTAGCTTGGTTGTGGCTTTCGCTCCACACCAGTTTTGCTGCCGGGATTCTTTTGTGGTGGATGGCTGCTGCCAGCATGCGCGTTGTGGTGCGCGGCAGTGATGCGTTGCCTGCGGTTGAAATATGGGCCGCCGGGCTCTTCGCGCTGTTGCTCGCTGGACTCAGTGCCCGCCTGCATTGCCGTGAACGGCTGGTCGCTGTGGTCGCACTTTTGTTGACCGTCAGCGTGCTGCTCGGCGCTGGGGCCTTGGCATGGCTGTCACCTGGTCGCATGGCGAGTCATGGGGCATTTTTGATCACGATCTTGCCGTTCTGGGCGGCGGGTTGGTTGTTTGGCACGGTAGTCAGCGGTGAGGGTTCCTTGCGTGCCACCTTTTTGGCTGCCGCGCTCGGTGCGGTGGTGGTTAGTTGCGGGTTGGCACTCACGGGTAGTTGCACTGCCGTGATTGCTTGGCAATGCATTGGCGGCCTACTAATTTGCAAAGCGGCACTGTTAGCGCCAATGCTCGCATCAATACGGGTGACGCACCGCGCGGCAGCACCGCTCACTGCAGCACCGCTCGCGGCGGCGCTGTTGCTCGGCGCGGTGGTCCCCGAAAACTTGACCTCGTTAGCGCATGGCTGGTTGTTTGCGCTGATCGCAACGGGCGTGGGATTGTTGCCATTCAAAAACAGTGGCAGAGCCGTGCAGATCGCAGCTGCCCTGCTTGCCGCTGCCGCGGCCACCCGCGGGCTTTTGTTTGCTGGCGTGCCGATTGCCCCAGTGTGCGCGGCGTTGGCGAGTGGCTGTGCAGTGCGCCTCTGGCTGCCGCGTTCCGGGATCGAGTTGCCGCAGCTGTGTGGTGCGTTCGCAATCGGTGCGATCGTGCATGCTGCCCTGTCGTTGTTGACCGGTCCCGCCGCGGCGATTACTGCGACGGCCGCGATCGCTTTGTTTGCGGTGCGCTCCGAATCATCGCTTGGCGTTTGGTTTTCGTTGGTGTTGGCAGCAATCTCGGCATTGCAGGCATCGGCCACTGCTTCGCCAACCGAACCGTGCGAACGCGTGCTCGCTGCCGTGGCCGCTGCCGAGGTCCGTTATCGAGAACGGGATCAGGCGCTGTTGTTGCGGACCAACGGCGTGCTGGTCGATTTGGCGGGGCCTTCACAGCGCCATGCAGAGTTGCTCGCTGGCCTCGTGCGATGCGCATTGCCAAACGGTGGCCGCGTCATCCTCAGCGGCACCGGCACGCGTCGCATCATCACGGCGCTCGCCGATGCGGAGGGACTTTTCTTGCGAGCCGTTGACCCGAGCGATGCACCTGCGGCATTGGCCAGCGTATTGCAGCAGGATGGTCCGGTGCTGTCACCAATCGCTTTACCCCAAGTCGAATTCGATGCTTGGGTCGGTGGCCGGCGCAGATTTTTGTGGGCGCAGCGATCGGGCGCGGCGGAGATTGTTTTGGCCGCCGAACCGTTGTTGCGTGGCACACCATCGCGCGCCTCGATCGAGGAGCATGCAGCGATGCGGCACGCGGCCGGCGATGGGCTAGTGCTGCAACCTTTCCTGCTCGCCGAGACCCCGCCGGAGTTGCTGGCGGCAGCACTTGCCGCCGCCAGCAACGTGCATCCATGGTGCGGCGTTTGGCTTGCAGATGAAATCGGTGTGATCGTGGGCGCTGTAGATGCGGTGGATCTTGTGGCGATGGCCGAAGGCTACGCCCACTTGCCTACCGCATTTCGCTGGCGACTGCATGAAACCGGAATCGGTTGCGGCGCAGACCTTGTGCTTGCCTTCGTCGGCGCGCTACCACGCTTGAAAGACCCGCGTCACGACGACCAGTTATTGGCCAGCGCGTATCGCGAACCGCCGAGTTGCGTTGCCAATGCGAAAGTGCTGCGCGCCGCCTTTGGCAGCACGCTCGCTGCGGACGGCATTGCGGTTGCGCGGTTAGCGCTGCATTCGTGCGAAGCTGGGATGCAAGGCCCGGCGATGCAGCGGCTAGAACTTTTGTGGCGCGAGCAACCTGATAGCTGCCTGCTGCGCAAAGAACTTTGGCAAGCCCGGATCAGAAAGGTTGAAGTGGATCTGGCGGCATGCGATCCAAAGTCGGTTGGCACGGTGGCAAACATGGCTGCGCTTGCGATGCGATTTGCGCACCTCGGCAGCCCCGCCGCCGCCCTGCAAGCCGCGCTCTCGCTGCCCGACCAGCATGGCGAGCGCGTGCGTGATGTGGCGCGTGCGGCCGAGATGGCGTTGGCGATCGACCCGTGCTTTGCCGAATCCGCGCCGCCGGTGCTGGTGGGCATCTTCGAAGGCGTGGCGCGTTTTAGTCCGTTGTTTGATTTGCATCGGTTGCCGCGTCCCTTGGTGCTCGCCGAACGCTGCGTGGGCGACAATTCGTTCGCGGTCGCGTTGCGGTGCCGTTTTCGTTCGGCATGTGCCCATGCGCTGGTTGCTTTATGGGCAGCGGCGCCATTGCCAGCCGCCCAGTTGGCAGTCATGCGCGAACTCGCAGATCCATTCGTGCTCACCCAAGCGGCCACGCTGTTGGCGCTCCGCAACGCGCGCGCCGAGGTCTTATTGGCCTTCCCGATCGATCTGGAGGTGCCCCAAGGGATCGCCGAACTGGTGCACGGGACTTCGCTGGAGCGATCGCAATTGATGGAGGCGCTTGCCTACCACACTGGTCCGCGGGCGTTCGATTTGCTCGCGCAAGGGCTCGAAGACGAAGTGCGTTCGGTGCGGGTCTCGGCTGGCCGTGCGCTCAATCGCGTGGCCGCTGGCAAGGTGCCCTATGACCCGGACTGGCAGGAAAGTGCCCGACAAGATGCAGCGGCGCGGCTGCGCAGACTGCATAATCGCACGCCATGACCACGCAGACGGTTGCGTCACTAGCCAGCCTTGTTGAAGGTCGCGTTATCGGCGACGGGACGCTCTCCATTCGTGGCGTGGCGGACCTTCGTTCTGCTGGTCCACAGCACATCGGCTTCGTGCGCGATGTGAAGTATCGGGACGCGGCCAAGCTGTCGAGTGCGGGTGCCTTGATCACGCCGATCGACCTTGAGACGAGGGCCGCGCAGATTCTGGTCGCCGACGTTGGGCTGGCCTTTGCCAAGGTGGCGCTGCACTTTCATCCGCTGCCACGCGCGGTAGTCCACTCGGTGCACAAAACCGCGGTGGTGCACCCGGAAGCTGTGCTGGAGGAGCCGCTGGTGATCGGCCCGAACGTCGTGATCGGCCGTGCGCGAATCGGGCGGGGTTCGGTGCTGATGGCCGGCGTTTCGATTGGCGATGGTTGTCAGCTGGCGGCGGATTGCGTCATCTTTCCCAATGTCGTGCTTTATCACGGCGTGACCGTTGGTGCCCGCGTAGTGATGCACAGTGGCACCGTCATCGGCAGTGATGGTTTTGGTTATGTGCGCGACGACGCGACTTTCCATAAGGTGCCGCAACTCGGTGGTGTGCAGATCGGGGATGACGTTGAGATCGGTGCCAATTGCACGATTGATCGCGGCGCGATTGGCGACACGAAGATCGGCGCGCGCAACAAACTCGACAACCTCTGCCACTTCGCGCACAACTGCGTGACCGGAGAAGATTGCGCCTTCGCCGCGGGCGCTTTGATCGCTGGCAGCACGATCATCGGCAATCGCGTGATCATGGGGGGGCACGTGCTCACTTCCGGTCACCTGCGCGTGGTCGACGACGTGCGTGTCGCCGGCAACTCGGCATTGCTGCGCGATATTGATAAGCCTGGCGATTACATGGGCTACCCGGCGCAGGAAAAGCTGCGCTTCCTTCGGCAAATGAAGGCCGTGCGGGAATTGGTCGAAATGAAGAAGGCGTTTGAGGCGCTCAGCAAGCGCGTCGAGTCGCTGCTGCCGCCGCCGCCGTCACTGTAGTTGCGCCGCGCGGAGACCGCAGCGCAAGCAAACCGCCAAGTGCACTTGCAACGGCAGTGCGGGTGCACCGCGAGTTCTGTCCAACAGGTGTGCGGCTTGCTCTTGATGGCGTTGCGGCGGAGGATTTGGCAATGGCATTACTGCGACACTTGGGCGGCATCCTAGTAGCTGCGGCGGGTCTTTTTGGTCAGGTGCCGCAGGCCGCGCCGACAGCTTCAGAGTTCGTTCGCTTCGTCACAGTCGGTACTGGTGGGCACCTGGATACTGCGATCACTACCTACCGCAATGACCAGGGCGTCGAGGTGACGCTGTATGCGGCGGTTCACATTGCGGACGCGCAGTATTTTGCCACGCTGCAGAGGCGGTTTGTCAGTTGCGACGCGCTGCTGTTTGAGTTGGTCGCCGACGAAGGCAAGTCGCCCAAAAAAGATGCGGGCGGCAGTGGCGGAGTACTGTCCCTGCTGCAAAGCGGTTTGAAGAATGCACTCGAACTCGAGTTTCAGCTCGATGACATTGATTACTCACCGGCCAATTTCGTGCACGCCGACATGACGCCCACAGAGTTTGCCGACTCGATGGCTGAGAATGGCGAATCCATTTGGTCTTTGATGTTGCGGATGAGCATGAGTGGCAAGCGGCCAGCCGCTGCGCCGTCCGCCGCCGCAGCAGATGAAGATCTTGTGGCGCAAGTTGCTTCGTCGGTGCCAAAGTTCGATTTGGCCCAGGCCTTCCGCAGCGGTGAGGGCCGGCATCAACTGCGCATTATGTTGGCTTCCCAGTTGGCGCAGTTAGAAATGGGGAGTGGCGGTCGGGCGGCGGTGAGCACCGACAAAGGGGACTTGGGCCAAGTTGTCGAGGGCAAGCGTGCCGGATCTACTTTGTTGGAAGGTCGCAACGAGAAGTGTCTCGAAGTCTTTCAGCGGGAGCAGCAGAACGGCAAGCAGAAGCTCGGGATCTTCTACGGCGCTGCGCACCTGCCGCATATGGCGCAGCGCCTATCGTCGATGGGTTTTCATCAGACTGCAAAGGAGTGGCTGCAGGCTTGGGATTGCACGAAACGGCCGGACCCAAAGGTGGACCGCGCGCAGTGGGGCGCGCGTCGTAAGGCTGGCACCGAGGTCCTTGCGATTGCGCGCGCGGCGCGGGCATGGCAGCAGCAGACCGGTGCACTGGCCGCCCCCAACTTTGCCGAACTCATAAAAGCCGCTGCCGATCAACAACAGCGACTCACGTTTGGTGAGCAGGACCCGTGGGGGCACAGTTACCGGATCGCGCAATATCCGGCTGCATCGGCAGGGGACTTTTGCATCGTTGATGTCGTTTGTAATGGGCAGGATGGCTGCTTTTCGACCGCGGATGATTTGCATGCATTGACAGAGCGCGAACTAAGGCAGCTGCGACGCAATGCCGGGCCGCAGGATGGCGGTCGAAGCGGCGGCCTGACAGCGGGTCTGCAGTCGGCACCGTTAGCGGTCGTGCTGGCGAAGACCAGTAGTGACGTCGCGCTCATCGCCGAAGCGGCTAGGCGTTACTGGGGGCGATACGAAAGCTGGCCCGCGTTCGAGGATCTAGCCAGCGCGGATGCCAAGGGGCAGGTGTTGTTTACTGGCGCGCCGGCCGATGCGTGGGGCAATCACTACGTGCTGCGCAAGTGCACGGACGGCAATAACCTTGACATACGCAGCGCCGGTCCTGATGGCGTGCTCGACAATGCCGATGACGTGATCGCTGTCGAGGCTACGTCTGACGGTAAGAGGTGAGGGACGGTGCTTTGGGCCGCTGTAAAAGCCGCCAGCCCTGCCGCCAGCCCTGCCGCCAGCCTCTGCCGCCAGCCCTGCCGCCAGCCTCTGCGTGTGCAAGCAGACCAATCGGATTGGTGGGCGATAGTTTTTTCTGTGTGCCTGATCTTGCTATGCGCCTGATCTAACTGGCAGATTGGATCCGCCTCACGCTTTAAGCCTTTGGTTATCCCAACTGGTCCTTAGCCACCTGTTAGATCCTGCATTTTTGATCGCCAGTGTGGCAGCCAAACTTTCATTGGTGGGAGCAAAGCGCATTGCGTATGGCGCAGGCTTCGACAGTCCCGAGTATGCGCTATAGCCAGCGACTTATGGATTGTCCCCGCCCAAGTTCTCGCCAAGTGAGGCGGAGTCCCTTTCGGTGGGCGCGTCTGCCTGCGACATTGGCAAAAAACCGAGCGGCCTAGCCGAGTTACCAGTCGGCCTGCTTACCTATCTCGCTTGGCCGTGCCTTTGCCTCGGCTACTTGCCAACCGGTCCAGAACGCGAGGCGCGTGATGGTCTCCATGCGGGCATAATCGAGCTTGTCGGCGCTATCGCTGGGCTGATGGTAGTCGGGGTGTTCGCCATCGCAGAAGAACACCACCGGGACGCCCTTTTTGGCGAAGTTGTAGTGATCGCTGCGCTCGTAGTAAGTGTCGCCGCTAGTGAGCAGCACGCCAAACCTAGCAGCCAGCTTCGCCGCGTCACGCGCGATGGAGCTATATTTTTCGTGGCCAAAACTCGGCGTGATTTGGATCACGGTTTTGCCGTCTTTTGCCTCGCAACGGCCAATCATGTCGATGTTCACATCGGCAACGATCTGCTCAATGGGCCAGGTCGGATGCTCGCTAAACCATTGGCTGCCAAACAAGCCCAGCTCTTCGCCACTTACCGAGACAAACAGGATGGACCGCGCGGGCCGTTCGCCGCCCTTGGCAAAAGCCTCGGCGATTTCGAGTAGCCCGCTGGTGCCGCTCGCGTTGTCGTCGGCACCATTGAATACGTCGCCGTCGACGCGCTGGCCGATGTGGTCGTGATGCGCGGAAAATACTACGGCCTCGTTCTTCCTGCTCTTGCCTTCGAGAAGGCCGATCACGTTGCTCGCGTAGGTCTTGCCCTCCTTGACGGCAATTACAAGTTTGCCAGTGACCTTGTCTTTGGTGGTGGGCTCGCGCAACAGACCTTGGTCATCAAGCGCGCCAAAAGCCTGTAACAAACGCTCTGCCGATGTGCCGCCTATCACGAACAACGTCGTGGCAAGGTTTGCCGCGCGCCCTTTGCTGTCGTAGCCGAGGCTCGGATGATCAGGGGACAGGCCTTGGTAGTTGAGCACGTTGCCCAATGAGGCGGGGTCGCCGAGCAGCACCAAAACGCCGGCGGTTGCATCGGCCTTCGCCAGCCGTTTGGCGATCTCGGTGTAGCGCTGCATCGCACCCATGTCGCCAGCGACACCGGTGCCGCGTGGTTGTTTGTCAAACACGACGATCGGGATTCGACCTTTCAGCGAATTCGGCAACTCGTCGGCGCGGCCGTGGCCGCACCACGAAAACTTGCCAGCGAGTTGTAGCTTGTCGAGGCCCATCCCCGGCAGCACTGCGAAGTGGTCGACAATGCGTTCGGTGCCAAATTGCAGTTGCGTGGAAGGCTCGAGCGCCAGCGAAAAAAGCGGGTAGCTCTGCACAAAACCCTGCTTGTCACCGAGTGGTTTTAGGCCGAGTTTTTGCAATTGCTCGGCCACGTACTTCGCGGTCTCTGCTTGCGCCTTGCTACTTGTGTAGCGGCCCTTTTGCGCATCGTCGGCGAGCCAGTAGACGTGGGCACGCAGGCCGTTTCGATCAATCCGTGCCAGATGTTTGGGCGCACCATCGGGCAGTGCTGCAGGTGGGCCAAGGTCTGGCAAGGTCGCTGCTTTAGTGACGGTGGCCGTTTCGGTTGGCGCAGGATTTTGTGGAGTTGTTGGTGTTGGCGGAGTCTGCGTTTGTGCGACCAAGCCGGCGGCGAGAAAGAGTGGTGCCAGACGAAGCGTGGCCACTCTGCTGGTCATTGCAATTTTTCTGGCCCGTTCAGATTGACTGGCTTACCAGGCTTGCGCAACCGCAGGTTCAGGGCTTCGACGCCAACTGAGAACGCCATCGCGAAGTAGACGTAGCCCTTGGGGATTTCCTGATGAAAGGCCTCGGCGACCAGCGTGAAACCGATCAGCAAAAGGAAACTCAGTGCCAACAGCTTTACGGTTGGGTGCTTCTCGACGAATGTGCAGATCGGGTTCACGAAAATCATCATGAAGCCGACCGAGATCAACACTGCGATCACCATCACCGCGAGGTCCTTGGCCATGCCGACCGCGGTGATCACGGAGTCAAGTGAGAAGACGATGTCGAGAATCGCGATCTGCGTGATGACCTTTGCAAACGTCGCGGGCTTGCGATTGGGGTCAACTTCATCGGCCTCGTCCCCTTCGAGTTTGTGGTGAATCTCAGTCGTGCTCTTCCACATCAAAAACAGGCCGCCACCGAGCAAGATCAGGTCGCGACCGGAGAACCCGTGGCCAACCACACGAAACAGTTCGGTCGTCAGGCTCATCACCCAGTTGATCGAGAACAAGAGGCCGATGCGCATGCCCATTGCCATCAGCAGGCCTACCCTCCGGCTGGTGCCGTGCATGGATTGTGGCAGTCGGCTAGTCAGGATCGACACGAACACGATGTTGTCGATGCCGAGTATGATCTCTAGAAAGGTAAGCGTGACCAGCGCGATCCAAGCTTGGGAGTCGTAGATCCAGTCCATCATTGCTGCTAAGTTCACTCGGAATTGGATGTGCTGTCGAGCAATCTTCGAAGCCGATCTTCTTCCAGCCGCACGGTGATGCTTTTCTGCTGGCTCGGAACGACGGTGCCGGGCGGCAAACCCTTTGGTTTGCGAACGTTTTTTGCGAGCGTGTAGATGACGTCGACGCTGCGTTCGCCGCGCGTCTTGCTGAAGTGCACCGCGAGCGTGCCAGCATCGAGCAGTGTCTCAAGGCTCGCAGTCTTCCCCTTGGGTAGCCGCACTACCACGTGTGAGCCGGGCCTGCCTGAGCCGACGTGCAGCCAGAGATCGTTGCCGTTGGCGATGCGAAGCGTGAGCCGGTCGTTTTGTTCGTTGTCGCGGCCGACGAGCAATTCATAGCCCTCGGCAGAGAGATAGCGGCGGACGTTTTCACCCTGGATCCGCCGGTCCTTCTTCGCTTGCGGTGGTGGCGTGGACTTCGGCTTTTGCAGGGTGCCGAGGTCTTGCAACTGGGCGCGCAATGCGCCGAGTTCGGCAGGTCTTTGCGCCGCAGCTTCTGCGAGTTGCGTGCGAACCGCCAGCAACGCCAACAGTTCTTGCTCGGTTTGCAACAGCCGTTGCTCGCTGATCTGCCGGCCTTCTTGCAGTCGGCGTGCGCGCTCGTAGCGATGGCGAGCTTGCAGCGTGACCGGCAGGCTCGGATCCAGCTCGATGCAAATGGCTGCGTCGGTAATTGGATCAGGCACCGTCATTGATGACGCCCCACGCGGCACTTTGCTGGCATACGCGAGCATCAGGTCCGCTTCATTGCGGATCGCGTCAATGCGTGAACTTTCCGCCAACTGCGTGCGCAACCCGGCGAGCTTCTTCTGCAGCCGCGTTACCGCGCGCTCGGTCGCCAGGCAAAGTTGATCGAGGTTCGCTCGCGCCACATCGGCAATGTCGATTGGTGTGAAGTGCGCATCGATCGCAAGGAGCACTGGTGGAGTGAAGCGTGGTTCTGGCTCCGAAGCGCTCTGCGGTTGCTGTGGCGGCGGCGCATAGGGATCGCCGATCTGCAAGGTACGCACGGCGGTCGCAACGGGCCGCGATAATTCAAGCAGCAGTCCAGCGCCGTTCACCAATGCCCAAAGCCCGCGCGAAGAAAACAGTTCGATCTCAATGCTGAGGCCAGTGTCAAACGTGAGCCGCAACCGCCGTTCGCCCGATGCTTGTATGGCAACGGAATCGAGCGTGCGCCCTTCGAGGTGCTGCTTTAGTGACGCGGCCTTCGGCCCTGTTAGACGCGCGTCTTTGCCAAAACGCCGCACCGTCGTGCAAACGCGCGCCCGCTTGCTGCCGAGTGCCACATGCAGAAAATGCTTCGTTTGGTCCCTGAGTAAAACCAGCAGCAAGTCATCAAAAGGTTGGAGCAGCACGACCTCCAAAACCGTGCTGCCAGCAAGCAGCGGCGAAAGCTCATTCGCTGCGAGCAGCAGTTCGGTGGCGGAGAGACCACGTGTGGCGGGCGGGGGAGTGCTCATGCCTTCACAGGGAGCATGCCTTTACCCCGTCTTATTGGGGCAACCAAAACGAGGAGCCAAACAAACTATTCCAAAAGCTGGAAATGGGCAGCGGCTTGGCCTTTGGTTTGTGGCATCCTTAATGATGGGGGCCTTACTTACGCCGCGGATCGAGGCCCAGACTGTGGCTGCGCGCGATAAGGTCATACTTGCCGGCGGCAAGGTGTTACAAGGTCGGATTCTGCTCGTGTCTAACGAGCATGTTGTCCTGCGCAAAGGCTCCGTGGATCGCACTTTTCCGCGCAAGGTTGTGCAGTCGATTGAAAGCGTTGCTGTCCGGCACCGCGAATTGCTCGCGGCCTGGCAGAACGTCAATGTCGCCAATGCCGATGATCTGCTCGCAATCGCGGCTCGCGCCGACCTTGACGGGCTTCCTTATGAGGCGCGGCTGCTGCGCTTTTATGCGCTGCTTGCGCGGCCTGCAGATCCGGCGATTCATAAGGCGCTCGGAAATCGTGCGCAAGGTGCCAAGTTCCAAGTCGAGATCGGTGGTCACTGGGTGCTATTTGAGGCGGCCGATGCGCTTGGCGTGGATTTCAGCAATGCCTGGCAGCTGCGTTCTGAGCACTTCGCGATCCGATGTGCGGCGGGTTTGCGCACCGGCCTCGACACCCTGATGGATCTCGAAGGCTTTTATTGGCTGTTTCATGAGCTATTTGGCAGCGAACTACAATTGCTGGAACTCACGGAACCGCTCGAGGTCCGGCTCTATCGCCAGCGTGATCAGATGCCGAATCTAAGCGACAATGTCAGCGCGTATTTTTCGGTGAGCGAGATTGCGATGTACACCTGCGTCGAGAACGGACGGCCACACGCGTTGTTCCACGAAGGCACTCATGCGCTGCTTTATTGCTTCTTCGTGCGCGCCACAAAATCGCGAGGCGTTTTACCGGCGTGGCTCGACGAGGGCTGGGCCGAGTATATGGATGCGCGCATCCAGACGAGCCTTCCCGGCAAGCCGAAATTGCGCGCTCGTAGCATAAACAGCGGTCACTCGGCGCAACTGGTGACTGCGGGTCGAGATCATTCCCTCTACAGCGTGCACGCCCTGCTAAACATGAAGACGGGCGACTTCATGGCCTCGACGAAACAGGCTTGTAAATATGCGCAGTCATGGGCGCTGTTCTGCTACTTGTTTGAGAATACGGACCCAGAGATTCGCGGTTTGTTCATCGATTATCTTCACAAGGCTGCCAGCGGCCAAGGGCAGGCATCGACGTTTCGGAAATTGTTCGTTCGGTTCGAGAAGTTACTCGAAACCCAGCCTTGGAAGGTCTGAGCGTGAGATCCATAGCGCGTTTCTTAGTGGCAGTCAAAACTCAGCGGCGGCTCGGTGTGCAAACCTGGCCTTGCCTTACGATTTCGAGTTCGCTGCCATAGTTGACGGCGAAGTCGGCAGACGCTGCGCAGTGTCAGCTGGCTTTGTTTAGGTCAGGCACGGGATTGCCGCGTGACCATGGCAACTTGCGCTATTGCCTGTCGCGGAATTTTCTAAAACCTGCCTCGGGGATTTGGCCACCGAGGACCGGGTCGCGATGTAATGCGCCATCCCAAGCATCATGCCAAGCGCGATGCCGCGCCTGAGGTTGGCTTTCGAGCAAAACGCCCAACGGCGCACAAACGGCCGCGATTGGCGGCCGCTCTCAGCCCTTCTTCAGTTCTTCGATCGGATCGTAGATCCAGCCATACGCGGCGTAATCGTAGTGCAGGGTGTTCTCGGGGAAGAACAGGCCAAGCTCGCGCTGCGCCGCTTCCGGGCTATCGCTGCCGTGCACGAGGTTGAAGCTGCGGCTCACGCCGAAGTCGCCGCGGATCGTTCCGGGCGCAGCATCGGCACCAAATGTAGCTCCCATCAGCGTGCGGCAGATCTTCACTGCGTCGATGCCTTCAAGGGCGATAGCCACGACCGGCGAACTGGTCATAAACTTCACGAGGCCGGGATAGAACTTCCGTTCTTTATGCGACTCGTAATGCTTGGCGGCAAGTTCGGGCGTGATCTTCATCAGCTTCAGCGCCACGATCTTCAGGCCCTTCTCTTCGAAGCGGCTCAGGACTTTGCCGACGAGGCCGCGTTGGACTGCGTCGGGCTTCAACAGGATGAGTGTGCGTTCCATGCGTTTCTCCAGCGAGTTTGGGGCGGAGTTCATACCCGCGCCGGGTCGGTTCACCGCGCGTATTCTCGGTCAATCGTGTCTTTGCATGCTGTTGGCAGGCTGCACTGGGACAGATTTCAACCCGCTGCGACGCCTCTCTCAAGAGCAGCAAATTGACGCGCTTCGCTTGCAGGACGAGGATTTGATCAAGGAGCGACAACGGATCGAGCTCGCGATCCACGACGATCATGCGGCCACGCAAGTTTTGCGGGATGAAGCGGTCGGGTTGGCAAGCAGCCGGCGCGAACTTGTCCTCACGGTAGCTCACGAGCGCTTCGTCCTTGCTGCCGCGCGGCAGGACCTGCTTGTGGCGCAGGCGTTGGTGCTGGATCTCGGCAAGCAATTGGCACCGTTGTTGGATCAGGAACAGCGGCTGAAGGATTTTGCTGCCCGCAGTGCAGATCTGCCGGCCACGGTTGTCGCCGCTGAGGCGGCGCTGTCGTTGCTGCAGAAAGATGTCGAGGCCAAACTCGCTTTGTTACAGCAGCGCGCTACAGCCATGCAGGCGGTGTCCGTCGCCGTGCAAGCAGCGATAGCCGCGGCGCAGTCGGCCGGTGTGCTGCCACCCGCCGTGCCACCCGCCGTGCCACCCGCCGTGACCCAGAAGCAGTGACGGTGCGCCTTAGATGCATGTGCAATCTATGGCGTGAAGTGGTGCAAGGTAGCGCGTAATAGTGTCAATGCCCGCCGGTCCAGCGCCACCACAGCACCACAGCGGCGGCACTCAGGCGGCGACACTCAGACGGCGACACCAAAGCGGCGGCACTCAGGCGGCGGCACTAAGGCGGCGACACTAAGGCGGCGACACTAAAGCGGCGGCACTCAGGCGGCGGCACTCAGGCGGCGGCACCAAAGCG
>BJHM01000018.1 GCA_014192625.1 Planctomycetota bacterium
GCGCGACGGCGACCGTGAGATCTACACCATGGAACCGGACGGCACAGACATCCGCCGCATCACCAACAGACCGGGCTACGACGGCGGCGCATTCTTCTCGCACAACGGCGAAAAGCTCGTGTTGCGCTCCGCGTATCCCGACAGCGAGAAGGAAGCAAAGGAAGACGCTGAGTTGCTCGGCCAAGCACTGGTGCGGCCATCGCACATGGAGATCACGTTCTGCAAGCGCGACGGCAGCGGCTTCCAAAAGGTCACCAACAACGGCGCCGCCAACTTCGCACCGTACTGGCACCCCGATGACCAGCGGATCCTGTTCGCGTCGAACATCAAGGGTGTTGAGGAAATGAAGAAGACCGGCGATCACGCCGCGGCGCGCAACTTCGACATCTTCATGATCCGCGAAGATGGCACCGGGATGGAGCAGGTCACCTTCAATCCTGAGTTCGACGGTTTCCCGATGTTCTCGCCCGATGGCCACTTCTTGGTTTTTGCCAGCAACCGTTTCTCGAAGGAAAAGGGCGAGACCAACGTGTTCGTCGCCGAGTGGATCGAGTGAGCCACCTGATTTGCCGGACTCGCCGGTAGCGCGCACGATTTGCAAACTACTGACGCAAGCTTTGCCATGCCTTCATTCGCAGCCATGACAGTGTCGTCATGGAACTCGATGAATGGGACCTGTCAGCCTGTGCATTGTGTGATCTGACCGCGCGACTGCGCGCCGAACTGCGACGCGAGCGGGCGGTCACGCGCGCGGCTGAGGACCGGCTAAACGACTCGTTTACGCACGGCAATGGCGCGCAACCAAGCCTCGAACTCTGGCGCGATGTCTGCCTGGCGCGCGAATCCACCGCTTTATTCTCAGCAATCCTGCGCGACGTCCGCCGCGCCCACGACGATTGTCATGCAACCTGCGTTTGAGCCGACGGGCTGGCCGCAACGGCGAGCTCTGCTGCAAAATCGCTGGCTCGCAGAAGAGCGGCGCTTGGCCGCAGCACTCAACGAACTGCAAAGTGCCTACGACCGAGATGCGCGCTCTGCGAGTGACCGTATCGCACAAAATGAATCCCTCAGTCCGTCACTGCTGCACTACTACGCGCAGCTTTTGCAGGAGCGCGACGACGCCGCCACCGAACTGTTGCACGTCCGATTGGCACTGCAGGGTTTGGCACTGCAGGAAGACGACCCAGCGCACGACGAGGAAAAAACGCTCACGGCCACAGTCTGACTCTTGCTGAAACCGCCAACGGCATCGGCCCCGCGGGCAACATGGTCATCTCCTTACCTCTGGTTCACCAAATCTTGGCCGAGCATAGGTCACAATTCCGCATGCCTGAGAAAAGCAACCGCTGCTCTGTGATCTATCTCGGCGACGGTCATCCAGAATCGCGCGACTATGACAGCAACTATCAGTCGCTGCGTGGCCCACGTGGGCGAGCGAGCGGAGTGCTCATTCTGCTGCAGCAAGACCCGCGATTGCGCGTCTGCACGGAGCGCATCGTCCCATCCACAACCCCACGCATTTCTAACTCCGCGCAGTTGCCGTTTGCCTGCGCCCCTGCCTCAGCCTGAGAATGATTTGATGAGCACGCACCAGTTCGACGGCCTCAGAACCGAATATGCGGACTCGCCGTTGCGCCGCTGCGATTTGCTGGACGATCCCATGGTGTTGCTGCAGCGCTGGCTCGAAGCGGCCGCCAACGCCGGCTGGTGCGAGCCTAACGCCATGGCGCTCGCCACCTGCGACGCAAAAAGTCAACCGCATTGCCGCATGGTGCTGTGCAAACAAATCGACTCGGCTGGCATCGTGTTCTTCTCCAATGCGCGCAGCGATAAAGGCCAAGAACTCAAAGGCTCGCCACATGCTGCAGCAACCTTTTGGTGGGCCACCCCACGCGAGCGACAAATACGCATCGAGGGGGCGGTCTGCCCGACCAGTGACGAGATCAGCGATGCATATTTCGCCAATCGACCACGCGCAGCGCAGCTAGCGAGCGCCGCCTCAGAGCAGAGCCGAGTGATCCGCGACCGGCGCGAACTCGAAGAGCGGGTAGCGGCCCTGGCGGCTGCTACCAGCGGTGGTCCAGTGCCGCGGCCAGCACACTGGCACGGCTACCAAATCACGCCGCAGCGCGTGGAGTTCTGGCAGGGGCGGAAGGCGCGCCTGCACGACCGATTTCGCTACGAACGAGTAGCGACCGGCTGGCACATCGAACGACTCGCACCGTAACGCGGCACTGGCGGCACTGGCGGCACTGGCGGCACTGGCGGCACTGCTTTGAAATCGCGCCTCAGCTCTTGCCAGGCATGGGTACCGGATCAACCGGCAAATCGCCAAACTCATACTTCTTTGGACCCCAGGCTTCCTCGGACGCAAGCGCTTTTTCCCACGTGATTTCCTTGCCCGAGTAGGTTGCCATGCGGCCCATGATTGCCGTCATCGTGCTCTCGGCGACCATGCGGCCTTCGTTGATCGGCTTGCCTGCACGAATGCTCGCAAACAGATCGTCGTGCTCTGTCTGGTAAGGGTCGTTCTGCTCGCCAGCAAACTTCCATGCGTTCTTGCCCGTGATCGTAAAGCCATCGCCATTCGCGTGCCACTCGCCGTCGGCACCGTAGACATGCTCGCTGACATCGTTGACGCAGCCGTCGATCTGCCGGCATTCGGAGAACAACTGCGCGCCGCCCGTGTATTCAAACTGCACGCTGTGGTGGTCGAAGATGTGACCAAACTTCGCGTCGGTGCGGACCTGACGGCCGCCCATGCCGCGCGCCTTCAGCGGGTGGCCTTGCATCGCCCAGTTGATGACGTCGAGGTTGTGCACGTGCTGCTCCACGATGTGATCCCCGGACAGCCACGTGAAGTACAGCCAGTTGCGCAATTGCCACTCCATGTCGCTCCACGCCTCCTTGCGCGCAAAATTCCACAAGCTGCCCATGTCCCACGCGCAGCGCGCAAACATGAGCTTGCCGAGGTCGCCTTTGTGGATGCGGGCCATCGACTCGAGGTAGCCATACTCATGATGCCGTTGCAAACCACACACGACGGAGAGCTTCTTCTGCTTGGCAATTTCAGCAGCCGCGATCACACGGCGCACGCCAGGGGCATCCACCGCGACCGGCTTCTCAAAAAAGATGTGCTTGCCAGCATTGACCGCGGCTTCGAAGTGACCGGGACGAAAATGCGGCGGTGTCGCAATCAACACGACATCGATATCCGAGGCGAGCAGCTGGTTGGCGGCGTCAAAACCAGTGAAGCGCTGATCGGGTTTTACATCGATGCGATCCTTGAAGCCTTCATTCTCGCGCAGCGCGTTATGAGCGGAATCGAGGCGGTCAGCAAACATGTCTGCCATCGCCACGAGCTTGACCGAGCCCTTGGTCGACAGCGCCTGACTCGCTGCGCCAGTGCCGCGGCCACCACAACCGATTAAGCCGATGCGCAGGTCATCGCCGCCGCCGGAGTGAACGGGTGAATACGCCGGCAGTGAGGCGCCAAGGCTGGCACTGACACTAACTGCGGCTGCGTGCTTCAGGAACGATCGACGCGATGAGTTGTGCATTGGTTACGCCGCGCGAACCGCGGCAGTCCGGGGGTCAGGGATGCTCAAAACGTGCGCGTTCCTCGGGTGAAGGCACACGCAATGGACGTGCGACGCGAAAGCCTACGAGCTGACCTTCAGTCAGGTACCACCAACTACGCGGAATTTGCGGGTCGCGCCGGTTCCATGCAGGGTCACTCGCGCGCCGCGCCGCCGAACGCAACAGCGCTGCCTCGTCCTGCCAGCTACCGCCACGCACCGCATGTGCAAAGCGCACCGGTCTCTTCTGATCGTCGCGCAGCGGCGGGAAGTAGGGATCGCGACGCGCAACCGCGCCTTGCAAAGGCGCGGACAACTCCGGCTCGAAGTGATCTGCGACCCACTCGGCGGCGTTGCCGTGCATGTCAAACAGGCCCCAAGGGTTTGGCCGCTTCTCGCCGACCGGGTGATACTTCTTCGCCGCATTGTCTGCGAACCACGCGTAATCACCGAGCTGCGCGGAGTCATCACCAAACGAATAGCGCGTCTTGGTATTGGCACGACAGGCATACTCCCACTCAGCCTCGGTCGGCAAGCGATAGAACTTGCCCGTCACCTTCGACAGCCACACGCAGTATTGGCGCGCGGCGATGTGTGACATGCAAATCGCAGGGTAACCTTCGCGCCCCATGTTGAAGGTCATGTCCGTGTAGGGCGGTGTCGGCTTGCTCATGCCGTCGGGCACCTTGGATTGCGGCAGGTCCGCCTGATACCAACGGTCGTATTCCTCCCACCGGACCTCGCACTTACCCAGCCAAAACGAGCCTACTGAAACGCTGGTTTGTGGTCCTTCGTTCGCTTGCCGCAAGACCTCCGTCTCGGGACTGCCCATCACAAAGGTGCCTGCCTGCAGAGCGAGCATGTCAAAAGTGACGCTGCCGCCTGGCAGGGTCTCTGTATAGGAGACGAATTTTGGGTCCGCGGCAGCAGCTAGCTCAACGGCAATAACGGGCAGCGGATGCCCCGCTAACGCAGGAACAGATGGCTGCTCGGCGCCGCAAGCTGTCAGAACGCTCAGCAGGAAGAGAACTTGATGGCGCATATCTTCGCACTTTGTAGCAGCTACCGGCTACCGTCGCCAAAGTCGATCGCGCAAGGAACTCGCCCCGCAGAATCGGTTGCGAAGTGATAGCGCGGCGCGCCATCGAATGCGATTCCCTAGCCAGCAAGTTGGGCGACCAGTGCTAGCGCGGCACGCGACAAACCACATGGCTTTGGGGTCCGTTTATCGCATACGACTTATCATAAAAGACCGGCCGGTCAGGCAATCTAATGAACGACTCACCTGACCGGCCAATTCACATCTAAACTTGCGGTTCTGAAACAAGCGCACCAGTCTCAATGCTCATATACCCTCATATACGGACACTGTCTGATGTCAATATTATTGATTGCGCCTCCTAATGAATAATAAGCTGTAGTTATTGCAAATCATCCGCGCGAGGTAGCCCCCGACCACCCCGCGCAAAAGATTACCAAACCACACAAAACCAGCATAAACCTGTAACCGGCCATCTGGCCAGCAGCACCAAACGAAGGAGAAATATATCCAATCGGCAAATCATACACTTGAGTTGTCAGGTATGCATAGACTTTTGTCATTTTTACTTATTGCGGTCACGGAAGGGCCTTACCTAGTGCCCCCCCCTCCCAGTTCATTATCGCCAAAACACCCTATCATGGGGGCATCAGTAGCGACGCAGCCCAGTAAAGATTTTGCAAATGCGCTCGGAAACTCGGCCGGCTATCTCATTGCTAAAGTTTTGGCTGTACGGCCCACATCTGGGAGCTCGCAAAAAGGATTTAAACGCAATGACATGGGATAATCTAGCTCCACTGGCTGCGAGCTAAATAGTGCAACTAATGGCGTAAACCACCCATAACAAGAGAGGCTAAGCAAAAAATCTACCCGCTATCGATAGGCTGCCAAACAACAAGGCGAACGGCAGCAAGAATGTTGAACGCATCCACCCCTTCGCAGATGGTGTCGCAGATCACTAGCACTGGGCCACCGCTCAACCACTCCACAGCTGACTGCAAACATGATTCATAAACTACTCGCACTCACCATCGCACTGGCCCTTGGCAACGCCCTCTGCGCCCAAGACCAAACGCCCGCCAAACAGAACGTCCCCGCCGAACAAACCGTGCCGTTCGTCCAGAAACCAGAGATGTATCCGCTCGACACATGCATCGTGTCCGGCGAAAAACTCGACGACAAGGCGGTCATTTTTGTCGTCGACGGCATGACCTTTAAGACGTGTTGTGAAAAGTGCAAAGCCAAAGTCACGAAGGATCCGGCCACCTATCAAAGCAAGCTTTCGCCCAGCCTGATCGCGGCTCAGGCGGGCCACTACCCGCTAGGCGTTTGCGTAATCAGTGGCGGCAAACTTGGCTCGATGGGGCAGCCAGTGCAGCTATTGCTCGACAATACGCTCGTGCAACTTTGCTGCAGCCACTGTCAGGACAAAGCCACTGCCAAGGCAAGTGAGATGGCTGCAACGGTGCGCACTGCTGCGTATGAGGCACAGTCAAAAACCTATCCACTTTCGACCTGCTTGGTTGGCGGCGAGGCGCTCGGCAAGGGTGCCGTTTCAGTGCTGTATGGCACCACCCTCGTGCGCTTCTGCTGCAAGGACTGCATCGGTAAGTTTGAGGCGAAGCCGGCCGATTACATGGCAAAGCTGCACCCAGCAGCGAGCGAGCCAAAGAACAAGCCCGAAAAAGCCAAGGGTGGCGGCAAATAGCAGTAAGCAGCCGCGAGCAGTCTGCCGCAGCAGGCGCACTACTCGCAAACTGCCGCGCCCCCTTACAGTGGCCCTGGGTGCGATTGCGTCAGCTTTGGCACAAACCCAGCGCAAGAGCGCACCGCCGCCAGCACGGACTAGCCGGTAAAATATTGCTTTGGCTGGGGAAAACCTGCCACTCGATAGCGCGCGGCACCTTGCAATGTGAGATACGGATCCGTGAGGTGGGCACGCGCTATGGCACAGAGATCCGCGCGGCCAGCGCCGATGATCGTATTGGCGTGATCCACTCCCTGAATGCCGCCGACCGCCATCACCGGGATGCCGGCTTCGCGCCGGATCTGTTCGGCGAATGGTAACTGGTACATCCGGCCATACTCAGGCTTGGACTCCGGCGAGTTGCCCGCGCTCGACACATCAATCAAGTCGCAGCCCGCAGCCCGCAACCAGACCGAAAACTGCACCGCATCTTCGACCGTGAAGCCGCGATCGAGGAGCCAGTCCGTGGCAGTCAATCGCACGAACAATGGCCGCTCTTTGGGCCAGACTGCGCGCACGGCGCAAAACACCGCCAGCGGAAAGCGTGCGCGATTGGCGAGGCTGCCGCCGTAATCATCCCGCCGCTGATTGCTCAGCGGTGAAAGGAAACTCGACAACAGATAGCCGTGCGCCATGTGCAGCTCGAGCACATCAAAGCCAGCTGCTGCGCCAAGCCTTGCACTCTGTGTAAACTCATCGCAAACACGGGCCATGTCCGCCGCGTCCATTGCCCTTGGCACTGGCCAGTTGCTTTTGAACGGCAGCGCCGACGGCCCAATCGTCTGCCATGCGCCATCGGTGAGCGGGCAATTGCCTTCCCACGGCCGACTGACAGAGGCCTTGCGCCCCGCGTGCGCAATCTGCAGTCCGATCTTGGCAGCCGAGTGACGATGCACGAAGTCCACCAAGCGCCGACTCGCGGCCAACTGCGCGTCATTCCAGAGGCCAGCGCAGCCGTGCGTGATCCGGCCTTCGGGCGACACGTTGGTCATCTCAGTAAACACGAGTCCAGCACCGCCGACTGCACGACTGCCCAAGTGCACCAGCTGCCAATCGTCTGGCAGGCCATCCGTGGCTGAGTATTGGCACATCGGCGACACGACGATGCGGTTACCAAGCTTCATGGAGCGCAGCTGAAATGGCAGATACGCGGGCGGCGGCGGCACTGCCGTGGTTACGCCGGCGGATCGCGCGGCCGCCAAATCGGCACCCGCAACCAGCGCTGGATCACGCAGACGGAGATTGTCGTAGGTGATGCGGCGGCTGCGCGTCATCAGATTGAATTGGAACTGCACTGGCGGCTGATCCAAGTAGCGCGCGCTATTCTCAAACCACTCCAAGCTCGTCTGCGCCGCTCGCTGGGTCTTCGCCACATCGACATAGCGGGCCTGTTCGAAGGCTTCCAGCGCACGCGGAATGTCCATGCCGCTTGCGGTGACCGCCACCGACAGCGCGATCGCATCCTCCATCGCCAGCTTGGTGCCCGACCCGATCGAAAAATGCGCCGTGTGCGCGGCATCGCCAACCAGCACGAGATTCTTATGCCGCCATGTGCGGCAGCGAACCGTCGGAAACGTTCGCCAAACCGAGCGGTTGGTCAGCAGCCGATGACCACCCAGATGCTCGGGCCACAGTCGCTCGCAGAACAACGCCGACTGAGCCTCATCCAGCTGGTCCAAGCCTGCCTTGCGCCACACCTCTTCGCGACATTCAACAATCCAAGTGCTACGTCCGCGCTCGAATGGATATGCGTGCACCTGAAACAGGCCGTGCGGAGTGTCGGTAAAAACAAAGGTGAAGGCGCGCAGTTCTTGGTCGGTACCAAACCACGCGAACTTGCACTTGCGCCAATCGAGGCTCGGCTGGAACTCTGCGGCAAACAGCTCGCGACAACGTGAGTTTACGCCGTCCGCAGCAATCACGAGATCGTTCTCCGCCATCAGCGCGTGCACATCCTGACGCAATGTTTCAAAGTGAATCTGCACTCCAAGCTCGCGGCAGCGCTTCTGCAGAATCTGCAACAGGCGCATGCGCGACATCCCGCAAAACCCATGACCGGTGCTGACCACGCACTCGCCACCGTGATAAGTCTCGATGTCGCTCCAGTAGGTAAAGTTGGCACGAATCGCGGCGTAGCTTTCGGGGTCCGCAGTCTCAAAGTTGCCGAGTGTCTCGTCGGAGAACACCACGCCCCAGCCAAAGGTGTCGTCGGCTTTGTTTTGTTCGTAGATGGTGATCTGTGCTTCTGGCCGCGACTTCTTGAACAGAATGGCGAAATAGAGAGCTGCGGGGCCACCGCCAATGCACGCGATCTTCATGCTCCGTGGAGTCTAGCAGTCCGCTGCGAATTGCATCTTCACGACACAAGTCCGTGGCAAACGGCACCTACGCAGCGCCGCTTTTGCCGGCGAAAACTTATCCTTTGCGGTCTTTGGCTGCGGCACCTGGGCGGCGCAAAAGCGCAAATGCAGCGAGCGACACCACCGCAACCGCGCCGCCGATTGTGCAGCGATACACAGTAGAGATGATGCGCGCGATACCGACCAGGCGGATCGAAGTGGCCCTTCGCGCGGCATGCAAAAGCCATGTGTTGGGCCGCAGCAGGCCAACTTCAAACTGCTTGTCAAACTCGTCGATCGCGATGGTCCGGGCGGCACCGGCGAGCAGCGCCACCAAACGCAAAGGCTGAGGCCGCGCCCCGCCGTGCCAGGCGACGTAGAGCAAATCAAACTTCTCAGCGCGCAATCCGCGCACGAAGTTTGCCTTGCCGCCGACCGGCTTGTCGGGCCGGACGACGCAATACTCAAGGTCACGCGACAACAGCCAACGCGCATCGACGCCGACATAAACCACGACGATCGCGTCTGGGTGACGATCGAGGAGGCGGCCCAGCATGAGCCGGGCCTGCGCCACTTCCGTCGTCAGGAACACTGCAATTTTCTGCGTCATGGCTGCGCCTTCAGCATGGCCCGGTAAATGCGGTCAAACGACGCGTTGGCGGTTGCGACTGAAAAATACTTCCTGCAGTGCTCCTGCCCCTTTGCACCAAGCTGCTGCCGGAGGCCAGCATCGAGCAGGCAACGAATCAACTCCGCAGCAAACGAAGGCGCATCATCTGCGATCAACAACTGCGCGCCACGTTCGACAACATAGCCTTCGCACGCGATGCTGGTCGCCACCACTGGCCGGCCCGCAGCCCAGGCCTCAAGCAACTTGCCGCGCAGGCCGCCTCCCAGGCGCAACGGCAATGCAACCACAGTGGCCATGGCAAGCGCGCCCGCGAGATCGGGAATGAAGCCCGCGACTGAAACCCCATCGGCCGTCAGCGATTCAATCACCGCCGGTGCCGATGAGCCAATCAAGCGGACTTTCGCATGCGGCACCTGCCTTTTCACGAGCGGCAAGATCTCGCGGACAAGCCAGAGCGCCGCATCGACGTTGGGCGCATGTTTGTAATGGCCCACGAACAAGATCGTCGCCGGATCCTCGGCAACCATCGGGCTTGGTACAAATGCGGCGACCTCGATACCGCTTGGCACGACCTCGACCTTTAGCGTCTTTGCCTGCGTGCGCAACCGCGTTGCATCTGCATCAGACAGCGCAACGACCGCAGCAAACTTTGCCAGCAGGATCCGTTCATAACGATCAGCCTGCAGCGCACGGAATCGGCCGCCGAGCCCCTTGGCATCACGTTCGCTGGCAACCGCCATCGACTCATGACAAACGTAAAGCCGCGGCGCTACGAGCGGCTCATCAGCGACAATGTGTGCCATCTCGACGTATTCAACCTGCACAAGATCATGGTCCGTGCCTTCGAGCATCCGCCGCACTGCGGATCGCATTGACGGGGCCGAGTAGTCAAGCCAAAGCCTGTGCGGCACCACTTGATGCAGGTTGCCGGGTTGCATGTTGCGCTGCCGCTGCTCGAGCACGACCTCGATGCCCGCAGCACTCAACGGCGCACTGCCGATCGCTTCTTCAGGATTGTCAATGAAGGCAAACAGCGTCACGCGATGGGTCTTTGCCAGCGCCAACAAACGCTCGAACAAGACCCACGAGCCATCGTGCCCACGGCGCGGCAGGCGCGCGCTCAAGACGAGGATCTTGTGCCCACGGGAACCTGCCGGAACTGGCAAGGAGCCGAGGTCCGTACCGCACATGGCGCGATGCGCGGCAATGCCATTGGCCGCGGCCAAGACCTGACGATCACTCAGCCGGTAACTGGACCGATCCGCGCAACGCTTGCGCAACGCTTCGGGCAGTCGCGGCAGCGCGCGCAGGAATGCCTTTACTTCAAACCACACGCCGTAAAGGTAGCGGCCGCGCGGCCGATGCGCGCGCAGCAGGATCGAACCTGGCAGCCCACCCAACACCATTGCCGTGTAGATCGGATCGGTGATGTTGCGCCAAAGGAACAGGTGCTGATTGCGGCGGATCACGTTGTCGATGTAGTCATCGCCGAACACCTTGCGGCTGGTGCCTCGATGTTCGTGCAAAACCGCGGCGCGCGCGGTGAACAACACCCGGAAGCCACGCCGCCACGCCTGATACGAAAGCCCAGCGTCCTCCATGTAGAACGGGTCGTAGAGGGTGTCGAAACCGCCGAGTGCCAGGTAAACACGACGATCAAAAACAGCACTTCCGCCACCGGCCCAGAAGGTCGGCACCAAATCAAGCGTCCGCTCATCAAGACTAGGCTCTAGATGCCTCAGCTTGAGCCAGCCACGTTCGATGCCACCTCTCGTGCGACCCGTCTCCTCGCGCCGCTTGAACGGATTGCGAAAGAACACCTCTGCCGCAACACCAAAAACTTTGGGGTCGCGCAGACCATCGAGCAGCGGTTTCAAAAAGCCTGCCTTCACCTCCATGTCGTTGTTCAAGAACAACAACACGTCGCGCGTCGCAGCTTGCACGCCAGCCAAGTTGCCGCGCACGAAGAAGCGATTTTTCGGCAATGCCACGATTTTCACCCATGGGTGCTCGCGCCGCAGCCAATCGACGGAGCCATCCGTGCTACCGTTGTCGACGATGATCACTTCATGATCGCCGCCATGTTCTTGCACCGCTGCGCGCAACGAGGGCAGCAGCACCTCAAGAAAGTGTTTGCCGTTCCAGCTGACGGTGATGATCGACGCAGAGCGAGTGTCGCGGGCCTGGTATTGCAGTGGCCGCTTGCGCCACGCGGCGAACGGCCACCACACGAAGTCCACCAGCCACACGATCCCTAGCAACGGCCACGCAATCAATGCCGTCACCAGCACTGACAGCAAAACGAGCGGCAGTGTCGCGGCTAGGAGAACGATCCGGCGGAGCATTCCTTGCTGTCGTAACGCGGAAGCAGGCGATCGGCCAGTGAGAGGTTGCCAGCAAGGCACTGCTGCCTCTGCCAAACAGCCGTACCATAGCGATGCGCGGTCAGCGGATCCGACCGGACAACACAAAAAATAACAGCGCGATGTGCCCCCGCACGGTGCGCAGCGTCTTCATCTTGCTCACACCAAGCAGGCGGGCTTCCAGCAGCGCCGGGTATTCGCAAACCACGCCGCCCCTGCGCAGCAAACGCACCAGCATCTCAGCCATGCCGAGGAAATCCCCGTGCAGCAATTCGATTGGTGCCACCTTGGAACGGCGATAGACGCGGCAGCAGCTCGTCCAGGTGTAGAGCGGCTTGCCGAGGATGCGGCGATACATGAACGACAACGTGCGCGACAGGCAAAGCCGCCAGCGCGGCACGTTGAGCACTTGCCCGTCGGGATGATATGGCGATGCCGTCACAAGGTCTGCGTCACCCAGCCGCGCAATCATCTGCAAAAGCTCCATCGGGTCATAGGAGCAGTCACAATCCATCGAGCACACGATCTCAGTGCTGGCAGCCCTGATACCCGTCTGGATCGCGGCGGCTACCCCGCGATTCTGCTCATGGCGCAGCAGCTGCATATTGGTGCGGCCTTCACTCGCTGCAGTAAGCAGCTCCCAAGTCCGGTCGCGGCTGCAATCGTCAACGCAGATGAGCGTAATCGCATGGGTCGCAACGAACCGTTCGCGCACCGCATCGATGGTGCGCAGGAAGTAGGCGATGCTCTGCTCCTCCTGAAACATCGGCACGACCAGCGAAACTGCCAGCGGCGCGGTGCTTCGCTGTGGTATGGCGCTCTGGATAACGATCGGGGCAGGCGGAAAGGCCAACGGTGAAACGACCACGGGCCCGCGCACTGGCAAACCCTGCACCCGCTGCAGGTGATCGAGGATGCCAGTAAACCGATACTGCCGCAGGTAACCCTGCAGCCGCTCGGCCAGGCAATCGAGGTTGCGATATTGGCGCCGGCGGTGAAGCGCCTTTACCGCGGTGACTCGGGGTTGCTCCGGATCAAACTCCCAAGACGTAACACTGCAGACGAGCGGCTCGCGGCGCTCTCGATGCCAGCGCGCGGCGGCCCGCAAGACCATGGGATATGGCAGCTGCCGCAACGAATGGCCGTCAGCAACCGCGTAGCGGTATCCCGCCCATGAGGCCACCGACAATGGCACTTCAAAAATCCCACGTTCGGCGCCTGCCACATCGTGCTTCCGCACCGTGTGAAACTGTGGCAACGCGGCAAACTTTCGACCCACCGGGTTGATGCTCGCGTCATACGAGTAGCCTTTTTTGGCGAGCGTTTCGAGCACCCAAAGATCGTCGCTACAAAGCCACCGCGGCGATCGGTAGCCACGCACGAGACCACCAGCGGCGGCAATCGCAGCGACCGCCCGATCGAGGTCTGCGGCAAAATCTTCGACCTCCATCCCGTGCACGCTGCGCGGCCAAAAACCATGCGAGGCAACTTCGTGCCCTGCGGCAACGATGCGACGGACGAGGCCTTGGTTGCGTTCGGCGAGAATGCCCAGCACAAAGAACGTCGCCTTCGCACCGTGCTGGTCGAGGGCCTTCAGCACTCGATCGGCGCTCCGGTCGATGCGTGGCTCAAACCGATCCCAGTGCTTTTGCAGCACCGCGCCACAAAGCGCGTCGCTGTGAAAATACTCCTCCAAAGAGACCGTGAGAATGTGTGGCCGCGCAGCGTCCATCGGCACCGCTGGCAAATGCACAGGATGAGCCGCCTTCACGCGCCCCACGACGCCATCGGCATAGGCAAGCCATGACTGGGCGATCGGAAAACGGCGACAGGCACTTGCATGCTGAGTGCACGCAACGCTCTGCATTTGTGGGGCACCGAGATCGCACGCCGCGGGTTTGCCGCAGTCAAAGGCACGTTGTGCTCTGGGCGCGCTACCGCACTGACATTCCGAATCTTTGCGCAAAGTCCACGGCAGCACTGACTGACAAGCATGCGGGCCATCTTTGCACAACTCGCAAAGCCCGCGCCACGCGCAAGACCAGAGCAGGTTTCAGATCGGTGGAGGGCATGGGTCATGAGGTGATCGCAAACTCGGCAAGGAGGGCGCGCGGCCAAATGCTGCCGCAGGCCGCTAACGCCAAGGTGCGGCATCATCCCGATCACCGCGGTGCCTTCCAAGCCAAGACCCAACCGAATCCCGCGCTCACTCACAAGGCAGGGTGAGCAAAATGGCCCCCTGGCAACTGTTGGGCGCGCCGCAAAGCGCCTGCTGCGAGAGGAATCACGGCCCACGGCGCAGCACTCGCGCAACCTGCCAACAGATCCCTTGCTGCGCAGCATGGGCACACTGCGCTTTGGCTAAAATGTGCTGGCGCGACTCAGCGGAGCGCCATCAGTCGTTCGATTTCAACGATGGACTTCGGTGCCGCAGCGGTCAGCACTTCGTTGCCGCGCGTGGTTATGTAAACATCATCTTCGATGCGGATGCCGATGCCGCGCAGCTCCTTCGGCACCCGCCGATCCCGCGGCGCGAAGTAGAGACCCGGCTCGACCGTGAGGATCATGCCAGGAGCCAGCTGAATCGGCACGCCGCCCTGATCATTATACGCGCCACAGTCGTGCACATCGCGACCAAGCCAGTGGGATGTGCCGTGCATATAGAACGGGCGGAACTGGTTTTGCTTTATGAGCTGCGCCACCGAGCCTTTCAGGACACCAAGTTGCACTAGGCCCTTCGTCAGTTCACGAATGCATGCCTTGTGCGGCGCGTCAAAGCGAGCACCGGTGCAGGCGGCGCGGATGCCTGCGAGTTGCGCGCGCAGCACGACTTGATAGACGCGACGCTGAGAGGCGCTGAACTTGCCACTTACCGGAAACGTGCGCGTGACATCCCCCGTATAGCCGCCGGACTCCGCACCAGCGTCGATCAGCAAAAGCTCGCCGCTGCGCATCCGTCGGTCGTTCTCGTGGTAATGCAGGATGCAGGCATTTGGGCCACTCGCAACAATCGACTGGTAGCCATTGCGCACGCTACCCTGCGCGCGAAACGTCAACTCAAGCTGCGCCTGCACTTCGTATTCGTAGCGGCCAGTTGCCGCAAACCGCATCGCCGCACAGTGGCCAGCAGCCGTGATCGCAGCTGCGCGACGCATCAGCGCAACTTCCGCCGCGTCCTTGCGCAGGCGACATGCAGCAATCGCTGGCGTCGGATCCTGCAGGATCGGATGCATCGGCGCCTGCGCCTTGCGATGCTTCATTGCGTTGTTCGCAAACAGCTCCATCAGCTTCTGATCAAAGCGTGAGTTGGCACCGAGCCGCACGAACAGGCGCTCATGCGCGGCAACCAACGCAGGCAACGTCTGCCATAGCTCGCCCCATGAATGCGCCTGATCGACGCCAAATTCGCGCAGCGCACCCTCCGTGCCAGAACGGTGTCCGTCCCAGATCTCGCGCTCCTTGTCACGCGGCCGAACAAACAAGACTGTGCGGTGCTTGCCATCCTTCGTCCGCCAGGCTGCGAGCAGCGCCTCGGGTTCAGGAAACCCAGTCAGGTAATGAAAGTCACTGCCCGGTCGAAACTCATGGTGCACGTCGCCGTTGCGCAATGCCAGAGGCGCAGTCGGCAACAACAGGAGGCCCTCGCCGAGCGCGTCGAGGACACGCTGGCGGCGCTGATAATGGAGACGAGGATCGGCAGCTTTGTCGCGGGACACGCGCAGCAGTCTATGGCCAGCGGCCGTGGAGCACAGCCACGCAACCAAACAAGACTCAGGCCCTGGCGGCCAACAACGTCTGCTGCACGCCCGTGCCGCCCTTCTCCCTGGTGATCATCAGGAACTCGACGGAGAACTCTTCGCCACCGTAGCTGAACGGCACGAGGAAGCAGAGGTCGTTGGACACCGTGCGCCGCTGCAGGTCTTCGCCGAGATAGACACTCGGGATGGAGATGTCAAACAGCGGGGTCTTCTGAAACAGCTCGGTCTTGATATTGCCACCGATCATGTTGATCAGTTCGCCAACCGCGTCGACCAGCTCCTCCTCCGTCAACGCAGCTGGCTCCGTCATCAACATCGCAGCTCCCGCTTTTTTGGCGAGCGACTTTTGCATGAAGATTGAAATCGACCCAGACAGAAAGCCAGCCACGCCGATCGAGCCGATCACCTCGGCCTTGCGCGTTTTCGCCTTCTCCAAAGAGACCTCGCCGGGCAACACCTTCATCTGCATCATCGTGCGGAACACCTCGGTGGTGGCCTTGATGATGCAGTGGCCGAGATCGGCATCGAGCGAACGCCGCGGCATACTGGCGCGGTATTCCGCGATCAGCGCCTCGATCTTCAGCAGCATCTCCGCCGTCTGCGCCGTCTTGTTGATGACGAGATTGGCACCTGCCTCCCTGCACCGAGCAAAGATCGCAGGCTCTTCCATCGCGGTAAACACGATGATCGGCAATGCCGTGTGACTCTTCTTGCTGCGGAATGTCTGAATGACCTCGAAGCCGTCCTTATCGCGCAGCACGTAGTCCGTGATGATCAACTGCACTTCATGGCGAATGAACGCCTCATAGGCCTCCATCGCACCGCTGACCGCCAAAACCTGATAGCCGGCCTTTTGAAAGTGCGACGACAGGATTTTCGTGAGCGTCGCGGAATCATTCACCAACAAGATCGTGTCCAAGATGCTGTTACTCCGTAAGGCCGCCACACGCGGTTCCCTTGGATCGGCCCTGTCCCTGCGCGACTTGACGCGATAGCCAAAGGACTTTCCCGCAGTTCGGCGAACGCCTACGCAGTGCTGCTCATGCTCAGATGCCGAGTGCCGCGTGCACAGCCAGCGTCGCCGACGACTTGTTGAGTGTGTAAAAGTGCAGGCCCGGCGCACCGGTGCGCAACAAATCTTGCGCCTGCTGCGCAGTCCAATGCACGCCAGTCGCAACGACCGCGGCGGGATCCTTCTCGACAATGGCAAGGCGCCGATGCAATTCCTGCGGAATGCGCGCACCGCACATCTGCGTGAAGCGCTGCGTCTGCGCAAAGTTGGTCACCGGCATCAGGCCCGGCACGATCGGCACTGCAATGCCAGCCGAGCGAGCGCGCCGGACAAATGCGCGAAAGTCGTCATTGTCGAAGAACAACTGCGAGATCAAAAAATCGACACCCTGCTGCACTTTGTTGACGAGATTTGCCAGGTCCGCATTCGCATCCTTGGTCTCGACGTGGTTCTCGGGATAGCAAGCGGCGCCAACGCAAAGGTCAAAACCCTGCTCACGGATAAATGCGACCAGTTCGCTGGCGAAACGGAAACCACCCGGCACCGGCCGAAACTCGGTCTCGCCCTTTGGCGGATCGCCGCGCAGCGCGAGCACGTTCTGAATGCCGCCGCCTTCAAGCTGCAGCAGCGTCTCACGGATATCGGCGCGCGTGCTGCCGACGCAAGTAAGGTGCGCCATCGTTGCGATGCCGAGATCGCGCTGAATGCGCGAGACCAGCTCGATGGTGCGACCGCGCGTGCTACCGCCGGCACCATAGGTCACCGATACGAATGACGGGCGGCAGGACTGCAGCTCTTCCACCGTCCGATACAGGGTCTCAACGCCCTCCTCAGTCTTGGGCGGAAAGAACTCAAACGAGACCACCGGCGACGGCCGCTGAAAAAGGGATGCGATTTTCATTGCACGTGTTGGGATTCTATCGACCGCAGCGCAGCGATCGCTCGCATCAATGGACATTCGACACAGGAGTCAGGTCGCAAGTTGATTTAGTGCGGCGCCGGCAAGGTGACAAGTACGCCAATCGCCGAGCAGCACGGCTCCTTGCGACCGGTAGAAGCGGATCGCGGGCTCATTCCAGTCGAGCACGTTCCACTGCAGCCGCTGACAGCCGCGCCGCACCGCCTCGGCAGACACGGCCCGCAACAACGCGATCCCGTGGCCCTTGCCGCGATGCGCGTCGAGCACGAACAAATCCTCAAGGTGCAAGCAAGTGCGCGTCTTGAACGTCGAGATCGCAGCAAAATAGAGCGCGTAACCAACGGGCTTGCCCTCGTCCTCGGCGATCAAGGCACCGCACGCCACAGCATTGCCAAACAGCTGCGCGTGCAGCCGGTCGAAGTCGAGCTCGAGCTCGTGCTCAAGGTGCTCGTAGCGCGCAAGCTCGCGGATGCAGTGCAGCAGGTGCGGGATGTCGTGCTCGGTCGCTTTGCGGATCATGCGCCGCGCAATGGTAAGCATTCGCTGCCGCCAGACGCATGCGTAGATTCGATGGCCTTCCCGTTGTTGCGTGCGATCAACAGGCTCCGCCCCTCACCCCCGCAACCCGGGATCGGCGCAATCCCGCACTCTGGGCGAACAGCTATGCAGACTCGCTCGAGCCTGCCAAATCCGCCAAAGTAGCCAACGCACTTGCCGTCACCGTTGCGGCGGTGCGCGGCGATGCCGACGATCGACACATGCGCGATCTCAACGCCGCGAACGAGCACGGCTTTATTGCGATGGCAAAAACATCTGCCCAACTATGCACCTTGCCGAGGAGGCAATGAAGCCATGGCCGGACTGGTCTACGACTCCGCGCACGGCCGCATGTGCCCGCGCTGCCGCAAACCGGACAGCAAATGCCGCTGCGCCGAGGACCTGAAGAAGAACGCGATCCCGCAAGGCGATGGCGTCGTGCGCGTGCGCCGCGAAGTGCGCAACGGCAAGACGTTGACGGTCGTGCTTGGCCTGCCGATGCGCGATGCAGAACTGCAGGAGTTCGGGCGCAAGCTCAAGCAGGCGTGCGGCAGCGGCGGCACGACGAAGGATGGCCAGATCGAAATCCAGGGCGACCACCGCGACAAGCTGGTCGCCACACTTCGCGCCGCTGGCCATGAGGTCAAACTCGCGGGCGGATGAGGCCTTTTGGTTTGCGCTAGAGCCAACTGCGGTTGCTATTGCCAAAGACTGCAAGGTGCAACATCGGTGGCGACGGCCTGCAACGCCTCACATCAGGCTGCTCGGATCAACGTCCAAGGTGACGCGGCAGGTGCGGGTCGCCAAGTCCTCAACGGTGCCGAGCGCCTGCATCGCCTTGGTGAACGATGCCTGTGTGTAGCACTTCGCGAGCATGTGCCAGCGCCAGCGGTCCTTCACCTTGGTGATCACTGCGGGGGCTGGCCCAAGCACGTCCATCTCAGCAAAACCGCGCACCGGCGTAACCGCCTTCTCAAGCAGCGCGCGCGCTTCGGCTTCGGCGTTGCCTTCGGCGAGCACGCGGATCAAACGCGCGAAGGGTGGGTAGCCGGTCTGCTTGCGGAACTGCAGTTCTTGCTGCACGAACAAGTCGTAGTCGAGCTTGGCCGCCGCCGCGATCGCGTAGTTGTCCGGGCAATAGGTCTGAATCACGACCGTGCCCGGCTTTTCGCCGCGACCCGCACGGCCAGCCACTTGAAACAACAACTGGAACGTGCGCTCGGCCGAACGATAGTCAGGCACAAACAGGCCCGTGTCCGCGGACACCACACCGACCAGCGTCACGTCGGGAAAGTCGAGGCCCTTGGCGATCATCTGCGTGCCGATCAACACGTCGATTTGCTTCTTGCGGAATGCGCCGAGCACCCGCTCATGTGCGCCGCGCTCAGTCATCGTGTCGGCATCCATGCGAGCGACGATCGCCTCGGGGAAACGCTGCTTGACCGCCGCTTCAAGTCGTTCCGTGCCCACCCCGAGCTCGTGCATCGCCGGATGCTGGCACGTGGCGCAGGACTCAGGCCGACGCTTCTCGTTGCAGCACCAATGACAGATCAATCGCCCGCGACGACTGTGCCATGTCATCGACACCGCGCAGTGCTCGCAACGAACTACTTCGCCACAACTCGGGCAGAGCAGCACCGGCGAGAAACCGCGCCGGTTGAGAAACAACAGCACCTGGTCGCGCGCGCGCAATCGCTCTTCCATCATCACTAGCAGCGTGCGCGACAACACGACGCCCGAACGCTGCACTTCTTTTGGCTCGCTACGCAGGTCCTGCACGATGACCTTCGGCATCCTGCCTGCGCCCGCGCGCTTTGGCAGCGTCACCAACTCATAGATGCCGCGCCGCGCCTTACCAATCGACTCCAAGGTCGGCGTCGCCGAGCCGAGCACCACGACCGCGTTCTCGATCTCGCCGCGCACAATCGCCAGTTCGCGAGCGTGGTAGCGTGGCGTGCAATCTTGCTTGAACGAAGTCTCGTGCTCCTCGTCGATGACAATCAGGCCGAGATTCTGCACCGGCGCAAACAATGCCGAGCGCGCGCCAATGGCAACCTTGGCCTTACCCTGCATCAGTCGCTGCCACTGCCGTCCGCGCTCGCTATCGGTAAGGCCTGAATGCAGCACTGCGACATCAGGGAAGCGCGACGCAAAGCGACCGACCGTCTGTGGCGTCAACGAGATCTCGGGCACGAGCACAATGCCACTGCGGCCGCGACTGCGAACTTCCTCGAGGATGCGCAGGTAGACCTCGGTCTTGCCGCTGCCGGTGACACCATGCAGCAAGAACGTGCGGTGCGCTTTTGCTTCGACGGCCCGCGTGACCGCATCGACCGCACGCTGCTGGTCTGCATTGAGGTCGTGACGCAGGGCACGTTCGTCCGCCGATGGCACAAGCTCTTGCAGGTCCTCGGCGATCATCACGCGGCGCAGCAGTCCTGCCTTGACCAGGGTCTTCCACGGGCTGTCGCTGGTACTGGTGCGGCGGCGCACGTCATTCACTTGCATCGGCCCACCAAACTCGAGCACCGTGCGCAACACTCGCGCGCGCTCCTGATGCTTCTCTTCCAGTTGCTCGATCTGCGCCTTTGCCAGATCCGGCGGCGCCAACAATTCAAGATGCGGAATGCGCCGCTGGCCGCGCGCCTTGGCCGCCGCGGGCAACGTCGCATCGAGTGCCTCGCCGAGCGAGCAGCCATAGGTCACAGACATGCGTCGGCTCAGTTCCAGCAACGACGCGGGCAGCAGCAGTTCTTGATCGAGCACCAGATCGATCGACTTCACTTTCCCCGGCGGCAGATCGCACGTATCACTGACGTTGACGACCACGCCGCTGAGTTTGCGCCCATGAAACTGCACGCGAACCCGATTGCCAGGCTGCGCCGTCACCCCGGGCGGCAGCGCATAGGTGAACTCGCGCCGCAACGGCAGATTTAGCGCGATCTGCACGTAGTGAGTCACCGGTGCTGGCTCGAACAAAGTCATCTGGGGGAGGACCGTTATAGAGCTGCAGGCTTTGGGTGCGAGGCCAAGAATTACACGGCTTTGAGCTGCGACGGGCGCAGCACTAAGGCGCGAAGTGCCGGTAGGACGGGTAATTTATACCAGGCACGACAAGGCCAAAGCCCAACACGGGACAACGCATCTCGACCGTAAAACGGTGCCGTTGGCGAAGCCTGCGCTGGGCTACTTTTCTTAGCCCTTTTGCGACACCAAAACGCCGCCCCGAGCACAGAACTATCTTTGCAAAACGCATCCGCATGGCTGAACTTGGAAATAACTTACCAGCTCCCGGGCTTGAGGCCACCGCGGGACCATGTGACAATCCTTGCGCCCAATCACGCCTCACCAATTCGTCCCCATGCGCATCTTGACTGTTGCCGACGCTTTGCTGTGCCTGCTTGCCGCGTCCGCTACGGCGCAAGTCAACTTTCCAGCTCCAACGGATCCGATCGGCAACGCCACCACGCCCGCGAAAGCACTGCTTGGCAAGGCGCTCTTCTGGGATGAACAACTATCGTCCTCGCGCACGATGGCTTGTGGCACCTGTCACATTTTCCGCAACGGCGGCTCAGATCCGCGATCTAACGCAGTAACCCACCCAGGTCCCGATGGTGTGTTCGGCACCGCCGACGACATCCACGGTTCGCCTGGCCTAGTGCAGCAGGACAGTGCGGGCAACTACCCAGGCTCCACGACCTTTGGCATCCGCCCGCAGTCAACCGGCCGAAAGGCACCGTCCGTCATCAACGCCGCCTACGAGAACGAACTGTTCTGGGATGGCCGTGCGACCAGCACCTTTTTCGATCCGTCCACCGGCCTTCCGGTGCTCACCAACAACGCCGCGCTCGAAAGTCAGGCATCGGGCCCTCCCCAAAGCGACGTGGAGATGGGCCATATGGGCCGCTCATGGAACTCGATCGCCTTCGACATCACGAACCTGCAACCGCTCGCGCTCGCCGAGAACATCCCGGCCAACCTCGCTGCATTTATCGCAGGCCAGTCCTACAGGAGCCTGTTCCAATCGGCCTTCGGCAGTGCCGGCGTCACTGCGAAACGCATTATTTTCGCGATCGCGGCCTACCAGCGCACTCTGATCTCCGACCAGACTCGCTACGACGCATTCCTTGCCGGCACTGGCACGCTATCCCCGTCTGAGCAGAGGGGGTTTAGCTTGTTCCTGCAGTTCTGCATCATCTGCCATTTGGACCTGTTGCCCAGTTCGCAACAAACAGGTCCAGCACTCAACGATTACCGCAAAATCGGCGTGCGCCCAGACAGCGATGACCAGGGTCGGTTCGCGATCACCGGCAATCAATTTGAACTAGGCATGTTCAAGGTGCCGCAGTTGCGCAATGTTGAACTGCGGGCTCCCTACTTTCACAACGGCAGCAAGCCAGACCTGAGCTCGGTGATGAACTTCTACAACCGCGGCGGCGAGTTCGGCCCCAACATCGATCCGAACGTTCAGTTCATGGCGGGCCAGATCTCGGCGCAGGACAACGCCGAGCTAGTTGACTTCATGCTCACCCTTACGGATCCGCGAGTGCAGCAGGAACTTGCACCCTTTGATCGCCCGAGCCTTTACTCAGAGAGCTCGCGCGTCCCACAGATCTTTGGCACCGGCACGGCCGGCTCTCTAGGCCTCATTCCCACCGCAACGGTGGAGACTCCGCCATTTCTTGGCAACACCAAGTTTCGCGTAGGGATGGACAACGCGCCTTCAAGCATGCCGGTATTCCTGCTGCTCGACTTCGCCGGTTCGACCACAGGCATGCCGCTGCTTGGCCAAACCTTCTACCTGACCTTCAATGCCACAACGCAGTTTATTGGCCTGACCGCACCACTGTCAGCCAGCCCCGGCGCCGGCTCTGCTTCGCAGGGCCTTGCACTGCCTGTGACGAACATGTTTGCCGGCCTGCCGATCTTTGGCCAATGGCTGCTGCTCGATGCTGCTGGGCCATCAGGAATCACGTCGTCCAACGCATTCAGGTTCAGTCTTTTCTGAGCTGAACTGAACTCCGCGCGGCAACACGGTTGCCTCGGTGCCGCGGCGCGCGAAGATGCAAGGACCCATGCTCCGCCACCTCGCCACCGCGCTGTTCGCAACCGTCCTTGTCGCCCAAGAGCCAATCGCGCTGGTATCGGCAACCGTGCACCCAGGCGACGGCTCACCTGCGATCACCGACGCAGTCGTGCTGATCCGCGCTGGCCGTATCGAGCGCGTCGGGCCGAGCAGCGAAGTGCCGGTGCCGACCGGCATGCGCACGATCGCACTGAAGGGCAAGCACCTCACGCCGGGCTTGATCGACACGCACGTGCACTACTCACAAACCGGCTGGGTTGATGGCAGGCCCGATGCAATCGACCGCCGAAAGGAGTTTTCCTACGAGCAGGCGATGGCGGACAACCAGGCGCACCCTGAACGTTTTCACTTGGCATTTTTGCACTCGGGCGTGACCGCTGTATTCGACGTCGGCGGCTACCCCTGGACCCGCACTCTCGGCAAGACAACGGAGCACGATGAGAATGCGCCACACGTTGCTGCCACCGGCGCATTGCTTGCGACCTACGACCCGAAGGTCCTGCAGCTGCCGGACCAAAAGCAGTTCGTGTTCCCGACAACCAGCGACGACGCACGCGCCTTGGTGCGCTCACACAAAGCTGCCGGCAGCGCGGCAATCAAGGTCTGGTATCTGGAGACCCCAGGGCACGGTGTCGCAGAATGGACGGAGATGGTCCACGCCATTGGCGACGAGGCAAGGCAGCAAGGGCTGCCATTGGTCGTCCACGCAACGACGCTAGCGACCGCCCGCGATGCCGTTGATGCGGGCGCAAATCTGCTGGTCCATAGCGTCGAGGACCAGCTGGTCGACGATGCGTTCGTGGCGGCAATGCAGCAGCATGGCACGCATTACTGCCCCACGCTGACGGTCTATCACGGCTACCTGCAGGTCTACGCAGGCAAGCCAAGCGCCGAAGTAATGGCCCAGCTCGACGCCGTTCACCCCTCGGTGAAAGACCGAGTGCTGCACACGATGGATCGCAAGCCGCAGAACCCGCGCGCACTCACTGGCATGCAAAAAAATGCCGAGCTGCGCATGCAGACGATGGTTGCCAACCTTGCCAAGCTGCACACAGCTTCGGTGCCCGTGGTGCTTGGTACGGACGCCGGCAACCCGCTCACCCTGCACGGGCCATCCATCTTCGTCGAACTGGAAGCGATGCAGGCCTCGGGCATGACGGCAAAGGCGGTCCTCGTAGCTGCGACCCGCGATGCCGCGCGCGCCATGAATCGCGGTGAGGATCTCGGCATCATCGCCGCTGGCCGCATCGCCGACCTGCTGGTGTTGGATGAGGACCCTGAGCTGGACAGCAAGGCTTTTCGCTCGCTCACCCATGTGATCCGCGGTGGCCGCCTGCATGACCGCAAAGATCTACTGCCGCGCGGCGACTGACGCCGATCAAACGTTTTTGGTCGCCCGGATCACTACCCGTTGCTGCTCGTAGGAGAAGAGCTGCTTTGATGGGTCGGCTGGCTTGCGACGATGAACGCCAAGTATTTCTGTCGCCCCAAAACCAGCATTCTGCAGCATCAAAAGGATCATGCTGCGCGTCGGCAGCAGCTTGAACTGGCCTCGGTCACCACCACGACGGACGAGCAGCGCGTCCTCTGCAGGTACTAGCGGCACCGCCTCGACCACTTCGATCAACAAACTGCCCGACGTGATGCTCGCCAACTTGTCGAGTGCCAAAAACGGATAGCGCAGGTGATGGAAGACTGCGAGGAACAAAACCACGTCAAAGGTGCCCATCGTCTTCGCGTCGAAGTCATAGACGTTCAATTGCAACGATTCGACTTTCGACTTTAGGGCGCGCCGACAAATATCAAGCCGAACGAGCGCCGCTGGCCGAGTGTCGACTGCTAACACGCGATCGGCCCCGCGGCGTTCAGCATCAAACGAAAAGAACCCCTCACAACAACCAACGTCGAGCACTCGCTTCCCCTGCAACGACTCCGGCATCTTCATCATGTCAAGCTTGCGCCGCGAGTGATCCCCATCGGATCCTGGAGTGCAGATACCGCCGCCAAGGTCTATGCAGTGAAACCAGTCGGATTGGCAGGCAATCTCGACCTGCAAAGACGGGTGCATCATATAGAGCAATATACCAAGGTACTCGTCACTCTTGCCACGAGCTGATTACCGATTCGCCTGCCTGACCAAGTTAGCTACCGCAATAAGCCGCCGATGTGCGAGCCTTTCTCGAGGCAGACAAGTGCTGCTGGCGAGAACTAGCCCCGCGCCGAATGAGCTTCACGGCCAAGCGTAACTAAGAATGCCAGATCACTCCGGATGCGCCGCGGAAAAACCAAACAATCTCATTCGCGTCTTTACACTTCCTTCATGGAATGCTAACAAGCGAGTGCCCTCTGCTGCTCAAAATCACCAATGCCTCCAATAACCCGACTGGCCGTAAATCTTCTCGTTATTTCTGTGAGTATCTCGGCGATTGCAGCTCAAACCTCGACGCTTAGCGGCCGGATTATCAATGCTGCGCTCGTCGGCATTCCTGGAGTCACGCTCAGAAATGATGCTGGGATTCAGTCCACAATAACGGATGCCGCGGGCATTTTCACTCTCACGGGACTAACTAACACCCGCTTTACGATCAACATTATTCCGCCGCTTGGCACTTACGCGCCAAGCCAACGACAATTCCAAGTCAACGGCATAACTTCAACTGGTGATATCTCAGTGCCGGCAGGAGCGGCCATTCAAGGCACAATGCTGATGCCGGATAACAGTCCGGTTATCAACGGCAACGTCAACGCGTATGACATTGGTGGCAATAAGCTCTACACGCCTGGCGATGCCACCAATCTGCTTGGCCAATTTGCGATCACTGTGCCACTGGGCGAAATTCGTGTCCGCACCGTCACCCCAAGCGCACTCAATCTGGTGCCACAGGAGCAGACTATTCAGATCGCGGGGCCATTCGCCACGGGCACTCTCCATCTGCAGGCTGGGCTCCGGGTGAGCGGCACATTCATAGACCAAATAAGCGGTGTCCCGATTGGCAGCGTGCGCGTCACCACGACCAACGGGATCACCGGTGCCTCGGTCCTGCAACTAACCCCCCTGTCCTCGGTGCTCGGCGCATTTTCGCTGCTGCTCCCCATCGGCAGCTACGACTTGACGGTCGAGCCGCCATCGGGAAACGCGCACGTCCCTAAGATTATTCATGGCGTGTTGACTGCAGGGACCACCCTGCTCGGCCCGGTGCCGCTTGCGCGGGCAGCATTCGTATCTGGCACTCTCAGCAGTCCTACGGGGCCGGTGGCCGGAGCCGACATCGATGTTTACACAGCCGACGGGCTAAAACTCTATTCGACGACCGACAGCACCGCGGCCAATGGCACCTTCAGCTTGGCCGTGCCGCTCGGCAGCCATCGCCTCACGTTTCAACCGCCCGTTGCAACCGGCCTCGTCAGTCTAAGAACGGCAATCATCAACGTAACGGCCAACGCCAACTTGGGAAATCTGGTGGTGACGCAAGGCATCCCCGTCGACATCAGCGTGACTGGTGCAAACGGCCCCGAGGTGGATGCCAACCTTAATCTGCTCGATCCATTCACTGGCGCACCAATCGTAATGACGGGCGATCATTCCCTAGCGGACGGCACCATTCACACGATTGTGCCCGCCGGGATCTGGAACCTCGATCTGCATGCGCGGCAGGGCAGCCTATCGGCGCCATTCCGCCTGACCGGGGCACCAATTTTCAGTGCGCTCAGCTTTGTCCTGCCGATGAGTTTGAAGACGCTGCGGCTCGATGTGCAGGGCTTCGGCGTGCAGACCATCTTCCAAGGTGGCGCAGTACCTATCGCCCTGACCGTGCAAAACACCACGCCGGCCACGCTCGCTACGACGATCGAGATCTTCGTGCGCTTCCCGTCCGGAATCGAATCGCCAATCCTGCCGGCGATCCCGATCGACATCTTCCCACTCTTTCAGTTCACGCTTGGCGGCCTGTTCATTCCGACACCCGTAGTGCCCATTACGGAACAGAACCGCGAGCTGCGGCTCGTCGTGCGGATGCGCAACGCGGCGGACGCGGCAGTTCTCGACGAAGCATATTCGCAGTTTGTGGTCCAATGAGCCGGTAAAGCTCCAGCTCCAGCACCGACCCTGCAGGCGCGTAGAGTTGCAAATCCGTCACCTCGGCGCGCATGCGCCGCACTTGCGCGAAGCTCTTCCAACTAATGAAACACCCCCACAAAGCACTCTCGCTGTTGCTGCTCTGCACTGTCATTGCCGCCGCCTCCGGACAGAACTTCAACTATCAGAACTTCAGCTCCACTGCGGGGCTTTCACTGCTCGGATCGACGGCGCAGGCAAACGCAGCGATGCGGCTCACGTCGGTTGGCGGCATCAACCAGACAGGACTGTTCTGGCACCAAAACCGCCTGCCTGTCGCGAACGGCTTCGACACCACGTTCACCTTCCGCATCACAACGCCTTCGGCGACCGCGCGTGCCGAAGGGATGGCATTCATCGTGCAGGACGATCCACTCGGCACGGCGACCATCGGCGGATCCGTTTGGGCGATTGGCTATGGCGTGAATGGCAGCACCGGCATCCGCAACTCGATCGCCGTCGAAATCGACACCTACCAGGACACGTCGTTGCTTGGCGATACCAGCAACAACGAGCTGACCATCCACACGCGCGGAGTTCTGGGCAACAACGAGAATGAGGCGTACTCGATCGGCCGCATCACACCGGCCGCGCAACTGAGCAATGGGTTGGTGCATACCCTGCGCGTCGTCTACGTATCTGGCTCGCTCGATGTCTTCGTCGACAACGCGGCGACCCCGGCGATTCACTCGGCGTACGACATCACTGCTGGCGGCCGCTACCTCAACAACACCAATGCGCCAGGCCTCGCGCTGTCGACCGGCACCGCAATCGCCGGTTTCAGCGCGACAACCGGCGGCTCCGCAAGCCTCTCTGAGACCGTGGAGATCCTGTCTTGGACATGGGCCTCGTCACCGCTCACCGACCCATGCTACTCGGGCACGTTCACGAACAGCCCGCTGCTAGTGGCGGGCTCTGATGGCGGCTTCCGCCATCGCGTCTCGCTGTTCACGGCCCAAACGTTCAATGTCGAAATGGCAAGCCCTGCTGGCAGTCCTGCTGGCATGCCGTTCGTGTTGCTCGCATCGCCGCTGCCAGCTCCCCTTGCAGCTGGCACCGTACTGCCGTTTGGCTCCACCTGCTTCCCCGTTTTGCCACTCGCCTTCCCGACATTTGCGATCGCCGACAGCTTTGGCGTAGTGCCTGCATTGCTACCTGCGACGACCACACCGTGGCTGCTGACCGTGCCCGCAGGCCTACTAAACCAGCCGCTCGAACTGACGTTGCAAGCGGTCCTCGCCAGCAATCTAGCACCGTTCACGCTCGGCATCAGCAACGCAGTCACCGTCGCCATTTCACAAGCGCCAACACCAACGATCGTCAGCGTAACACCGTTGAGCACTGCACCGGGATCGGTGATCACCATCGCAGGCACCGGCTTCGTGCCAGGCTATCGCGTCGAGATCAACAACGTGCAGGTAGCGCCAATCACTGCTAGTGCGACTGCCTTCACCTGCCAATATCCGGCGGGCCTGCAATGCGGTTCGCTAGTAACGGTCCGCAACCCTGATGGACAGGCGGCCAGCGCCCCGATCAATCCAGTGCCAATCGTGACCAGTACCTTGCTCGGCTCCGGCGTAGCCAGTGGTGGCGCAATCTTCGTCGTGCAGGGCACCGGGTTTTCAATTGGCACCACAGTTACGATCGGCGGAGTCGCAGCGATCGTGACGAGTGCTAGCGCAAACTCCGTGGTGATCCGCACACCGCCAGGCATTCCCGGCATCGCCACGGTCGTGCTGACCACGCTTGGCGGCTGCCAGGCGACGACGACCTACACCTATCAGTAGCGGGACCGTTCGTTCAAGGCGCGAGCAACTGCGGTTCACTCTGCAATCGTTGCAGCAACTTGCGCAACGCCTTGCCGCGATGACTCCACTGATCCTTGCGCGCTGCATCCAACTCGGCAAACGTCGGCGCGGGATCTTGTGCGAGCGCCTGCAGCGGCACGAAGATCGGATCGTAGCCAAATCCCTCAACACCGCGCGGTGCCGGCAATAGCACTCCTTCGCAACGATCCTCGACGACGGCGCGCACGCGACCATCGGGGCCACACAGGCATAGGCTGCACACGAAGTGCGCGGTGCGTTGCCCATCGGGAACCATGCGCAATTCGTCGAGCAACTTGTGCAGTCGCTGCCGGTCATCGAGCAGCGGGCCGCCGTAGCGCGCCGAATGCACACCGGGCCTGCCAAACAGCGCGTCAACGCAGAGCCCCGAGTCGTCGGCGATCGCCACGCCACCCACGAGGTGCGCGAGCGCCACTGCTTTTACGCGGGCATTGCCGGCGAAGTCAGGCTGATCTTCAACCGGATCGAACGGGCTGCAAAGCTCATCTTGGGTTCGCAGCCGCAACGACAACGGCGCGAACAGCCGCGCCAGCTCGGCCCGCTTCTTCTTGTTGCCCGTGGCTAGCCAGAGTTCCTGCATATCGACCAAACAAGATAGCCACATTCTGCGGCGACATCACTTGCCGCCGAGAGCTATCGCTAAGAACCCCGCAATCATCACCACCGCAGCTGTGAGCCGGCGCGCAGCCTCACCTTCGCGCAGCAGTTGCGTACCGAGCAACGCCGCAAACAAAATACTGATCTCACGCAGTGGGGCAACGTAACTGAGCTGTGCTAGCTGCATCGCAAACAACACGAGGAGATAGGAGAGCGGCGACAAGACCCCGACAAAAATTACTGCGATGCGCCGCTTACGCCACTCATCGACAACTGCCGCACTGTCGCGCAAAGCGAACGGCATCAACAGCAACAGCCGCACCAGTATTGAGCCGCCATAGTAGATCGTTGGTTTGACAAGGAGCCCCTTCACCGCCATCTGGTCCCAGATTGTGTAGACCGCGATCATTGCTCCCGTAGCGAGTGAAAAGCCGATGCCTCGCAAGCCACCCCGATTGCCCAGCGCGAACGGATTGCCGGTCAGCATGATTGCGCCTAGCCCGACTGCCAACGCCCCACCGAGTGCGACCGGCGCAGGTTGCTCACCAAGGATCACCACGGCACCGACAATCGAGAGCAACGGGCCAGTCGCGCGAGCCAGTGGATAGACGACCGACAGCTGGCCGCTGCGGTAGCCATAACCAAGAAACAAAAAGTAGGCTATGTGCACCACTCCGCTAACCACCATCCGCAGGTAAGCCTCCGCCGGCGGCGCATAGCCATCAAATGCACACTGGCCGAGCGCGAGCGGCAAGAGGAGCAGGCACTCGACAATCGAGACCAGCAGGAAAAAGCGCAGCCCGCTGCCGCCGCTCTGCTTCAGCACGAGGTTCCAAGTCGCGTGCAAGACAGCGGCAACAATCACTAGCACAAGGGGTGTGGCGGTCACGCGAGGCCGCATGCTAAGAACCGCATCTGCCCGCGTGCTAACACGAGTGCAACTTCAATGCACTTCGTCGCTAGACTCGGCACGTCCGCAACCACGACATTGCCTCTCATGCGAACGCTACTCGGTTGCACGCTGCTGCTGTGCATCCTGCAAAACCAGCCGAAAGCCCAATCGCCCTCGCCAGAAAACCACGGGCAGGTCGCTTCGCAGGCTAACTGTTTGGTCCTATGGCAGCGGACCCTCGAAGACAGTCAGGCGCTCGCGAAAGCCACCGGCAAACCGTTGCTGCTCGCACTCAACATGGACGGCGAGAGTGCTAGCGACCGGATCTTCACTGAGCTTTATCGCGACCCACAGTTCGTCGCGTTGACGCGCCAGTGCGTTTGCGTGATCGGCAGCGTCTTTCGTCACAACGCGCGCGACCATGATGAACTGGGCCGCCGCATCCTCTGCCCGCGCTGCTCCAACCTCACCTGCGGCGAGCACATGGCGGTTGAGCCTGCGCTGTTTGCCCGCTACCTGGCCGACGGCGAGCGCGTGGCACCGCGTCATGCCTTGATCCTGCCGAACGGCAACAAGGCTTTTGACTTGTCCCTGTGCTTTGACCTGCACGATATCGAACGGGCACTGGCAAAGTCGCTGTCAGATCCGGCCGCTGTTACGGCACCAAACAAAGCAGCGCAGCAGGAATCGCAGCAAGCTCCAACCACTACTTCGTGGCAAACATTGGCGACGGGCCGCGATCACGCGCAGCGCTCGCTGCTGGAACAGGCAATCACCAACGCAACCGACGAGCCGGCCATCAGCGCTGCGCTTACTGCGATCGCTGCCTACGGCGATCGCGGCAGCATCGAAGCGCTGCACCTGATCGCTGCGCGGTTGCCGCAGTTGTCAACCGCACTGCGGCGGCAGTTCCTCGCCACGGTCCGCGATCGACAGCTAGAAAGTGCCGTCGCGGCGGTCTTGCTTGCGTTGCTGCGGCAGTTTGATGCCGGGGTCACCATCGGCTGGGTCGCCGGACACGAGGCGCTGCTGCCACTGCTCGCCGAACTCGACGGCAGTTCGACCGCCACCCGCACCTTGCTGCTGGCCTATCGCTGCGTCGCGGAATACGCGGCCGCCGCGGCACCTTCGCTGGAAATCGCTTTCGGCGACCTCGATGCAATGGCTATCGAACGCGCGCTGCAGCAAGTCGGCGGCGAAGTTTCGTTGTTGCGTGCATTGACGACCGCCACTGCGAATCGAGCGGGCACCACACCGATAGCCCGCGACCCAAACGCCGAACTCGAAGCCTTGCCCTCGGCCACTTTGCTGACACAAACACGCGAAGCACTGGCGCTAGAACTGCGCGGCCACCGGGAAAACGCGCAACTGCTGGCGCGCCATGCCACCGCTTCGCTTGCGCTCGCTCGCCGTCGCATCGCTTCGCAAGAAAGCGGCGCACCGGCGTTGCTCGATGATGCAGAGCAGCACTTTGCCGCGGCACTCGACCGCGACCCGGCACACATCCTCTGGTGGAACGATCGGGCGCGCACCGCTTTCCTGCGCGAACGCTGGCATGATCAAGCGAGCTACGGGCAGCAGGCGCTGACTCTCGCGCAGGAAGACCAGCAGACCACCGAGCCAACGCTGCTCGAGGCGCTGCGCTGGACTGGCGACGGCTGTGCGCGCCAGATCGGGGCGCACGCAATCGACGATCCGGCACGCGAGATCGAATACCTGCACGACGCCATGGCCTCGTTTGCGCGCGTCATCACATCGCCTTTAGCCAACGACAACGACTACAGCGCGCTCGCCTCGATCTGCGGCCTGCTGGGACTCTGGCGCGAGCAGGCGGCCATCGCTGCAGATGGCGCGCGCCATCTGCCTGCAAGTCCTTTGTTGCGGCAGTGCCTCACGGATGCTGCCCGTTGGGCGGGACGACCTGACTTACTGCCAACCTTTGCTGTCGCTATCGAGAACGCCACCAGTTCCTCCGCCGACAGCGCATGGTTTCTCGGCCAGGCTCGGGTGCTCGCCGCAGACGCAGCCCGCCGGGCCTGCTCACTAAAAGCTGCAGAGCAGTTGTTGGTCGAGGCCACCGTCGCCTTCCAGCATTGCGCCAAACTTGCTCCCGCCTACGCCGCCACCTGTGCACAGCAGTTAGCCATTGTCCAGCTCGGCACGGGCATGACACGCGCGCTGGCTGGCCAACAGGCAGAAGCCGTCGCACCGCTGCTGTTGCTCGCGGCCAGCGATTTCCCGCTCGAGAGCCTGCGCGATGGCTGCGACTGCGATCTCTTTGACCTCGTCGATCGCATCCTGGAGTGGCGCGCATCGGGCAGCAGCCCCGTCGACCCGGAACTGCTGCTCTCGCAAATCGAACAGCTTGGCGCTAGCGATCCGATTTGGCCGGTGGCTCTCGCCGATGCATTGTTGCGCGAGGCACTGCGCGCCGACGGTCGCAATCAAGACCGCGTGCTGCGCGACACGGTCTCTGCTAGCGGCAAGCAGATCCAAATGCCCATGGGCAAACCAACCGGTGCAGGCGACCGCTACCTCCTTTCTGCGCGTGCGATCGCTCGCCGAGCGGCGCAACCCAATGCTGCCGACTTGCCCGTGCTTGTGCAAGTGCACGCAATCTGGGCCGAACGACTGCTTGAGCGCGGGCGCACCGAAGACGCGGCCATGGCGATCGCCGAAGCGGCACTGCTGCTCGGCATGGCCCCGCCAAACGGCAATCAGGATTTAGCCGCACTGCGCGCAGCACTAGTGCCGTTGCGCGAAAAGCTCGGCCCAGCACGGCCGCGCGAGCGCTTTGGCCGCTGATGATTGCGAAGTGCCGCCGCCGCACGCTTGATCTTGATCCGCAACACGCGACCATGAGTATTGTTCGCCGTTCCCAATCGTGACCCAAGCACTTGAAGTTCGCGCTCTGCGATTTGGCTACGGCCGCAGCGAATCCGTGCATGACGTCTCGTTGTCGCTCGCGACCGGCGACTGCTATGGGTTTCTCGGCCACAACGGTGCTGGAAAAACCACCGTGCTGCGGCTGTGCCTTGGCCTGCTTTCACCGCGCAGCGGCTCGGTCCACATCCATGGCATCGATGCGTTGCGTTCGCCACGTGAAGCACGCGCGCTGCTTGGGGCGATGGTCGAACGGCCTGGTTTTCATCTCCAGGCAACCGCGCTTCAAAACCTCGCGTCGCTCGCCCGCCTGCAGGGCATGTCACGCAAGACCGCCAGCACGGAGAGCTGGCGCGTAATCGAACTGCTCTCCCTAAAAAACGCCGCGGGCTGGCCGGTCGGCGCGTTCTCGCTTGGCATGCGGCAACGGCTCGGCATCGCGCAAGCATTGCTTGGCAAACCCAGGCTCTTGTTGCTCGACGAGCCAACCAACGGCCTCGACCCAGAAGGCATCGCCGACCTGCGCGCGTTGCTGCGCCACCTGTCGCGGGATGAAGGCACAACAGTGCTGTTGTCGAGCCATCAACTGCAAGAGATCGAAGGCCTATGCACGCGCATCGGCGTCTTGCGCGAAGGGCGCATGGCACTCGAGGGCAACGTCGAGGACCTGCGCCGGGAAATACCAAAGCGACACATCGTGCAAGGCACGCCCATGGAGTCGATGCGGGCACGACTCATTGAGCTTGGGCTTGCACCAATCAGCGACGGCGAACAAATGTTGGTCGATCTTGGTCCGCGCAGCGCGGGCACGGTCGCACGCGCACTGACGGACATCGGCGAGCTCACTGCGTTCTCACCTGAGAGCATCACGCTAGAGTCCATCTACCTTCGTGCCACGCGCATAGAGGAACCGGTCAGCACACCGAAAAGCAGCGCCACGCAGAAGGCAGCAACGACCAGCGATGCGCAACGGATCGCAGTATCGATAGGCTTTGGCACCACCAAGCGGCCCCGCTTTCGCGCCTATCGCCATGAGGTGCACGTGCTGCTGCGGCGGCCATTGACGAAGGTGCTGCTCTTTTTGCCAGCGGCCTTTGCTGCGATCTCGGTAAACACCTACCGCCAGCAGGTCGGCGCATCCCTCGAGCGCGTGCAAGCAAAAGAACAGTTCAGCGCGGACTCGGGCAGCGGTCATCTCGCCGTTGCGCACGCGCTGCTCGCGGCCGTGCCGGTGCTCGCACTATGCCTGCTCTGGCTTGGTAGCCAGTCCATTGCTGCCGACCTACAACGCGACACGCTGCGCAATTCGATGACCCGTTCGGTGACGCGCGGCGATGTGCTGTTCGGCAAGCTGTTGGCACTCGCCACCTTCGCGCTCGCCGGTTGGGCCACGCTCGCGGCCAGCGCGATCACAACCGCGGCACTACTGCTCGGACTCGACGACCTCGAAGAAATAACCCGCAACGGTGGCCGCCAAGTGCTCGCCTCGGCCATCGACGTTTCACCCATACTCGTGCAGGCATTGCTCTACTGCCTGCCGCCACTGCTCGCCGTGGCAGCGCTCGGCTTGTGCGCCTCATCGCTGGCCCGGCGCCCGGCGCGCGCACTCGCACTAGCGCTGCTGCTCATAGCCTTGCCCGAAACCGTGCGCGCCGCACTGCGCGACAATGCCGCATGGCTCCTTTCGAGCCATCTGCCGACTTTTCTGCGCGACGATTCCGTGCTCGGTTACTTTGAAAAACTCGCGCGCGGCGCTGCCGATGCCAACTGGGCATGGGAACAGCATGCGCTACTCACACCGCTATGCTGGTTTGTCGGCGCGATCCTCATTGCGTTCGCAGCCCTTCGCCAGCTTCGCATTCCATAGCCACCATGATGTCACTCCGCTGGCTGTTGCCACTGCTGCTCATTAGTGCCTGCACGACGGGCGGAAAATTGGCCACCGAACCACCGCCGCTCGCGGACATGGAGGAGCCACTCGACCTGCGTGCTGAGCCTGACGACGAAGCCGCGCGCGAAAAACTGCCCGCAGGCTGCTTCTCCGGCATCGTCGTCGAGGACGCACGCGACACCCTCGCTGCCAAACTCAGCGAACCAAGCCAGCTGCGCATTGCGCAAGTGATCGAAAACTCCCCCGCGCATGCCGCCGGGCTGCAGGCGGGCGATCTGCTGCTTGAGGTAGGCATCGGCGACAAGACGCCGCAACCTCTCGTCCGGCTCAGCGAGTGGCGGCAGATCGAGCTGACCTCGGCACCAGGCACGCGCATCAGCCTGCTGGTCGATCGCGCAGGACACGATGCGAAGTGCGAACTCACTTTAGTCGCACGACTGCGTGGTTCCGCGCGCAGCACTGGCGAACGGTTTCGTGAAGAGGCTCGCGTCGGCGTTACGTTTCGCACCGCCACCGAAGTGGAAGCGCGCACCGCCAATCTCGGTCCCGGCGGCGGCGCGGTGATCACCGGCATGTCGAAGGCTAGCCCGTGGCGCAAAAACGGCCTGCAGTTTGGCGATCTGATCACCGCCATCAACGGGACTCCCATTGCGCATCCGCAAGACTTGATCTTTGCGCTGCGCGATGATCGCAAAGACACCGCGCGCCTTGACCTGATGCGCAAAGGTGCGCCCATTGCGCTCGATGTGCGACTCTCGCGCCGCGCAACCGAACTCGCTGAGTTCTCGATCCCCCTGGTCTACGCCTACTCGTCTGGCCGGGGCCTGAAAGAATGGTCCGCGCTGCTCGGCATCTGCAGCTACCAGAGCACAGAGGCCGCGTGGCGCTTTCGACTGCTCTGGTTGATCAGCTTCGGCGGCGGTGATGCGGACCGCTTGATGGAAGCTGGCTCATGACACCTGCGGCACTCATTGCAGCCATCACAGCAATCACCACCACGGTCATCGCACAAAGCGATCTCAAGGTCAGCACGCTGCAATTTCCCAAGGCGACTCGCGTGGTCAGCGCGTATTGCGCAGACCTCGACTTGGACGGGCGCACCGACCTTGTGATCACCACGGAGACGGATGGCCACCGAGAACTGCGCACGCTGCTACGCCGCCCAATACCGCCATGTTTCGCCGGTGAGCCAACCGTGCTCCGCATCGACAAGGACGTTGTCGCGTTCGCGTTTGTCGATGTGCTCTCGCGCAAAGGCTGCGAGCTAGTGGTGTTCACTCCCGAGCGCGCCGTCGCCATGCTGCCGGGCGAGAACGACACGCCGATTTTTGAGTCGTTGTTTGCCCACCGCATCCTGTGGCCTGCAGCAAAGAAGAACGCGCTCGCAACAATGCAGTCGATGGTGCGCGACCTCGATGGCGACGGCCTCGCCGACTTCGCGGTGCCCGAACCCGACGGCGCACGCATCCTGCTGCAACGCCGCAGCGAGAACGGCACCACGTTTGTCGTCAACGGCACGATCACACTGCCGGCTTTTCGCCAGCCGCTTGCGGGCAAACTCGGCCGCAGCAGCATGCTCGCCGCACAAAATAAGCTCGGCCTTGCAATCGTCGATGACGAACCAAGCTCGCAGATTGATCCCGCTACGCGCGACCCGCTGCTGCAGATCCGCACCCGCTCTGCGCCATTCCACTTCGCCGATTTCGACGGCGACCAGCGCCTCGACGGCATCGCGCTCCGCAATGAACAACTCTGGCTGTGGCGGCAAGAGAGTGCGGGCACCTTTGCGCCGCTGGCGACGAGCCTGCCACTCCCGCTCCCCGAAGATCGCCTGTCGCTATTTGACCCGGCCTTTGACGTGCAGTTCGCCGACCTCGACCTGGACGGGCGCAGCGACCTGCTGGTTACGACCTCCGCGCAGCGCAATGACGAGATCGAGACGCGCATTGATCTCTATCGCCAACGCGCCGAACACGGACCCTGGCCGGCGATGGCGGATTCGCGACTACGATTGCAGACCCTTGCGGGTGCGCCGCAAATCGTCGATGCCGACGGCGACGGCAAGCAGGACCTCGTTGCGCTCACGCTGCGGACCGACCTGCTGCGCGGCCTCGACGGCACGGCGAAGGGCATCGAGGTTCAACTCAACATCTTTCGTGGCGATGGCAACCGATTCACGCTCCCAGCCCTGATCACAAAGCAGCTGCAATTGCCAGCCATCGGCGGCCCGAGCGATCCGCTGGTGGTAAAGGTGCTGGCCGGCAAGAACGGCGCACCAGGAGCGCTGCTCTTGCGCACTGGTGACGCGCTGCAAATGCGGCCGCTGCGCCGCGATGGCAAGCGCCTGTTGCTGGATGAGCCCGCGTGGCAACATCCGATCTCATCCAAGGCACGCCTGCGCACAATAGCTGGCGAGCCGGGCGAACTATTGGTGCTCGAAGATCACGAACTGCAGCACGTGAGGTGCCAATGAGGGCGCTTCCATTGTTCATGCTCGCCGCCACTGCAGCAGCGCAGTCGCCGTTGCTCGGCACGTTGGAGCCGACTGCGCGCGTCGTTACTGAAGCCCTCGCGGACACCGATGGCGATGGTATGCAAGAACTGTTGGTGCTCACCGTGCTCGGCGATTTGCAGCGTCACGTGCTGATGCGCGACCCAGCGAGCAAGCTCTGCCTGCACGGCGTATTGCAACTGCGTGATCCGGCGCACTCACTGATCGCCTGCCGCGACTTGCTGCCGACCAACGGCAGTGAGGTGATTGTTGCAGATCCAAGCGGGACCTTCGTGCTGCCATGGCCGACAAACGGCGGCGATGCAAAAGCACCATTGAGCCTCGCACGCCGCGCCCGCTGCACGATTCGCACCGACACGCCGCTGTGGAGCCCCTTCGTGCAGGACCTAAACGGCGACGGCAGGCTCGACCTGCTGATGCCGACCATGGAAGGTTGCCAGCCATTCCTGCAACGCGCCACCACGAACCAGGACGGCACCATTGAGTTTGCGCAGATGCCACTGCTGACACTGCCTGTCCAGATCACCGCCGACCCGAGCGCGATGGGCCTCGACGACGATCATCAGGGCGCACTGATCGTGCCGCGCATAGAAACCGCTGACCTCAACGGCGATCACCGGCCTGACCTGCTCACGCGCCAAGGTCAAAAACATTCGTTTCAGATGCAGGACGAAAACGGCATGTTTGCAGCACCGGTCGAACTCGACCTCGATCAGTTCGAAGACAGCACGCCAAAGGCCGCCGTGGCACCCGGCTCGACCATCGTCCTCGGTGACAATCAACATCTGCAGCGTGGCGATGTCGACGGCGATGGCATCCCCGACTTCGTCATCGCGCATCGGCGCAAGATCTGGACTTTCCTTTGCGGTCCCGCTGGGCCGCAATTCTTGAAGGCGCGCACGCAAGCAGTCGCTGACGACGTGAGCGGCATGCTGCTGGTCGACTTAAACGAAGACCAGCACGCCGATCTGCTCACGTTTCAAGTCCAGCTCCCGAGTATCGGCACGCTGATCCTGGGCCTGATCCAGTCGATCGACATCGACGTCCGCGCGGTCGGTTATCGCAGTGAGGCGGCGGGCTTTGCTGCCTTGCCAGCGTGGCGCCGCACGATCACCATTCGCATCCCGTCGCTGCTGTCCTTGCTCAGCCGTCAGGAAGAGATCGTGCAGCGACTGTTCAAGATCCTCGACAAGGCTAGGCCATTTGTCCGCGGCGCATTCACAGCAGCCAGCGCGCAGGACCTTGCACTGGTCACCACGGATGGCAAAGCGATCGATCTGTATGCAATGCGGAGCGCGCCGCCCGAACTGGCTTCGGTCGCTGGCCGACGCATGGTGCGCACCCTCCTGTTTGAGGATGCCAATACGGTGTTCGACCTAGACCGCATTTTCGGCCTGGTCTCCGGCATGATCGACCAACAGACGAGCCGCCTCATCGGCGATGAAAAGCCACTGACCTCAAAAGCGCTGCGCGATCCCGCCGAATGGGCACTCCTGCGCCTGCTCGCCGCCAACATGGATGAAAACATGGGGGATGAAGTGGTGGTGGTCTACCAGCTGACTGCCGACCCTTCCCGCCGCGCCTACGACGTGCTTTCCTTCGCCGCTGCGCGATAAGACAAAGGGCCCGTTGCCGCACCGCACGCGGCGGCCCTTTGCGGCACGATTCGCCAGCGCCTGACAGCGGCGAATCGGCGCAGTACGAAAACCGCTCGCAGAGGTGCCCATAGCCCCTCCCAAAGGGTCGCATTCGCCGCCAAACAAGCCAGACTTCTGCCTAGAACCATCTCTGTTCTGCCGCCTCCCCCGCCGAGTCGCTATCCTGCTCGCCCCTCGGAGCCACGGCGCTTCCCGCTAGCAGCCTCGCGCCCGAGCATCGACACTGCACTGACGAGCTCCCAACGAACGTGACCGACACCAGACTGATCCGCAACTTCAGCATCATCGCGCACGTGGACCACGGTAAGTCCACGCTCGCCGACCGCCTCGTCGAGATGACTGGCACCGTCCAAAAGCGTCAGATGAAGGAGCAGCTGCTCGACGACATGGAGCTTGAGCGTGAACGCGGTATCACGATCAAGGCGCGCGCAGTGGCGATGAACTATCTGGCTAAAGATGGCTTGACCTACCAACTCAATCTGATCGACACGCCGGGGCACGTCGACTTCAACTACGAAGTGCTAAAGAGCCTGCAGGCGTGCGAAGGCGCTCTGCTACTGGTCGATGCCTCGCAAGGTGTCGAGGCACAGACTGTCGTGAACGCGCATCTCGCCGAACAGGCAAAGCTCGCCGTGATCCCGGTGCTCAACAAGATGGACTTGCCGCACGCGCGCCCGGATGAGGTCGCGCAGGAGATCGAGGATGCGATCTGCATCTCCGCCGAGAACGCAATCGCGGTCTCGGCCAAAACCGGCCAGAACGTTGAGGCCGTCCTTGAGGCGATCGTCGCACTGGTTCCGCCACCGACCGGCGATCCGCAGGGCCTGCTGCAAGCGCTGATCTTCGACGCGATCTACAACGACTACCGAGGCGTCGTGCTCTACGCACGGGTGTTCCAAGGCACCGTTCGGCGGGCCCATTTCATCCGGATGATCGGCACGATGAGCAGATATGAGGTGATGGAGGTCGGCAAGCTCAAGCCCGACATGCAAGCAGTGGATGAACTGCACGCAGGCGAGGTCGGCTACATCGTCGCCAACATCAAGAAGCTGCAAGACGTAGTGATCGGCGACACCGTGACGCACGATGACGAGGCGCTGCGCGCGCCGATGCTGCCTGGCTTCCGGCAGCCAAAGCCGATGGTGTTCTGCGGCTTCTATCCGACCGTTCCGAGCGAGTTCGAAAACCTGCGCAAGTCGCTCGAGAAGATGCGCCTCAACGACAGCTCGTTCACGTTTGAGCCAGAGACCAGTGACGCGCTCGGCTTTGGCTTTCGCTGCGGCTTCCTCGGCCTGCTGCACATGGAAGTCATTCAGCAACGGCTCGAACGCGAGGAGGACATGGACCTCGTGCAGACCGCACCGTCGGTGCGTTACCGCGTCAAGCTGCACAACGGCGAGGAAAAAGAAATCCGCTCACCGAGCGAGATGCCCGACCCGTCGATGATCCTCGAATACCTGGAGCCGATCACCCGCGTAAACATCGTCGTGCCAACGGACGGCATCGGCGCCGTGATGAAGCTCTGCACCGACCGCCGCGGTCAATACGTAAAGACCGATTACTACGGCCGCGAACGCGTGATGATTGGCTTTCGCATTCCGTTCGCGGAGATCATCTTCGACTTCCACGACCGCCTGAAGTCGGCAACTCGCGGCTACGGCACAATGGACTACGAACTCGAAGGCTTCGAGGCGAGCAACCTGGTCAAGGTGCGCATCCTGGTGACGGGTGACGAAGTTGATGCGCTGTCGTTCCTCTGCCACAAGGATCAGTCAGAGAGCCGCGGTCGCAAGATCCTGAAGGCCCTGCGCCAAGAAATCCCACGCCACCAGTTTGAGGTGGCGTTGCAAGCTGCAATCGGCGGCAAGATCGTCGCGCGAGAGACCATTGCCGCGATGCGCAAGGATGTCACCGCGAAGTGCTACGGCGGCGACATCTCACGCAAGCGCAAGCTGCTTGAGAAGCAGAAAGAGGGCAAGAAGCGAATGCGGCAAGTTGGCAGCGTCGAGATCCCGCAGAAAGCATTCTTGTCCGTGCTGCGCACGGGCGATGACTGAGGCAAAGCGTGACTACCAAAAGCGTCATCCCCTCGACCAACATGACTCAACTCGGCGGCAGGAAGAAGAAAAAGAAGCTGATCACAACGGGACCGATCCGGACCAACCTCGAAGCGTTCGGCGTTGCGATCCTCGGTGCCGTGTTGCTCAAGTGGTATTGCCTTGAAGCATTTCAGATCCCGACCTCCTCGATGCAGCCCACGCTGATGGGCAGCAATGAAGCATCGGTCTACGATCGCCTGTTGGTCGACAAGCTGCTACCTGCGTTCCGCGACCCCAAGCGTTGGGACGTAACGGTCTTTGGTTACCCGCTGCAGAAAAATCAGAACTACGTGAAGCGCCTCGTCGGCTTGCCCGGCGACAAACTGCTGATCGCTGGGGGCAACCTCTACCTCGTCGATGAGGCGGACGGCAAGCGCACGTATAACCCGCTGCGCAAACCGGCACGGATCCAAGAACTGTTCTGGAAGGAAGTGTTCCCCGCGCGACAACTAGTCCGCGGCGACAACAAGGCACTCGGTGGCCTGCTGTTCGCAACGCCAAGTGACTCATGGAAAGAACTCGACGGCGCGTTCACCATCGACCTGAAGGGCCAGAACCGCCCAGCATGGCTCACGTTTGACGACAGCGCGGCTGGCGGCTTCATCGACCTCGTGTGGGACGGCTATCCAACCAGCACGGCAGCCGCGATCCGCGAACGTGCCGGCTCCAACGGCAACGAGATCGTCCCGGATGCGCGCATCGAAGCCACGTTCACGCCAGCCGACCAGATCGACGAGCTGCAGATGCAAGTCGATGTGCTGCGGCCAGACCGCGATCGACTGAACTTTGCGCTGGTGGTGAAGGGCGGCAAGGGCACGCTCGAAGTGCGCGGCAAGGACGACACGAAGCCGCTGCTAATATCCAACGCATTCGTCTGCGAGCTAACGCCTTTGCGCGCAACCAGCATCTGCTTTGCGCACCTCGACGACATGCTCTACGCATGGCGCGACGGCCAGCAGATGCTTGAGCTCGACGTCGCCGCTTATCACTGCCGCGAAGGCTGCGAGCTCGAATCGCCGCAAGCCAAGGACAACCAGCGCGTAAAACCGCAGATCCTGATCAAGGGCAAAGGCAAACTCGAGATCAGCGGGCTACGCATTTGCCGCGACCTGCAATACACGACGCGCGGCTTCGAAGAGCTTCGCAGCACGCTCAAAAAAGACGGCTTCATCACCGTCCCCGACGGCAACTATTTCATGATGGGTGACAACACCCAGCAGTCGATCGACTCGCGTGGCTGGACTGCGCTTCGGCTGGGCGTGACCGCCGACAACACCGTCATCCCACTGACCGAGGTCGACCCGGTGAAGAACCCTGGTTCACACACGCTGCGCGGCAACAAGCGCACGGTGCCCCCGACTAGCCCGCCTGACCGCGATGAGACACCGGTGATTATCGCAAGCAGGGACATGCTCGCAATGATCGACGAGTTTGGCGAAACCCACGCCCTGAAGGCGCGCATCAGCAAACCCTTCCGCGATCAAGTTGCCGGCAGTGAACGGGCGGACTTTGCGATTGAAAAGCTTGGCGCCCAGGATGGCCGCAGCGATTGGCAGCCACCCGAAGAATGGGTGCCGTTCGTGCGACGCGAACACATCCGCGGCCGCGCTCTGCTGATCTTCTGGCGCTGGCCATTTCCGCGTTGCAGCCCGATCAAGTGACCACGTGAGCATCGGCATGAACGAGATCTTGCGCACCGAAGGACTAGTCAAGTCTTACCGGGGCCGCCGCGTGGTCGACCAAGTCACCATCCGCGTGCAGGAAGGTGAGATCGTCGGCCTGCTCGGGCCCAACGGCGCCGGTAAGACCACCAGCTTCCGCATGGTCGTAGGTATGGTGCAGCCCGACTCGGGCAAGGTCATGTTTCGTGGCAAGGACATCTCGCGCATGCCGATGTATCGCCGCGCACGCCTCGGCCTTGGCTACCTTGCCCAAGAAGCGAGCGTGTTCCGCAGGATGTCGGTGTTTGACAACGTGGCCTGCGTGCTCGAAGCGCGCGGCGTAGCACAAAAGGAACGCAAGCAGCGCACCACGGACTTGCTCCAAGACCTCCAGCTAAACCATCTGACAGACTCGCTTGGCGAGCAGTTGTCCGGTGGCGAACGCCGCCGTCTTGAGATCGCGCGCTCACTTGCCACCGAGCCATCTTTGCTGCTGCTCGACGAACCTTTTGCCGGCGTTGATCCGATCACGGTCGAAGAGATTCAACGCATTCTTGCGGCACTCGCCCGACGCGGCATCGCCATCCTGATCACCGACCACAGCGTCATTGAAACGCTGCGCATCACCGATCGCGCATACATCATCCACCAAGGCAAGGTGTTTGCCGAAGGCGATCCACAGGCGATCATCGCCAACGAACAAGTGCGCAAGGTCTACCTCGGCTCAAACTTTGGCGAAGGCATCAGCGAAGAAGAAGAGCGCGGCCTCGATCTCGGTTGACCGGCTAGCCGCGCGCGTGGCGGCGGCTCAGCGGCGATTTGCTCGCATACCAACCATCGAAGCTGCGGTGGGCAACTGCAGGCTGCCGGTAGCGTGCTGGAGCGCCTCCTCGGGCGTGATCAAGTGATGCGCGAGCAGATCACTCAATGCGAGATCTGCCGTCTGCATTCCGAGTCCCCGGCAGCGCTCCATGATTGCAGGGATCTCGAGAAAAGCAGCTTCATCAATCGCTTTGCGAACGGCGTTATTATTGATCATCACCTCGACCATCGGCACGCGGCCGGTGCGGTGCGCCAATGGCAGCAACGTTTGCGAGGTGATCGCGCGCAACGCATTTGCAAGCCGATGCCGTGTGCGTTCGCGTTCTTCTGGAGATACCAGCGCCTGCAACTCCGTCAGCGCGCCGACCACCGAACTCGCATCGAAACCTGCGAGCACCAGGCAACCGCTCTCCGCCGCATCGAGTGCTGCGAGCAGCGTCGCGCCATCGCGGAGTTCGGACACTGCAACCACCTCTGCCCCTGACTGCATCGCCTGATGGATGCCGCTTTGAAAGTCGCCAACATGCGCGCCGACCTCGCGTTGATGCAGCAATGCCTGTGCCTGTGGGTGCAGATACTCAATCGGGTCCTCGATCGTCACCAGGCTCTTGCAGGTCTCTTGATTAAAGTGGTCGACGAGTGCCGCAAGCGTTGTGCTCTTGCCAGAACCGAAGAACCCAGTAACCAACACGATGCCGCTGCGAAATTGCGTGAGGGTGGTGATTTGCGGTGGCATTTGGATGTCCGCGAGTCGCGGCGGCGCCTCAGGCACCGGTCGCAGCAACAACGAAACTCCAGCCTCTTGCTGCATCACTGTGGTGCGAAAACGCTGGCCACTGCGCGCGACGTAGAGCACTTCAACCTGACCATCTCGGCACAACCGCTCGCGATGGTCTTGCAGCAACAGGTCGCGGGTGACCGTGTCAATGTCGCTCGCGGTCAATACCTCCTGCTCGCTCTGCACAAACTGGCGCTGGATGCGGATGCACGGACGATGCCCCGGAATAAGGTGCAACGACGAAGCGCCGGAGCGCGTCATCGAGGTCAAAAGGCTATCAATCTGATCGGCATCCATTGCTCAGGCTCCCTTGCCCGCAAGTTTTTTTGAACGATCGAGCAGCCACGACTTTTCCTCGGCGCGCGAGTAGGCATCCTCGATGCGAAGCAGGCCGCGACCGATCAAATCGATCATGCTGTGATCGAGGCTGTGACCGCTGTCATCATTGCTTGCTCGCATGAGCAAGTTGAGGCTGGCCAGTTCGCCGTTGCGCAACAGTTCGCGCGCCGCGCTATCGACGAACAACGCCTCTGTCGCAACCACCATCGCGTCACCCTTTGCAGCGGGCAGGAAGTGCCGCACACAGACCGCGCGCAACACCGACGCGAGCGTGGTGCGCACCCGAGAAACGTCATAGCTCGGATAAAAGCCGAGCACGCGCTGCAGCGCCGACGTCACCGAAGTGCCATCGATCCAACCAACCACGAGGCGGCCGCCTTCCGCAGCGCGCATCGCCAAATCGAACGACTCTGGATGCGCCAGCGAACCGACCACAATCGCATCCGGATCTTCGCGCACCGCGGTACGTAGCGCCGGCACATAGCCAGCAACGTGTTCGCCAACACGGCGGCGGGCAATGAGCGCGCCACTTGGCAACTCCGCGCCGATGGCGTCATCGAGCACGACGACGTAGCGGTTGGCATCACGCGCAATCTCAGCCAACACCGCCGACAGCGCCTCAACACGACCTTCGCCGCGCTCGCCCACCAACAACACGAGGCCGCGGCCGGCGCGAACGATCTCGACAACCTTCGCGGGCAGTCCCAACTCTGCGACTGCGGGCGTGTGTTCGGGCTGTAGCGCCACAAAAGCTGCCACGCCGTCGAAGTGGCGGATCGCTGTGATACGGCCACGGCAGAGATTCTTTTTGTGCAGGTCGACGGCGACACAGTGCCGTCCGGCAAGTTGCTCCAGCACCTTGTCACCCATCTCACGACGAACAAAGTCCCAAACTTCGGGACCACGCAACGGAGTGTCGGTAAGGGTGCGCCATTCGGCACCGGCACGAGCCAACACTGGCCGCCCCTCACTCAGCACGAGGTCGCGCGCGTGCACGGCTAACGCGGCGCGAAACCAACCATCGACATCCTGGGTTTCGCTAGCGAGCGCGGTCCGCTGCGCATTGCGACGCGATTGCTGCAGCGCAAGCACCTGATCGAGCAGCGACTGATCAAGCAACCCCTGCTCAATCAGGATGTGACCCAGCGGCCGGGCACTGCCGGTGAGCGATTGGATCTCAAGACACTTCTCGAGATCGGCCTCGTCGATAACCCTGCTGTCCAACAACAGCGAACCCAAACGCGTGTCATCCATGCGCTGCGTCTATTCTCCCTAAGCGATTAGCTTGGATCGACGCAACGCGAATGCAGCCTTGAGGGCAGAACGCGCAGCTCAGTGTGTGCGTTCTTTTCCTGCCGCCGCCAATTGCTGCGCGAGCGGCATCCGAAACAGATAGCTGCTGCGCACCACCTGCTCGTAGCCCGCCTGTGCGGCGGCAAGATCACCACGACTTTCGCTCACCATTGCCGCCAGCAACGCCTTCAAAACGGGATCCCCCAACGCAGCAGTGTCGAGTATCGCAGCATTCGGCAGCAGCGCAAACGGCCAGTGCCGCTCCGCACCGCACGCTTTGCGAAACGGCAGATCCACGTTGAGCGCAATTGCCGCCATCACGCGGGCCAATTGCCGACTATCCGCACCGCTTGCCTCGTTCGGTTCGGCGCACACCTGCTGCAGTAGTGAAAGTCGCGCCGAATGCTCCAAATCGCCGTCGCACAATCGCACCACCGCAGCGGCACACGAAGTCGGCCAGCAACGCACGGCCAACGACCCAAAAAACACCAAAAACACCGCGCCCAGAAAGACTCGGAGCTTGCCAGTGAGGCGACTTTCAATCACCCCGATAGTTTCCACGCGCCAAGCCACTTTGCGCAAGGGATACGTGCGCTAGCACTTGCGCCAAAAATGCCGACTCGCGTTGGACCGCCAGAAGCCGGGGCCCCTTCACGGTTCCATAAAAATCGCTAGAGTGGCGCGGCGAAGTGACCCCGGAGGGGGCTACTGAAACACCAGATTTGCGATCTGCTCCACCAGGGAAAATGCGCCGGCGATGCACATTAGCAATCGCGCCGTCGCAACCGTAATGGCTCCCCAAAAGCACTCGCCCGACCACACTCCAACAATATGCCGACGAAGACCCTAACCCAGACCGAAAAGAAGCCCAAGAGCAAGCCCGCGACCAGCAAACCCACTTCGGGCAAACCCACTTCGGGCAAGCTCAGTTCTGGCAAACCCACTTCGGGCAAGCTCAGTTCTGGCAAGCTCACTTCGGGCAAGCTCAGTTCTGGCAAGCTCACTTCGGGCAAACCCACTTCGGGCAAACCCACTTCGGGCAAACTCAGTTCTGGCGAGCTCACTTCGGGCAAACCAGCCAATAGCAAGCTCAGTTCTGGCAAGCTCAGTTCTGGTAAACTCACTTCGGGCAAGCCGATTACGACCAAACTCGCCACTGGGGTCCTCATTGCGGGCCGGCCCAGCAAGCCAACCTCGGTTCGCCAGAAGCCGGTGCGGCCGATCTTTGTGCCGCGCGCCCTTCCGTCTGTCGACGATGACGATGTGTTGATGGCGCACGGTGCTGGCGGTGGCGCAGGCTACGGCCGATGCGGTGGCCGCATGCTGGTAAGCAAGCTAGAACAAACGATTTGCGACCGTCTCGGCCACTCTGGCGTAGCCCACAGCCACTCGCCGCGACACTTCGAAGTCCGCCTCGAGACCGGCCAGGTCGGTGCCTACGCACCCATGGTCGTCTTGCGCGGCCGTGGCCGGGAGGGCAAAAGCGTGGTCATCGAGTCCACGGATTTGGCCGATTCGCCGATGGTCCGAAAAATCATCGCCTTCCGCGCCCAATACGGCCAAGAATTTTACCTCATCTTTATTGGCACCGAAGAGGTGCTCGAAGATGTGCCTTTGGCCGCCTACGACGAAGCCTGCGCCGCAGTTAACGTCAACACCCTGATCGCGCGCCTCGCCGAGTAATAGAACCAGTTCGGAGCGACCTTCCGTTCTGTGGCCGGGCCGCTACTATGTTCGGCCCTTTTCGTTTCGCTCTCAAATACAGCCGGATACGAAGTTGACGAACGACCTGGTCCAACTCGCACGTTCCCTGCAACTCGATTCCCTAGAAAAGGCCTGGGCTCAGGCCACCAAGGCTCCCAAGCCGGATTCGACGCGCCACTACCTCGCAACGATCGACGCGCTCTGCGAGCGCGACATGCAAAGTCGAGCCGCAGTGCTAGCCGCACAAATGATAGATGCGCTGACCACTGCTGCGGCAGTCGACTCAGCCATCGAGTTGGCCACGCGCGTGGTGAAGCGCGGCGCGCACAACGAAGCCCTAGTGCGCAATTTGGTCAGCTTGATCGAGCGCCGGTTTGCTACTGAGGATTGGTGGCCGCTGATGCGCGAACGCTCAGGCCTCAACCCAGCCTCGGTGACGGCGCAGGCGCTGCTCGAGTTTGACCGCTTGCGCCGCTACACGACCGGCCATGTGGTCTACCACCAAGCTGGCTGGGGCGAAGGCGTGGTCACCGCTTTCCATGCGGACCGCAAAGAAATCGAGGTCACGTTCGCAACGGGCCGCCGCGAAGAGTTCCCGATCGACACCGTGATTGCGCGCTTCAAGCCACTGGAATCCGACGACCTCCGCGCCATGAAGTTGCAGCAGGTCGACGAGCTGAAGCGGCTGATGGAAAATGAGCCCGCCATCCTGATCCGCATCGCCGCGAAGCTCTATCGCGGCACGATCAGCAGCACCCAACTCAAGGCTGAGTTGGTGCCAGCAATCGTGGAAGACAAAACCTGGGCGAGCTTCTGGAAGCGCGCCAAGACCGCCGCGACCAAGGATGCCTGGCTGAAGGTCGAAGGCAACGCCAACCGCCCGACTTTTGTGCTGCGTGACAAACCGATCGGTCTCGCTGAAGAAGCGGCGGTCGCGATGACGTATCAAAATGACCTTGGCGCCCGCGTTGAGCGCCTGCGCGATTACCTGGCGCGCGGTCAGGACGTGGATGTTCGTCGCCAGATCCTCGACCTCGCCAGCAAAACAATCGCGCAGGCGATCGAAGAGAAGAAGGCCAACCACGCGCACATTCTCGACGGCCTGCTGTTCTTGGCCGAGCACGGCCACGCCACCCCAGTGCCGCCAGCGCGAGAACTGCGCGCGCTGCTGGTCAGCGCCGACGGCACCCTTCAGCCGAACGCGATCGACCGCTTGGCTACTCAAGAGTCGCGTGAGCACGCAGTCAAACTGCTGCCCGAAGCGCTCGGTGAAGATTGGGCCGACCGGTGCCTCGCGATCCTGCCCGACTTCCCAATCTCGGTGATCGAACCAGTTGTGATGAAGCTCATTGAGGAGAAGCAAGGCGCCCGCCTGCTGGATCTCTGGGACCGCGTGGCGCCATATCCGCGCCGGCATCCGGTGCTCACCTATCTGCTGTGCCGCGCTTATGCGGACGGCGTGTTTGATAGCCGCGAAAACCGCCCGGACGAAGTCACGGTTGGCCGCGTGTTGCTCCACCTTGCTCGCGTGCTCAATGGCGATCGCAAGGGCAATGCTCTCTACAGCCGACTGCTCAGCCGACTCACGAGCCTGCTGTCCGGCAAGCGCGGTTTCCTAAACAAGCCACTGAAGGCCATCTCGCGTGATAATCTCGCCAGCTACCTCGGCATCACCGAGCGCGCCGGTGAGGACTTCCCGCAGGAGATCGTCGATATGGTGCTGCGCTGCGTTGCCCTCCGCTTCCCGGAGTTGACCGCGAAGCTTGAGAAACCGTTCTGGGAACGCGAAGACATCATCTTGACGACGCGCGCCGGCCTGAAGCGCATCAAAGCCGACTACGACGTGCTGGTCGGCGAGAAGATCCCTGCCAACAGCAAGGCGATCGGTGCCGCAGCTTCACTTGGCGACTTGAGCGAGAACAGTGAGTGGGAGTCGGCGATGGAGGAGCAGCGCAACCTGACGACGCGCGCCACCGACATGGACCGCGAGATCCGCGCCGCCCGCCTGATCGAGGATCAAGACATCCCGACCGACCTTGTCGCGCCGGGCAACCAAGTGATCCTGACCGAAGTCGCCACCGGCACGCAGCTGTCATACAGGCTGCTCGGCCCTTGGGACATGACCGACGAGAGCGTCATCAACTACCGCGCACCGATCGCGAAGGGCATTCTCGGTCGCAAGGTTGGGGACACTGGCGATCTGCCGGGCCTCGAAGGTCCAACCCAAGTCCGCATCGAGAAGATCGAGCGCGCAGTGTGATTGAAAAGGCGCTGGAGACCTTCACGCTGGTTCCAGCGCCCGGTGAACGCATCGTCGGTGACCAGCTTGCCGGCGCTCTGCCCTGCTACCTGTTTGTGCATGGACTCGGCTCGATGCGCAAGGGCGACAAGAGCGCTGCGCTGTTTGCTCATGCTGCTGCCCGCGGCCGCGCAGCAGTCCGCTACGACCAACGCGGGCATGGCGAGAGCAGTGGAATAATCGGCCAGGTTGCGGTCTCCGAGTTGATCGCGGACGCGAGCCTAGTACTCGATCGGATCGGCCCATCGATCCTGTTTGGATCGAGCCTCGGCGGCCTAGTCAGCGCCTTCGTCGCAGCAGAGCGGCCCAACGATGTGCGCGCACTCGTGCTGCTCGCACCTGCGCTTGGCTATGTACAACGAATGAAGCAGCGACTCGACAAGCATGGCCGGCTTCGCACCAGCGAAGGGTTTGCCTTTCCGGTGTCACAGCACGTGCTAGCCGATGCCGAACTGCTAGACGAACTAGCACTGCCCAAGCGCTTGCCGATGCCGGTGCTAGTGGTGCATGGCACTGCCGACGAAACCGTGCCGCACTCGCTCAGCGAACAGTTCTTCGACGGTATCCCGCATGCGCAGAAAGATCTCATGATCATCAAAGGCGGCGACCACCGCCTGAACAGCGAAATCAGCAAGGTGCTCGCGCGGATGGACCTGCTGCTGGGCTAGCGACTCAAAGGACCGCCACGGCACTAAGCCGCTGAGCCAAGCTTTGCACTGCGCCGCGAAGCCGCTGGACGCAACCGTTGCCGCAAGTCACGCACTGGGTCGCGCCAACCCGGAATTGCGAAATGGGTGATGCCGTCAAAGCCAAAAGGGGCTCGCTCGGTGCGTTTCATTTCGACGCCACCGTAATGGTCTTTGCGCAGCGACTGGCAGCTTTGGCTGGGCACCTTAGAATCTGCGTGCCAACGCAGGAGCGATGCCGATGCCTCCCTTGCATCTAGAAGACCTACAGACTCCGACGCTCGTCATCGACCTGGATGCCGTGCGTCACAATCTGGCCACCATGCGCCATTACCTCGACGGCCGCATGGACCGGTGGCGGCCGCATGTAAAAACCTGCAAGGTCACCGAGGTGCTCGAGTTGCTATTGGCCGAGGGCGTCCGGCATTTCAAAGTATCAACGACCCGCGAGTGTGAAGTATTGCTCGCGGCCACGAAGCACCCGACCGACGTGCTGTTCGCGATGGCCCAGCACGGCAGCAACCTGCACCGCGTAGTCGAACTAGCGCAGAAGCACAAAAAGCACCGCTTCGCGATGCTCAGTGAGGATCCCGCGCACGCGACCGAACTGCGCAAACTCGCACTCGGCATCTTCGTCGATCTAGATCCTGGCTATCAACGCACCGGCATTCCGCTGCACGATCAACGCCGAGTGCAGGACGTGATCGAAGCTGCTGGTGATTCCCTGCGCGGCTTGCACTGCTACGAAGGTCACCTCACAAGGGGCTCGCTAGCGGATCGCACGGCCGAGGCGCACGCGATTTATCACGACCTTGTAGTGCTCGCGCGCTCGCTACCGCACCCGGGCGAACTCGTCACTAGCGGCACACCGACCTTTCTCATTGCTCTGGCATATGAGCCGCTCGGGGCCTTCCTGCACACCGTGAGCCCCGGGACCGTTGTGTATTGGGATGCGCGCAGTCAGCAGCTCGGCATCGAAGGCTTTGCGTGCGCGGTCTCCGTGCAAACCCGGGTCGTCAGCCTGCCCAGCGGCGATCGCATCACGGTGGATGCCGGTAGCAAGGCACTCGACGCTGCGGTTGGCGATCCATGCGCGTTCGCAATCGGCAAGTTTCATCTGCGCGCCTTGCATCCGAGTGAAGAGCACATGCCGATGCATGTCGAACGTGGCGCGCGACCGCCACTCGGCTCACTCCTGCGACTCGTGCCGGCCCATGTCTGTCCAACGGTCAATCTCGCGGACTCGGCGGCACTGGTCGCCAACGGCACCCTACTGCGAGTCGTGCCGGTCGGCGCGCGCGGCCACGAGACCCTGCCGCCAAAGCGCGCGAAGTTGCTGCGCTGAAGGCGCGCCCTCCGCCGCGTCAGCGCAGACAGCGAAAACCAACTGCGCCCCCGCGCCACTCACGGCCAGCCAAGGGCCACATTGCACAACGTTGCGCAGCACGCCAGACTTGGACTCGTGTTCTCAGTACCCAAAGATCTTGAACGGCTCGTCGCCGAAATCGACGGCTGGCTCGACCTGCGCTGCCCGGACAAAGCGCTCGATCGGCTACAGCCACTGCTCGACCGGACGGATGCGCGTCCCGAGGGCTTGGCGCTCCGCATCCGCGCCTACGTAGCGACCAAGCAAAACAAGGAAGCGATCCTCGATCTGAACGAACTGCGCACCACCAATTATCAGCCCGAGTGGCTTGACCTGACGGAAGCATGGTGCCGCAAGCGCGTGCAGGACCTGCCAGGCGCCATCCGCTGCATGCTGCAATTGCTCCATCGCACGCCAAAGTCTGCCATCGGCCACTACAACCTTGGTTGCTACCTGGCCCTGTCCGGAGAAGCGCAACGCGCACTCGACGAAGTCACGATCGCCTGTGGTCTCGACCCTTCGTTCCGAGAATTGCTGTGGGAAGAAGTCGACCTCGACTGCTTGCACAAGGACCTGCGCTTCGTGGCGCTGGCAGAGAACACCTCGCCTACGAAGCAGATCTCCGACGAAGGCGATGACGACGACGATGACTTTGCTGATGACGGCAACAAGCCGCCTTCCAACTAGTCTGCCGCTTCAGCACAAAGGATCTGGGCAGCCGACCATGCGGCATCGCCGATGATCGCTTGCCAGACTTTCGCATCGCGTGGCAGCGCGCAGCAGGATCAAAAAATTGCGGCGGTTAGCGGATCCACAGAGCACGCAGCTACAGAGCAACGCCAGCTGCCCCAATCTGCCACGCGTTTCCGTCGTGGTTGTTAGCTCAGGGTAAACAGCTTGAGCCGACGCATGACATGGATCTGACCAGCCATCAACAGTGCCATGATTGCGCACAGCAACAAAAATCCCCACTCGCTATTCCCCAGCGGAATGCCACCAACGTTCATGCCGAACAAGCTCGACAAGAACGACACTGGCAGGAACAAGGCAGCGACCAGCGACATTGTCTGCATGTTCCGGTTCATGCGTTCGTTGAGCCGGCCTTCCAGTTCGTCGTGCATGACTGTACCGCGCTCCGACATCGAGCTGATGTCTTCGACATACTTCGTCGTGCGCTCCGCGACTTCACGCAGCAGCTCGCGGTCCTGCTCGCCAAATACAATGTGACCCTCACGCAGCAGGGCCTTCAACGTGTCGCGCTGTGGCGACAGATGACGACGAAACTGGATGAGCCGCCGCCGCAACTTCGCGAGGCCCTCGCGGAATCGAACGAGTTCACCGCCGAGCAGTATTTCCGAGAGGATGTCAGTCTCCTCCTCCAGCTCCGCAACGATCGGCGTCATGCGGTCAAGCATGCGGCCTGCGAGGTCAACGACTAACTCGGCGGGCGTCCCCGGACCACGACCATGCGACACCCGGTTGTGCAGATCGCCAATCGCAGATACTGGCCTCGGCGCAACCGTGACCACCCGATTTTTCTCTATCCACATACGCAAAGACACCATGTCTTCTGGCTCTGAGCCTTCGTTGGTGTTGACGCCTCGCAAAACCACGAGAACGCCATCATCGAAGGCGGCACAACGCGGCCGGGCACCCATCGCCACCAGGGCGCGAAAGGCAACTGGATCAATGCGGCTCTTGTTAAGCAGCCAGGCCTCTGCTTCGTGAGTCAGTTCGAGATGCAACCAATGTGGTTCGGCTGGCGGCATTCGCCAGTCGTGAATGCTCCCGCGTTGTTCGCCGCCAAGCAGGGCTGCAAAGCTTGCATTGCCGTCGCTCATTCGCCCCTGCATCGACATCGCACGCCGTGCGACGAAAGCACCCCATGCAAGTTGTCGTTGCCATGGTCAGGTCAGGACTCACACACACAACGTGCTCTTCGGCAGCCGAAAAGAAGCTCTCGCCGAGATCCATTTGATGGCCGCAATAACCGCTAACACCCTCGACCCAACGGCACTGCACAAGGCCCTCGAACGCGCCATCGGAACCGTCGTGGCCGTTCCCGCATCGGTGCTAGAACCAATGCTGTGCGCCGTGCTGGCCCGCGGCCATGTGTTGCTCGAGGGCAAGCCTGGCATCGGCAAGACGCTGCTGGCCCGCACCTTTGCCCAGTGCATCGACTGCGACTTCCGCCGCATCCAGTTCACCAATGACCTGATGCCTGGCGACATCGTTGGCGCGTCTGTTTGGCGGCCCTCTGTGGAATCATTTTCGTTTGTGCCGGGCCCCATGTTTGCCAACGTGGTGCTCGCCGACGAAATCAATCGCACCAGCCCCCGCACGCTTTCGTGCCTTCTCGAGGCAATGGAATCGGGCACGGTTTCGATCGATGGCAAGACGCACCAAATCGCCAAGCCGTTTTTGGTGCTCGCCACACTCAATCCAGTCGAGTTTCACGGCACCTACCCGGTACCGGAGGCGGCGCTTGATCGATTTCTCGCGCGAATCGAGATGGGTTACCCCGAGCCTACGCAAGAACGCGCGCTCTACACAGGTCGCGACGCAGAAGCGGCCCTCACCGAAGTGCACAGCATTTTGACTCGCGATCAGCTGCAACTTGCGCAACAGGCCGTCGCCAGCGTGCAAGTGCGCGAAACGGTTGCGGACTACGTGCTGCGCGTGGTCATCGCCACGCGCGAACACAAGAGCGTGGCGCTTGGCGCAAGCCCGCGCGCAGCGCTGATGTGGCTGCGGGCCGCGAAGTCCCGCGCGTGGCTCGCAGGTCGTGACTATGTCCTGCCGGATGACCTCAAGGCGATGGCACAACCGGTGCTTGCACATCGCGTCTTCATGCACGATGGCGGCAGCGCAGCAGCGGTGGTGGCAACAACCCTAGCGACCGTCGCGGTCCCCCTCTAGGCCCAGAATGAAGCTGCGCCCAACAGCGCTTGGCGTGCGCGGGGCGCTGTTCTTCGGCACGGTTGTGCTGCTGTTCTCCGCAACGCCGTATTCCAACCTGTTCTTTTTACTGATCGCGTTTCTAGCTTCGCTTGGCAGCATCGGAATCGTCGGCTGCCTGAGCAACATGCGCGGTGTCACAGCGGAGCTGTTGGCTGTAAAATCCGCACCCGCTGGCGGCGATCATGACATCGAGATTCTCGTTCACGGCGGCAATCGAACCCGATTCGGCCTACGAATCGAACTAAGCACGACTGCCGGCACGCAGGTGATACATGCACCACCCGTGATTCGCGGCGATCTCCAGCTTCGCGGTGTGATCCGCGGGCTAGCACGCGGGCTGCACCGGGTTTCAGTGTTGCGCGTAAAGTCAAACCACCCGTTCGGAATCTGCCAAGCACAGGCGGCATGCGCAGCGGACAATGAGATCGTTGCCTATCCTCCGCCCGCCACACTGCCGGACAATCGGCAGATCCATGGCGGCCTTGGACTCGGCGCGAATGCCGCTGCCACCAGCGAACTGGACTCGGTTGCCAGTCTGCGCGATTTCCGCACCGGCGACCGACTTTCCGACGTGCACTGGAAAGCGTTCGCGCGCCGCGGGCGCCTGACCGTTGTCGAGCGCGAAGGACACGGGTCGGCTGGGATCCAGCTGCAAATCGATCGCCGCATGGCCGTCGCCCGTTTTGATGAAGCACTAGCACAAGCGTCTGCGTTCGTGATGCGCACCGCAGCGATGCACCAGACCGTGCAGATTCGCAGTCAGGGCCACAACATCATCTACGGCGCCGGCCACATACCAATCTGCGAGGCACTGCGGTGGCTCGCTGCCGCTGCGCCGCTACCAAGTGACGGTGCTGTGCCGCAACACGCATCGCCGCACGCGCTGCATCTGCCGATTTCACAGTCAGAGGCCACGCATGCGTGACGAACTGCACCCATGGTTGCTGGCGATCGTGATGCTAAATCTCGCCTTCGTCCAGATGACTGACGCCGTTGATAGCACGTGGCTCACGGGCCTCTGGATCGCAACGGCAACCGCGCCGCTGTGCGTGCGCTGGCGAAAACACCTTTGGTATCGCGTCACGTGGAATGCCGCGGTCGTAGGCACTTTCAGCTTTTTGTTGCAGCACGCGTTCTCAACTGGGCTGCTGCACATGCTGGAAGATGGCCTGTTATTAGCGGTGCTGTGTCAGGTCCATTTGATGAACAACATTGGGCCCAAGCAGAAGCCGGACCTGCTGTTCTTCAATTCGTTCCTGATTGCGTTCGTTACGAGTTTCTTCGGTCACGACATGGCGTGGTCGATCTGTCTCATCATCTACGCTGCGATCTTGGTGCCGGCGCTACAGATCTATGTGACGTTCGACAATCTGCCGGTGCCGCAAGAAGGCAGCCTGCGCGCGGTGCTACGCGACAGCCTGGCGCGCGCTTTTTTAGCGATCACGGTGACCGGCGTTGTCTTCGCTGTCTGGCCGCGCAACTTCCAGCACCATGGTTGGCTCGATGAAACCTTGCGGATGGCGGCGCAGGACATGGTCGCGTTCTCTGAAAACATCCAACTCGATCACACCACCACGCCGAGCCTCAGCGATACTCCGGTGTTGCGCATCAAGCCATCGGATGGTCGCGCCGACTCAGTGCCCGCGCACTGGCGCGGCGTAACATTTGTCCAGTTCGATGGTGGTGGCTGGAGCTCATACGACGAAAGAGCCTTCGGCTCGCGGATCGCAAGCGATGTCTTATGGCAGGCGGTATCGCGCACCGAATGGCGGCGGCCAGGGGAACCCCGTGAGCCGACCTTGGAGTTGCGCCTGCTTGATGCGAGCGGCGGCAAACTATTCCTACCGCAACAAGCGGCCGCCCTGACGATCCGCAATGCTGCGGCACCATTGGTGCTTTCGCCAAAAGGTGATGGAATTATCGCCTTTGCCAATGCCACCGATTTGCCACCCGAAGTTTGCGTGGGCATTCGGCTCGGCTCGTTCGCGCCGGCGTTTCGGCCCAAGCCGAGCCTATCGCAGTTCGCGCCGCTCCGCATGGTGCCTGACCCATTGCCAAAAGCGCTGCTCGACATCGCCGCCGACCTCAAGCACAAACTCGCACCCAACGCGAGCGAGCGCGAGATCGCGGCTGCATGCCGTACGTGGCTCGAACGCCATCGTCAATATGCGCTGCCTGGCACCAATGGTGCCGCGCGCAACTTGAGCGAGTTCCTAATCGGCACTGGCGGCGGACACTGCGAATACTTTGCCACCGTATTAGCACTGCTGCTGCGGCTAAATGACATCCCCTGCCGCGTCGTTGGTGGCTACTTGGCCCACGAGTGGGATGACGTCGCAGGCGAGATGGTTGCTAGGCAGCGCGATGCCCATGCGTGGGTCGAGATGCTTGGCAACGATGGTTCGTGGCTCACTCTCGATGCCACTCCAGCAACTGCAATGTCAGCGGCGAACGGGCCGCAATCCTTCTTTGGCGGCATGCAGCAATCGCTCGGCGAAGCATGGCGATCAGTCACAGCATTCGACGAAAAAGAACGCGCTCGCATTCTCACGTGGCTTTTTGAAATGCTCCGCGCGCTCGTTTCGCGGCCATGGTTCATTATCGCTGTCGCCATCGCGGCACTGTCGCTCATTGCTCGCCGCCGCCATGCGATGCCGCATGTCATCCGCGAACTTGGTGCTGCAATGCATAGTGCTGGCGTCAAAACGAACACCGGCGAAACTCCGCGCGAGATGTTGCAGCGCACTGCCACTCTGCCAATCGCGCAACAGAGTCGCATACGTCTTGCACGCGCTGTCGCAGCGCATGAGTTCTCGCGCTACGGCAAATCGACCAGCACGTCACCGCCAAAGATCTCGGCAAACAGCAGGCGATAGCGGGGACTGGGGGGCAGGACTGCCCCCCACTCATGCGATGCGACATCTTGCGCGCAACATGCCGCGCCATTCGCCGATCTCAGCGTCGTGTTCTGCCACCTCGCAGGCAGCAGTGCGATGCGGCAGTGCGATGCGGCAGTGCGATCCGGCAGTGCGATGCGGGAATGCGATGCGGCAGTGCGATGCGGCGATGCTTTTCTACGGCGCAACGGAAGAACCGCTCGGCAACGTTCGGCTAGCGGTCAGCCAGAACGCTCGCCGCATAGGCGATCACCGCGGCACCAATCGCCAACTCGCGCTCATTGACCTTGTCGATCGTATCGAGCGCACTGTGGTGGTAGTCGAAGTAGCGCTGGCTATCGGTAATGAGGCCAAACAACGGCACGCCGAACTGACCGAGCGGTGCTATGTCTGCCCCGCCACCGCCACCAGTCAAAAAAGTTCCCGCCGCGAACTCGGTTAGCGGCATGAACAGCCGCCGCAGGTCATCCCCAGACTGCCCCTTCAGGCTGCAGGTAAATCCATACGGCGTATCGCCGCCACCATCCGTCTCGATCGCAGCAACATGGACTTCATAACCGTGGGCCCGTGCGTAGGCCTCGGCACCACGCAAACCGTTCTCCTCGTTCATGAAGAGCACCGCCCGAATGGTGCGGCGCGGCCTGATGCCACAGCAACTCAACAGCCGCATCGCTTCGAGCACATGCGCGCAGCCAGTGCCATCATCATGCGCACCCTGGCCAAGGTCCCAGCCATCAAGATGTGCGCCGATCAAAACGACCTCTTGCGGACGTTCCCAGCCAAGGATCTCGCCGACGACGTTCGCGGACATCACATCCGGCTTCGTTTCGCAGCCAAGTTTGATTTCGATCCGCACCGGGCCGGTTGCAAGTAATCCCGCGAGCAACTCGGCATCTTCAGTCGCAATTGCAGCGGCTGGCACTTGCGCAACCCCATCCAGATAGTGCATCGCACCCGTGTGTGGATGCCCGTCGATTGTGGTTGTCACCGATCGAATCAGCGCGCCGATGGCAGCAACCTTGCCGGCCTCGATCGCACCGTTGGTCCGTTGCGGCACCGCCTCGCCATATGCCGTAAACGTTCGCGCAAACGCACGCGGCATTGGTCGATTGAAAAAGACAATCTTTCCCTGCGCCGCTTCGCCAAGTTCTTGCAGCTGCTCAAAGCTGCGCACCATCACAAGCTCACCTGAGATACCTTCGCTGGGCGTGCCAATGCTGCCGCCGAGCGCCGTGATGCGCAGCGGCATGGACTTTGGCGCGAGCACGCTGGCCGTCTCAACGCCACGCACCCAATGCGGCACCAGCAACTCTTCGCCGTGGACGTTCGCCAATTTGATCTCCCGCATTCGCTGCAGGCAAAAAGCAACCGCCAGATCAGCACCAGCACTGCCGGAAACGCGCCGTGGCGCAGCGGCGACGAGATCAGCGAGACAAGCGATCGCCTGATTGTCTTCCAGCGCACGGGCCACCAACGTTTGCGCGCGATCGCGCAGCGCAACATCGACGCCATCCAACGGCGCCATCTCAGAATGCGGCGATACCGCCGGCAATGCCGCTTCGGACAACGGCGCACTGCCACATGCGGCAAGCAAGCAAACGGGGAGCCAGCGCGACATGAGCTTCGGGTTCATCCGGTTATCCAGCTGGGCTTCCGCTTGCCAAGGAATGCGCCCATGCCTTCACGAGCCTCGGGTGTGGCGCGCAATCCCGCGATCAACTTGGCGGTGACCGGAATCGCCTCTTCCAGCGTGAGAGGTCCAACTGCGCGGATCAGTTCCTTGGCGTTCGCCACCGCTTGCGGTCCCGAGGACAACAATTCAGCAATGCACTTCTGCACTGCGGCCTGCAGCTCCGCCTCGGTTGCGAAGGCTTTGTGCACGAGGCCGATGCGCTGCGCTTCTCTGCCGTCAAAACGTTCCCCGGTAAGAAACAAAGTGCGAGCGCGGCCGACGCCGATCTTTTGCATGACGAACGGCGAGATCACGGCGGGAACGATGCCGAGCTTCACTTCGGTCAAACCAAACAGGCAGTCTTCGGTGCTAAGCGCAACGTCGCAGGCCGCGGTCAGGCCGGCACCGCCACCAAGCGCATGGCCGTGAATGCGTGCAACCACTGGTTTGCGGCAACGCGCGATCGACAAGAACATGCGCGCCATGCGCTCGGCGGAGCGTTCGTTTTCGAGCGGTGGCAGTTCCGCTTGCTCCTGCATCCAGCTCAGGTCGGCGCCAGCACAGAAGCTTTTCCCCTTGCCCGACAGCAGCACAATACGCGCGGTCGAATCCTGATCGGCCTCACGAAAGAAAAGCTGCAGCTCTTCAACCAGCTTGCCATTGAAGGCATTGCGGACTTCGACACGCGCGAGCTGGACGTGCAGAACTGGACCGTCTTGAACGATCTCGAGTGTTTCATACGAACTCATACTGAAAAGGTGCCGAAGCGGGGCGCTCGAGTCCAGCATCAGAACCGTCGTTGCAGACTGAATGTCACGCGCCAAGATGGCTCGCCTTGGCTCCCCGCATCCGCATCCTGCTCGCCGGCATCTGCTTCTCCTCAGGCGGAGCAATCATCAAGCTTTGCTCGTTCCCAGCACTTGAACGGGTCGGCGTGCGCGCGATCATTGCTGCGCTGACATTGTTTCTGCTGTTGCCCGAAGCCCGGCGGCGGCCAAACCTGCGCATGCTGCTGCTCGCAGTGCCATACTTCGGCACGACCAGCTTGTTCGTCATCGCCAACACGATGACCTCCGCCGCAAACGCAACATTTCTGCAGGCGACCTACCCACTCTGGGTGACGCTGCTCGGCCCTTTTATTTTGCGCGAGCAAGCGCGGCGCTCCGATCTTGGAGTGCTCGTTTTTATTGCAGTCGGCATGCTGATGTTCTTCTTGGCACCAGCTATTAAAAGCGCGACTGCACCTGACCCAAAGCTGGGCGACCTTTTTGCGCTGGCCGCGGGCCTGAGTTTTGGCATCCAGTTGATTGGTTACCGATGGCTCGGCAAGAGCGGGCAGGGCGAACAATACGCGGCCATTGCCTGGGGCAACGTGATCTCTGCGCCATGCGCCCTGCTGCTAACGTTGGCACTCGGCCAGGAATTGACGCTCGGCGATTCACAGAGCTGGGTTGCCATCGTGTTCCTCGGCGTGGTGCAAATCGGACTGAGCTACGCGCTATTGGCGCGCGCCTTGCCATCGGTAATGGCAGTCGAAGCCTCGCTGCTTTTGATGATCGAGCCCGCGCTCAGCCCGTTTTTCGGCTACGTCATTGATGATGAGACGCCGCATCTGCTGGCGATCGCTGGCGGCGTGGTGATCCTTGTCGCAGTCGCCGTGGGCAGCATTGCTAGCCAGCCAAAATCACCAACTGCCGCCTGATCCAGCGCACCGGGAGCAGCCTTTCTAGCTGCAACAATTAGTCAAACGCGTGCTGCGCCATGCCAAGGATGACCAGTGGCTTTACGGTAAATCGCGCGCACGCGAACGGCCACCACAGAAGTGCGCGCACTATGCGCCGCCCATAACTAACGACAGAAACACCGCCGCTGCTTTGCGTGTACAGGTTAGTTCGGTTAGCGATGACACTTGATGTTGTCCCTCCCAACCAGCGGCCGTGACCTCGGCGCTTTTTTCCTGCTCCTCGTTTTGCCGGCCTTGCTGCTTCTGGACAGCGTCTTTCTCGGCCGGCACTACCTGCCGTTTGACCTAGCGGAGTATCCACCGGCCGCCGATACGCTGACAAAAGAACAGCGCGCAGACCTGCGCATCGACGCCAACTACGACGCAACCGAGGCGCCGATCTGGTTCGCTATTGAGCTGCAGCTCGCGCGCGAAGCAATCAGCCACGGCGATTTACCGCAATGGAACAACTATGTTCGCGGCGGCGCACCGATGCTCGCGCACGGCCACATGGGCCTGCTCAATCCGCTGCACTGGCCGGCGTTGCTGTTCTCTGATCCTGCAGATGGACTCCTGTGCCTGACCTACACGATGTTTGCCCTCGCAGGCATCCTGATGTTCGGGCTGCTGCGCACACTGCAGCTTGGCATTAGCGCGGCATTGTTTGGCGCAGTCACGTTTGCGTGGTCGGGAACACTCACCTCAAACGGTCACTGGTTTATGCGGATGGAACCGCTGGCACTCCTGCCGGGCGCCCTCTGGGCATTGCTCGCGATCGCCCGATCCGCAGGCCGCGCGCGCGCGTTGCCCACCATTGGCCTCGCACTCGCAATCGCGGGCATCTGGCTGTCGGGCTTCCCGCAATACGGCATCCCGGTCACAATTTTGATCGCATTGACTGCGGCAGTCTTGTGCGTGCGGTCGTTCCGCAGCGATCGACACCTCGCTGGCTGGATGCTGCTCGGCGGTGGCCTTGGCATCATGCTCGCGATGGTGCAGCTCGCGCCGATGCTGCAGTTTTATCCGCTATCCAACCGCCCGATCGATGAGACGCTTGACCGATCTACCCGCCATGCGTTCGCGCCGATGGGACTGCTAGGCTACGTGTTCCCCGAACTGTATTCGCACCCCGGCGACCCGTCACTACCGACTGAGGCAGCGCCGCTGCCATGGCTCTGGTCTGACTTGCACCACTGGCAAACCGGCGAACAGTTGCTGCCAAACTACAACTTCACCGAGTACGCGATCTTCCCCGGCACCCTGCCACTGTTGTTTGCGTTACTCGCGCTGGTGCTACGAGGACCACGTTGGCGATGGCTAGCGGCCCTTGGGCTTGGCGGCATCTGGCTCTGCGCAACCGGTGCGTTCGGTGCCTGGATCGCATTTTTGCTACCAGGCATCAAGACCGTGCCGCCCTATCGCTTCGCTGGCCCCGCGTGTGCCCTCGTAGCATTGCTCGCAGCCGTCGGCTTCGATGCACTGCAACGCAATCTAAAGCCATGGCTGTTGCGCACCACGGCCGCCGCGCTCGCAGTAATGGGCGCACTCTGCCTGCTGCTTACGATTGGCGACCAGCCAACGACAACGCAGCCAGACGACCCGTGGCTGCAGCGCATCGTGGAGCGCTACAAGGCCGCTTATGCACAAGAGTTTTCAGTTCCCCTAGAGGCCGTCACGCCAGCAGTTGCGCTAAGGATCAAGTTCACGCTCCCCGAACAAAGCAACGGCACCCTGCCAACGGACGTGATCCAGACGGGCAAGTTGCGACTGCGCAACAGCCTCAAACGCACTGCGGCCTGGTGGCTATTCGCCGCCTTACTGTTCGGCGCTGCCTCGCTGCAAAGAGGTGGCACCGGGCTCAAAGGCTGGCCCTCCCTGCTGGCACTACTCGCAACATCGGTAGAACTGTTTTGGCTTGGCAGCGCCCTCAATCACGGCCAAAAACAACCGTTCCCGCAGGACAGCGCGATGCACCAGTTTCTGCGCGCAGAGTCGACGGCAAGGAGCAAGGCGGGCGGCTTCCTGGTCGGTCGCGGTGCTGGTGATTATGGCCCCTGGTTCCTGCCGGGCGGAACGCTTGCGATGGCTCAAATCCGCGACCTCAACTTCTACACCTTCGTCGATAGCCGGAGCGACCAGCCGATCCGCAAGCTCTACGGCGACGCGCAGATTCTGCGCGGCTTTGTCTGCAATGCGTTGCCTGACGATGAGCGGCTTACTTTGCCTTGGTGGGACCTGATGGGACTGCGCTTTGTCCTCGCCAGCAAGGCGATGCAACACGCAGGCCGCCGCGTGGAGATCGCAGGGCTTCCCGATAATGAATACGTCTACGAACGACCAAACGTGATGCCGCGCGCATGGGTCGTGCCTTTGTTGCAGATTGTCCCTGACGCGCCCGCGAATGATCCGACGCTGCCCGGCAGACGCGTCACAGAGGGCGAACTCGACGCAGTTCTCGATCGTGCTTTTGCGCCGAGCGAACGCGCCGTGCTGACAAAAAGCAACGCGGCACTCTTGCCGGAGCTTCCAGCAAACAAAGCCGCCAAGGCGCGCTCGGTGCAGTTTGTGCAACAAGACAGCAAGCGCCTCACGCTCAACATCGGCAAAGGGCCAGCTGGGTATCTCGTGGTCGCCGACACCCACATGCCCGGCTGGACTGTGGCCATCGACAACAAACCCGTGCCACTCGCGCGCGGCAACATCTACCAACGCGTCATCGCGCTACCGGAAGGCGAGTGCACCGTTGCGTTTCGCTTCCGCACTGAAGGCCTCATCGAAGGACTGATTCTCTCCCTCGCTGCCGCCGCTGGGTGCATTGGCCTGCTGATCGTTTTTGTGCTCTCCCGCAGCAAGCCAGTCGATCAGAACCAGCGCCTCACCGAGCCGCAAAAGGCGACGTAGTCCGCACCAAACCGCTCGCGCAAGAACGCCTCTTCGCGCAAAACGAAACGGCGGTCGAGCAGCAGCCAAAATAGCGGCGGCACGATAAAGCCCGCAATCGTGCCGAGCATCAGTGCTGCGCCGATGACCATCAACACCATGCCGAGGTACATCGGATTGCGGGTAAACCGATACGGCCCATCCAAAACCAGCATCGTCGCAACGGTGAATGGCCTGACCCCAGTGCCATGGCGACGAAACAACCCTGACGAAGCGAGCAGCAGCCGCAAGCCAAGCAGGTTGACGAGCACACCGCTAATGGTGAACGGGTAGCGGATCAGACGCTGACCTGGCGCAAACTTGTGGAGCGCCACCTCGAGCCCCAACGCCAGCAGGAACCACCACGGGGGAATGTCGCGCGGATACTTCACGCGCAGAGTGTGCCTGAGAGCGACGGCAATGTCAGACCTCCGATGCGAACCGTTCGAGCACCGGCTGCAACCCAGCGAATTTTTCGCGCACATCATCCTGCCATGGCCATCGGCCCTGCTTGTCCGGCCAAACCAACTGCACGGCCGCGACATCGCCGCCATTGGCCCACACCGCCTTTGGCATCAACTCTGCTACCCGCGCACTCGACACAGTGGCAAACCGAACCGGGTAGTTGTGCAGCAAACCATCGTGCTGGCTGCCAGGCTCAAAGCGGCGGCCATCACCAGCTTCATCGGCGACGCTGTCGATCAACGATGTCGCCGCATCTGTTGGCAAACCAAACACGATCACCTCCGGCTGCTGAAAGCTATGCGTCAAGCCAACGGAGTAAGAATGCAAAGGCCATGCAGCACTCTTCTGCACATGCACGATGTGCACGCCGACCTCGGCGATGTCGACCAGGATCTGTTTCTGCTCCGGAGTGAGTTCGCCGTGTTGTTCTTGCACATGGGCACTGTGCCACGCGAACGATCGTCTTGGTAGCGGCGGCAGGCGCACACCTGCGTGAACAGCAGCCGACTGTTGGATAAGCGACCTGTGGATCTGAGCCCTGCAAAAAAAGCGACCCGCTGCTGGCCTACTGCTTGATTGGCTTCTTGCCGTCTTCGCCCTTGGTCTCGCCATCTTTTGGCCTGGGCATGATCGCTGGCCCCGGTTGGGCTACGCCTTCTTTGCCAACCGTGAACGGCACCGGCAACTTGGTTACTGGGTCCAACTCCATCACCGCATCGCGCTCTGGATACGCCGGCTGTACCGGCTCACTGCTTTTGGTGGCAAGCGCGCGGGCACGATCGCCGATCGAAAACAGCACGGATCCTGTTGGCACTGTCGCGTCCTTCGGCGAGTCCGGCGGCGCGTACAGCTGAATATCGGTGATGTATACTTCGAAAGCACCCGCGGCAGCGAGCTTGCTGCTTGGCAAAGTCCACGGCGTGAAAGCGCCAAGGCGACTGTTGGGAAACATCACTTCGCTCTCCTCGCGCAACGACGCATCGAAGTAGCGCTTGCCATGCGCCTCGACGAGATCGATCGGCTCACTTATCTGGCCGCGTTCTCGTGCACCGTCATCACCAATGTGCCAAATCAACAACCCCGGACGGAAGAAGTCCGTGTCGAAGCCGGTTTGGTTGCGGACCTCAAGCAAGTAATATTCCTCGCCCGACGGCGACAGCAGCACCTTGATCGCCTCGGTCGAACGCCCTTCAACACCACGCAGCGCGATGCATTGACGGTCGGTCGGCACGATGGTGCGCGCCGTCATAAAGCCCATCCGGATCTTGCACCAGGCACACAGATGAAAGGGTCGGTCTGGACCGGATGGTGCCGCACCAAGATGGCCAATCGCCATCGTGCAAAACTCACCCACGCCAGTGCGATGGCCATAGCCATAAAAATCGGGCAGGCCGAGCATGTGCCCAAACTCATGGCAATGAACACCAATCGAGCCAAAGCGCACGCCGCCTTCTTCGATGATGTAATACGGCACATGACGGTTGCCGACCTTGACGGAGGATCGATGCGGCCAAAGCTGGCTGCCACGCAGACTCTGCCGTTCGCCTGCGTAGAGGAACACCACGCCGTCGTAGGCATCGAGCGCGCCTGCACCCAGCTTGCTGCGCGCAGCCTCGATCGCGTCGAAGAAAATAGTGTGCGTGCCCTCATCGCCACCGCCCATGTCTTGCGCGTCGTAGTAGGCCCACGGCTGCGGCACGGTGAGCCAGTCAAACACCTTGCCCACAACGTCAAACGTGTTTAGCGACATCTCCTTGTAGTAGTCGCGCAGACTGCCATAGGTCGCGCGGCCATCTGGGGCCTTGCGATACTCACCGACTGAGAACATCAACTGCTCAAAGTCCTTGCTCGCATAACTCGCGTTGTGCTTGCGATCGGGAAACTCAAGCAACAGCACCGCGAGCTTGAAGGTCTTGCCTTTCCAGTCGATGACTTCTTCAACCTTGGCGCCGATCGGTTTCAAGCTCGGCTGCAGCATTACTTCCTCACGCTGCACAAGCACCGTGAAGCGCAGTTTTTTATCGAACGCCTTCTTCAGCGCCGTGGTGCCTGAGTAGACGACCTTATCCACTTGCAAGAACGTGTCGCCGACCTTGATGCCGCCCAGTGCAGCGCCCGAACCCGCCCGCACTGCGGTCACCTCGAAGCGGCCCTTCGTCCGCCGATACTCAAAGCCTGGGTCACCACCCTTCTCGCCTTCGACGAGTTCAACCGCAACTTCCCGTCGCACACCTGGCCGGCGCACACTCACGACGACCGGATCATTCACCCGCAGCGAGGCCAAAGCCTTTTCCAGGTCCTCGACATCGCCGAGTTTGTAGCGGCCGATCGAGCGCACAAAATCGCCAGTGAGCAGCCCCGCGTTGGCCGCAGGCGAACCTGGGTCGACGCTCTGGACCTCGGCGCCATTGCTGCGAAATGCACCAAAGCGAATGCCGAGCACCGCGTGCTCCCGCGCTTTGCCGGCCTTGGTCGCAATTACCTTCAGCGTCTCGACTGTCTTAAGCTGAGGCGGCAGCACCTCCGTCGTGAGCGCCACAGTTGGCAGCTGCAACGGCGCCGGTTGCTGGCCGAGGCAATAAACGGCAAGCACCAAGGCTGGAGCTAGCATGAGGAACCCGCGTGGAACGAACTGGCGCACATCTGGCAGCAGACACCAACAACGCACAGCAGGGAAGCGGCTGCAGCTACTGTTGCTGCAGTGAGCAGCAGGTACGCAACTTGAACGCGCCACTAATCGGCTGCTCACTGCCCGCAACGCGCTACACAAACGGCCTGCTCGCAAGGCTCACCTCTGCAAGAATGCGACCATCTCTGCCACGCTGCGATATCCCACGGCACGGCGCAATTCTTTGCCGGCATTGTCAAACAGCAACATGGTCGGGTAACCGGTCACCTGATAGCGCTTCACCAGTTCGCGCTGCTCATCGCCATCAATTTTGACCGCGTGATCGCCCGCAGCGGCCAGCACCACGAGATCTGCCGTGTAAACCATTTGCTCCATCTGCCGGCACGGGCCGCACCAGGTGGTCTGGAAGTCGACGAACACACGCTTGCCGTCCTGCTTTGCGGCGGTGAGCGCAGCCGCAAGATCAGCACTGAAGGCAAGCGGCTCTGCTGCGCGCTTTGCCGCCCGATCCGCTTGGTAGATGTCTGCCTGCTCCCGTTCCTGCGCCTCAGTCAGTGGCGGCTCAAATCGTTCCAGCGACAGACTCCGGCCATGCGGATCAATGGCCGTCGGCCGAAATGCCTCACCGTCAAGCCACACGTGCTGCTCCATCGAACGCGAAGCTGCTGCGTAGAGCGCTTTCTGATCGCGCGCAATCGCAAACGCATCGCGCCGATCAAACACGCCATCCAGCTCCATTTCGGTGACGAGCACAAAAGCGGGCTTGCCCCCAATCTCCACCTGCCCCTCGTGCCAACCGCTCCGCGTCCAACGCAAGCAGGGCTTGGCATCAGGCTCCTTCGGGTCCTCGACGAACCACAGGTTGAGTGGATAGCTGCGCGTCGTTGCGGCTACCGCGCCGTCCGCTTTGACGGGCACCGCGATCACAGCAGAAAATGAACTCCACCACTTGCCGCGCTGTTCCTTTGGAATGGTGTCGAGCCGCTCGCTCGCCGCGAGTCCAAAGTCGCGATCCACGTCGAGCCATAGCTGATCAAAGTGCTCGGCACCCGCGCTCTTCGTCAGCCGCACTAAGACTGCCTTGGCATCAGCAGCACCCAGCGGAAACGAACCTATGAGCCCCTGCTCGCTCGCCACCAGCGCCACGGACGCGCCCTTCGGACTCCAGCGAAGTGCCCCATGTCCAACGACAGACGGCGCGAGCTGCACCGTGAACGTGGTCGGTTGCTGCGGCAGCAGAATGGCTGCAAGTAATAGGAATGTCATCGCAACATGCTATTTGCCGACTGACACCACTACATCTTCGCCGTTCACACGAACCACAGTTCGGCACAAATTGGCGCCAGTGATCCGGTAGCTCGTGACCTTGCCTTCGCGCCAAACGATGTCGACCGAAAAGCCGCCGCGCGCACGCAGACCGCTAACCTCGCCGCTTTCGAACGCAGCTGGCAATGCTGGCAGCAAGTGCAGGACGTGCGCCGCTACGCCTTCACTGAGCAACAAAGCATTCACCGGCTCATGGCTTTGCAGCAGCATCTCCGCCACCGCAGCGCAGCCACCAAAGTTGCCGTCAATCTGGAATGGCGGATGGAGACAAAACAGGTTGGGGGCACCGCGGCCAATCAGCATCGACAACAGCTGCTGCGCGCGATCGCCGTCGTGCAGACGCGCCCAAAAGTTGGCCTTCCAAGCCATCGACCAACCTGTGGATGCATCGCCGCGACGTTCCAGCGAGCGCCGCGCACCGGCAAACAGGTCGGGCGTCGCAGGACTGATCTCGCTGCCCGGATAAAGCCCCCATAGATGCGAGCAGTGGCGATGCGTCGGTTCGATCTCCGTGAAGTCTTCCTGCCACTCCATGACAAGGCCTGCGGCATTGAGTCGCAAAGGCGCAAGTCGCACGCAAGCGGCATCGAGCGCGGCAGCAAACGACTCATCCTGTTTGAGTTCACGCGCCGCAGCCGCAGTCGCAGTGAACAGGCCGCGCAAAATCTGCATGTCATAGGACGAACCGATACAGAGCGCCGTCTGCTGATTCTTTCCATCAGCATCCTGATAGCGATAGCCGTTCTCCGGTGAGTTGGACGGGCATGTGACGAGCCAATGCTGCTTTGGGTCCTCGACCAAAGTCGCAAGATGAAACTCACAAGAGCCACGCAGCACGGGATACATGTCGCGCAAAAAAGAGCGGTCACCAGTAAACATGAAATGCTGCCAGATGTGCTGGGCAAGCCATGCGCCGCAGGTCGGACCGACGCACGCGGGCAAGTAGCTCGGCGCAGTCTGGTACCACGCATTCTGTGTGTGGTTCGCCATCCAGCCCGGTGCGTCGTAGTAAGCGCGCGCCGTCTTCCCCCCCTCCTTCGCCACGCCTTGCAAAAAGCGCATGAGCGGCAGATGGCAGTCCGAGAGATTGGCGACCTCAGCAGGCCAATAGTTCATCTGCAGGTTGATGTTGCTGTGAAAGTCACCGTTCCATGGCGTAGTGGTTTCCTGTGCCCAGATGCCTTGCAGGTTGGTCGGCAACTGCGAATCAGGCCGCGAGCCACACACCATCAGGTAGCGGCCAAACTGATAGTAGAGAGCCGCAAGCGACGGGTCCGGCGCTGCTTCGTTGAGGCGCACACGCTCGGGAGTAGCGAGGTGCGCATTCGGCCCATTCGGCAACTGCAAGCTAGATCGCGCCATGAAGCTCTTGTGGTCAGCGATCGCTTTCATGGCAATCGCGTCGAACGGCGTGGCGAGCGCTCTGTCGAGTCTTGCACGCGCATGCGCAGCGTGGTCAGAGTCAAACAAGCTCGTGCCCGCGGACATGACGATCACAACTTCATCGGCGCGCTCGACCACGAGGCCAGCATCCGTGCAGCGCATCGCACCACCCAGCACCTTGGCACCAAGCAATGCCACGAACTTTACGCCTTCGCCCCCACCACCCGGCCGATGGAACGTCAACTGCCCTGCCATCTCATGCACCGCGCCGTTCGCTGCGACTTTCGCTTCCGCATCGCGCGACAGGGCAGCGACAAACGATAAGGCACCTGGCATGTTCGCCTTGATCCGCATCGCCATGACTTCGTCGGGCTTGGACATCAATAGTTCGCGGGTGATGCCGACACCATTGGTGGTGAAGCTGGTCACCGCGAGTCCATTCATCAGGTCGAGTTCGCGGCGATAGTCCTTTGGCGCGGCGACACTGGTCGACACGCCCGCCAGCGCAATCTCCGAAACCTGGAACTCACTGCCGATGGGCGTGAAGCTAAAGCGATAAAACCGGCACTCGCGCGGCAGTGCGATGGCAAAGGTCCGCAGCTCCCTGCGTTTGGCAAACGGCTGGTCTGCGTTGTGACGATCCAACTCGACCCACCTCAAGCCATCCGAAGAACCATGGAGCACCCAGGTCTGCGGGTCACGCTGCGGCATGTCGTCGCCACTGCCCAGCACATACGACGCAGCGGCCCGAGCCTCAGGCAACTCGACCTGCCACAGGATCGGTTTTTGGTTGTTGGTGATGCACCACTTGGTGACGGGATCGCCATCAATGCAGTTTTCGATCGCCTTGCCGTCGCCAAGTTGATGCCCGCTCGGCGAAGTAACCTTGACTGCTTTACTCCCACCGAAGTCAAACGTGAGTTGCCCGAGAACTTGATAGCAACCGAACTGATCGCGATCGCTCCAACCCTGCACGCCGTCCGGATAGCGGAAGCTCTGATTGAGCAAGCCCTCGGCCTTGCCAATGTCGCCGGCGAATAGTGCCGCACGCACCAAAGGCAAACACGCGTGCGCATCAGGACGGTCTGACTCATAGGGCCCGCCGGACCACATCGACGACTCGTTGAGCACGATCTTCTGCTGTTCGATGCCACCAAAGTCCATCGCGCCAAGACGACCGTTGCCAAGCACGCTTGCCTCATGGAACGAGGCCGCGGGCTTGTCAAACCACACCAAAGCTGGCGGACCCGATCGCCGCGCCGGCGCGGTGGTCACGGCGAGGCACTGGCACAGCAGGGCCAACGATGCAACCAAGGCAATGCGGACAGGATTGATGCTGGGCATTCCAATAGCTGATAACGAGAAGGTCGCGCGAGCAACGACCTGCTCAGCCAATAGCCACAGCAAGTCCACCAATCACATTCGGAACACCGGCGCGCGATAATCCGGGATCGGCGCGTTCAAACTCGCGGATAGCGCGAGCGCAAGTGCCCCTCGAGTCTGGCGCGGATCGATCACGCCGTCATCCCACAAACGCGAAGTGGCATATAGCGGGTGACCCTCGCTCTCATACTTCTGCAGGATTGGCGCACGCATCTTTTGCTCATCCTCGGCCGACAGCTGCAGCCCTTTCTCTTCGAGCTGATCCTTCTTGACCTGCACAAGCACCGAGGCCGCCTGCTCGCCACCCATCACGCTGATGCGCGAGTTGGGCCAGGTAAACAAAAACCGCGGCTGGTAGGCGCGACCGCACATGCCGTAGTTACCAGCGCCAAACGAGCCACCGATCAGCACCGTGATCTTCGGCACCGTCGCTGAAGCTACGGCCTGCACCATCTTGGCGCCGTCCTTTGCGATCCCGCCAGTCTCGTATTTTCGACCAACCATGAAGCCGGTGATGTTCTGCAGGAACAGCAACGGCACCTTGCGCTGACAACACAGCTCAACGAAGTGCGCGGCCTTCACCGCGCTCTCGGAAAATAAGATGCCATTGTTTGCAATTACGCCGACCGGGATGCCATGGATGTGCGCAAACCCAGTCACCAGAGTTGTGCCATAGCGCGTCTTGAACTCATGCAGACGGCTGCCGTCAACCAGCCGTGCGATCACTTCACGGACATCATACGGATTACGCGTGTCGGTCGGCAGCACGCCGATCAGCTCATCGGGATCGAACAGCGGATCCTCCGTCGACTGCAAAACGACCTGGTCGAGCTTCTTCGTATTGAGGTGCGCCACAATGGAGCGGCATAGCTGCAGCGCGTGCTCTTCATCCTCGGCGAAGTGATCCGCCACACCGCTCAGTCGCGTGTGCACATCGGCACCACCGAGATCCTCGGCACTCACGATCTCGCCGGTCGCAGCGCGCACCAGCGGCGGGCCGCCGAGGAAAATCGTGCCGTTGCCATTCACGATGATGCTCTCGTCACTCATCGCCGGCACATACGCGCCGCCCGCGGTGCACGAGCCAAGCACCACTGCAACCTGCGGAATGCGCGCGGCCGACATCTGCGCCTGGTTGTAGAAGATGCGGCCAAAGTGATCACGGTCAGGAAACACGTCCGCCTGCAACGGCAAAAATGCGCCGCCAGAGTCGACCAGATAAATGCACGGCAACCGGTTCTCGAGTGCAATCTCCTGCGCGCGAACGTGCTTCTTCACCGTCATCGGGAAGTAAGTGCCGCCCTTCACAGTCGCGTCGTTGGCAACAATCATCACTTCGCGACCGTGCACCATGCCGACGCCGGTAACGATCCCAGCACTCGGCGCCTGATTTTCGTAGAGGCCATGCGCCGCGAGTGGCGACAACTCCAAGAACGGTGAGCCTTGGTCGAGCAGCCGGTCAATGCGCTCGCGCGGCAGCAACTTGCCACGCTTGTGATGCCGATCGACTGCGTCCTTTCCGCCGCCAATTTTGGCGGCCTTCACGAGCGCTTGAAACTCCTCGATCGTGCGCAGGTGGTGCGCTCGGTTCTGCTGGAACTCAGGCGAACTAGTCTTGATTTGCGACTGGATAACTTCGGTCATCGTTCGATTGCTAGTGGCAGCGCACCATAGACGCTATTCGATCGTCTCGACACAGCGAGCACAGGTTTGCCCTAACTCGGCGGCAACTTAGCACGCGTCGCGGTGTGCAGGCTTTGCACAGGTTGCGAGGTCGACGCAACCAGTGCGGCGGCACTTGGCGCTCAGGGCGCGCGCGTCGGGCACGGCTGGAAGTGGACCGGTTGCTATGCGCAAGGCTGCCGCACCGGGCGTGCGAGTCACGGCATGGCGGGCGCGGCAAAGCCGCAAATGGCGCACGACGGCAAAGCGAGCACGACAAAGCGGCCCCTGGCCGGTGGGCATGGGAAAGGGGGCGCACCTCGCGTGCGAATCACGACTCGCCAATCACGCGACTGGGCGCGGCTGGCACGGCGCAATAAGCCGTGCGGCGGCAAGCCACCTTGAAACAAACTGTCGGCGGTGCGGCACGCGCAGAAAAAATCGCAGCAAAAAAAAGTGTGGCGGGCGCACACGACAGGTCTTTTCTTTCCTGCTGCATCCTGTGCTTTTTAGACACCTGATGCCCTTACGAGTGCGCCCGCTGGTTTTTGCCCCGCTGCTCAGGCCAACGAGGTTTTATGGGGAAGCGTTTTCAGTCCAAGCATCGACACCTCCACTGCTGTATTTGGGAAGAGAGAGAACGAGCCACTACGGCATGCTTCGCAGCGACCCGGCACCAAAGAATACTCCGCTTTTGCAACTTTGCTGGCGTATGACAAAACGCCAAACGCGACAGATCAAAGCGAAGCCTCGCATAGCCTCAGGCTGGCACCCGCATATGCTGCTGAAACGCCCATATGACCGAGCCTACGAACAAGCGTTTGCGCCTGACCGGCACAATCGACCGGTTCATGTTCCGCAACCCAGACAATGGCTGGGCCGTTGCGCGCTTCGTCGAAGACCCGAGTGGCCGGCAAATCACCATCACGGGCACCCTAGCGCAGCTGACCGAAGGACAGCGGGTGCAGATCGAGGGTGAGGAAACGGAGCACGCGAAGTTTGGCAAACAGGTGACGGTCGAAGTCTGCGAAGCAATCGCTCCGTCCACCGTTGAGGGCATTCAGGCCTACCTGTCATCCGGCCTCGTGAAAGGGCTCGGGCCCGCCACCGCGACAAAGATCACCAAGATCTTCGGCGCAAAGACGCTGGAGATCATCGAGCAAGACCCCGACCAATTGCGTCGCGTGCGCGGCCTTGGCGAGCGCAAGATAAAGGACCTCGTCGATGCAGTGCGCGCGCAGAAAGGCCTGCAAAACGTGATGGTCTTCTTGCGCACCTACGGGCTCGGCCCTGGCCTCGCCACCCGCATCGTGCGGCACTACGGCGCCAATGCGTCGGCGCTCGTTCAAGCCAACCCGTATCGCCTCGCCGACGATGTGCTCGGCATCGGCTTTCGCACCGCAGACAAGCTAGCGGGCCAGTTGGGTATCGCCAAAGATGCACCCGAACGGTTGCGCGCGGCACTGCTCTTCACCCTCAACAATGCCGGCAAGGAAGGTCACTGCTTCTTACCTGAAGACGACCTCATCCGCCGCACGCAGGAGCTGTTGCAATGTGAGCCTGCAGGCCTGCAACACGAGCTGCCCATTCTGGCACAGGAGTGCCTGGTCGTACGACAACTGCCGCCCGGCCCGATCCTGCTGCACGACGATCCGCGGCCCATCGTCTACCCGGCGATTCTCCATCAGGCAGAAGACCTCTTGGCGCGCACGGTCGACAGCCTGCAACAACGCAAAGGGCCACTGATACCGGTCCTCGCGCAAGCTGCAGTAAGGTGGTTTGAGCAAAACTCTGGCATGGCTTTGCCGCAAGGGCAACGCGATGCGCTGGTGCGCGCGCTGGTGGATCCAGTCTCAGTCATCACCGGCGGTCCCGGCGTCGGCAAGACAACGATCGTACGTGCGTTGGTAGAGATCCTGGCGCAGAAACAATTGCGCGTCCTGCTCGCGGCCCCAACTGGTCGCGCTGCGAAACGACTTGAAGAATCTACTGGTCGCGCTGCCTGCACAATCCACCGACTGCTCGAGTTTATGCCGGGCTTAGGCCGCTTCGCGCGCGATCGCGACACGCCGCTGGAAGGGGACCTGCTAGTAGTTGACGAAGCCTCGATGCTCGACGTGCAGCTCGCCTGCGCACTGTTGCAAGCAGTGCCCAAGTCGATGCCAGTGGTGCTGGTTGGTGACCAGAATCAGCTGCCTTCGGTCGGGCCAGGCAACGTACTCGCCGACATCATTGCCAGCGGCCGCATCGGAACGACCCACTTGACTGAGATCTTCCGTCAGCAAAAAGGCTCCGACATCGTAAAGACCGCGCATGGCATCCTGCGCGGCGAGGTTCCACAAAGCGGCAGTGACGAAAGCGACTTTTACTTCGTGCCTGCAGAAAACTCGGCGCACGCGCGCGAACTAGTGCGCGAGATCGTTACGCAACGTATCCCGCGCCGATTCGGCTTCGACCCACAGCGCGACGTGCAGGTGCTATGCCCGATGTATCGCGGCGATGCCGGTGCCGATCAACTCAACCGCGATCTACAGGACCTGCTAAACCCCGCCGCGATCGAAGTCGAACGCGCCGGTCGCAAGTTTCGCATCGGCGACAAGGTGATGCAGATCCGCAACGACTACGACCGAGACGTCTTCAACGGGGACGTAGGCCGCATCACGCACATCGACACCGGCGCGGCAAAGTTGTTCGTCCGCTTTCCAGAGGCCGAGCACGAGTATCGCTTTGAAGACCTCGGCGACCTGGTGCCCGCCTATGCCATCTCAGTGCACCGATCGCAAGGCAGCGAGTATCCGGCCGTAGTCGTGCCGGTGACGACCGACCACTTCATGATGCTGAAGCGTTCCTTGCTCTACACCGCGATCACGCGCGGCAAAAAACTCGTCGTGGTCGTCGGCAGCAGGAAGGCGCTCGAGATGGCGGTGAAGAACCACGACGATGGCGCCCGCTGGTCGGGCCTCAAAGAGCGCTTGCGCGATTTAGTGCGCGGCGATGGCGTGCATCCTGAGCGCATCATGCCAAAGCCGAGCGAACGATAACGATCCGGCTTTGGCCGCCACCTTTCGGCACCCGGACTCAATACAGCGGCACCTGCACATAGACATCGGGCCAATCAAAGCTGAGATCGACCTCTACGTAGAACGGGAAAAACCCGTCTGCGTCGATCTCGAGAACCACCAAAGCTTGGTCCTCATAGCTTCGAGAACCGATGATTGCGTTGCCGTATGCGTCTTCGATGAAACCTACCTGGGAATAACCAAGCGCCCATTCGTCGAGATAGGCCTGACCTGCACTGTCTGTCAGATACCAATCAAAATAAGGGCTCGAACAAGTGCACTGCGACCACTCCTGATCGGCCTCGACGATGCGCACGGCGACATTCTCGAAGACGTAATTGGTGACAGGATCGTAGACCTCGACCAAGATTGAAACCGGCCGAAAGACGGGCCGCACTTCCACGGCCGACGACGAATAGGTGGTGCCCCCGCCGCAAGCAGTCACAAGGACGGGAAGCAACGCAAGCAGTGCAGCAATGGTGCGCATAGCGAACCGCGGTTCGCAACCGCCGTGCCAGAAGCCCCTGACGGAGTGCTGGATTGTTGGGCAACTCCGCCAAAAGGCCAAAAATGCAGTGCTACTGTCACCAGATGTCCTAATCCAGCGACAGCCAGAGCCCATGCTCTGTCGAAAAGCACTGAGGCTCGCCCCCTGCTTGCACCTAACCTGCTAACTGCCCACGCCCCGCCAGAACCGGAGATCGCCTTGGCCATCGAACTTGCACCCCCGCAGTGGCACTTCGTGCCAAAGACCCTAGCTGCCGGCAGCTTGCCTGAGCTCGAATTGTTATTTGCCACACTGCAAGCACGCCCGCTCCAAACCGCTGCAGGCTTGGCGCAGTGGCTGCTTGACGAGAGCGAACTTTTGTCGCGGATCGCCGCCGAACAAGCGCGCCGCTACGTGGCGATGACCTGCCACACGGATGACCCGAACAAGCGCCAGTCCTACCTCGCGATGGAGCAGGAAGTCATGCCGCGAGTAAAGGTGCTCGCCGACGCGCTCGACAAACGGTTCTTGCAGAGCGAGGCGCTGAATCAACTCGACCCAAAGCACTACGCGGTCGTGATCCGCAAACGCCGCACGCAAAGCGAGATCTTCCGCGCCGAGAATACTGAACTACAGGTGAAGGAAGCTGAGCTGCAGACGCAGCAGCAGACAATCGCCGGCAGCATCACTGTCGAATTTGATGGCAAGCCACACACGCTTCCGCAGATGGCGCCCTACTTCGAGAGCCAAGACCGCAACCTGCGCGAGAAGGCGTTCGCAGCCTCGCTCGCAGCGCGTCGCCAGCACTGGGAGAAGTTGGAGGACACGTTTGACCAGTTGCTCGCCTTACGCGGCACGATGGCAAAGAACGCCGGCTTTACGAACTACACGCCCTACCGCTTCCTGGAGCTCGGTCGATTTGACTACGGCGTCACGCAGTGCCTCGCGTTCCACGCGGCTGTCGAGAACTGCGTCGTGCCAGCCGTGCGCAAACTAGACGCGATCCGAACCAAGCAACTCGCGCTCGAATCGCTGCGCCCCTGGGATCTTGAAGTGGATGTCGACGGCCGGCCGCCGCACCGTCCTTTTGCGACACAGTCCGAACTCGAAGACATTTGCAAATCAGTGTTCCACGCTGTCGATCCGCGCTTCGCCGCAGAGTTTGCCGTGCTCGGCAAACACGATCTGCTCGACTTGATGAGCAGACAAGGCAAGGCACCGGGCGGGTATCAGTACCAACTCGAAGACGTGCGCCTGCCATTTATTTTCGCCAACGGCGTTGGTCTGCATCAAGACGTGCAGACGCTGCTGCACGAAGGTGGTCATGCGTTCCACTCGCTGCTTTGCCGGCATCACGACTTGCTCGCATTCCGCGACTATCCAATCGAGATGGCCGAAACCGCGAGCATGTCCATGGAACTGCTCGGCCTCGAAAACCTCACGGCGGCTTACACAGCGGACCGCGCCAAGACTGCGCGCAAAAAACACCTGGAAGGCATCCTCCGCACGCTGACCTGGATCGCGTCCATCGATGCCTTTCAGCACTGGCTCTATGCCAATCAAGGCCACACGCGCAACCAGCGGCGAGCGGCCTGGGTCGACATCCGCAACCGTTTCGCGCCGCACATCGACTGGACTGGGCTCCAAGATGCGATGGCGATGCAATGGGTCGGCCAGACCCACCTCTTCAACCACGCATTCTACTACATCGAATACGGCATCGCGCAGATCGCTGCGCTGCAGGTTTGGCGCAACTACCGAAGCGACAAGCAAGCCGCCGTCGACGATTACCGCAACGCCTGCGCACTAGGCGGCAGCCGCCCGCTCCCCGAGTTATTCATGGCAGCAAACGTCACATTCGACCTGTCGCAGACAATGCTGCAAGGCCTCGTCGAAGACGTGATGAAGCAGATGCAGGACTGAGCGAAGAAGACAACCTGCTGCGCCGCGCGCTGTTGCACTGACCATTTGCGGCAGCAAGCGGACCGGACTCGATCCTCTGCCTTGCTTTGCCACTGCAGCAAATGCCACTGCAGCAAATGCCACTGCCACAAAAGCCCCAGCAGCAACCATCGGCGCAATAAACAGCATGCGAACGGCCGGCATGGCGCCAAAGAAACACCCTGCGTTCCCTTGCGCAACTTCACCGCCAAGCGCACGCGCATCGCCCGCGCATCGCACGCGCATCGCACGCGCATCGCCCGCGCACCCGCGCATCGCCCGCGCATCGCCCGCGCACCCGCGCATCCCCCGCGCATCGCCCGCGCACCCGCGCATCGCACGCGCATCGCCCGCGCACCCGCGCATCGCACGCGCATCGCCCGCGCACCCGCGCATCGCCCGCGCATCGCCCGCGCATCCCCCGCACATCGCAC
>BJHM01000019.1 GCA_014192625.1 Planctomycetota bacterium
GCGGGGCTGGGCCACTGCGCGGGCACTGCGGGGCTGGCACTGCGCGGCGGGGGCACTGCGGGGCTGGGCCACTGCGGGGCTGGGCCACTGCGGGGCTGGGCCACTGCGGGGCTGGGCCACTGCGGGGCGGGCACTGCGGGGCTGGGGTTCTAGCCCTACTTGATCGGCAACCGAGTGGCGCGACCGCGACGAGAACTGCAGGTGACAGGACTGTTTCCTGTTAGCTGAGGCAAATCCTTGGACGCGCCTCAGCTAGCACGACGCCAATGTGGCGATTTTCGGACTGTGCGCAGGCAGTCTCACTGCCTGCGCTACTAACTCTCAGCCGCCGAGTGCGTCCGAGATCATCGAGTGCAGGCGCTCAAGCGTCCCACGCAAACGAACTCGCTCTTGCTCATTGTGCTTGACGACCGCGAGGACGCCTTCGAGTCCGCCAGCGAAGTTACCAGACAAGTTAGCTGCAGCTGCGACCTTTGGCGGGCGACCTGGGCCGCGCTTGCCTGTGACAGTGGGCGCCGTGACAGGGGCCTTCGCGACCTTGGCTGCCTTCTGGGTCTTTTGAGCCTTGGGCGCTTTGACCGCTGATGCTGCTGCTACCTTGGCTGCGGCTTTGGCTGCGGCTTTGGCTGCGGCCTTTAGTGCTGGTGCTTTCTTCGCCATCGCGAAACGACCTTCACCACGCGGCGACACTTTGACTAGGCCGAGGAGTGCCTTGGCGCGGCCATACATTACCGGGAAAATGGTGAATCCCTTCTTCTCGGCCTTGTCCTTGACATCGGCATAAGAAGATTCAGGATTCGCCGTCAGCGTTGCAACAATCAAAGCAAGTGCTTCGGGACCAGGCTTATTAGTGCTTACCATATCTAGTGAACCAATTCGATCTGTGTGTGTTTGTGTGTGTGTGTGTATTGGCAGGTCAGTCTAGCAACCTGCCAGAGATGGAAGATTAGCAACAATGTCAGCCTTTGTCGAATACGATTAGCAAACCGTTATTGCTATTTCTTCGCGTCGGCCACAAGCAGCAACCAGATCCCGGCCCCAAAAACCCTCGGACGGTGATCGCCGCCAAGTAATCCTCTGCTCCGCCAGGCCTTGCTGCTTAGCAGGGATTTGGCCAATCCCAAGTGGCACCGCACTTATTTGGATGCAGTCATTCAACACAATTTCAAGAAAGCCCGAGGACACACTGCGGCACGGCCAATCTAAGCCGCCATTCACTGCCTTGCCTGATCGCCCTAAATACTTTATCTCTAACGCTTACCAGAATGCCTATCAGGCGCGCCGTCGCCCGCAAACACCAAGGAACGCCGAAAAAAATAACTCCTCAAAACGGCGGTTTCGGATGTGACTGAGCACTTTTGCAGGAAAACTAACAGCAGTGATAACGGCAGTGATCTCGCCGCTTTTGCACAGCTTTTTCACCGTATTACCAACCTGCCCGCGCACCGTTAGCCCCCTTTTTTCGCCAGCTAAAGGCTTTGTTTTACAGCATCACCGTCGCAGCCAAAATAGTTGCCGTTCGCAAATAATTTTTCGCACCGAAAGCCGGTGGCTTCAATGTGGCGGCAGGCAAACAACAGGCGCAAGCAAGGGTGTGGGCGGTTTCAAGCGCAGGGTCAGCAGCGCAATTGCCAACGACTCCCAGCTACACCGACTACGGTGGCGCGTCATTAGCGGTGGGCCGATACCGGCGGGCAGATCATCGCCTTACAAACACCTAACACAAAGAACCTGGGGTTTGCACTCCCCCAGAAAAGGCTCGCTCTTCTACGACTCGCGCGGCCACGCGCACGACCGCCGCCGCTCCTTCGCACGTAGCCTTTGACCTTTCACAAATGTGGCTATGCGGAAATACCGGCAGCGCCACTTCGCGCGCCTGCATTTTTGCTCAACAGGTGGCAGTGCTGCGACTATCGCCCCGTGCAAACCACGTGCGCAAACGACCTGCGCAAAACGCCTCGCACCTTCGCATATTTTACCACTGCCAACCAAAACTATCGGTATGCCGTGGTCGGCGCCAAAACCGCCATCACGTCACTGCGGGATGGCGTTTAGCGTGTAGTAAGCAGTCGGGTGCCAAAGTGCCCGGCCTTGGTCATTGCGCAATCCCTCGCCAGCGATCTGGTGCACCCGGGTAGCGAAGAGGCCCTCAATCACCAGGTCGATCGATAGGCGGTCTGTCGCGAGCACAGCACTCGTCACCTTGAGCGTCTGCTTGTCCCGTGGCGCGCAGCCATATTCTTCGTGCAGGTCATAGGTCCAACTTTGCACCTCGAACGAGGCCGCCACGGCGCTCGCAATCGCTACCGGCTTTGTGAACTTCACCCGGAAGCCATTTGGCAGAGCGCTTACCTCGAGCAGGTCAAACGGCTCGACACCACGCCACATCAGTCGCTGCAGGCCGTGTTCTTGCTGGCCTAGCGAGCCCCAGCCGCGATTTGTCAGGCCACACCAAAGCGAGTTGTCGGTGCCCCACTCGACGCGCGTGATGCCGCATTTGAGGCCGCGCATAAACGGATAACACGCGCCCTGCCAACGCCCATCGACCTTCTCCAGGGTCATGCGGAACACCTCTGCAGACCATTGGTCGCCACAGAACACTTGCCCCTTATAAGGTCCAAAGCCGCCCTTGGTATCCCACACGAAGTTGCCCGGCGAGCGGCCAATAATGTCATACGGCAGCCACACCGCGGGCAGCTTGTAGTTGCGCAGCGTTCGCACGGCTTCGTCCATCCGCATCCCGCTCTTCACTTCGCCCGGATACGCCACCTTGCTAGCCGGCAATTTACACGAATCCGCGCCCCACGGATGGCCGTGAAAGTCGCCTTCGTTTAGCGGTGCGAACTTACTGGTTGCGCACCACTCGCCTTGATTGTCGGTGTAAAACACCTCGCCCCATGGCGAAGTGCCGACGCCGCATGGCGAGCGCAGGCCAGCGCATACCGGGGTCCATGCGCCAGTTACTGGGTCTATCCGAATCGCCCAGCCACGGTAATCCGCGCGACCAAATGGCTCGTCGCCAAAGGGCTTGTTGAGCGTCAGCCACATGCCGTCCGGCGCCAGTGCTGGACCAAAGCAATACTCGTGGTAGTTGCCCGAAATCGGCCAACCAGAACTGACCGTGACCAGCTCGTCCATCCGCCCATCGCCATCGCGATCGCGCAGCTTGGACAGCTCGCCACGCTGACTGCACCAAAGCCAGCCGTTGTGATCGACGAGGCCGAGCGGCTCCTGCAGACCTTCCGCCCACTTAGTGCACTTCGGGGCAGCCCCGTAAGCACCCTGCAGTCGCCAGATCTCACCGCGCCGCGTGCTGACGAACAGCTCATCGGCGCGGCAGGCAATGCCGCCAACCTCAAGCACCACATCCTTTGGCAGGGCCACTTCTATGAGTTGGACAAACTCCGAATCGGCTGGCACCTGCAGGGGCTTTTGCGGGGCATCCGGCGCGGGTTCCTGTGGCAGTAACAATGCAGACAGACAAAAGAATGCAATCACCATTGGTATACGACCTCTACGCGGCCACCGGCCGGAATCACCACTTCACCGACTGCCTTACCTGAAACGAACGCCTTCACGGCATCGCCCGTGGGCAGCACTAACCGCACAGCAGCATCTCGTGCCGCAATCATACGCACGAGGTTTGTGCCACCTGACCGCAACAGCGGGTGCGCGGCATCGTCGACGGTGGCGGCGCCGACACGCCAATGAAACACCGGCAGGCCATCCGCTGCGACCTCCCAGCCGATGAGCTGCGCTTTTGCGGCAGCATCCGCCACGTTGGTAAACACGCAGTTCTTGTCGAGCGTGACCCAGTCGGTGCCGAGCGGCGTTAGCAGGCGGCCCGCGCGACCGCTCCACGTGCCATCCGCATCGAGGAAGTCGCCGCGCCACAACCAAGCGAGCTGGCCAGTGTTCAGGTCATACGCATAGTGCGTGCGTTCCTTGGTGCCGATTGCAAGGCAGCGCGCTGATAGCCCTGCTAAAAACGCGCCGTGCAAACGGGGTGCGCCGATTGGATCGAGCACCAGCTCGCGGCCGCCGTTGCTGTAGCCGATCGGCACTGGGGCGGCGCTGCCCATCGACAGCCAACTTCGCAGCGCGTCCACCTGCAACAGGTCGGCGGCATCGCCCTTTTGCCATAAGGTCGGCATACGAGTGAGCGGCCGCCCCTTGGTCGGTGCAAGCAGCCACTCGCGAAACCAGCCGGGCCGTAGGCGCGCAAACTGCTGCGCCATATCCATGCCTTGCGGACCAATCGCGCGGCGGCCGCCAAAGGAATGGCAGGTCGCGCAATTGAAGGCACCGGTGCCGGCAAGGCGCGCACCTTCGGTCACTGCCGCCTCGGAAAACGCCGGCTCTTGCTCGTCGCCTTGCACCGCATCGAGGGTCGTAAACAGCGCCGCATATTGCTGCGCCGTTTCGTCCTTCAGCTTGAGCATTCGCGCGAGGACATACGGCCGCGCCTTGCGGCCTTCGCGCAGCACGCTGAAGAGCCAACCTGGCTGCAAGCGGTGCCCCACCTGCGATAGATCGGGCGGCACACGGCCTTCGTCACCGATGTCTTCAACCTCGGCGAGCACGCTTCTCGCGGCCTGACTCATGCCGCCTTGACCATCGCGCGAATGGCATGCAACACAGCCGTCGCGCTGCATACTAAATGACAAATCCGACCGCGCATCGCGCGGCCACTGCAGTGCCGCGCGCGCCGCCGCGTAGATGCCTTCTTTCGCAAAGCCCGCAGTGCACGCTGCGTCTTTGAGCGCGGCCCACGGCGTTGCCGTCGCTCGCTTGTCGGCAACGCCATGACAAGCTCCACAACGCTGCGCCACAAACAACGTCTGGCCACGCGCCACGGCTGCCGGCTCGGGCATTGTCGCCATCGCCACTGGCACCATTGCGGACACCTTCGCCGACAGCGAAGTGGGCGCTATTGGCTGCAGCTCAAAGTCAGGACCTCGCCACTTCACCTCGAGCCGCTGACCACCGCCGGCCTCGGCAAACACAATCCGAATCGGGTGCGAGCCAATCAACAGGTTGAGCTTGTTTTTTCGCTGGCGGAACGGCGCGATTGCGGCGTTATCGACCACGAGCTTGCCATCGAGGAACAGCCAGGCCGCATCGTCCGCGCCAACCTCGAACATGTAATCACCAGTCACCGGCACCGCGAGTTCCCCCAAAAACTGCAGCACAAAGTTGTCCTCGCGCGAGTGCGGCGACTCATCGATGACGCTGACCACCTTGCGCAACTTCGGCGTGAGTCCATCGAGCACGGGAAGCTTGGCATCTTTGACAGGCAGTTCAAAGGACTCGACCAATAGCCCCGGCTGCGCCGCCGAGTGATCCGCATCCACCTGCTGGTCCCGCAGGAGCCAAGTAGCAATGGCACTGGCGTCGTTCCCTTCGATGCCAAAGTCATGCGCGTCGAGATCCGCACGCGCGCCCAACGGCTTAGTCAAAAACGCAACGACGTTCGCAAAATCAGTTCGCTCCGCAAGGCCGTTGATGCCGCTCTCGGCATGGCAGGCTCGGCAGCCAAACTGCAGAAACCGCTCGCGCCCCATCTCCACCCCGCCGGGGACCACGTTGGCACTCTGCAATTCGACGCGGCCGCCACTTTGCGATTGCAGATACGCAGCCAGGTCATCCGCGGCAGCCTTGCCGCCGCTGTAGTGACCGAGCAGAAACTGCGCGAGCGACGGCCCTGCACGCCGCGCACCGACGCTGGTAAGGCTTGGCGCTGGCAGCGGTGCCAGGCGACCCGCAAGCTCAGCGGGCAGCGCATGGCAGTTGCCGCAACGGCCACGTGCGATCGCCAGCTCAGCGCCAGCGTGGCGAGCAATCACAGCAGAATCAGACGGTCGCGGGACCGACCCACCACAGGCGGCAAGCACCATGGGGATCGCTATAGATATTCGACGGAACACCAATAAAGCGTGCCACGACTGCAACCAAGTTCAAGCCGGATACATAATGAATGTGTTTCGCGCTTGCCCCATGCGCGGTGCACTCCCAGCATGGCATCGCTCATGTCCGGCCCTGCACCACTCGCCCTCTTCGCCGCCTGCCTACCAGGACTCGAACCACTGCTCGCCGAAGAACTGCGCCTGCTCGGCACCACACCAAGGCCACTGGGTGGCGGCGTTGCGTTTGCCGGCGATCGGCCACTGCTGCTGCGCGCCCACCTGCACCTTGGGACCGCCAGCCATGTATTACTGCGCTGCACCGCGTTCCCCTGCCGCGCGCTGGGCGAATTGCAACGTAAGACCGCGCTGCTGCCGTGGCACGAGTGGCTGCTGCCGCGCACGCCTTACACGGTGCGCGCCACGTCGCGGCAATCGCGCTGCTATCACACGGGCGCCATCGAAGAACGCGTCCGCAACGGGATCGCCAAAGCGCTCGGCGTGGCCGTTACAGACGAGCCTGCCGAGGGCGTTCTGGCCGTGCAGATTGCCGCGCGCTTCGTGCAGGATCAACTGACGCTGTCGCTCGACACCTCAATGACGCCGTTACACCGTCGCGGTTACCGACTTGACTCCCGCAAAGCGCCGCTGCGCGAGGACCTCGCACACGCGTTGCTGCTCGCCGCCGGCTATGCGCCGGGAATGCCGCTGCTTGACCCGTTCTGCGGTGCTGGCACGATTGCAATCGAAGGCGCGGCAATCGCGGCAGGACTACCGGCGGGCCGCTTGCGGCCAACACCGCTAACGGGCACGCCGTGGTTCGATGAAAGCGCGTGGCAAGAACTGCTCAATGCGCTGCCAGCAGCACCGCTTGGCCTGCTTCCGGATGCCAGTATCGCAGCCTCCGATCGCGATGCCGGCGCAATCACTGCAACAAACGCCAATGCTGAACGCGCTGGCCTAGCAAAGGCAATCACGGCCTCTTGCGATGCACTCACCAACCAACCGTGGTTCAACACGGCTGGCGCAGCGCCCGCACGCGGCCTCGTCGCCACGAACCCTCCATTCGGCATCCGTGTAAGCGGCGGCGACCTCGGCAACCTCTACCAAACCCTTGGCCACCGAGTCCGCACTCTCGGGCCGGGCTGGCGACTCGCAATCTTGGCGCACGATCCGCGCTTGGCGCGCCGCACCGGCATTCCATTGCGCCAATTGTTTGCTACTAACCACGGCGGCGTGAAGGTCACAGCCCTAATCAGCGAAGGCTGACCGCTGTCACTTCTTATTGAGCCGGACAGCAATGCGCTGCGCTTGCTCCGCAGGCACCATGATGCTCACGCTTGACTGCGCGGGGGAAATCTCGCAAGTCGTCACAAACAGTTCCTCCGCGGCCCCATCGCGCATCTGACACTGGAGCACCACTGTGTAGGTTCCGGCCTCAAGGCAGGTCCGGCTCACGATTCCGCCGACTAGTGGCGAAACATCTTCATCCGCTGGCGGCAAGGCGAGGCCATGCTTTGCCGAGAATGGTGATCGCCCCAAAAGCTTCGAGGCACACAAAAGCGATGCCTGCGGCGACAACTCAGGCAACCCGCGAAACTCGATGTGGACTGGCAATGGCATCTCGATGCGCAAATCGACGAGCCCAGTTGGACCCTGCCAGTGCAGCGGGCGAAAGGCATCCCCTATCACCACCAATTCGACGTTGGCGCTGAGGTTGATAAAGTTCACCACGCCATGCTCGAGGTAAGCAGCTGAAACAAAGCCGCCGGCGCTCTGATCCCGCAGGTAAAGCGTCCCATAGTGATCGGCAACTTGCCCCAAAGCATCGACCAGCCGCACCTGCATCGGATGCAGCCTGCCGCGCAGGTCGATCGGGTCAACGCGCGGATCGGCTGGTGCGCCTGGCGCAAGCCGTAGCCCAGCGATCGTTTCGATTACTTGGTCCCGAAGCTTGATCCCCAGTTGATAGTCGCCGGGCCGAAGACCGTTAAATTCCAACTGTGTCCCAGTATCCTGCACCATTCCAAACGATCCTTGCTCACTCCCCATCCCAACTAGTTGCCCGGAAATGTTTGAGTCCAGAATCACATTTGTGTCTAACAAAATGCGCGCCGTTAGTTTTGCTGCCGGGCTCAGCTCAATCTTGATCTGTTCGTTACCATTCGCAAACTCAAACGGCGTAACCGGCTCGGCATCGTCACAGGTGACCAAAAGCCGCATCGGGCCGCCGATCGAACCTTCGCTGGTGGTGGCCACGACAAACGCGCCGTCTTTCCCCTGCGATACGCCAAACGCGCTGGAGAAATTCCAAGCACCTGCGTTGGCACCATCCCCCGGCTGCCAAACTTGCACATTCAGCCGGTGCTTTGGCAGCGGACTAACGAGTGCCGTCACGTGGCCCCGCGCCACCGGCTTTAGCACCCGCATGACGAGATCACCAAGGTCCACTTCCAAAATATCAGCCGGCAACACAATCGGCGCCGAAGTTGCGATCGGCCCCCCCAGATCATCGCGCACCACAAATACGAGTCGCCGCACCTCGTCAAGATGATCGCCACTGCCAAGCCAGTCAAACTCGCCCTGCAAATTGGTACGCAGCCAAAGAAACGGTTCCGAATTGCCGTCTGCAATAGCAATAATACTCATCTGGCTATAGGGCGACGCACCAGCGTCAATCAGGCGACCGCGAAGATGCGCGGTCTTTTGACCAGCGAGCGAGAGCGTGACCTCGACGGCTTCCTTGTGCCCGCGCGGACCAAGAAACTCCCGGTCAATGTTGATGCCTGCAAACCAACTGTTAGCCAAAAACGTGAGCCCAAGCCCGACGTAGGGGAACTCAGCCTTGCCGCCAATCATCTGCTCGCCGCTGCGCGCGTCATCCCACGCCCTAACCGCTTCGAGATTCGCTACGGCAAGCGCGATCGAGGGCGACAGTGAATCTGCCACCGGCTGGTTATTGCGGGCGACCAAGGCCAAGCGAATTGCGCCATATGCGGGGATGGTCAATACGACGGGCTCGCCAGCCGGGCACTGCGGCGAAATCGGCGCATGAACCGCCGTCAGACCTGGGGCCGAGACAAATAGACGCAGGTCTTTCGGCTTTTTCGGCCGCCAGTCTTCCTGTAACTGCCGGAAATGGCGCAACTGTGCATTTCCATCCCCATCCGTGTAAGCCAATACCGAACAATCGCGATCGCCACTCGCGGCACCCGGGATTAGCCACTCGGCGGTAATCCCTAGCGGCACATCTGGCAAACCATGCCCAGCAGCATCAACGACGCGCGCAGCCACCGTGAGATCGGGCCACAGCTTTAGCCGGTTATCAACGTGAGCCTGCACCCACAGCTTGCCAAAGCGCGTGTCTTTTTGGGCGAACACTTTTACCCAGCCACGGTCCGCGTCGATTTCGAGCACAACGAAACCCTCGGAATCCGAAACTGCGCGCTGGCCCCATCGCTGAAATCGCAAAAAGTCGTCAATGGTGCGCTCGTAGTCACGTTGCTCTTGCAGCGACAATTGGTCAGGCCGAAACTTGCTCCCTTCTGCCGCGACCTCGGCACCTGCCACCGGCTCACCGCTTTCACCATCGACGATCTGCACCCGCAATTGCCCTTCAAAAACCGGCAGCAATAGCGGCCCCGCAGCGGGATTACTCGTTCGCTCGGGATCCTGCGCTGGCTTTGCCAATGCATCGGCCAAATCCGCCTCGCCGCCTTGCTGCAGCAACGTTGCGCCAGCAGATAGCTTTGCGGCATCGCCCGCGCCGCGAGCAAACACCCCGCTCGCATTCGACAACGAAAGCGCCACGCCCGTCGCGAGAATCAGCAAAAGAACCAAGAATCCGTGACGTGATAGCACGGTTACTTTCTAGCAAAAACCTTAAGAAGAACAACCGCCAACGTACAGGCATCGCCGGTGGCCTAATCCTTTCCAAGACCGCGCCAGCGTCTACCATCCGCTATATGACCTTGCCCCGTCTCCTGCTGGCAGCCCTATGCGGCGGCCCACTGTTGCTCGCTCAACACCCCCAGCAATCGATAGCACCGGCAAAGCCGATGTATGTCGCACCGCGGAGCGACGAGGCGCAGCAACAGATCGCCGCCTTTCAACTCGCACCGGGCCTTGCTTGCTCACTGGTCGCCGCCGAGCCTGACCTGTGCAACGTGGTTGCGTTTGCAATCGACGACCATGGTCGATTTTTTGTCGCCGAGACGTTTCGAATCAACGACGGCGTATTCGACACGCGCGACCACATGACGTGGAAAGACGACGACCTCGCCTGCTTGACCGTAGCCGACCGGCTCGCCAAGTATCAAAAGCACATCGCGCAGGACATCCCAAAATACTCGGCCTTCACGGAGCGCGTGCGCCTGCTAACCGACACCAATGGGGATGGCGTGGTCGACCAGAGCGGGGTCTTTGCCGAAGGCTTCGCCGAACTCGAATGTGGCATCGCGTCAGGCGTGCTGCCGGTCGGCAACGACCTGTTCTTCACCAACATCCCAAAGCTCTGGCGACTGCGCGACACGAATGGCGACGGCATCGCCGATGAACGCAGCGTGCTGTCGGACGGCTACGGCGTGCACACCTCGCTGATCGGCCACGATCTGCACGGCTTGATCCTGGGCCCCGACCGCCGCCTCTACTTTTCGATCGGCGACCGCGGCTTTGCACTGACGACGCAAGAAGGTGTCCGCCTCGCATACCCGCACGAAGGTGCCGTTTTGCGTTGCGAGCTCTCTGGCTCAGGCCTCGAAGTCGTGCATCACGGCTTGCGCAATCCGCAAGAACTCGCGTTTGACGATTACGGCAGGCTGTTTACCGGCGACAACAACAGCGACGGCGGCGACCGCGCGCGCTTTGTGCACATCGTCGAGGGTGGCGACAGCGGCTGGCGCATCGGCTACCAGTGGCTCGACGATCGCGGCGCGTGGAATCGCGAGCAACTCTGGTGGCCGCAGCATCCCGGCCAACCGGGTGCCTACATACCACCGATCATCAACGTCAGTGACGGCCCATCGGGACTCGCGTTTGATCCGGGCACCGGCTCACCCGAACGCTACCGCGGCTGCTTCTTCCTCTGCGACTTCCGCGGCGGCGCTGGCTATAGCGGCGTGCACGCCCTGCAGTTTGTGGCGAAGGGCGCCGGCTTCGAACTGCTGCGCCGTGAGAAGCCGATCTGGGGGGTGCTCGCAACGGATGTCGACTTCGGCCCAGATGGCGCGATGTATGTGCTCGACTGGGTCACTGGCTGGAACAAGTCGGGCAAAGGCCGCATCTACCGCGTTGAGCGCGAAGGCCTTCGCAACGACTTTTTGGCGCGCGCCAACGCGCAGTTGATCCATGCTGACTTTGCCAGCAAGAATGATGCACAACTGCTTGTGCTGCTCGCTCACCCAGATCGCCGCATTCGGCAGAAGGCGCAGTTCGCATTGTGTGATCGCAATGCCGCGTCCGTGCTGCTCGCTGCGACAAAAAATCTGGATCAGCGACTCGCACGTCTGCACGGGATCTGGGGCCTCGGCATCCTCGGTCGCAAGGACAGCAAGGCGACCGACGAGCTAATCGCATTGCTCGGCGATGACGATGCGGAGGTGCGCGGCAATGCAGCGAAGGTGCTCGGCGACTGTCGCCGCAGCACGGCGCGGCCTGCTCTGCTGCCGCTGCTTTCAGACCCTAATTCGCGCGTTCGCTTTGAGGCCGCCATTGCACTCGGTCGCCTCGGCGCAAACGACAGCGAAGGCACCGTACAAGCCTTGCTCGCAATGCTGCGCGACAACGACGATCGCGATCCATATCTGCGCCATGCGGCCGTCACGGGTCTCGCCCTGATCGGCGATCGCGCTCGGGTGATCAATGCTGTAAATGACGAGAGTGTCGCCGTTCGCCACGGCGCGCTACTGACCCTGCGCCGACTCGGCGCTGTCGAGTGTGCGCTGCTACTCAATGACGCGAGCCCCGCCTTGCGCGCCGAAGCAGCGCGCGCGATCTACGACGGCCCAGTCGAAGCGGCGCTGCCGGCACTCGCAGCACTGACCAATCACAGCACGGCAAGCGACCCCGCGTTTGGCTGGCGCGCGCTCAACGCTGCGCGGCTGCTCGGCACGCAAGAACATGCCGCGCAGATTGCCGCCTACGCCGCCGAACAAAATAACCCGCTCTCAATGCGCAACGAGGCGGTGCGTATTCTCGCCGAGTGGCAGGCACCGCACGGCCAGGATCGCGTGCTCGGCAACTGGCGGCCCTGCAAGCACGACGACGCGGCCAAAACGATCGCCATGCTGCAGCAACCGTTGATCGCACTGCTCGCCGACGATGCAACTGCCGCCTCTGCCGCCGAGGCCTGCGGTCGGCTGCGTTGCCAAAGCGCAAGCGGTGCGTTGTCACAACTCGTCACTGCACGCAATCGCACCACCGAAGCGCGCGTGGCCGCATTGCAGGCGCTCGACACGCTCGACAGTGCAGAACTCGACCGGGTGGTAGCGAGCATCGGCGCGGAAGATCCGGTCGCGCTGCGCAAGACTGCGGTGAGCATTTTTAGCCGGCGCGATCCCAGGCAGGCAGTGCCGGTGCTCGCGTCCCTTTGCGAGCAAGCAGAACTTGGCGAACGGCAGGCCGCGTTCCAAGCGCTCGGCAACCTCAAGAATGCCGCCGCCGATGGGGTGCTCGCACTCTGGCTCACGCGCTTTAGCGCTGGCAAGGTCGACCCGTCGGTGCAGCTCGATGTGCTCGAAGCTGCCCGACATCGCACGACGAAATCGCTGCTTCTGCAACTCGATGCGATCACCATCCCGGCCAAGGCTGCTGGCCTGATTGCCGAGCACGCGGTGTGCCTGGAAGGCGGTGATGCCGAAGCCGGGCGCCGCATCTTCTTTGACAACGAAGCCACCCGCTGCACGCGTTGCCACACTGCAAACGGCAGCGGCGGCAATGCCGGCCCGGTGCTGGATGGAATCGGCACCCGCCAGACCCGCGGTTACTTGCTCGAATCCCTGATCAATCCCAGCGCCAAGATCGCCCAAGGCTTTGCCACCACCGTGCTGCGTTTGCACAATGGCGACACCATGGTCGGCGTGCTGACTAAGGATCAGGACGGTGGCGTGCTACTCGTCGACATGCAAGGCAACCTGCAGACGATCGGCAACGACCGCATCCGTGAACGCAGTGCTTCCGCAGCGAGCGCGATGCCTTCGATGACGGGCTCCCTTACCAAGCTGCAGATCCGCGACGTGATCGCCTACCTCGCAAGCCTTCAGCAACCTGCAAAGTGATCGCATTCCAGCCGGCGCAGATGAACGCCGGGCGCGCCCGCGCTGGCGACAACGCAACTTCGCAACGCTGCAATGGGGACTGGTGCTGCACCTGTAGGATGCCGCTTCGGAACGTGCGGCGAAGCCTTGCCCATCTTGATGCGGCTCGCGAGCATGTCCCCTGCCAGCCAGCGAAGTGGTTGCGAGTTGCGTTGTGCAGCCTGCCGATTGGGGCTGCCCGCCGCGAGCGCAAGACATCTTGGCTGTCTGCCGTGATACGCTCAACTAGCTCTAATAGCGCTTTCCGCCAAGCACCAAGTCCCGCGCCGAAAGGCCTCACCCTCAGCACATGCCACGCATCCTGATCACCGGCGCCGCCGGGTTCTTGGGCTCCCACCTCTGTGATCGCTTTCATAAAGAGGGCTACGAGGTCATCGGGATGGACAACCTCATCACCGGCGACCTGCGCAATTTGGAGCACCTTTTCAAGCAGCAGTCGTTCACCTTTTATCATCACGACATCACGTCCTTCATGCATGTGCCGGGGCCGCTCGACTACATTCTGCATTTCGCGTCGCCTGCCTCGCCAATCGACTACCTGAAGATCCCGATTCAGACCCTGAAGGTCGGCTCACTCGGCACTCACAACTGCCTCGGTCTCGCCAAGGCAAAGAACGCGCGCATCCTGGTAGCTTCGACCTCCGAGGTCTATGGCGATCCGGCGGTGCACCCGCAGACGGAAGAATACTGGGGCAACGTCAACCCGGTGGGACCACGCGGTGTCTACGACGAGGCCAAGCGCTTTCAGGAAGCGATCACGATGGCCTACCACACCTACCACGGCCTACAGACGCGCATCGTTCGCATCTTCAACACCTACGGTCCGAGGATGCGCCTCAATGACGGCCGCGTGTTGCCGGCCTTCATTGGTCAGGCCCTTCGCGGGGAGGATCTAACCGTGTTTGGCAAGGGCAGCCAGACGCGCTCGTTCTGCTACGTCGACGACCTCATCGATGGCATCTACCGGTTGCTCCACAGCGACTACCCCTATCCGGTCAACATCGGCAATCCCGACGAGATCACGATCCTGCAGTTCGCCGAAGAGATCATCAAACTCACTGGCACGAAGCAGAAAATCATCTTCAAGGAGCTGCCAAAAGATGACCCGACGCAGCGCAAACCGGACATCACGAAGGCCCGCAAAATCCTCGGTTGGGAGCCAAAAGTGGCGCGCGCCGAGGGCTTGAAGATCACCTACGCAGCGTTCAAGGACGTGCCGAAGGAAGTGCTCTACAAGCAAGAGCACCGCGACTTCGATGGGTATGTACGCAAATGAAGCGCGTCCTCGTCACTGGCGGGCTTGGCTTCATCGGCTCTCACACCGCCGTTGAGCTGCAGGTGCGCGGCTACCAATGCGTGATCGCCGACAACCTGACCAACACGCAACGCGAAGTTCAGGATGGCATCGCTGCGATCACCGGCACGAGGCCCGAGTGGACCAACGTCGACCTAGCAGATCCCGCAGCCTGCCGCGCGTTCTTGCAATCGCAGCCGAAGTTTGACGGCATCATTCACTTCGCGGCGTTCAAGGCAGTCGGCGAGTCGGTGCAAAAGCCGCTCGACTACTACCGCAACAACCTCGGCTCGCTGCTCAACCTGCTCGACTACGTGCGCGCCAACGTAGATTGCGCGTTCATCTTCAGCTCATCGTGCACGGTCTACGGCCAAGCCGATGAACTGCCGATCCGCGAGCACGCAGCGATCAAGCCCGCCGAGTCGCCGTATGGCAACACGAAGCAGATCGGCGAAGAGATCTTGCGCGACGGTGCAAGCGCCCATGGATTCCGCGCAATCGCGCTGCGCTACTTCAACCCAATCGGCGCGCATCCTTCGGCAAAAATCGGCGAACTGCCAATCGGCGTCCCACAAAATCTCGTGCCGTTCCTCACGCAAAGTGCCTGCGGCATGCGCGGCACGCTCAAGGTGTTTGGCAACGACTACAAGACGCGCGACGGCACCTGCATTCGTGACTACATCCATGTGGTCGACCTGTCGCAGGCGCACATCGCCGCGATGGAGCGGCTGATGCAAAACAAGGCGAAGGAGGCGGTCGAGGTCTTCAACCTGGGCACCGGCACTGGCTCCTCCGTGCTCGAAGTGATCGCTGCCTTTGAACGTGCGAGCGGCAAGCGAATCGCATTTGAGTTTGCGCCGCGCCGCGCTGGCGACGTAGTCGCTGCCTACGCCGACACCACAAAGGCCACCGAAGTGCTCGGCTGGCGAGCCAGCCGCTCGCTCGACCAGTGCATGGCCGATGCGTGGCGCTGGCAACTCACCTTGAAAAGTAACTGACATCAGCAGCCGCTCTGCGGCAGCGCTTCCCACTGGGCTGATTCACCGGGCCGATTCACCGGGCCGATTCACTGGGCGCCAACTGCTTCACCGCCCATTTCGATCCGCGTTGGCGCGTGGTCGCGCAGGCACTAAAAAACCAACGCCACCTCATGCGGAACGGGCTTGCGGCCTAATGACTGGCTCCTCGCGATGCGCGCTTTCGGCGGCACGTCGCAACGACCTCCGCGGCTGCGTGGCTTTGCGCAGACTGATCCCCCTGCTCGGCAGGAAAGCTATTTTGCAGATCAGCAACGCCCCACTAGCAGCGCCACCACGCACGCCTGTCCAACCTGATGCCCCGTGGCGGCAAAAGTTGGCGGGATCCATGGATGAGGTGACTGGTCAGATGACGGCAGGATCGGCACGATTCTCCCGTGCGAATCTCCCTAGTCATACCTACCTACAACGCAGGCCCGCTACTCGACGACGTGCTGCAAGGCATCTTGGCATTGAGCGGCACAACCTTTGACGAACTGATCGCCATCGACAGCGGTTCATGTGACGGCACGATTGAGAAGTGTCAACAAGCGGGTTTCCGCGTCGTGCCGATCGACAAGCGTGAGTTCGACCACGGCGGAACGCGCGATCGCGGCATCGCACTTTCCACGGGTGACCTCATCGTGCTGATGGTGCAGGACGCGACCCCACAGGGCAGCGACTGGCTGGCCAAGATGGTCCTGCCGTTTGCAGACCCGAAGGTCGCCGGCGTGTGGTGCCGGCAAATCCCGCGACCCAAATGCCAGCAGGTGCTCGACCGCCGCATCCGTTCCTGGCCAGGCTGGGGCACTGGTGTCACGCTAAAATGCTTGCCCGAGGGCAAACAACTCGAAGAACTCAGTGGCTTCGATCAGCTAATGACCTGCGCCTTCGACAACGTGGCGTCCGCCCTTCGACGCACGGCATGGGCACAGTTTCCGCTCGGACCGAGGCGCTTTGGCGAGGATGTGTGGTTTGGCAAACGCGCCATCGAAGCCGGTTTCACACTGGCGCATCAGGGCGCCGCCTGTGTGATCCACAGTCACGACCGGTCGGCATGGGCAGAGGGCAAAAGAACTTTCTGCGACCACCGAAACCTAGTCGGATTATTCGGCTTGGTCAGTATCCCAACGCGCGAAGCATTGCGAATTGGCATTGAGCATGGCACGAAAGAACACCTCGACTACGTTCGCAGCCTGAAGCTGCCAGCCGAGCAAGAAGCAGCCGCCCTGCAGTGGACCAGAGATTACGTCCGCTGGCAGTGCTGGGGCCAATACCTCGGAGCCAAAGCAGGTTCTAAGCCACGCGGCTGGCGACGGGTCTTCTATAATTGGCTTGGCACTCGACTAGAACGCGGCATCGGCTAGCTCTCGCCTTAGCCACAGGTTGCCCTAAAGCGAGGTCCGCATGGCACTATAATCACGCCAGTTGCCGGATCCGTATTTGCACCAGTCACCCCCTTCGTCCCAGCCATTCAAGAATCCGCACAGCAGGGTTTACCGGTTGCGATTTCGGCTGCGATGGTGGCGGTTAGCGACAGCTAACAAGGCCTCGACCTGCGGCAGCTTGCGATGCCGTTGCTAGCCCTGCTTTGTCGCCTTCGCGCAAGGCGACACAGTCGCTCGCTTTCATTTCAAAGCCCCTTGCCCCCACTTTCCCAAAAGCAGCAGCTTGATCCATTCGAGGCTCTTCACTGCGCATCCCTATAACTGCTGTCGGTAGCGCGGGAGCTCCGCACCTTGCCAACTGTCGGCAAACTTACAGTGGGTCGGCCAGGTTCGGTCGGAGCACAGCAAAAGAGTGCATCCACTGCCTTCGCGAAAGCCTCTGGCACTAACAACTCTAAGCGCACAAGAACGATTTGATCGCTGCAAGGCAGCCATGCAGGAAGCTAGGGTCAGGTTCTGCGCGGAGTGAGGAGCGCGTTCGGGTCGTGCAAACGCGGGAGCGTCAATAACGGGGCGCTCGAATCGTTTGACCCGTAGATGGCGGGGATCTAAGCCTCGTCAGCGCGAAAAGGACGCGATAAACTGCGAACGCAAGGGCGGCAGCAGGACCGCTTGCCGCTTGCCGCTTGCCGTGGGCACAGCGGCCAACGACTCGGGCTTCGCAGGGCCGCAGCCCGATAGGAGGCGATCAAACGAGCTCAGCACAAGCAATCGTATCAGCATCGGGTCACCTATTTTTTAGTCGGCAAGCCGCAGCTGTAAAGACAATGCCAGCCGCGCATCGGCGGCAATAGTGCAGCCCTTATTCAAGCCCGATTCTAATACCTTAGCTATTCTTCACCATTACAAAAACGCCATCCTTGTAACACCGTTTAAGGAAAGAAAACCTGGCCTGTCCGAGAGCGGAGAATAACAGGCGGACCGCGAAAATCGGTCACCCATCACATAAAAACCCCTGCGCACGGCTCCTGCCGCGTGAGACAGAAAAACCCGATCGAAGCAGCTACATTTTTTTTCCGCGACCGATTTCTTGCGGCCGAAAACCAACACGGCACCGAGTGCGAACGGCGGAACCTCAAAAGAAATGGCCCACACTTTTGGCAATCGCCAAATAGCGCCGCAAATACGGCAGCCCACACATACGACTCTACGCCATAAGCTTAGCCAAATAGCCCTGCCCCAAAGCACGCGGGAAAAGCAAAATAAAAAATGTGCATGATCAAACCGCTGCGCAGGATCGAACTGTTGCGCAACTGCCACTGATAGGCAAGGCCACGAAAACGCGGAATCTCGATCCGTCATTACACGTGGAAACCAGCCACGAAAATCGGCCTTGGTCAAATGCAACACCGATTCGAGCCCCAAACCGTGGCGCCTGAGACAGGACTAGAAGCTGCGGAGCTACGCACAAGTGCGGATCGAAATCAAGCGCGATGTGATCTATGGTATTTCATCAGAATCTGTGCAGACAGCAATGTTTGAGGCCGCCTAATAGCCCGCCTCAGCCGCGCGTCATAAGCTCTCCTAATAGGTAACCGCCAATGCTCGCATTCGAGTCAGCGTCAAACGGAATAATCGACACCAAAAAGGCAGTAGAAAGTGCGATTCTAGCAGCTAGTGCTGGCCATTCTGCCGCAGATTGCCGCTTGGTTGCACTCCACCTGACAATGGGCCATGACCACAACGCCGTGTTGCAGTCGGTGCGCAAACACTGCCCCAAGGCCCGAATCATTGGCTGCACATGCGCTGGCGTAATCGGCCGAGAAGGCGCCAACGAAAGCATGCGCGCCATAGCCGTGATGTTGGTTTTCGGCGAGGCCCACGAGGTCTTAATGACCTACGTCGAGCACCTGGACGGCAGCAACTCGGATCTAGCCGCCGCGAAGCTTGCGCGCGACTTGGTCAAACAGTCGGGTAAGCCAAAATTCGTGATGCTCCTCGCGTCCGGAATCGACGTGGACGCAGATAAAGCGATTGCCGGAATCGAGTCAGTCCTTGGCGATGACATTACCATTTTTGGCGGCACATCAGCCGACAACATGAAGGGCATAGCGAGCTACCAATTTGTCGACGACAGCGTGCATGAACATGCCGCCATGTTGGTGGGTTTCTTCGATCCCTCGCTCGAAGTTTACACGCAGGCCTCCCATGGCTTCACACCCGCCGCGGTAGAGCTGACGGTCACTAAATCAACCGGCAACCGCGTGCACCAAATCGCCGGCGAGCCGGCGTGGCGCTCTTTTACCAGGCACCTCGGCCAACCTGAAACAGCAAAACCTGGTGACACGATTCCGAGTGGCGCCGTCGGGATACGACTGAGCGACGCAGATGCCGAAGAATACGGCGACTCGCACATCCTGCGCGTAATCACTCATAGCGAGGCAGACGGGACATTCCTTATGCCGGTCACTTGCCCGGCCGGCACAAAGCTCTCCCTTATGCACCGGGACGAGGCACGCATCTTTCGCAACCTCGACGTAATGATGCGCCAAATTCTCGCCGCCTGCGGCACCAAAAAGATCGTCGCCGTTTTCCATGCGGACTGCGGCGCTCGCGGCAGGCTAACCCTCGACCGTGTAACAAAAGAAGAAATTGTACGGGCGATGCAAAAACCCTTGGCCGTAAATGGGAAAGTCAGCGCATGGCTGGGAATGTATGGATTCGGTGAGTTTGCCCGACTCGGTGGCCGCAACCAGTTCCACAACTACACAACCTCGCTTTACGTCATCACGCGGGCATGAGTGATCGAGCGCTAAATATGAGGCAGCCTGACGAGCCTCACATAGAAAAGCCGATGGTTGCTTTACAGGCAGAACTGGAAAGAACCGTCGGCATGCTCTTGTCAACCCAGCAAATGCTGATTGACATTCGCCACAAGCGCGACGCCGAGCAGCGCGTGCTCGATGGCGTCGTTCGCTTTAGCCAACGGCAGCAACTTGACAAATCTGGGACCAGTTTCTGGGAATGTGTGGCGGACGCAGGCGCAGAGACTTTTGACTGCGAATACTGCTTAGTTGTCGAACAGGAGGCGAGAATCATGCGCATTCTTGCCGCGCGTGGTCCAGAAATCACCGGGCCACAGGAGTCGGACCAATTAGCGCATATCATCTATCAGTGCTTGCGGGATGAAACACACATTCTCAGTGGTGAGGCCCTCGCTAAAGTCTGTATCGGCGGGCAACAATTGGCCACGCTAATGTTGACGACAGTCCAACAAACTGAAAATTTGCCATGGCGCTTATTAGTGACAGCGGTCTCCGTCAAAAAGCAGGGCTTCTTTCCAAAGATGGAGGAAAAATCGCTGCCGGGACTGCGCATGCTTGCAAGCCACGTGAATGTATTGCATTTGATGCTCCATTCACAGCAACAGGTCACAGCGCAACTCAAAGATCTGGATCGAGCTCATAACGCACTAACGAGGGCAAATGATGACCTCGAAAACCAAGTTGCCAAGCAGCACATCGCTGCTGTTTTGTTAGGGGAAAACGAACAAAAATACCGCGCCATTTTTGATGGCAGCGCAGACGGAATGGCACTCGTCGAAATCGAAACACAAAATTTGGTCGAATGCAATCAAGCACTCATTCAGATGACGGCAAGCGGTCGCGCCAAATTGATCGGCAAACAAATCTCGGCTTTTGCGTCTTTTAGCTTAGACGCCATTCCAGACGATTCAAAAAAGCGCTCAGGCTCCCATTTGAACCAGCGGGTTGATCGCGGCCATCTAGTGACCTCCCAAAACAATCTGATCCCCGTTGAATTCAACTCGTCAGAATTACATCTATCAGGTCGCAAATACCAATTAATTGTCTTTCACGACATATCAAATCGCACACGTGCTGAGGAAGAAAAAGAAAAACTGCTTTCGCAGCTCGCGCAGTCGCACAAAATGGAAGCGATCGGCAGACTCGCAGGCGGCGTGGCGCACGACTTTAACAACCTGCTAACCGTCATTTGTGGCTACACCGAGCTCCTAAGCGGAGAGACAAATCTACAGCGCCATCAAACAGATCAGCTTCACGAGATCTTGGCGGCCAGCCAGCGCGCCAGAGCACTCACCCAGCAACTGCTGATGTTCAGTCGCAAACAGGTCATCCGACCAATACTTGCTGATATGAATCAGCAAATCGAATCTTCCCTGCGCATCTACCGGCGCCTGATCGGCGAGGACATAAACCTAAACTTCCAACCATGCGAAGAACCCACGCCGATTCTTGCGGATCCGCAGCAACTGGACCAGATCATCGGCAACCTTTTGATCAACGCTCGCGACGCAATCAATGCCTGCACCACGGGAACGCAAAATCGTGAGATCAGCATCGTAACGGGCATCGTCGACAGGGTCAGCAAGAGCAGAGTCCTTGGCCGCCATGTCAGAGTGACGCTGACCGATACTGGCTTTGGAATGGATAGTGACACGCTAAACAACATCTTTGAGCCTTTCTTTACGACCAAAGACATCGGCAAGGGGACCGGCCTTGGCCTAGCCACCGTTTTTGGCGTCATTCAGCAGAACAACGGCAGCATCGAGGTACAAAGCAAACTCGGCAGCGGCACTCAGTTCACTATCTACTGGCCGCAGAATCTTAGTGACATAATGCTCCCTCAAATCGCCAAAGAAACATCATCAGTTTTGACCGGCACCGAATACGTTATTTTGGTCGAAGATGATCAGCGTGTTCGCGACTTCGTAACACATGGACTTACTAAATTCGGCTATCGCGTGGCCGTATTTCAGAATGCTGCGGATGCCCTGGAAATGCTCGGCAATTGCACGCCGGAGCCTGATATAATCGTTACAGATGTCGTAATGCCTGGCATGGACGGCCGCGAATTCGCTAATGCCGCCCTCTGCCAGCGGCCGGACTTGCCAGTAATTTTTATTTCTGGCTACACGGACGACATTATTGCGCGGCATGGTGTCGTGCAATCAGGCGAAACTTTGCTTGAGAAGCCGTTCAGCATCAACGCACTGGCACAGAAGATCCGAGAGCTGCTCGACGCGCGCCAGCAGAGGAGTTCCAATTGACAGGCCAGCTTTTCCGTTTGGCGCCAACCTCGGCCTGACTGTCAATCAAGGGTATTTTCGCAAACGCAAACTGCTAGGCGCGAAACTGCGGCCAAGCGGACATCTAAGTCGCAGTCGCTAACCAAAACGCCCGCCTGAGACCCACTCAGCAGTGCAATCGCTAGGCAAACAGGTAGCGCTGCATTTTTTGATCGGCAATACTTTGCGCTCTGATTGCGCCCGGACGCGGACTGACCGCCAAGGCAAGGCTGCGCGCGCTCAACTGAGCACTGGGTGGCTGCAAAACTACCTTGCCATCCTGAACCAGCTTGGTGGAAGCCAAAATAAGCGCGCTCTCAATCCCCAGCACCGTGAGTGGCCTGGCGAAGAAATACCCTTGCCCAAGACGGCAACGCCGCTGCGATAAAAGGTTGCGGGTGCTCACCGTTTCAATGCCTTCCGCTGTTACCTCAAAGCCAAGCCGCTCAGCTAAGCCGAGGATCATGTCGACAATCGCAATCTTGTCTGGTTCCTGCTCCATGTTATGAATGAAGGAACGGTCGATCTTGAGTTCGTCGAATTTCAACTGCAGCAGGTAGGACAAAGAAGAAAATCCAACCCCGAAGTCATCGATCGCCACCGAGACGCCAATCGCATGCAGGTCTTCTATCAGCTGACAGGCACGCGGCAAGTCGCTGAGCACCGATGATTCGGTAAGCTCAAGCTGCAGGTGCTTCGCGTCAAGGCCCGCTTTCTGCAAACATGATCGAACCATTGCCACCAAATCCGTTTGATGAATCTGAATCGCCGAAACGTTGACCGCAACGCGCTGAAACGGCCGCTGCTGTGCCAACCACGTTGCCATCTGCGTGCAGGCGGTGCGAAGCACCCATTCGCCGATCCCCACAATCGTTCCGTTCTGCTCGGCTAATTCGATGAAATCGGCGGGCGAAACCAAGCCAAACTGCGGGTGCTGCCATCGAACCAGTGCTTCGAAGCCAAAAACGTCATCGGTCAACAGGCTCACTTGCGGCTGGTAGACCAAATGCAGTTGGTTGCGCTCAACCGCGTGATACAGATCTGCCTCGAGCTGAAACTTGTCAGCCAAATCGACCGGCAGAGCCCCCTGAAATACCTCGAGGCCAGAAAATGCCCGGCTCATCGCCAGCTTGGTTGCGGCTTCTGCCTGTAACAGAAGGTCCCCAGCTTTGGCCGGAGCGGGAGCATCTGTTTCGCTGCTCACAGAAGCAATTGCCCCATACGTCATTCCAATAATGAACTGCACAAAAATCTCACGTCCTTGCACCTGGTATTGCTGCCGCATCGCATCTGCCAAATCCTGCAATTGGCTCATGGCGAGCATCCCATCTGTACCAGCCAAAAATACGAGACCAAACCGCTGCACGCCTAAATGCCCCACTGCCATCAATAACGGCCGAGCCGCAACTTCAACCAGCAGGCGTTGTTCGATCGCGTGCTGCAATTCCTCCCCCGCAGCGTGGCCAAGCTTGCCGTAGATCTTGTCCGAGTCCGTGATGCGAAGAATCGCCACCGGCAACGTCGGCAGCGCAATACTGCATGTAACACTCAAGCGTTCCACGACGCGCTCAAACTGCCGCCGATCGAGCATCCCAATTGGCGCGGCGCGCATTTGCCGACCTAATCCAGACTGCATCAGCGACGTAAGCCGCTCCGTCATTGTGGAGACCTGCTGCTGTAAGACCTCGGTAATTTGCCGACGGCGAGCGAGACGCGACCGAACAGCATCAACCAATTCAGAAATCAAAAACGGCTTCGCAATGTAGTCATCCGCGCCAAGCCGCATACCATTCCGCACATTCGCCTGGTCGCCTAGGCCGGTCAAGAAAATGAAAGGCATGTCACAGGTCGCAGCATCCCCACGGAGCGCGCTAAGAACTCCGTGCCCATCAATGCCGGGCATATTAATGTCACAGACGATCAAATCCGGGTGGGCAGAGCGCGCAAAGACGATTCCAGCAGCCCCCGTCTCCACAGAGATAGCCTCAAATCCAGCAACCCGCAGCGCGCGCTGGATATAGCGCAACACTGCCGGATCATCGTCGATGATGAGCACTTTGGTTTTTACATGGTGGGCGAGCCCCTTGTCTTTGTCAGGCGTAGCTGACAACGGACCAGATCTTGGATCGCTTACTGCCAAATCCGCAATCGCCGGGCATGTGCTTGCAAGTTCACTGCGCATCGACGGCCACCTTTGCAGCTAGCAAACCCATTGCCAAAAATCGCGCAGAAAGCATGACTCTCGCTTGCCAACAGCAACTGCTGCACCTGCATGGCAAGACTGCTATTGAAAAATCGACCACAGGGAAACTGCCAAAATTGTGCTGATTCCGTATAGGCATGGGAACAAGCTCCTTTTTAAATTCGACGAGCGGTCAGGCTGACCATTCGCCGGAAAGAGTGCTGCTAACACTCAAAAAATTTTATCTTAAATGAGCCCTGCAGCCGGCTGGGGGTCGGCCAGAGAACTCGCAAGAAAGTAACCATCACAGGAAAGCAATCTATGGGCACATATGCGCATGTCCACGCACTTGAGACCGCCATGATACTGGCAATTACGGGGCCAGCTGGCAGCTAACTGGTCTGCACGAGAACTTCTGCATTGCAGGTCATACAGCTTTGGCCGCCGGCAGATCACGAAGCACCTCAGCCACCAACATTTGAATAGCAAACTACGCAAAAAGGCTACCACATGATTTTCGATGCCACGCGGCAACAGGTTGTCCGTGCCAGAAGTCGTATTTTTGCAAATTTTCGCATTACGGTTGTAGCGCTGAAAACAACGCAGCCACCGGCTTACGCATTAGTGCTAGCCGGAAGCAAAAAATTTTGCTGTCAATGACCTCGTCTGCGGGAATGGCGGGCTTGTAAAATCGGCATATTTTTCTACCCTTATTGCGAGGCTGCTTGATCCCCCATTTATGACAGATCAACTACCAGAAAAATCTATCCGCGGCAAAACTGGTGCGATGGATCCGCAGACGGCTCTCCGGCAGTTGACCAGCTTTGCACACTTGCTGCTGCAACGGAATTCCTTGGATGACCTGTTGTGGGATATCGCCCAAAAGATCGGTGAGCTCCTCGGCTTCGACGATTGCGTCGTATACCTCGTTGAGCCTGAAGGTCTCTTTCAGGTTGCTGCTTTCGGCATAAAAAATCCGCGCGAACGTGAGATCTATGAGCGGCTAATCATCGCGAAAAACCATGGCATCGTCGGGTATGTTGCGTCCACTGGTAAGCCATTGATCACCAATGACACCAGCCTCGAGCCGCGCTACCTAAAAGACTTCGTTGCTGGCCGCAGCGAATTAACCGTACCCATAATTTACGAAGGCGTTGTGATCGGCGTTCTCGACTGTGAATCAGCATTCATTAACCACTTTTCCGATAGCGACCAGGTGATGCTTACCGCGGTTGCGACCCTTGCCGCGCCGCGCATTGCCTCGGCGATTGCCGAACGCAACCACAAAGTGACGGTTGCCAATCTCGTCAAGGCTGAAGCCGATCACTTACAACGCGAACAAGAGCTGGTTGCCGACCGGCTTGTTTCGCTAGGCCAGCTCGCTGGCGGCATCGCGCACGACTTCAACAACCTGCTGACGGCGATTCTCGGCAACATCTCGCTAGCGCGACTCGACCTGCCGCTTGGCACGTCTTTGGACCTGCTCACCGAGGCCGAGGTCGCCTGCGAGCGGGCGCAAAGCCTTACCAAACAACTTCTCACATTTTCTCGGGGCGGGGATCCGGTGATGCTGGTTCAAGACCTCGGGAAAATCGTGCGCGATTCAATCCAATTTGCACTGCGCGGAACTAATACCGCAGTGCGCTTCGACATCGACAATGCCCTGCCACTCGCGACGCTCGACATCGGGCAAATCACACAAGTGTTTCACAACCTGGCGATCAATGCCTCACAAGCAACTCCGGCTGGTGGCACCTTGCACGTCACAGTCCGCAATCAACCCACTTACACGCCTCCGTGCATCGAAGTGCGCTGTCAAGATGATGGCCCTGGGGTATCGGTGGAAAATCGGTTGCGAATCTTTGACCCTTATTTCACCACAAAGGCAAGTGGGACTGGGCTCGGACTCGCAACTTCGTTTTGGATAATGCGCCGTCACAAGGGATCCCTGGTGCTAGACACCACCGTTCCTTCTGGCGCTTGCTTTGTAGTCAGTCTGCCAACCACTGCAGAGGATCCGCCCGGGCTAAAGATCCTTGCGCATCTGGCTGGACCAAAGGGCCTGAAGATCCTCGTCATGGACGACGAGCCTAGTTTACGAAACCTTTTATCCCGCATGCTCAATAGGATTGGCCACACGGTGCAAGTTGCCGCCACAAGTGACGAGTTACTCGCCATCTGGCGTGCTAACCGCACAAGCGATCGGCCATTTGACGTTTTAGTCCTCGATCTAACAATGCCGGGTGACCGCAGCGGGCACGCCACGCTCAAACTAATACATGCGGAAGACCCTTCGGTTCGGGCAATCGTCACCAGTGGCTACCACAGCGACCCGGTTCTTTCAAATCCGCGTCATTATGGTTTTCGCACGCTGCTAGAGAAGCCATTCAAATTAGAGGATCTGCAAGCTGCGCTCGTAGCGGCCGTAACTTAATAACAGCCCGTCAAAACTGCACGCTGGCAGAGTGCCTATTGTGAGCGGGGCGCTACGCCAACAACTCGCCACGCACATGGCCGGCAACATCGGTGAGCCGGAAGTCGCGACCTTGGAAGCGATACGTCAACCTTTCATGGTCGGCCCCGAGCAAGTGCAGGATCGTCGCTTGCAGGTCGTGCACGGGGACCGGTGTATCCGTCACTTGATAACCGAGGTCATCGGTTGCACCGACCACGGCCCCGCGCTTTACGGCAGCACCGGCCATTAGAATTGTGAAGCAATGAGGATGGTGGTCGCGGCCCAAAAACTTGGACCCGTCGCGCGCTTCGTTCATTGGCGTGCGACCAAACTCACCGCCCCAAATCACCAGCGTCTCATCCAGCAGACCGCGTCGCCGCAAATCGGTGATCAACCCGGCGAGCGGGCGATCGAGTTCGCGGCATTTCTTTGGCAACTGGGTCATCAGGTCATCGCCCGGGCTGGTGCCGTGGATATCCCACCCCGAGTCATAGATCTGCACAAAGCGCACTCCGCGCTCGACAAGACGACGCGCCAGCAAACAATTGTTTGCGAGTGACACCTTGCCTTGCTCCGTGCCATACAGCTCGTGCACTTCCTTGGGCTCTGACCAAATATCAACGGCCTCCGGCACCGACATCTGCATGCGATACGCGAGTTCATACTGCGCGATGCGAGCTTCGATCTCGGGGTTAGGGTCGGCCTCGCCATGCAGCCGGTTTAGATCGCTCATTGCATCCAGCGTGCGGCGGCGCGTCGCACGATCGACACTCGGCGGGTCCTTCAGATAAAGCACCGGATCCCCTACCGAACGCAACTGCACGCCCTGATGCAGCGAAGGCAAAAAACCGCTGCCCCAAACGCTCTTTCCCGCCGAAGGCAGGTTGCCAGAGACGAGCACCACGAAACCTGGCAGGTTGTGATTGTCGCTGCCAAGTCCATAGCTCGCCCACGCACCCATCGAAGGGCGGCCGATGCGCGGCGAGCCGGTGAACAGGAAGAACTCTGCCGGCGCGTGATTAAACTGGTCAGTCTGCATCGACTTCACAACCATTACATCACTCATCACCTGTCCCAGGTGCGGCAGCAATTCAACTACATCCGCCCCCGATGGACCGTGCTTGCTGAATCCCCACTTGGTGCCAAGCAGCTTTGGGTGGCCTTTGATAAACGCAAAGCGCGCCTTGGCAAGAAACTCATCGGGGCAAAGCTGCCCGTCATATTTCTGCAGCACAGGCTTGGGATCCCACATGTCGAGCGGCGGCGGTGCGCCTTCCATGTGCAGGTAAATGACGTGCTTTACCTTGGGGGCAAACGGCCGCTTCGAATCTCCCCTGAGCAACGAACCAAGCGCCATGCTGCCGAAGGCGAGGCCGCTGCTGCCAAGGAACCGGCGGCGCGTCGTGTTTAGCAGATCGTTTGGCAGGTCCATTGCAGCGCTTATCCCTTGGTAACGAACTCATCTAGGTTGAGCAACACATTGGCGCACAGGGTCCATGGCAAAACTGAGTCCTTACTGCCGAGCCGTTCGCGCTCAATGCTGACGAACAGGAGCATTCGCTGCAGTTCTGCAGGCGATGGCGCGCGCTGCAAAACCAATTGCAGCATGTGCGCGATCTTTGCCGCATCATCGCCCGGACACTCGCGCAACGTGCGCTGCGCCAGCGCTTCTGCGCACTCGAAAAACTGCGGGTCGTTCCAGGTGACAAGCGCCTGCAACGGCGTATTGGTTCGCAGTCGGCGCAGCACGCAGAACTCGCGGCTCGGCGCGTCAAAGGTCGTCATTGCCGGGTGGGGACTCGTGCGCCGCCAAAGCGTGTAGATCGACCGGCGATGCTGATCCTCGCCAGCACTCGTCTGCCACTGGAGGCCAGAATACATCTGCCCCCAAATACCATCGGGCTGCTGCGGCATCACACTCGGGCCCAACAGCTTTTTACTCAATAGGCCACTGACCGCGAGCGCCTGATCCCGCAGCGTCTCGCCCGACAGACGGAACGATGCGCCGCGCGCCAGCAGGTCATTGTATGGATCGCTTTCATACATGCCCGGCAAAGCCACTGACGACTGCCGATACGTCGCCGACAACACAATCGTGCGCAACAACTGCTTGACCGACCAGCCGCACTCCATGAACTCAACCGAAAGCCAGTCGAGCAGTTCACGCTGCAATGGCGGCTCCCCCTGCCTGCCGAAGTCTTCGCTGGTGACAACGAGCCCACGGCCAAACAGTTCTTCCCAGAAACGATTGACCTGCACGCGCGCAGTCAGCGGGTTGTCCCGCGACACCAGCCATTTTGCGAGCGCGAGCCGGTCCTTCGGCGCATCTTGCGGCAACGGCGGAAAGCACGCAGGGACATCCATGCTGACCGGGTCGCCCTGATTTAGAAAGCTGCCGCGCAAATGGATGCGCGTAGTTCGCGCACGATCTTTGGGCAACTCGCGCAGCACCGGCACCAACGGTCCTAGCAAAGATGCGAGTTCGCGCTCGCACTCCACCAGCAGAGCGCGGGCCGGCGCCAACTCGCCAGCGAACCGACTGTAGGCCTCACGGATCGTCAGCAGATCGGCTTCGCAACAGGAAGCCTCGGGCTTTTGCAAAGCAGCCTCGATCACAGCACCAAACTGGCTAGCACGCAGATCGAAATAAAAACCGCCAATGCCGCCGCCATTGACCACCTTGAGCAGCAACTCATTATTTCCAGGCTTGAGCGTTACCTCGAGCAACTCCTGATCGGGCATAGCGGCACCGGACGACTTCTTGGCAAAAACTTCGCGGCCGTTCCATTGCACGCGCAGCGCGTCGTCGTGGCCAACCGACAGCACCACCGTCGCTGCGGCACTCGCCTGAATCGTGCGGTAAAGATAGTTCGCGCTGTTGTCGCCACCAAAGGTGTGCACCTTGCCATCACCGAAGTCTTCACGCTCCTGCCAACGCTGCCCTTCTTGCTCCTCATCGAGCTGCACTTGTAGCTCAGGCGCACGCGGGCGATCGAACGCATCGTCAAAACTCGCGCCACGCAACGGGCCGAGCAAATGCCACGGCGATCGCGTTGTGATCGCCGCCGCGGCCGAAGCGAGGCGCTCCCGTTGCGTCTTGGCAAACGCGGCTATCGCCGTCTTATCCCCTCGCAACTGCTCCCGCAGCGTCGCCGCAATCTGCTGCAGCTCGGTAGTGCGCCGCATCTGCGCCGAGTTTGGCGCGCGCATGGTCGGCTGCTCGTCCGGCTGGTCGTTGTCCTCAGTCTGATCGAAGAACGCGAACAACTGATAAAACTCGCGCTGCGAGAACGGGTCGTATTTGTGATCGTGACATTGCGCGCAACCAACCGTTGAACCCATCCAAACCGACATCGTCGTGTTGATCCGGTCGATCACCGCATCCGTGCGAAACTCTTCGTCGTCGGTGCCGCCTTCGGTGTTCGTCATCGTTTGCCGATGAAACGCCGTCGCCACCAACTGATCGATCGAAGGACCGGGCAACAGATCGCCAGCGAGCTGTTCCAGCGTGAAATGATCAAATGGCAAATCGCGCCCAAATGCAGAGATCACCCAGTCGCGATAGCGCCACGCATCGGGCCGCAGATCATCTTTCTCGTAACCCTGCGAGTCCGCATACCGGGCTAGATCGAGCCACATCTGCGCCCAGCGCTCGCCAAAGGCAGGCTCCGCAAGCAGCCGGTCGGCGGCGCGTTCAAAGGCACCATCCTGCAGGTCGGCGGCGAATGCAGCGACGGACTCGGGCTTCGGCGGCAGTCCACACAGGTCAAGGCTTGTACGACGCAGCCAAATAGCACGTTCGGCGGCGGGCGCTGGCGCGTTCCCGATTTGTTCCAAGCGCGCCAACACGAAGCGATCGAACGGAACCTTACTCCAGTTCTCGTTACGCACGGACGGCAACGGCGGACGCTCGACACGCTGATAGGACCAGTGCGGCGGTCGCTGCTGCGCGATCGCAACTGCGGCGACGACGAGGATGGCTATGGGTGCGCGTAAGAAATCCATGTGGGGTATTCTGTTGCGGATCCTACCCGCGCTCGCGCGTAGCGCAGTCGATCATCCCAACCGACGTTGCAGCCGCGAGCAATGCGACCGGGATGGGTCCCTATAAGCACAGGGCCGCAGTGCCAAAGTGCCGCAGTGCCAAAGTGCCGCAATGCCACAGGGCCGCAGTGCCAAAGTGCCGCAGTGCCAAAGTGCCGCAATGCCGCAGGGCCGCAGTGCCGCAGTGCCACAGGACCACAGTGCCGCATTCGGCACCGCGCATCCGGGTTTTGGCCGCGGCTCGCAGTGCCGCAGGGCCTTATTGGCGACGAAAAACAAGCCGGAGCCATCGCGTCATGCGCAACAAAATGCGCCCAGATGATCCACAACGCACACTTCCCGCCGATGGCAACACGACTAGACTCTCCGCTAGGAGATACCCATGCGCATTCTGCCATTCTTGATGTTGCTGGTCGGCGCCTCACAAGTTGCAGCGCAGAACCCCTGCTTACAACTGGTCAGCGGCATCGATGGTGGCGTCGACCTCGCATTCAACGCGCTGTTTGTGCCGCCAACCGGCATCACGGTCGAAACATGGATTACCTATGACGACGCATCGATCGCCACCGGCCTCTGGCGCTGGCCGACCATCATTCGTCAAAACACCAACCCCGGCGCCGAGGTCTGGTTTCTCCGCGTGAATGCCGCCAACACCGCAAGCCGAGTGCTGATCTTCGCGATGAAAACGCCGAGTGGCGTAAACAACTCGGTCAGCTACCCGTTCACTAGCGGCGAGTTTGCGCAGCTGACTCACATCGCTGCTACCTATGACGGGCAAAACCTCACGCTCTATAAAAATGGCTTGCCGGTCGCCAGCCGCGCACTGTCGACGGCGCAGGAGATTCCCAACAATGGCGGCGCGATCCGGATCGGCAATGGCGACCCGAGCGTGGCGGGCATCGAGACCTGGAATGGTCGCATCGACGAACTGCGGGTCTGGCCGATGGCGCGCACGCAGGCCGAAATCCAAGCGAGCATGAACGAAGCGCTCTCCGGCGTGCCGGGCGGCGTGTTGACCTTCAACTTCGACGGCCACTACATCGATACTTCTAACCTGCTGTTTGGCACGCCGTTTGGCAGTGTGAATTTCGGCGTCGGCCCCAACCTGACGCAAGCCTCGCCCAATGCGATCAACGTCGGCGTGAGCACCACCACGTGCAGCAGAGCGATCCAATCGCTGGCCGGATCCCTGCCCAAAGTCGGCAACACAGCGTTCAGTCTGTGGGCGATCCGCGGCCCAACCCCTGCGAGGTCACCACTTGCCCTGGTGGCGATCGGCGGACAGCCAGCACCTTCGAGCCAATTGCCATTTGCCGGCGTGCAGCTCGCGTTCGACATCACGACCTTTCTCACCGAAGTTGCACTGCTGCCTGCGAGCGGCGTGCTCGGCAATACACGTTTTGCCCTGCCGCTCCCCAATGCGCTGCGCCTAATCGGCACGAGCTACGTCTTTCAGATCGGCTACGTCGACGCGCTGTGCGGTCCGCAGGGCATCGCCGCTAGCGACGGCCTTTATTTTACCATCCAGTGACGTGTGGCGCGGGCGCGCCACGCTGCGGCACCAATCCGGCACTGGTCACTTCGCGTTGAGAAGGTCCCATACGAAGCTGACCGGCACGCCATAGTTGGCACCGCCGAAGCCTTGCAGAATCGCGTGATTGACGGCAATCACCTTGCCGTCGCCGCCAAACACCGGGCCACCCGAGCCGCCATGCGTGGTCGGCGCGTCGTAGACGAGTTTTTCTGGCAGCGCATCACTGATGATGCCCTGGGTGATGGTCGGCGAAACTTCGCCAGCGCTCGACAGCTTGGCAATCACCAAGGTCATGTTTGCGCGTTCCTTCTGCAGTGCTGCCACCACCGCAGGAGCGGCCTTCGCTAGCAGCGCGCTAAGCCCGGTCGGATACCCCACCACAATGGCTCGTTGATCGGGCAAACTTTCCAGCGAGCCAACATGGAGCGGCAGCAGCGGCAGGCCCGTGATCAAACTCGGCAACAGGCGATAGATCGCGACATCGATTTGATCGCTGCGCATCCGCACAGACCCGGGTTCGATCGAAATCGGTGCGCGATCTGGAAAAGTCGACGTGAAGTGACTGAAGAACGGCGTGTAGCCAGCCGCCAATAAGGGCTTCAGGTCTTCCGAGTATTCCCAGGGCGCGACCACGTGGCGGTTCGTAACCACTGCGCCATCGGCACCAACCAAAAAGCCGGTGCCGGAGTATTCAAATTCGAACGGCTGCTCGGACTCATTTTGCGCCACCTCGCCAGAGGCATCTTTCATGCCGACAATGCCGTGTATGAGGCAAACACCAAGGCCCCACTTAGTCCGCACCTCCCTTGGCAGCTCGTTGGCTGCGGACAACTGATCCACCTTTTTGGCCTCGGCAGCAAGCCCCTCACGGAGCTTATTTATATCTTCGAGTGCCACTAAGTTTGCGAGGCGGGCCGCTTCGCTTGGCTGACTGCCAAACCAGCCTGCAATCCATCCGAGGGGCAACGCCAGCACGGCGATCAGGACTGGCACACCCACTTTTAGCTGCGGCGTAGCCAACGTCAGGATGTCGCGCGTAAAACCGCGCACAGCAGAGATGCTGCCGGAGTGGCGACCCACTTCGCGCGCGTCCAGCAGCATGCGACGCACCGGCTTGCAGACACTGCCGTTCGGCGCAAAGGCCCGGAAGCGCGCGCGCGGACCATCAATGCCAAACTCGATCAGGTCGCCATCGGTTAGGATCACTTCCAGCACTTCGATGTGATTGACAAAGATGGCGCCCGACAATCCGCGCAGGTGGAACGAGCAGTCGGGGGCGTTGTATTCAATGACCGCGTGCTGGCCGGCTACCGCTGGATCCTTCAGGCAAACCTTGGCAGTCAAAGCAGACCCGATTAGCAGCGAGTTGGTCGCATACGTAACGGTCTTGCCACGCAATGGGCCGGAAAGGTGCAGCAGTTGCGGTCGCACCCCTAGAACATAAGACTGCACACCATGCCTGCCAACACCACACACCCCTGCGTCGAGATTGTCGTCGACTCCGTTGCTGGCGCACTCGCTGCTCAGCGTGGCGGCGCGCACCGCCTTGAGGTGTGCATGGGGCTTGCCGAGGGTGGCTTGACGCCGAGCCTCGGGTTGCTGCGTGCAATCAAGGCTGCGGTCGACTTGCCCGTGATGGCGATGGTGCGACCGCGCGGCGGCGACTTTCTATACGACGCAAGCGAGTTTTCGATCATGCGCGCCGATGCCGAATCGCTGCTCGCAGCGGGCGCGGATGGCCTCGTGTTTGGCGTCCTCGATGCGACCGGCCGGGTCGATTTCGCGCGGATGAAAGAACTGGTGCACGCAGCGGCTGGCAAGCCCGTGACCTGCCATCGCGCATTCGATGTCACGGCGGATGCCGCGCAGGCCCTCGAGGATCTGATTGCACTCGGTGTAAAGCGCGTGCTGACTTCGGGGCAACAATCCTCCGCGTTGCTGGGCGCGGCGTTGATCCAAACGCTCGTCACGCTGGCTCGCGGCCGCATTGGCGTGCTCGCCGGTGGTGGCCTGCGCGCCAACAACGTCGCAGGTTTTCTAGCGCGCACCGGCGTGTCCGAAATCCACCTATCCGCAAGTGGCTCGCGGCAAAGCGCGATGCGTTTTCGCAACCCGAACGTGCCGATGGGCTGTGACGTGCCCGACGACGAATACACACTCCGGATGACCGACGCCGCGGAGGTCACGGCGATCCTAGCCGCCGTGCGCCGTGCGTAGCAGTAGTTCGCCCTCGCCGTGTGCCGTGCACCGTGCGCCGTGCGCCGTGCGTAGCAGTAGTTCGCCCTTGCCGTGTGCCGTGCGCCGTGCGCTGCAGTAGTTCGCCCTTGCCGTGCGCCGTGCGCCGTGCGTAGCAGTAGTTCGCCGTGCGCCGTGCGCTGCAGTAGTTCGCCCTCGCCGTGTGCCGTGCGCCGTGCGTAGTTCGCCCTCGCCGTGTGCCGTGCACCGTGCGCCGTGCGCTGCAGTAGTTCGCCCTCGCCGTGTGCCGTGCGCCGTGCGTAGCAGTAGTTCGCCGTGCGCCGTGCGCTGCAGTAGTTCGCCCTCGCCGTGTGCCGTGCGCCGTGCGTAGCAGTAGTTCGCCCTCGCCGTGTGCCGTGCGCCGTGCGCTGCAGTAGTTCGCCCTCGCCGTGCGCCGTGCGCCGTGCGCTGCAGTAGTTCGCCCTTGCCGTGCGCCGTGCGCCGTGCGTAGCTCGCCATCACAGTGCGCACACTCGCAACGGCGGCACGCAAAGCGCACGCACGACTTCGACCGAGATTCGTTGCGCCAAACGAATCCCACTGCTGGCGGTGGCTGGCGTAATGGTGGGCAAACCGACCTGCGGCAGGTTGCCTGTTACCACCAGCTGCTAGGATGACACGCATGAATCCGCCAGCAAGCGACCCGTTGCTCACCGTGATCGAACAGCTGCTTTCCCAAGGCGCAAAGCCGCAATGGCCGACCGTGCTCGATCACGTGCTCAAACACTTCGACTGCCCGGTTGGCAGCGTGCATCTGCTCGAAAAAGAATCGGGCATGCTGAAGCTCGAAGCACAGCGCGGCTTGCCGCCGCCGGTAATCGATAAGGTATTAGTGATTCCAATCGGCAAAGGCATGGCGGGTCTCGCGGCCGAACGGCGGCAACCAGTCCAACTCTGCAACCTGCAGCGCGACGAATCCGGCATCGTGCCAAGCGGTGCGAAGCTGACCAAGATGTCTGGCTCACTCGCAGCCCCAATGCTGAACGGCAACCACCTCGCCGGCGTCTTTGGCATCGCCAAGCCGCACGAATACGAGTTCAGTGCGGACGAGACCAACTTGCTGATGGCGATTGGCGCGCGCCTGGCAAAACAGCTCGGCACGCACTAACTACCGCTAAGAAACTCAGCGACTCTACTCAGCGGCCTTGCGCAGCGGCCTTACTGCGACTTTGCTCACGCCTCGTAGCCCTGACGCGCCGTCGCATCGAGCATCGTGTTGGCCAGTTCATTGCCGACCAACTGCAGGTTGGCAGCATCCCAGGTGAGCGTTTTGCCGCGCGCGGCGCGATAGCAGACGTTGCCGAGCAGCACCGCCTCGGTCAGCAGGCCCGAGTAACCAAAGTTGCAGGTCGGCTGCGTGCGCTGCTTGCACGCGAGGATCCACTCCGCGTGATGCCCAATCGACTTCGCAATCGTCTGTTCAGGCGGCTTATAGCCAGCGAACGCAGCCTTTGGCCCAACCTCGTGGCTGTCGTAGTTGCTGATCAAATAGCCGCGCGTGCCGATAAACAGCACGCCGTTGCGAAACGACTCCAACCCGCGTTCGGCGAGAATCGCTTCGGGCCGCATGTTGCCCGCCCACCACTTGAAAGTGAGCGGCGGCTTTGCGGCGCGCTCAAACTGATATTCGGTCGTCATGCCAACTGGCGCGCCAAAATCATCCGGCTCAGGGCCGTCAGACAGCACTTGCGAAGGGTGCCTTAGATCGAGCGCCCAAAACGGCAGATCCATGTAGTGACAGGCCATGTCCGCCGTCGTGCCACCGCCAAACGCCCAGTATTTGCGCCAGTTGGCAGGATGATAGTCGGCCGAAAATTCGCACTGCTTGGCCGGGCCAAGCCACAACGGCCAGTTGAGCGTCGACGGCACTGCTACGGCTGGTGGCTTGCCCGATGCGCTCCAGTTGGTGCCGTTCACGAACACGTGCACCGATGTCACTTCGCCGATCACGGCGGCCTGAATCGCTTCGACCACGCGGCGGAAGTTGTCGTTGGCGTGGATCTGCGTGCCCATCTGCGTCACCGCACCACGCGCAACGGCGAGCTTTTGCAGGCGGCGCGCCTGTGCCACCGTATGCGTCAACGGTTTTTCACAATACACATCGAGCCCGCGCTTCAGTGCGAGCGCCGCGGCCGGGTAATGCGTGTGATCGGGCGTGCTGATCACGACCCCGTCGAGACCTTGCAGCGCGATCAATTCGCGGAAGTCGACGAAGCACCGCGCCGCAGGAAACTGCTTGGCAGCACCGGCCAGGTAGTTTTGATCGACGTCGCACAGCGCAACGATGTCCTCGCCAGCAACACCTGCGAGATTGTCGCCACCGCGATTGTTCACGCCAATCACGCCAAGCCGCAACTTGTCGCTCAATGGCCGCATGCCGCGCGCACTCGCAGCACAACCGGGCAGGACAAATGCTGGCAGTGTGGCTGCGGCAACTTGCAGAAATGTGCGGCGGGTAGTCGTCATGATGGAACGATAGTCTCCCAGCGAAGGCGTTACCGCGACCAACTTTTGCAGCTTTACTGCTGCGCATCAAATGGGCTTCGCGGCCAAAGATTGGCTACACTGCAACGCCGATGATAAAAAGCCTGCAAGACCACTTCGCCCCAATGAGCGCATGCTTTGGCTGCGGCCCGACCAATCAGGACGGCCTGCAGATCAAGAGCTTCCTCGAGGGCGATGAAGTGGTGGCTCGGTGGCAACCAAAGCGCTTGCACGAGGCGTTCGCGGGCATTTTGAGCGGCGGCATCATTGGCGCACTGCTTGACTGCCACTGCAATTGGGCTGCCGCGCACCACCTGATGCAGTCGTCCTCCGCGACGGCTGCGCCCTGCACGGTCACTGCCGAATATACGATCAAAATGCGGCGGCCAACCCCGACCGAAGGCCTTATCACGCTGCGCGCAAAGCTCGTCGAAGTCACCGGCGACCGCGCGAAAATCACCGGCACGCTGGAGGCCGGTGGCAAGCTCTGCGCCGCGTGCGACGGCCTATTCGTGGCCGTCCGCGAGGGCCACCCGGCATTCCACCGCTGGTGATTGACCTGCTCACCGGACGAACGCGCCACCTAGCAGTTCGGTCGAGCGCGCATCCGCGTTATCGTTGCTGATGCGAAACACTCCTGCATCAAAAGCATTGCCAGCAAAATCAAGCGGACCACGGCCGCACTGCCGGAACAAACGGCCCGAAGATTGCTTCGTGCGCTGCCCCAACCACCCTTGCACCTCCCATGCGCTTCCTGACTGCATCGCTGATTGCCACCTCGGCGATCCTCTCCGCAACCATCATCGCCGCCTGCGAGTCATCGCCAGCACCCAGCGATCGCGCCTCGCCAAGGGACCCTTTCGCCAACGGCCAGACGGTGCGCGCTACGAATGCGCACCGGGACAGCGTGATGACCAGCCGCTATTGCGCCGAGTGCCACCCAGACATCTACGCCGAGCACGCGATGAACACGCACGGCCGCGCCTTCACTGATCCTGAAGTCCGGCTCGCCACTGGCAACTTCGAACATGGCGACTGCATTCGCTGCCATACCCCGCGCCCAGTGTTTGAAACCGGCATCGGCCAAAACCCGCAACGCCGCTACACGAATCTTGAAGAAGGCAACACGTGCATGACGTGCCACTGGCGGCAAGGCGTGGACTACGCGAGCTTCCGTGGCGGCGGCGACTGCAAGACCGCCTTTGATCCGCGGGTTGGCACGGTTGAGTCTTGTGCCACCTGCCACCGCAACCACGGCACGCCATACCAGTGGGAGAAGTCGCCCAACGGCAAGGCCGCCGGCAACCAATGCATCGACTGCCACATGAAAGAGATCGAGCGCCCGATCGCAGTCGGCGGTCCGGTGAAGAAGGTGAAGAGTCACGTTTTCCCCGGTGCGCGCAGCGAATCGCAGGTGCGCAAAGCCTACGACTATCAAGCGAAGCTGATTGGCAATGAGGTCATCGTAACAATCACCAACAGGGGTGCGGGCCACAACTTTCCGACCGAGCTAAAGCAGCGCTCGCTCGAATCGCTGGTCGTTGTGCGCGACGAAGCGGGCAAGGAGATCGCGCGTTCGCGCATGGTGTTCCGCGATCCATACAAGCGGCCCTACGGCCTGCAGCTGCTGGTCAACACGCAGATCCCGTCCGGCGAGTCGCGCGCGCACAAGGTGCCGATCGGCATCAGCAACGGCACGATCGAATGCGAGCTGCACTTCAAGCACTACTTTCCAATCGAGGACAACCATCCCGATCTGGCCCGCAGGCTTGAGGCTACGCGCCTGCCGTTCGCAAACCTGACGCCAAACCTGACGGCGGTGGTCACCGAACCTGAAATCAAAGTCGCTACACCCGAGGGTATCAGCGCGCGCGAAGCGAGTGTCGCCGACCTCGTCGACTTCGCGCGGCCGCCAATCGGCAAGACGGAGATCGACATCCCAAAAGGCAGCTCGCCCGCTGACCTCCAACAGCTCATCAGCCTGTTCATGTTTCCAGTGCCGCAAGCCAATCGCGCGGCCATCGACGCGCTCACCAAAATCGGGCCGCCAGCGATTCCATATCTAATCACGGCACTCGGCAGCTGGGACAACAAGACCTTCAACGCATCGATGCAGACGCTGCTGCAGATCGGCAAGCCCGCGGTGACAGCGATTCGCGCAGCGCTGCAACATAAGGAACTCTACGTCCGACTGCACGCTCGCCTGCTGCTGCAACGCGTCTCGGTGCCAGCCGACAAGGCCGCATTCGTGGACGAAGTATCTGGCGGCCTACAAGCCGAGAACCCCCTCGACCGCGCGTCTACCTGTGAACTGCTGGCGGCCATCGGTGCCATCAACACCGTGGTGCGCATTCGCGAGCTTTTGGCAGACTGCGACCCCGACGTGGTGCGCGCTGCCGCACTCGCACTGGCAAAGCTCGGCGACCGCGCATCCGCACCGTTCATCGAAACTGCGCTGCTGGCGGCCAACTTCATCGAACTCCGCATCGACCTCGCGTTCGCTCTCTGCCAGGTCGGCGGCACGAAAGGAGCACTCGTCCTACTTGCCAACCTCGACTATCCAGACGACCTGATCAGGGCCACCTGCTTCGAAAATTTCTACGCCGTCACTGGCCAGCATCAGGGCTACGACCCGAGTGCAAGCAGTGAAGAGCGCCTTGCTGCGATCGCCCGCCTGCAGGCTTTCTGGGCAAGGAACGGCGGCCCGGACTTGCTGCACCGCAGCTTCCTCGTCGATCCCGCCACTTCCGACCAGGCCTTCATACAGGTGATGGCGATGGGCGGCGGCGCTGGCATCATCCCGGCCGCTGAGGACGACGAAACTGTGATCACCGCACTCGCAGCGCATGGCAGCGATGCGTTGCCGGCACTGATCAAGGGCCTGAAGTTTCCCCCCGGCTTTGCCGCCAAGCGCGCCTCCGTGCTGACCGCATTGCAGCGCATCGGCGACCGGCAAGCGGCCCCGTTTGTCGCTGCCGCGCTACGCGATCCGGTGTTTGGCGTAGCAGCCTTCGCCGCCGCCGCGTTGGAAACCTGCGGCGATCCCGAATGCCTGCCGGCACTGCGGCGCTACGAAGATCGTCTGCGTTCCGCAGCGGCGGCAAAGCAACTGCCAGCTTCGATCCCAAGCGCTGACCCGCTGCTCGCAACTGCAGCGCGCACTCGACTCATGCTCGGCGAAGTGCAGGCCAAAGAAGATCTCGTCTACTTGCTGCTCAGTGACAGCGAGGCCGCACGCCGCACCGCGATCGGTGCGCTGCAGCAGAAATTTGGCGAGGACCGCGGTTTTGATGCGGCGGCGGAACCGGCCATGCGCCGGGCGGCGGCATTGCGCTGGCTTTAGCAAGCGCGACGGAGCGAAGGATCAATGTTACCTTGCGAGTGAATGACCAAGCCCGCACAAGCCGCCGACTCCGACCTCGCAATCGCCTCGCCGGATGCGATCCAGCGCGCCCACCGCGAACTTTGCCAACGCATCCGCGAGACGCCGGCTTGGGAATGGCAGGCGCACCGGCTCGCCCGCCTTCTGCCGAAGGGCACCCGCATCTGGCAGAAGCTCGAACTGTTCCAGCACACCGGCTCATTCAAGCCGCGCGGCGCAATGTGCGTGATGCAGTCGCTTGACCAACACCAACTCGACCGCGGCATCACTGCCGTGAGTGCCGGCAATCACGCAATGGCGGTTGCGTGGGCTGCGCGCGAACTCGGGACAAAGGCAAAAGTTGCGATGCCGCAAACCGCCGATCCAATCCGCGTGCAAGCGTGCCGCGCACTCGGCGCCGAAGTCACGCTGTTGCCCGACATCGCCGCTGCGTTCGCTGCCGCACAGGCGATGGAGCGCGACGAAGGCCGCGCATTCGTCCACCCATTCGAGGGACCACTCACCGCGCTCGGCACGGCGACGCTTGGCTACGAGTTCTTGCGCCAATCGGGGCAGCTCGACGCGATCTTCGTGCCGATCGGCGGCGGCGGCCTATGTGCCGGCATGGCGATGGCGGTGAAACAATTCCAGCCGCGCTGCCGCGTCTATGGTGTCGAGCCCACTGGCGCAGACTCCATGCACCGCAGTTTTGCCGCTGGCAGTCCGCAAAAGATCGAACGCGTAACGACCATCGCCGACAGCCTCGGCGCCCCGTATGCGATGCCATACTCCTATGCCCTCTGTCGGCGCTTCGTCGATGAAATGGTCCTTGTCAGCGACGATGAATTGTGCCGCGCGATGGCGCTGTTGTTTGCCGACGGCAAAATCGCAGCCGAACCTGCGGGCGCTGCATCCACCGCGGCGATGCTACAAAAACTGCCGCAGCTCGAAGGCAAGCGCGTCGGCGTGATCGTCTGCGGCGGCAACACTGCCCCCGAAGTGTTCGCGCAATGCCTGCAACGCGGCCGTTCGATCCTCGACGAATGCTGAGCAGCACTCAGCGCGGTGCGCGAAGGCGCATCAGCAGCGCCGCCAGTTGCCGCTCGTAACTTTTTGGGTCCACCTGCCATGCCTTCCCGTGTGCAGCAATAGGCTCAATCCACAGCGTCTTTACGCCGGTCGGCATCGGCAGGTTGTCATAAAGCTGCTGCACGATTTCGGGCGGCACCGTGACATCGCTCCCACTACCGATGACCAGCACCGGCAGGTCTGCGGGCAGGCTTTGCAACATGCACAACGGTGCAATGGCACCAAGTTGGCACCCTGACCAAAACTCAATGGCTGCAACAATCAGCGAAGTCCACGGCTCACAAAAAGTGGCGCGCCGCGAACTGCCGGGCGGCACGCGCTGCATCATCCGGCGCGCGGTGGCAAGCAAGTCTTCCACCGGCGCATCGAGCACCACTCCCGCCACCGTCGGCAACTGCGGCAGCGCCAGTAAAACGGCGACGGTGCCGATGCTCACCCCAAACAGCACAATCGGCACGTGCTCATTGCCCGGCTTGTGCTGCACGAACTCAACCACCTTTACCAAGTCACGCGCCTCGCTGTCGTCAAACCGCATCGGCATCAGAGTGCTGCCGCCATGCCCACGCTGCTCCAAGAGCCAGCATTCGCAATCGTGTTGCCGGAACATGTTCGCAGGCGGCTCGAGTTCCAGCCCGCCGCGAAACAAACCGTGCACAAGGATCGCAATGGCGCGTGGCTGTGGCAGACGCGACTCGACGCGGAACGCCCGCAGCAGATTGCCATCCGCGCCGGTTATCAAAACCGCGCGTGCGCTGGCCGCCGCCGCCAAATCAGTATCGACGCGCAGTTCGCCGCGTGCTTCGGCGCGCAGCGTGTCGCTCGATTGTATGAGCCATTGACCAGCAGCATCGAGTCGCGGCCCAGCGTAGTTGCGTTCGTCGCCACGCGTCCACTGCCCGAAGGAACCAAAGCCATGCACGCCGAAATAGCCCAGCACAAGTGGGAACGAAACGAACAAGTGCAGCACGAATAGCGCCGCATTGGACCAAAGAGCCGCCAATGCAAAGCCCGCAACCGGCTTTTTGCGCAGCCATCTAAAAAGCAGGACCAGCCCTGCGATCGCCATGGTTGGCGCGGTAAACGAAAGCGCCGCGAGCAACGCGAGGTTCATGCGTCTTTCCACCACGGTGATCCGCCTGCGGACAACAGCTGCAGCGCCCGCCCACGCTGCAGCATCGCTGTCACCGCTGCGTGGCCTTGCTGACCGAGGTCGACGGTAAACTCGTTCACGTAGAGTCCGATGTGGCGGTCGCAAACCGAATCGTCAAGTTCTTGCGCGTGCTCGCGGACGAAGCTGCGCGGCGCTTCCGGGATCGCGCGCGCCAGCACTACCGAGTCGCGCAAAACCGTTGCAACGCGGTCAAACAGCGCGCGCCCCAAATCACGTCGCATCGCAATCACGCCGAGCGGCAGCGGCAGCCCAGTCGCGCGCTCCCACAACTGGCCGAGGTCGGCGAGCGCGAGCAGGCCGTGCTGGTGATAGGTAAAACGACTCTCATGGATGACGAGGCCCGCGTCGACTTCGCCGCGCGCGACCATTGCTAAAATCTGATCGAAACGAACTTCGACGAACGTGCAGTCGCGCGGCGCAAATTGTGCGAACAATAAAAACGCCGTCGTGAGCCTGCCTGGGATCGCCACGCGCTTGCCGCGCAAATGCTCAAGCACCGCGATGCCGTCATCCTCGGACCGCCGGACCACCAGCGGTCCCACGCCAAACCCGAGTGCCGCCCCCACTGGCAAAACCGCATACAGATGCGTGACTGCAGCGAGCGCTGGCAGGCTCAACTTCGTGATGGCGAGCGGCGGCTCGCTACGCAACACCGCGCGACGATTGAGCGACTCGATGTCTGCAATCACCGGCAGGAATTGCAAGTCCGGCGCAGGAACGGCACCGCGCACTGCGCCCCAAAATGCGAACGTGTCGTTGGGGCACGGCGAAAAGCCAAAGTGAAGTTCGCGTACCGAGGTCAAGCGTCACAGCGTAGCAATCAAGCAGCCGCCGTCACGCGAGCAGTCGTCGCACTGCCGCCTGCACGACTGCCGCAGCGCGCAAAAGATCAAAGCCGCCGCGACCTCGGTCGCCAGTCCAATTGCTGATCGCGCGCACTTGCACGAATGGCACAAAAGCCCGCGCGCAGACCATCGCCAACGCGGCACCCTCCATCGTCTCCACCTCAGCATTGGTGCGGCGCGCGAGCAACAGCGACAGCTCGTCATTGCCACTACAGGTGCTCACCGTTGCACCGCGCACGCTGCGCAGGACCAACTGCTGCGCGATTGCCGCAGTAACGATCCCATCCGCCGCAAATGGCCCGCACTCGCCGAGGCCCATCGCGTGCAGGTCACGAAATCCCTCCGGCAGAGCCACGCCTTCATCGGCAAGCATCTCCTCGCAAACGACGCACAGATCGCCGACCGCAAGCACTGCGCCATCGCGATGTCGCACCGGATAGGCACCCGCAACGCCAAACAACAGCACACCGCGCGGTCGTTCGTGGCTCAGCAATGACAGCAACGTGATCGCCGCCGCGACCTTGCCAACACCAAGCGGCCGTGCGCCCAAGCTCACGAGCGCATCGCCTTCGATGGGCGCAGCGTAGACCGGCAGCCAACCTGCAAGCAGTGCACTCACCGGATGGTTGTCACGGCGGTTCGCACTGCTTCGACATGCACCAAGAACTCAGCCTCGCGCGCCGAAAACTCTGCTACGCGCAAATGTTTGCCATCGAGTTGCAGCACCGAAACCAAGTAGCCGTGCACTTCGCCGCCGACCGCGATTGTGCCTTCGATAAGGCATCCCTTATGGCCCGCAGCGTCGACGAACGGCACATCCTTCGGCACCAACCGATAGCCTCGCGCCTGTTCGAGGTCCGCCCGCAGTGCCGTTATCCAGAAGTTCAACGACGCGCCCTCGTCGACGGCAAAATCCCGCACCCAGATGCGCGCGTCACCGGCAGTCACTGCGCGAACATCACCGGACTCACGCGCCTTCAATCGCAAAAATCCCGTTGGCAAATCCATCTGCATGGCGCAGGAAGCGACCAACAGCGCACTGCACAGGACAAACAATCGCCGCATGGTCAGAAGCCCCCTTGCATGCGTTCCGCACCGAGCGAACGGATCCACAAGAACCTGCTTTTCCGGCCGTCCGGCTGCGCAAGGCTCGCTGCCGCCACGGCAAAACGCACGGCAATCGTCGCCATCGCGACCTGATCCAGCAGCATCTTCTGCTGTCCTTCAAACCGTTCAATCTCCTCGGTGAGCCTTCGCAATTGCTCCTCGATCTTCAACATGTCCTCGACTTTTTCAGCCTTGGCAAGCAGCACCAACAATCGCTCGCGCGACTTGCGCGCATTTTCGAGCCGGAGGCCAAGATCGAAAAACTGATCCGTAACGTCATTGGCCTGCCGCGACTCGCGCAACACGCGCCCCATCCCGCGCAAGACGGCAATCGCGTCCTCAAAATGTGCCGCGGGCAGCCGCAAGGTGTATTGATCATCCTGCTGTGTCGCTAGGTAACCGCCCCAGTCCCTGACCTTCGACAGAAACTGCGCCGCCGCATCTTCACGACGCGCGACCTCGACAGTCATGTTGCCTTGGTAGATCCGCATCCGCTCGCCGTCACCGCGGTCTGCACCGCCGTCGTCGTCAGCGTTGCTGCCCTCTTGATCCTTCCCACGACCACGTCGATCGGACAGCTCGGCAAGCTGCTCCAAGGCGCGGCCAGGCTGGGGCAAATCCACGGCACCAACCATTCCCGCCGCCACCGCGTCTTGCATTTCGGTTTCTTGCCCACCGGCCTGATTTGCGACCTGGCAACCAAGCAGAAGAACCGCCATCAAAAGCCAGCAAAGCCATCGACTGCGCATACCGTGCCTCCAAGAAAAGATTCCGACACTGTAACGAACGCAGAACATGTGCGAAACGAACGCCCTCGAGGTTCTACAATCTCGCGCCGCATGATGATCGCACTGCTGCTCACAGCCGCGTGTCCCTACCTGTTCCTGCGCGTCACCCGCCGCCGTTCGCTGGGCTGGCTCGTGCTGCCGGGAACGATCGCCTCGCTGGTCGTTTCGCCGTGGTTCGCTTGGAACGCGGCGAAGTCCGGCACGATCATGCAGTCGTCGGCCGATGCGATCCCGGCGATGATCCGCGTCCTTGCCCCGCAGGCAAAAACCACTGCAGAAGCCGCCGCTGCACCGCAGATCGAGTGGCAGCGTTCGCTGGCCGACTCACTGTTAGTGCAGGCCGCGACCGGCAAGCCATTGTTGCTCGTCCTCAACATCGACGACGAGACGTTTTGCGAGCAGTTTGCGAAGCGCACGTATCGCGACCCCGCATTCATTGCGGCCACCCGTGGCTACGTTTGCCTGATCGCCTCGGGCGAACGTCACACCGACAGCGACTACGACGCACAAGGTCGCCGCATCGAATGTCCGCGCTTTGGCAGCTGCACATGCAGCGAACACATCAACAACGGCGTGCTGATGTTTACCAAATACTTCGGCGGCCAAAGTGCCGCACCGCGCCACTGCGGAGTGGCTGCGAATGGCAAGGTGCTGTTTGACCGCTTCCTCGACGGCAGCATGACGACGGCTATCGACGCGATCGCAACGCACGCGGCCACCGGGAAAAGCGCACCACTGCCGCAAGACCTGCCGGCGTTGTTGCTATTGCGCGATGCAGCGGCGCGCGCAGCACTCGAACGCAACTACCTCGCGGCGACTGACAGCGGTCGCAAAGCGATTCTTTCTGCTGCTGCTACTGCCGTGTCAGAGCCATTCGACCTGCTGCGCATCGGCCTTCGCAGCGAGGCTCGCAGTGATTTTGAGCTAGCTGCGAACGCACTCGAAAAAACGGCTACCAAGGACGCGCTCATCGACCTCGAAGACGCGCTGGCGCGCTGCGACGATGCAAAGCTCACGGTCGCACTCGATGCAGCGGTGGCGCGCATCGAGAAGGACGACGCCGCTGCCAAACAGTTCGCGCAGCATCGAAGAGCCGCGCTGGCGGCGCTTGGCAAAGCCGCGACTGCACCGTTCTTGCCATCGCTTAGCAAAGCAGCGCCTGCGCTCGACCGCGATGCAGCCGAAGCCGCGCTGGACAAGGCTGAAGCAGCGGGAAAGCATGAGCCAAGAGATGCGTCGCTGCAGCTTGCCATTGCATTTGCCACGCTCAACCTCGCGCGCTCCCTGCAAGAAGGCAACGGCAGCGCAAACCTGATGCGCGAAGACGCGCGGCGCATCGCAGAACTCGCGCGCAAGATGGCCCGTGGCGAAGAACAACTGCACCTTGCTGATGCCCTCCGAACGATCTTGTTCGCCGAGTCTGGCGACCTCGCAAGCGCGCAACGCTGCGCAGCTGAAGGCATGAAGTGCCTCTTCGAAAAAGGATTTGACGGCTCGCCGTTCTGGGTCTGCGAGTTGCTGCGCGCGGCTGCTCAAAGTGCCGCGGCCGCGGCCTACCAAAAGTCGCAGCAGGATGCGAACGCCGTGGCCGCAGACGAAATCGCCGCCGCCGCATATGCGTTTTTGCTGCTCGCAAAGCACCACGCGCACACCGCCGCCGATGTGCAAAAAGCCGCGCAGCTGCTTGCCTTCGCTGGCGCGCGCCGCGATGCGCAAGAGCTCCTGCGAGATGGTCTCCAGCGCTTTCCCGACAACAACGACCTGCATGCCGAGTATCGCACGCGGCTCGCACTCGATCGCGGCGCACTGGCCCTGCGCACTGCGTATGCGGCATTTGGGAAGTCAGCCGAGGACCAAGCCACCGCCGAGTGGTTTGCCGGCTACGCCGATCTCGTCGCCGCCGAAATGTTCGTCAAGCAGAGCGACGACCGCGCAGCACCCGCCTACAAATCTGCACTTGCGCGCTTCCAAATCAGCCAAGCACAAAACGCCGGGTATGCCGATTCCGCGCAGCACTTTTCGGTGCTCGCACACGCAGGCCTTGCCCTGATTTTGCATCAACAGGGCGACGCGCAGGGTGCCGTCGAACATTTGCTGCTGGCACGCACCCTGCGGCCCGCGAGCATGGGCGAAGCCGATGGGCTTGCGCGCAAGCCCGAAGCGGTGCTGCTGCGCATCGCCCGCGAGCTTTCTGCGGCGGGCAAGCAGGACCTCGCCGATCAACTGACCAAGGGCCAATAGCGGATAGGTGCGGGGCCCAATGCCTTGCACTACGCTTTTGCACCGATGCGCCGCCTGCTTCTGATCTCCAACTCGACGATGCACGGTCGCAGCTATCTCGACCACGTGCGCGACGAACTCCAAAGCTTCCTCACTGGCGTTGGCGAGCTGCTGTTTGTGCCGTGGGCGCTCGCCGATCACGATGCCTACGCGGCAAAAGCCATCAGCGCCTTCGCGCCACTCGGCATCCGCGTCCGTTCCCTGCACACAGCACCGGACGTGCCGGCGGCGATCCAAAGTGCCGAGGCGGTGTTCGTCGGCGGCGGCAACACCTTCCGCCTGCTCCACCGATTGCAGCAAAGCGGTGCAGCCCCTGCACTCACCGCGCGCGCCATGTCTGGCATGCGCTACGTCGGCAGCAGCGCAGGGACCGGCATCGCGGCACCAACGATTCGCACGACCAACGACATGCCGATCGTCGAACCGCAGTCGCTCGCATCACTCGCCCTCGTCCCCTTCCAGATCAACGCCCACTACCTCGACCCGGACCTGCACAGCACGCACATGGGTGAAACGCGCGAAGAACGGCTGCGCCAGTTCCATGAAGAAAATGCGGCTCCCGTGCTTGGCCTGCGCGAGGGCGGCTGGCTTGTGGTCGACGGCTCGCGCATGGAACTGCGCGGCAGCCAGCCGGCGCGGTTGTTTGTTCGTGGCCATGCGCCGACCGAGTACGCGCCGCCATTCGACCTCTCCTTCTTGTTGTCAAAAAAAGAACTCCGCTGATGCGCGCATATCCGCCCCGACTATCGCTCCGCTTGCTGTTCCCGCCACTGCTCGCACTTGCCGCGTGCAACGCAACCGGCATCGATTCCTCGCCTGCTGCAAAAGCAAGCGTGCCGCCGAGCACAGCGACGAACGCGGAGTTCGCCGTCCTGCCGCTACCGCAGATTGACACGGTAGGAATCAAGAGCGACATAGCATTCCTGTCGAGCGACGCATTTGAAGGTCGCGCGCCAGGCACACATGGCGACGAACTAGCGCGCACCTATATCCAGCAGCAATTTGCCAAAAGCGGCCTCGCACCAGGTGCTGCTGATGGCACCTGGATGCAGGCGGTGTCGATGCTCGGCATCACCTCCACGGTTGAGCGCACGCTTTCTGTGCACGGGGCTTTAGGCACGCTGCAGTTTGCCGCACCCGACGACTTCACCGCCGTGGCTGGCAGTCCCAGTGAAAGTTCTGCCTGGGACGAGGCTCCGTTGCTGTTCGTTGGCTACGGCATCGCCGCGCCCGAGCAGCGCTGGGACGATTTCAAAGGGCTCGATGTGAAGGGCAAAGTGCTGCTCGTGCTAAACAACGACCCGTCCGACGAGCCTGACTTGTTCGCTGGCAAGACGCGACTTTACTACGGCCGCTGGACCTACAAATATGAGGAGGCCGCGCGGCGCGGCGCGGCTGGCGTGATCATCCTGCACACCGCGCCTTCGGCCGGCTATCCGTACCACGTTGTGCAGGCAAACCACGGCCGCGAGAACTTCTGGTTGCCATTCAAGCAGGACCAGCCGACGTTGCCGATTCGCTCGTGGTGCACTGAGGACGCGGCCCGCAAAATCTGCCGCGCGGGTGGCAAGGACCTCGATGAGTTGGTGAAGGCTGCGCAGCAGCGTTCGTTCTTGCCGATACCAATCGGCATCAACGTCTCGCTCGCAATCCGCAACAGCGTGCGCCAACTGCAGTCGGCAAACGTGCTCGGCAAGCTGCCTGGCAGCGATCCCAATCTTGCCAGCGAGACGGTGATCATCACGGCACACTTTGATCACCTCGGCCGCGGCAAGCCACGCGGCGCAGACAGCATCTACAACGGCGCGCTCGACAACGCATCGGGCGTAGCTGGGATGCTCGCTGTGCTGCGCGCCTGCTCAGCACTACCTGAACGACCAAGGCGGTCGATCCTGTTTGCCTCGGTCACCGCTGAAGAATCGGGCCTGCTTGGCTCCGAGTGGCTAGCCACCCACCTGCCTTGCGAACGTCGCGATGCGATCGCCAACTTCAACATCGACGGCCTCAATATTTGGGGCATGACGCACGACATCGAGTTTGTCGGATATGGCAAGAACAGCCTCACGACCCTCGCTAGCGAGTTTGCCAAGGCGCAGGGCCGCCGCATCGAACCTGACACACAGCCAGACCTCGGGATTTTTTATCGCAGCGATCACTTCAACTTCGCGCGCCAGGGAATCCCCGCTGCCTACTTCAAGGCTGGCAGCGATTTCCTCGATCGTCCCGCGGATCGCAAACGCATGAAAGCCAGCTACACCGCAACCCATTACCACCAACCCACGGACGAGCTTGCCGACTGGTGGAACTTCGATGGCGCGGTCGCTGACCTGCAGCTGCTCGCGCGCTGCATGCTCGCCACCGCTTCTCTGGATGCACCCACCTGGACCAAAGGCGACGAGTTCGAGAAGCTGCGCTGATCTGCGCTCCTGCCGCGCCAACCGCTTTTTTCTTGCCGCCGCCAATGCCACTCACGTATCCGCACGGCTCTTTCCTGCCCCGCTAAAATGGCTACTGCGATTCTTTGCCGCGCACTCGCGGCGGTGCTGGGCAGGCTGTTGCCTAAATAACTCGGCCAACGGTGATGCCATCTTTCGATGCTGTTGCCGTGTGCATGACCGCGATCCTGCCAAGCGCTGCGAGTTTGCACGTTGCAAACCAACTGCCACTCGACAGCTGCCAATCCGCAGCGCCCCTCGCTAGCGCCGCAGCGCACTCGCCCGCCTCGGCCTCAACAAAAACCAGCCGGCCATGTCGCCCGGATTGCCAATCGACGGCATCTGCCTTTCGGGATTCCTTTGCGCCAAAAAGCGAATTACCGATAAAGCAAAGCCCATGACCAACGCGCCGCAATCTGCATCCGCCTCAATCGCCGAGGTGGTCGAGGTCATCGAGATCCGCGGCACCCACGCCGCCAATGCGCCACCGCAACTCCTGATCGAGGTGCCACACGGTGCCACACGGACCGAACACTTCACGACGCTGGCTGGTTGGCTGCACGGCGACTATCCCGCGGACCTGATCGACTTCTTCCACGTGAATACCGACGTTGGCGCACCCGAACTCGCGGTCCGCACCGCAGAACGTTTCGTCGACGCATTGCCAAACTGCAACGCGGTAGTTCTGCGCTGCCTGATCCCGCGCACGTTCATCGACTGCAACCGCATCATTGATGACACCAAAGGAGGCATGACGCCTGGCCTGCACGCCTGGGTAAAGGACCCGCGCGACAAGGCACTGCTGCTCGGGCGCTATCACGCCTATCGCTCGCTCGTCGAACGAATGTTTGCAGAGACCTGCGCCGTTGGCGGTCACGCACTGATGGTGCACAGCTACGCGCCACGCAACATCGAAGTCCCGGTTGACGATCGGATCGTGGAGCAACTTCGCAAGGCCTACCAAAAAGGCACCATCGAGACTTTCCCACTGCGCCCATCGATCGACCTGATCCACGCAACACCAGAGGGCGTGAGCCTCGCGTCACCTGCCCTGCTAGCGCACGCGCAACGAACGTTTGCCGCACTGCCGCTTGATGTCGCAAAAAATAGCACCTACCCACTGCACCCGAGCACCCTCGCATGTTCGCACAGCTTGGCGCATCCGCAGCGCACCCTGTGCTTGGAAGTGCGCCGCGATCTCCTGGTAGCCGAGTTCACGCCGTTTGCCGAAATGCGCGCCGACCTCGCCAAGGTTGATCACATTGCGAAGGCGCTCGCCTTGGCTGCAATCTCAGCGCACGGTGCCTGAATCCGCAGTCCCGGTTGTTGCCAGGGCATTCGTGAGCCAGTCCCTGAGCCAATGCAGATCCGGGCCCAAAAGCCCTCGGCCAAGCAGCACTGCGTGATCACCGGCAAAGTGATCGCCGACAAACAAAACGACGCCGCTCGGCAGTTCTCTCAGAAGGGCTCGATTGCTCTGCAACCGCACCTGCACGACATCTCGCTGCCGCATGATCCGCTGATGCAGCCGCAGTGAGAGCCACCAAAGCTCGACCTGTATTTGGCCTCCAGCTACCGCGATCCGCGTTTTAGCGGCCAGCAAAAACCAGCCAGCGAGGATCACCAGCGCCTGCGCAAACACAATCGCCACCAATGCGAAATGCTGCAAAGGAGCATCGTATAAGCCACTCGCCCTGATCCAGAAGAACAGCGATATCAGCAGCGAAATAAAGCCGCCAACCAGGATCAGCCGCCGCTGCAGCGGAGGCACGAAACCAAGGATCCACATCGCGGCACCTTGCTGCTGCGTGGCATCGACTCGCACCAAAGCAGGCACCGGACCATTCGACATTGGCCGCGGCGAAAGTGCTGCCCCCGGCAGCAACACCTCCAAAGTATCGCCAACGGCATCTTCCATTCGCAGCAACGTCGCACGCGAAAGCCACTCGGCATACCGGCGTGCCTGCCGTTCACTGCGCCCACGCCAAAGGGTGAGCGAACCTGGCAACTCATTCCCCGTAACCCGCAACTCCACGAGAAAGCACAGCCGCTTCATCCTGCTATTTGGCCCCGTCAGCCAGGGCCGAATACGAATCGCCGAGACCGCCTCCCGCTTTGCGTGGACCACAACCAGCTGCCGCGGCCAGCGCGTTCGCCAATGGACGTGCGTGCGATCGAGTTCAACCTCAGTGCCAAATCTAAGCATAAAAGCGCAGGCAAACGCCGCAGCAAGGGTCAGAAGGACGGCGAGCTGAATAGCATCCTTTGACAACCACGGCTGGCCAGATCCAAAATTTGGCAACCAAAGGGAAACTCCTAGCAGCACAACAAGGGTCCCAGTCAGTGCCTTGCGGCGCGGCAGGAATATTACGTGACCTGGGCCACCAAGAACTTTACAGCGCATTGACAACTTCATCGACCAGCTCACAAGGCCCACAGCAGCGGTGGCTAAGATCCCCGCATCACGGAGCACCCATGTCCAAAAGAAAAGCCCTCGCCACCGTCCTGATCTTCGCCGCTTGCGCCACGGGGCACCAACCAAAGGCGGCCACATTGCTGTTCAACGGCACAAGCCTTACCGGCTGGCACGCTGACGTCCCGTTAGCAGACGGCGGCAACAAAGTCGCCCCTTCGTTCGGGGTGCGCGAGGGCCTTTTGATCAGCAACGGCAATCCCGAAGGCCACCTCATCACCGATGCGAGCTTCCACGACTATCGCTTAGTTGTCGAATGGCGCTGGCCAGGCGAAGCTGGCAACTGCGGTATTCTGGTCCATGCGTCAAAACCGCGCCGCCTCTACCAGATGTTTCCGCAGTCCATCGAGTGCCAGATGCATTCCGGCAACGCCGGCGACTTCTGGTGTATAGGCGAAGACATCACGGTCCCGAACATGGAGCAGCGAAGGGGCCCAAAGGACAAATGGGGTGTCGAAGAAGACAAGGCGCGCCACATACAAAACCTGACTGACAACTCTGAGCGGCCAGTCGGCCAATGGAACGAAATGGTCATCGAATGTAATGGCCACCAGATCTCGATCTGGGTAAATGGGACACTGGTCAATCAGGGTGCCCACTGCACCACAGATCACGGGCAAATCGCGATTCAGGCAGAAGGTGCTGCCTGTGAGTTTCGCAAAGTCGAATTGATACCGCTGCGCTGAACGCGAAAACCGCAGACAGATTTATTCTTGGTCAATAAAAAGGTCTGCTGTAAGGCGGCGGAATCCGCAGCACTTTGCTTAGGCACTCTAGCGGCAGCAGCAACCGCAATGCGATCGCTGCTGCCGCGAGTGCGAGCCGATCAGCTCTTGATGTGTTGCGAGACCAGCTTGGTCATCTCAAACATCGTGACCTTGCTCTTGCCACCAAACACGATCTTCAGCGCCGCGTCGGCGTTGATGTTGGTCCGGACCTTCGCGTCCTGGAGACCATTCTTCTTGATGTAGTCCCAGAGCTTTTTGGTGATCTGTCCACGAGGAATCGGCTTGCTGCCGACGATCGCAGAAAGAACCTCGTCCGGCTGGACTGGTTTCATGAGGGCGGGATTGGGCTTGCGCTTTGCGGGCTTCTTTGCAGCTGCCATTGGATGATTATTAAAGGTCTTTGCCCCGGCAGGGACAGGTCCGAGCACGGGAGCCTAGGAAGATGGCGCAAATCCCGCAGAACGCAACTAGTAGCATGACGTTCTGCAGAGAGAATGCGGGCCTGCTCCTAGGGAAAAACATGAAGATCATCGACAAATAGCTATTTCGAGGCCGCCGGCGTGGCTTTAGGGAGAAAATAAAATCGTCGCTATAAACTTGCAGGTTTTGAAATTTTTGTCGCAGGGCTGGGGCAGAACCGCACCATCGCAAGGGCAAGGGATCGCCCGGCAGGGCAGATCGGGTCGGTGAATCCGCTTCAAACCATGCGGCAGAATCCGTTCGGAACGGCTAATGCGGAAGGATTCGTTCGGCAGGACCCGCATGTAAAACCGAGGGCCGCGCATCGAGCCACCCGCTGCCAATGCATCTTTACGGAAGAAAGATCCGAGGCAACCAAAACCAACGAACCAGTGGCTAGCTGACGCAAATGCCAGCCAAGTTGGTAGCTCGACCACTACCAAACAATGCCACCAGAATGCCAACAGAATGCCACCAGAATGGCGGACTAAAAAGCAGCACAAGTCGCGCTAACAGAAAGCAGATCGCTTACGACAACGACGGCAGCCAAAAGCAGCCAGCCAACAGGCTAAATCGAATGCAAAAACTATTACTAAAAATCTAACTCCGGGCGTTTTCTTGAAAAAACTACCGCGCCAATTTTCACACAGACAAAAGTAACACGCGCCAAAGTAACTGTCATGCGACAATAATTTTTTGGGCATCTGAGCTACAGGCGCAATCAAATCACCAAACCACAATTTCGAAAAAATTAGCTGCCATATCAATGCTAAATTATGAGTCGCCACCTTTCAATAAGATGGTCTCCCCCGCTCCAAAAAGCCCCGTCCCGCGTGCAATGGCTCAGCCAACCATAAAGGTGGGATTCCAGCCAATTATAATATATTGCGCTAAGAAACCTGCGACGTATGCCAGCGCAATAAACCAACCGCCTTTCAACCAATTCACCACCGACCTAGCTTCTGGAAACGAAGTAGAAATGGCAACTCCCGCACTTGAGCCGAACCAGACCATGGAACCGCCAAAACCAACCGAGTAAGCCAACATTGCCCAGTCGTATCCACCTTGCTGAATCGCCAACCTAGTCAACGGGATGTTGTCGAAGACGGAGGACACAAAGCCCAAAAGGAACGCCGTCCTGGTGTTTGCCAGCGGCAGTTGCTCAACCGGCATCAGGGAAGCTGAAACAACGAGGCAGATTAGGAACAAGGCACCTTTTCCCGCCGCCGGCAACTCCCGCCAAGATGTCGGTCGCAGAAAAGAACCCACTACAATGGCGGCCCAAACGCCCACGGCTGGGAAATCAAGGAACACGTTGGCCAGAATAGCACCGAGCAAAATCATAAACACAATCAATAACCTTGCCCAATCGACCCTTACCCCCTGCGGAGCATCACGGGTAATTGCCTGGTAGGCAGCTTGTTTTCTTGTGGCAAAAAAAGCCATTATGCAAAATGCCACTCCCGAAGCTACGAATGCTGGCAACAACTGTCTTGGGGAGACATTTGCAATCCAAAGCATCGTAGTCGTCGTGTCCCCAACAACAGAGCCTGCCCCCCCTGCATTTGCAGCCGCCACCAGCGCAGCGATAAATCCGACATGAACCCTGCCGCGATAGACGACCTTTGCGATCGTGCCACCAATCATCGCCGCTGCAATATTATCGAGAAACGCTGACATGACAAAGACAACAGCCAACAGGGCGGCGCCGCCCATCACTCCATCTGGCAAATATCTCGGCATCACCAAAGGCAGCCGGCTATCTTCAAAGTGCTTGGCGAGCAGCGCAAATCCCGTCAAAAGCCCAAGCAGATTGATCAACATGCCCCACTCACCTTCGACTCGCACCCCCTTATCGGTAGTGCGGCCATAGATGAAATGCTCCATGATGTGCAGGTCACCTAAGAATATTAGCCTGAAGCAAAGCACCGCAAAAACGCCACACAGTGCGACCTTGAGCGTGTGTTTATGGAATACGGCAACTCCAATCAACGTGGCGGCAAATAGCAGGAACTCGATACGGACGCCAAATAGTTCGCCGATGGGGCCAGGTTCTGACGCAGGCCATTCGATTGATTCAAAAAGTTTCTCAAAAGTCATCTTCGCGGCTCGCTAAAAATCAGGATTCGCCTTGCCAGTTGGTGAAGTCAGGGGCAACCAAGCATCGCCACCAGGGAATCCAATGGAAACCCGGCTGCGATTAACTGCCTAAGATGTTCGCAGCATAACGCCATTTGATGACCTAACAATAAAAACATCTCAAACTACAAGGCACATTTCAAATAAAAGTTTCTGCTTATAATCTTACTTTTGGTTGATCGCCCGGCTGGATTGCTTAGTGTTTGTTTGTGCTTTCTCACCAAAAATCCATGCATTTTTCCTGGCTCCCCGTGACTGTTTTTTTGCCGATATCTCTTTCACTGCTTTTATCTATTTCGCTTGGTTGCGCCACTGCCACCCCCCCCTCAGCGGTGCAAAATGCCGCTGCTCTTAAAACTGCTGATATCGTCCCTGATCCGCCGAAGTTTTCTACGCTACTTAGTGCAGCCTTTGCGGATTATGCAAAGCTGGGGGATGCCTACTCGGAACTGCACTTTTTTCATTTGGGAGTTCACCAACCAGCGCCAAACACTGATAATTGCTCAACTTGGCCAAAGACGAACCCCGGCAATCGCATTCTTCGACTAGGCTTTGTTCCTGAGGTCCCGCTGCACACAGTTGATAGCGCAGGTCACCATGTGGGCTTTGAGGCCGACCTTGCTGTTGACCTGGTGAAACTTATCAATATGCACTATCCCGATAGTCGGGTCGATATTGAGTGGGTTTTGATTGACCTCAAACTGCCAGTTGGGCCAACTAAAAATGTTGCCCTGTGCAATGCGTTGATTGATGCGATGCGAGCCGACAAATTTGATATCGCGTTTTCATGCTCCATTCCGACGAGGGCTGCCGACGTCAGCTTTTTCTGTGACACCATGTCGATGTTCCCGGGCATCAAATACACTGGCCTTGATAGCCTTGATGTTTCCAGCATCCATGACCGAAACAGCCTGGTCCAGTTTTTAGTTAGCCACAGAGGTTTGACCTTTGTGCATGGCATGGGTGTTCTCGTTTATGAAATGCTTGCGGCGGATGTCAGGGCGGCGGGCGGTTCAATATCAAACCAACCTGTTGGGATGCCGCATTTTCGCATGGCGGATATCATCGGCCTCGCCAAGGTCAGGGGTGGCCAAATGGGCCTGCTACTCGATGTAAATCCTCGCACGACTTTTCAGCCGAAGTCGATTTTCACGCTAAATAAATGACCTCTGCTGCCTGCTGCGAGCGGCATGGCACTGGGACGGCAACTGGCGGCCACGCGCTGCACAGCTATTGCGCAAAACGCTCCTGGAGCGCCTTGTTACTGCAAAGATTTTGCCCCTGGTCCTTAGCAACAAATCGCTCTTTTGCACCATTCCAACGATCCGCATGCGCCGCTCACACGTCGACGTTTCTTTTTCGTTGCTTGCCTTCTGCAATGTCCCCCGATAAAGAAGCTTACTGGTTGATTGGCGAACTGGTGACTGCGCATTTTTATTGCGCTGCCAGGTTGCTTTTGGCATAGAACTCGCTTCTTTGTTTGTCACAAAAGTTCGCTCTGCAATCGTTACAAAACCTAGTCGCTAAAATGAAAATCGGTCGCAACGATCCGTGTCACTGCGGTTCTGAAAAAAAATACAAGAAGTGCTGCGAGCCGCTTGATCAGCAGAAGCTGCTTGCTGAATTGGCTACGCAGCGGCTAGCCGCCTCCAAGGACCTGCCTGTCGATCCCGCACCGGTGGTCGAAGAGTCAAGCTCCTCCCTCGTGCCGCCAACGGAATCGACCCGTCGCACCAAAGGTGCGCCGGTCGCCAAGCAGCAGAAGTCGGCGACTCGCAACAACGTTTTGCCGCGCCGGATTTGATCGGACGCTGGCCAACCTGCGCGCTGCACCTTACTTGATTTAGGCCATTACAGGAACCAAGTGTGCTCCTTCCTTTGGCCGCCTGTCATCACCTTGCAGCCGTCGCATGATCCAAAATCCGCCGCATCGATGCCGTCACCTTGGCTAGACCGAATTTTATCTGCCAAATAACGTTATGCCGCCAGCCTTTGAAGAACTCGACTACTGCCACACCGTTCTCGGTGAACTCGTTTTGCGTCGAAGGCGGTCATTGACTCTTACTGACATCTGGGTCTACGAGGTCAAGCTCGCTGGCAGGTTTCTAATGTCGAGCCTCAATACCGACAGCGAACAACAGCTTGCCACTCGCGCGCTATTGCTTGCGCAAGGCAGCAATCTGCGGGTTTTGGTTGGCGGCCTTGGCCTTGGCTATACGGCGGCCGCAGCACTTTCTGACCCTAGGGTCGTTCAGGTTGATGTAATCGAACTGTTGCCTCCTGTAATCGGGTGGCATCGGCGCGGCCTGTTGCCGCTCGGCGATGCGCTTTCCCGCGACCCCCGCTGCAACCTGATTGAGGGAGATTGCCTGCAAGAGCTGCTTAGCGGTAACGGTCCCAATTACGACCTGATCCTGGTCGATATTGACGACTCGCCGATTCATTTGCTCGACGAAAGCCACGCGGCCTTTTACACAACCGCTGGGCTAACTGGTGTTCGAAGTCGACTGCTTCCTCATGGCATCTTCGCGCTCTGGACAAGTCTCCCCGCTGAGCCAGAAGTTACCGAACGACTTCGGCTGGTCTTTCCCAAAGTCACCGCCGAGGAGGTGAGCTTTGACAACCCTTTACTCGACGCGAATGAGGTCAACGCGATCTATTTTGGAAGCATATAGATCGGACTTAGCGGACTAACAGACTCTCTTCCGTTCCGGCTGGGCGCACTATGAAACCGCCGCGCCCGGGAGTCGGTTGCGCTATTCACTACCGCGCTACGCAGGCAACTGTTTTTGGAAACAGCCGCGCGTAAGCGCATGACCTCGTCTATTTTGAAACAGCTTTTTGGTCGCTATCCAAACCTTGATGAAATACTAAAGGCATCGCATTCATTGGAAACCGGGATCAACCAGTTGCACACCACGGAGTGATTTTGGATTACGACAAACGGAGTAGCGGGGCACCACAAAGCCCCCGTATAATTCGCCCGAATTATTCTTAATTATTCGCAGGGATAGTCAGCAGCGGAGCTGGTCCAGGCGGACCCGACTGAATGCGACTGATTTGCACCAGCAACGCCAGCGTGTCTTTGGCTTCAATGTCGTTATGGTCCACGCTGTAGTAGTAGCCGTTGTATTCAGCCCACACCATTGCATTCTTTGGCTTGCTCTCTGAATACGACATGCGCAGATTGCCGCCTGAATCAAACTTTTTTGTGCGCGTTGTGTGCTCGGGCGGAGTCTCCACATCTTGCGAGGCAAAGAACATCACGTCCACCAGCGAACGCATTTGCAATCGCTCTACAGGAATTGTGAACTCGCCAACACGCAGGTCATAGCCGCCCTTGGGTCTCATGAAAAGACCAACACGGTCCGCCTGTTCGGCTTCCTCAAACTTTTTCAGAAGGTCTTTAAATTTTGAATATGACTTTGATTTGTGATTGTTCACCAGCACCTCGCCGTTCTCGGTGGTGTAACGCTCCACCAACATGGTGATCAGTTTGTGCGTGGGCCAGCCCGCGCGCACCAGCAGCGCGAAGTTGTCATACGAAATTTCACTCATGAACTGTTGCACGTACGCCCTGCCTTCAATCGGCGTGTAAGTCACGGTTGGTTTGGATGCAAACTGGTAACTGCCACCAATCGTGATCGGCGTTCCATCATTGGCCAGCGTGGCTTCAGTGCTCACTTGCGCGCGGCTTTCATAAGCGGCCGTGACCGATCCAGCCTGCAGGAATAATGGCGATTCGCGGTAGTGCATGCGCACCAAATTCAGCACCATCTGCTGCGTTTGGTTGAATTGAATTATGCCGTTGTATTCGAGAAAATCAGAGCGGATGGCGTTGGTGGCCACGGCGCAACCGCTGGCAATCAGCATGGTCATGATCGCGCCCAAACGCAACGTGCGCGCAAGGCTGGTGGATAGTTGTTGCTGTGTTGATGTGTTCACGGTGGTTTGCGTTTGCGTTTGTGATTGCGTGTGTGATTGCGTTTGTGATTAATTCTTGTTCAGCGTATTGGTGCTTGGTCGCTCCATCCAATTTCCCAAAGACAGGTTGTTGGCCTGCGCAATCTTGGTGATTTCCATCAGCAATTTGTGGCTGGCCTCCGACTCGGCGCGATCGGTCTGCGTGTCAATCCAACCGCTGATTTGAATTTCCACTCCCGCAGGCGCAAGCGACGCCATGCATATGTCAGTTCGATCCTTCATAAACCTGGACTCATGGTCCATCTTGGCGTGAATGCCCTGAATGAATGACTCAATCCGCGCCGCGTTAGCGCCTTCCGTAATAACCACCTTCAGTTTGATCAGTCGATGACGGCGCGTGCCCATGTTGTTTATGGTGGAATCGGCCAACTTGCCATTTGGAAAAATCACAACACTGTCGTGCGCGGTGCGAATGCGCGTGGAGCGAATGCCCACGCTTTCCACCGAGCCTTGCACGCTGTTAGTTTCAATCCAGTCGCCAGTGCGGAAGGGTCGATCGGTCACCAATGTGCCGGCGCCAAAAATATTGGCAATGGTTTCGCGCGAGGCATACGCAAACGCCAAGCCGCCAATACCAAGACCAGCAAGAATTCCTGTGGTGGGAATACTCAAGAAGAAAGATATGCCCAGCACCACCCCCACCACAATTAATATGCGAGCGCTGGCAAGCGACAGACTCACCAAAATGTCATCCGTGTTGCGCTCGGTCAGCGCGGCGCGGTTGGCCAAAATGTTGCCAAACAATGTGACCGTATACCAAGCCAGCAGACCACTCAACATGCTTAGAAATGATCCCACAACGGGTACTGCATACTGAGCCGAACGTTCCGGCAGACCAAGCATGGTTGGCACGCGGTAAAATATGACTACGGCAAACAGGATGGCGATGGACCAGGAGCACCATCGCGGCGGCACCCATTCTGGTTCAGTGAATTTTGAAATGTGGCGGCAAAGGGCGCGAGCGAGCACGCGACCAAGGATGATCAGAAGTGTGATCCCACCTAAGGCGCCAAGAAATTGCCACAGCTCCAAGTGTTTGAAGCGCTTGATCAAAAATGGCATGTGATCATGCACAAAGGCGCGCACTGTGAAATATGGAGCGGACGGAATCAGGCCCGGCGGCGTGGCGGTGGGCGGCGGCAAGTCATCGGTGGCAAAGTACAAATCCGGAATGGTCATCACCGTGTCTGCCGTGAATCGCCACGGAGCATCCGGCGCGTTGCTTGATGGCGCGATCACAATCGAACCCTGGCCGTGCACAAAGTGTTCGTATGGTTCCCTGGAGTCGCCATCATTTGGAATGGACTGCAATCCAACAAGTCCAACGCGATGCAGCACGCGGCGCAAGTAGCCCGCGGCCAATGCGCCGTCGCGATCGCGCAGCATTTCGGGATAGGCGCTGAGGTCGATTGTTGACATGGCCAACGCGCGGCCACCGTTGTCCCACGTGGCCATGCCTTGCAAAAATGCGCGCATGGTGTCGCGCGGATTCTGCAGCAATTTGTAGCTTTGCGCGGTTGGCACTTTTGCGCCGTATATGGCCAGCAATGCCTTGCGATGTTCAAGCACTTCGTGCTCGGGTGGAATAACAACGTGCCATTTGCCCGCGGCGTTGCGGTGCAAAGGGATTGGCAACTCCAAACCAGTGCGCGTTTGTTGCAGCAGAAAAGTAATTGTTGGCGCGGTGGACGATTCTGGAATGGCCCACGTGCGGAAGCTGGTCAGATCCACAACTCCAAAGAAGCTGCGCACGCGATCGATGGCTTCCAGGCGCGATGTTGGTGGCGTCACGGGATTAAATTCCACCGCCTGCTCGGCCAGCGCCCAAGCTTCGTTGACGCCCATGGACGCCACGTTGGAGGCAACTAGAAAACTTACAAATGCGTTGCGCGGAGTTTCTAAATCAATCGTTTGCGTAAGTTCGGCATCGATGGTCAGGGTGCCCGTCCACCAACCGCGTGTGCGGTCGCGTCCCGCGAAACTTTTTTTGTCGGGGCTTAGAAAAAATTCTAAGGGTCCGCTGCGATTGCCTTCGTACCACGTGCCCGAAAGTTGCGATCCCAGCACTGTGCCTTCAATGCGGCCATCGAACAGGGGATAGGTGCCGGTGACTACGTTGTCTTGCTGCTTCATCACCACGCGCGCGCCGCCATCGCGCCAGTTGGTTTGCCACGCGCCCGACCACTCGGTTTGCGCCGCGGCGTGACGGGTTAGGACCAGCAGAATTGTGAAAAGCAATACCGGAAGGCGATGCATGGTGTGTTCTTTAGAAGAGCCGTGTGCGGCGGGGTCCACTGTAAAGCAACGCCATGAACTTCAAGCAGCGGTCCCGGACCACCCAAAACCCATTCCGCGCCATCCTGCCCGCCCGCGCGCCCTCGTCCACCCGGTCACCCACGTAACCGTGGTGCTGCAGAAGCCTGACGGCACGGAGTATGCTGAGTTGCTGGGGCCGTTGGGCGGAGCGCTTTGGGCAGATAGTTATCAGAGCAGCTTGGCAAACGGGTGGAACCGAAGGCGATTGTTCGGGTCCATCTTCTGCGTCAGTTCCTTGACGGTATGCGCCATCGCCTCGGTCCCGAAGATGACGGACGCCGAGGGACTGCGGCCTTACGTCGTCCGGTTGCGAATGCGTCCCGCTGTAGTCGACAGTCAGGCCGTCCAATTCTCGCGCCTTGTCAATGAGTCGGTTGGTGAGGTCGACGATGGTCTGCCGCTCGGCGCCTGTCTTGCCGTTTGCGTCGTAGAGGGTGATGACGTCGATAAAAAACGTGTGATGGCAATTGCCACTGGGAAGCTTTCTCCCCGACAGAGTAGCGCCGCCCAGCGTCCGAATCTCCACGAGCGAGAGAGCCGCTTCGCCGAGAGAGCCGCTTCGGCAACGACCGTGGTGCAGATGCAGTCAAGGACTCCGTCATCGGGAATGCCCGTGGTTCCCATGCAGTGCTGGAGCATTGCAAGCGGGTTGCCTTTCTGGCCGGCGATGGCGGGCCACAAGGCGGCAGCGGTCTCATACCAAGATGCCCAGTGGGACTTTGCGACCACAGGAAGTTTCAGGTTACCTGCCAGGTCCTCCAGCGGCTTGACGAACTCGGCGACGTTTCCTGAGAAGGAATCGTAGAAGACCACAGTCACCACCAGCGCCTTCGTACCCGTGACGACCAGTTCCATCGAGACGGATTCGTCAGGAAAGGCATGCACTTTCATATAGCGAAGAACAGGTAGGCGTCGACCAGAACGCTCTCACGCGCTACCACAGCGTGTTCGCGCCGCACCATCCCTTTCGTGTCCCAGTGACGCCTGCCCTACAGCAACCCAAGCTGACGGCACTGGACCTTGGTCGCGCAGGCACACTAGGCAGGCCCGGATTTCGGCGCGGCGCCGCGCGCGTTTGCCGATGAAAATATTCAATCCCGCGGGATTTGAACCGCAAAGTGATGTTATGTTTTAATCGTCAAAAAAATCCGGCGCTCGACGGAGCCGTTCTGGGCGTCGCGCGGCGCCAGAATCCAAGCCTGTGTCAAAAATTTCGAATAGGAGTTTGAACTATGAAAAATAAGATCCAAACGCGGCGTTTTGAGCAACCTGACGCATCTCTCAACATGCAAGAGTTCGGCGGGATCGCAATCATCAAGATGGCCAATGGAGCAGCCGGCATGCACGCCATCTTCGAGCCAGGCTGGACTTGGGAGAAGGACGAGAAGCCGTTGCTGGGCAATCCTGCATCGTGCCCGATGAGCCACACGGGTTATTGCATCGGCGGCAATTTGGTCGTTCGTATGGTTGATACCAACGTGGAGACTCGCATCTCTAAGGGCGACTTCTTCGAGATCCCGATGGGACACGATGCCTACGTCGACGGAAACGAGCGGGTAGAGCTCATCTTGTTCGTGGCGCCGGATCACCAGCACTGAACTGCCGCGGATAGGGACTTCAAGCAGCGGTCCCGGACCACCCAAAACCCAGTCTGTGACTATGGCCCAGAACAGCGGCCGCAGCGTTGGGGTTTGAGGACAGAGTTCGTGAGCGCTTCGGGGCGGCAGGCGTGCCGACCTCCGCAGCCCGTCGCCGCCGCGCGAGCTGTTCATTACCTTCAAGCAATTTTACGGCCCGACCATGAATGCCTTTGAGGCGGCTTCGAAGGATGGCAGGGCCGACCAGCTGGCGGCCGAACTGTCACAGTTGTTTGAAAAGTACAATCTTGCCGGTGCGGACAGGACCGAAATTCCGGCAACCTTTCTCAAGGTGACCGTCACGAAGCCATAAGCGGGAAGCAATCGAGGACAGGCATGCGAAGGAGAACAGCGTGGCGCTTGTCACTTGCGCCGCCGACGGCACAGCAGCCCCGCGAGACCGAGCAGCGCAAGGGGTGCTTGTGACGGCACCGGCGCTGGTGGATGTGCAGGCGGTTTGCGCGGCGCTCGATCGCGCATTCGCTGGCGGTCTCGAAATGTGGTCCGGTGACGTGTTCGACATGGCGGACCGCGGCGACGGCATCTACGTCGACTGCAGCCGCATGGTGGACGGCACCCCGCGCCGCGCGACGATTCGGTGCGACCGCGTCTACTCCGGCCTTTGCATGTCCAACGACTTCAACTTCATCAAGGAGCGCGCGCCACTCTGGCACAGCATCATCGAGACGAACTGCTTTACGCAGCTGCATCGCTTCGGCGGCGTGAAAGCGAAAGCGGGCGGGCAAGCTGCAAGCGGCTCGCGCTGCGGTTTCGTGGCGGGAATGCCATGCAGGCCATCGCCCGCGTGAACCGCGTCTTCCGCGACAAGCCCGGCGGGCTGGTGGTGGATTGCCTCGGTCTCGCCGATCAGCTCAAGAAGGCGCTCATCACCTACACCGAGAGCGGCGGCAAGGGCGACCCGACCTTTGACACCGCGCAAGCCATCGCCGTGATGCTGGAAAAACACGGTATCGCCTGCGACCTGATGCACGGATTCAACTGGGACAAGTGGACGACCGGCAAACCCGCCGAACGCCTAGCGCTCATCCCCGCCGGACAGGAGCACATCCTCGAACAGGAAGACGGCAAGAAACGCTGGGTGCAGGTGGTGACGGAACTTTCCCGCGCCTTCGCCCTCTGTGCCGCCAGCGATGCAGCCACGAAGATCCGCGACGACGTGTCCTTCTTCCAAGCCCTGCAAGCCGCGCTAAGCAAACAGACCAGCCAAAATCGCAAGACCCCCGAGCAGATCGACGCCGCCATCCGCCAGCTCGTGAGCAAGGCCATCACCACCGAAGGCCAGATGATCGATGTCTTCACCGCCGCCGGCTTGTCGAAGCCGGACATCAGCATCCTCTCCGACCAATTCCTCGCCGAAGTGCGCGGCCTGAAGCACAAGAACGTCGCCGCCGAGTTGCTGGAGAAGCTGCTCAGGGACGAAATCAAGGTCCGCTCAAAGCACAACCTCGTGCAAGCCCAGGTCTTTTCCGAGAAGCTCAAAAAGACCCTCAACGCCTACCACAACCGCGCCATCTCCACGATGCAGGTCATCGAAGAGCTGATCAAACTCGCCAAGGACCTCGACGCGGACAACAAGGCCGGCAAGGAGCTGGGACTCACCGATGACGAGAAGGCATTCTACGACGCCCTCGCCGCGAATGATTCCGCGAAGACCGCGATGGGTGACGACAAGCTCAAGCTCATCGCCGCCGAGCTGATCACTCAGGCAAAGAAAAGCGTGACCATCGACTGGACCCTGCGTGAAAGCGCGCGGGCGAAGATCAAGGTGATGGTAAAGCGCATCCTGAACAAATACGGCTACCCACCAGACTTGCAGGAAGAGGCCGTGAAGACCGTGCTCGCCCAGGCTGAGCTGTAATGCACTGGATGGGTGTAAGCGCCTGTAACGAAGCTTTGCAATAAGGCTAGCTCTGTTACAGAAATACTTGCCGCCCCACGAATCGAGCTGCGCGCCATTACAGCCTCGTCGTTACCCACAATATTTTTCAGCGGCCGCGCTGCGCATCTGTCGTCGTCATGGTCGTCGTCAATGTCTTTGCAGCCAGTCTTTTTGGCCTGCGCCCGGCTGCCATTGGCGGGCCTGATTGTGCGCTGCAAAAGCCTCGCCTAGTTACCAGTCGCCCGGCGCGCAGCGTGAGCTTTGCCTGCGGCAGCAATCACTAAAGCAACCACTGCAGCAATCACCCGAGCATCCCCCGCGCAATCGCACAGCCGTCAACCGGCCAGGGGAAAGCGCGTTGCTGCAGCGCCCTTCAAATATCACCACTTTCCAGTTACGCCTTGTGAGCAAATAGCTGGCAAAACTTGCGCACTATATTTTTCGCCTCGTTATATTTTGCGGCCCGCCTTTGCGGACCAACCGAACCGCCATGCTGCCCAAGATCTGCCACCTCGGCTCGTTGCTTTTTACCGGAATAGCCACGGTCCTGGTCCTCAGCCCCACCGGCTGCAAGGTCGGTCCTGATCCAAAACCACTGCAAGCCACTGACGCAGGGCCCGCCATGCCTGCCATTTTCGCTGCACCGGCACTGACGGAACAGGAGTCGGAGGCCGACGCAACTGCAGCTTCGGCCAAGCAGGTCGATGCCACGCCAGAACTCGATCAGTGGTGGCAGCGCTTCAGCGACCCGGTACTCGACGCGCTCATCGCCAAGGTAGACCAGTCAAACACGAGCATCGCAACTGCGCTCTCGCGCGTCCGGATCGCGCAAGCCAAGCTGGGCATCTCCGAAGGCGACCTATGGCCTTCGATCGCCGCGGGCGCGCAATATCAGCGGGTCAAACAAAACTTCTCGCGGCTGGCTGCTACCGGCGTCGAAGTCAATCCATACGACACCTATAGCTACGGCCTAGGTCTCGCAAGTTGGGAAATCGACATCTGGGGCCGCGTTCAGCGCCTCGTCGAGTCTTCGAGCGCAGACCTGCGTGGCACGGTCGACGACTTGCGTTCCGCGCTGGTGTCCGTGCGCGCCCAAGCGGCAACCGCCTATGTCGGGGCGCGCACGCTGCAATCACGGCTCGACGTGCTCACGAACGCGATCACAAACCTGACGCAGACGCTGACCCTTGCAAAGCAGAAATACGATTCGGGAACGGTCACGAAGCTGGACGTAAATCAGGCGCAGTCAAACCTCGACCTTGAGGCTGCAGCCATCCCGTCACTGCGCACGGCGTATGCGCAGTCCCTCGGCCAACTCGCCACGCTGTGCGGGTCGAACACGCAGGAAATCACCAAACTCATTGGCCCGGCAAAGCAGATTCCTATCGGCCCCGAAGCAATCGCCGTCGGCGCACCCGCCGCACTACTCGCACGCAGGCCCGATCTGCGCGCCGCTGCCGAACAATATCAATCGATGGTCGCGCAAATCGGCGCCGCCGACGCGCTCCACTACCCAGCTCTGTCCCTCTCGGGCAACTTCTACATCTCGTCAACCTCGTTCACGGACCTGAGCAACTGGTCAAACCGCGCGTTCAGCTTCGGGCCTACGCTGTCGCTGCCACTATTCACAGGCGGGAAGATCGACTCACAGGTTCTCGCGGCCAAGGCCTCGGCCGAATTCGCATTCAACTCTTGGCGCGGACGGCTTGTGCAAGCGGTCGCTGAAGTTGATGTGGCAATCGCCACGCTCGCCCTCGCTCGCGATTCCGATGCGCAATACAAAAAAGCCGTCGCGAGTGCGAACGACACGTATCGCCTCGCACGACTGCAGTATGACGCGGGCACCACGCAGCTCGAAAATCTCATCGAGATCCAGAACCAAGTGCTGAAGGCCGAGGACGCGGAAGTTCAATCGCGCGGCCTTGTCGCGCAGTCGGTCGTCGAGTTGTATCGGGCACTCGGTGGTGGCTGGGAGCGGACCCTGCCGAACGCCGACAACGCCAAGCAAGAATCACAAAACGCGCTTACGCAGTCGCCCGCGGACGAAACATCGGTGAGCCCTGTTGCGAAGGCAAAGTCAGAGATCAAGCAATGAACAGCATGAATCCAATCGTCATCGCCACGGCGGTAGTGCTCGCAGCTCTCGCCACCTCCGCCTGCGAAAACAAAATGGTAATGCCCACGCCGCCGGCCGAGGTGCCAGTTCGCACCGCGCTGGTCGAATTGAAAGACATCGCCAACGAGTATGAGTTCCCCGCCGCGATCAAGTCACCGCAGATGGTCGAGATCAACGCGCGCGTGCCTGGCTGGTTGCTCGCGCAAGTCACGCCCGATGGCGCGACCGTGAAGAAGGGGCAGATACTCTACTCGATTGACCCGTCGCAATATCGGATCGCGCTCGACGCGGCCAATGCGCAGCTCGCACAGGCCACCGCGCAGGGTGAATCCGGCAAGTCAAAACTCGACCAGGCAAACGCGCAGTTGGTGTTCGCGCAGGGCACCTACGACCGCAACAAGGGCCTCGTGGAGTCGGGTGCCGTCAGCAAGGAGAAGTTTGACCAGTACACCTCACAACTCGCTGAGGCAAAGGCAGCGACCGAGCAGGCCCGCGCCGACATCGCCGGCGCAGCAGCAAATCAACTTGCTGCGACCGCGCAGATCGACAACGCCAAGCTCAACCTCTCCTACTGCACTGTCGCCTGTCCGCTCGACGGCATGTTCGGTGAGTCCAAGTATTATGAGGGATCGCTCGTTGGCGATGCCTCAAAGCAACTACTCAACAACGTCGTGCAGACCAATCCGATCTGGGCGACCTTTAGCCCGAGCGCCAACTATCTGCCTGAGATCCTCGCCAACTACAAAGCCGGCACGCTCGCCGTTTCGGTGCGGCTTGAGGGCGTGAACAGGGCTCCGGTGCCGGGCATGCCACTCTCCCCCAAGGACAGGGTGCCGAGCGCCAAGGGTCAATTGGTCTTTGTCGACAACAAGGTCTCCGACACGACGGACACGATTCTCCTCCGCATTGAGTTTGCCAACCCCGACACCGAGTTCCGACCAGGCTCCTACGCCATGGTCACGCTCGGACTGGGCACGCAGCACGGTGCGACGGTGGTGCCAAAGTCAGCCGTCGTCGCGCGCCAGTCAGAACTGTTCGTTTGGAAGGTTCTCGAGAACGGCACGGTTGAGAGCACGCGCGTCGAAGCAATCTCCGGCAGGGAAAACAACTTGATCATTACAGACGGTGTGAAGGCCGGCGACCGCATCGTCGTTGAAGGGCTCGCGCGCTTACGTCCGGGCGCCAAGATCAATGACCTCGGCAAGGCGACCGCAGCCGCACCGGACGCACAACCGACCGCCACGCCCGCCACTGGCGCGCCTGGGAAGCGCTGACCTCGCATGCTATATCGCTTCTTCATCGATCGGCCGATCTTTGCGACCGTCATCGCACTCGTGATGACGCTCGCAGGCGCCATCTGCTCGATCATCCTGCCAATCGCACAGTATCCAAACATCGTGCCGCCAACGGTGCAGGTCACGGCGACCTACAACGGCGCTGATGCCGCCACCGTCGCACAGACCGTGACGCTGCCGCTTGAGCAGCAGATCAACGGCGTCGAGGGCATGCTCTACCTCAGCTCCACTTCGACGAGCACGGGCATCTCGACCACAACCGTGACATTCCAGGTCGGCTACGACCTGAACATCGCGGGGGTTGACGTGCTCGCCCGCGTCAATCAGGCATTGTCGAGGTTGCCCGACCCAGTGCAGCGCGTTGGCGTAAACATCACGAAGCAATCGACGAACATGACGGCGGTCGTAAGCCTGCTGTCGCCGCACGGGACCTACGACACTTCGTTCCTGTCGAACTACGCAAACATCACGGTCACGCCAGTGCTCTCGCGCATCGACGGGGTCGGAACCACGACGGTGTTTGGCCTACAGCAATACGCCATGCGGGCATGGCTAAACCCCGAAAAGCTCTCCGAGCTCAACCTGACCGCGAACGATGTCGTCAACGCAATCCGTGCGCAAAACAACGCGGCCTCGCTCGGCGCGATCAGCACCGAGCCGTCAATCGGGCAACCAACCATCACCCTCGCGATCCAAGCCAAGGGCCGGCTCCAGACAGTCGAGGATTTTGAGGCAATCGTGGTGCGCAGCGAGAAGAACAGCGCGCTGGTGCGGATCAAGGATATCGGCCGCATCGAACTTGGCTCGTATCAATACAGCAGCACTTCGAAGCTCAACGCGGGACCGACCGCAACCATCGCCATCTATCAATTGCCGACGGCAAACTCATTTGCGGTAATTGAGAAAGCGAAAGAGCAGATGGAGCGCATCAAGGCGCAGTTTCCGCCGGACCTAGACTACAAGATCACCTACGACACGACCAAGTTCGTGGAGGCTTCGCTAACCGACCTGGTGAAGACACTCATCGAGGCGAGCATCCTGGTGCTCATCACGATCTTCATCTTCCTCCAGTCGTTTCGCGCGACGCTCATCCCGATGATCGCAATCCCGGTGTCGATCATCGGCACCTTCGCGATGATGGCCATCTTCGGCTTCTCGATCAACACGCTCACGCTGCTCGGCCTGGTGCTGGCAATCGGGCTAGTCGTCGACGACTCGATCATCGTCGTTGAAAATGTCTACCGCCAGATTGAAGCGGGAGTGACAGATCCACGCACCGCTGCTGAGCTGGCGATGAAGCAGGTCGGCGGGCCAATCATTGCAACCAGCTCCGTGCTGCTCGCTGTGTTTATCCCTGCGGCGCTGATGCCTGGCATCACTGGCCAGCTCTACAACCAGTTTGCGCTAACGATCGCATTCTCAATCGCCTTCAGCTCGATCAACTCGCTCACGCTGTCCCCCGCACTGTGCGGCGTTTTTCTCCGCAAGGAAAAGCCGACCAGGTTTGCGCCGTTCGTCCTGTTCAACCGCGCCTTCGACTGGGTCTCGCATCACTACGCAAAGCTCGTGCGCGCACTGTGCAGACACTGGTATGTGATGGTGGCGGTGTTCCTTGCCGGCGGCCTCGGCGTTGTGCACTTCTTTGCGACGACTCCCACTTCGTTCATTCCGAACGAGGATCAGGGCTACTACTTCGTCGTGTTCCAACTGCCGCCGGGCTCGAGCCTTTTGCGCACGCAGCAAGTGTCAGACGAGCTCCAGGTAATCGCGCACGAAGAAAAATCGGTGGTCGATGTCATCCAAATCAACGGCCTCAACTTCCTCACCAGCGCGCAGCAGACCAATACCGGCCTGCTTATCGTCGTCGTGAAGAACTGGGATCAGCGTGATCCGCGAACCGAGAACATCGGGGCAATTCTGCGGCGCGCGATTCCGAGAATGATGGCAGTACCAGAGGCGCTCGTGATGCCGCTGCCGCCACCACCGATTCCCGGACTCGGCAGTGTCGGTGGATGGCAACTGCAGGTCGAGGCGCTCGAAGGCCAGGGATTCGACGAACTCGCGGCCGTCTTCAGGACGTTTCTTGAGAACGCGCAAAAACGGCCCGAGCTGGCGCGACTCTCGACTCCGTTCTCAGACTCGGTCCCGATGCTGGGCCTCGATATCGACCGAACCCGCGCCTATGCGCTCGGGCTCGACATTGCCGACGTGCTCGCAGCACTTGGCCAAAACTTCGGCCAAAGCTTTGTGAACAACTACAACGCGTTTGGCCAGGTCTACAACGTGATGGTGCAGGCAGAGGCGAGTCAGCGCATGAGCGTGGTCGACCTCATGAACTTGCGCGTGCGCAACAAATACCAAGAACAGGTGCCATTCGCGTCGTTCTCGAAGCCGTCGATCCGCACCGGCACTGACAATGCCACGCACTACAACCTCTACAACACGGTGCAAATGAACGGCCAAACCGCCGAAGGCTACGGTTCAGGCGACTCAATCCGCGCAATTGCAGAGGTGGCAAAAGAAACGCTACCCGAGGGGTTCTCCTACGAATGGACGGGAACGACCTACCAGGAAATCCTCGCGGGCAGCATGGCACCACTGGTGTTCGGCATGGCGCTCGTTGCAATCTTTCTGCTGCTCGCTGCGCTGTATGAAAGCTGGCTGCTGCCCTTCAACGTGCTGCTCGCCGTTTTATTCGCCGTGCTCGGCGCACTCCTCGCGCTGCACATCTTCGGGCGGTCGATCGACGTCTATGCACAGATCGGATTGGTCATGCTCGTTGGACTCGCCGCAAAGAATGCAATCCTGATCGTCGAGTTTGCCAAGGAGCGCGCGGACACAGGCGAGGCCGTCATCGACGCCGCCAGCGAAGCCTCACGCCTGCGACTTCGGCCGATCATGATGACGAGCTTCTCGTTCATCCTCGGTATTCTACCGCTGGTCGTTGCAACGGGCGCTGGCGCGCAAGCGCGTCACTCGATCGGCATAACGGTGCTCGGCGGCATGCTCGGCTCGACCGTGATGGATCAACTCATCGTGCCGAGTTTCTTTTACATGCTCTACTCGTTGCGCCGGCGATCAGGCTATGGCGTAACGGAGTCACCAGCCGGAACGCTACATGGCGGCGAAACTCCAGCCGCGAGCGGGCACCAAGTCTCTTAGATGGAACGAATTGCGTTTTAGGCCACCAAAAAGCGCCAGCGGATCCACCGCTCTATCCATTACTGGATCGATTGCTGGATCGATTGCTGGATCCAGCGCCGAGCAGAGATCCCCCACGAATGAATGGGTGTTCTGTAATGCTCAAAAACAAAGAGCGGCAGAATAAAAAGCGCACCAAGACTGACTCAAGGAGCCAATCCGCTTCCGCCGAGTAGCAACCGCTTACACAGCCAAAGAGTCCCGGAGGTCGCTAACGTGATCGGCTGGAGCACCGTGCCGGTAAGCGGGACACCCCGCGATCGCGGCGAGTCGCTGTCGCTGCTGCCGGACATGCGGGCTTGCGCAAAGGCTGAACAAGGGGTGGCAGGACGGCACCGGTGTCACTGCTGGCAAATAGCCTGCACTGAAAGCCGAGTCTCGGCAAAACGCTTCGCGATGTCGGGGTCAGGCTCGGGCCTTCACGCGGATCCAAAGAACAGGGAGCGTATCACGCCGGGTCTTGGGCGGTCCGAGAATCTGCTATGATTTCCCTTCCCCGGGAAGACCAATGATCAAGTGCAAGCCTAGCTATCACAATATTTTACACATCGCATCCCCCCACCCCAATTAGCGCCAAAAAAAGCCGAATTCACGGAACATAGGAAACGGTATTGAAGTCTAGTCAAGGCAAATTTCTAGCTAAATTTTTTTAGGTAGCTTCTCTAGCCAGAATAAACATGCTCCACATCCTACGGTTGTCATTAGCAGCTTCGGTCTCATTATGCGCCATTGCGCAATCACCACTAACAACTACTTTTGTTAACAACAATGGTGGCGCGGCTGGGGGGGCAGTTTATTTCGACCTCACCGTCGCGGTGCCAGCCCTTGTCGTCAGTGGTTTGTCCCTCAACCTCAATGGCACTGGCTCGATAGAGGTCTACACCTGCCCAGCTACTCGTATTGGCAACCAGTCCAACCCAGCAGTCTGGAGCCTTGTCTCCACTGGCACAGTAGCAGGAGCAGTAGCTGGCACTCCAGCGACCGTCAATATCACGCCGTTCAATCTATCCGCAGGCACTGTAGGCATGGCATTCAAAGCCATCGGAGTCAGCCACAATTACACTACCGGCATAGGCTCAAACCAAAACTACAGCACTACAGAAATGAGCCTTAGCGCCGGAGAAGCGGCAAATATTTCTTTCTCGGGAACTCCTTTTACTCCGCGCGTCGTCAACTGCAGCATATCTTATATAGTTTCAGGGTCTGGGATTTTTGCCACGAGCACCCCATATGGCGTTGGTTGTTACGCAAATTCTGCTTCGTTTTACGAAAACTTTGCTACGTCCGCCAGCTTCGACCTCTCTAACAGCTCAATCTCCATGCTGCCGACCGGCACTGGCTACATCCTGCTGCAAGGCATCACTAGCTATGTCCCTCCATCTTTAACAGCCGCCCTGATTGCGCTGACAGATGACTCAGAAGGCATTGTCACACTTACTTCGCCTTTCCCTTACAGCAATGGGGTAACCTCACAGCTTTATGTTTGCTCAAATGGGTTTGTCTCAGTGGCAACTGGCAATGGCACTGGATACACTCCAAGCGCTAGTGTTATGCTCAGCGCTCCGCAGACCGGATGGTGGGCTTGGCATGATTATAATCCGGCAGCAGCTGGCAGTGGCCAAGTTAAGTTTGAGCAGATTGGTGGCGTTGCATACGTCACTTGGGACGGAGTCTATGACTATGCTGGAACTACTCCGCTGAGCGCAAACAACTTCCAGATGCAATTCGACACGGTTTCAGGCGCAGTCCATTACGCGTTTTCGACAATGAGCTCGGCTGGCAACGGCAGACTGGTGGGCTACTCGCCAGGCGGCACCTCCTCAGATCCGGGCAATACCGATTTGTCCGTCGCGCTGCCCGCCGGAATCACACGCTCTGCCGCCGATCAATCTGCGCTTTCCATAGTTTCGTCAGGGCGCCCGATTTTGGGCACCAGTATAAGCCTCGTTACCAACAACATCCTTAGTGGGACATTCTTAGGCGTAACGATCTTGAGCTTTACGGGAATTAATCCGGGCATCAATCTCGACTTCATTGGAGCTCCCAACTGCTTCCAAAACGTGGGGCTGGATATTTCGCTGGTCTTCATCGCTAGCGGGTCGAGCTTCGCCCAGCCATTGCCGATCCCAAGCTCAGCCGGCTATGCCGGAATCAACCTGATGGCTCAATCGGCTGCCTTTTCGAGCGGCGCCAACGCGCTTGGCGTGGTCCTCTCTAACGGCTTAGGCCTTCGCCTCGGCAACTTCTAGTCGATCTTTCAGTAGCCGCGCCTGACTGTTTCAGGCGCGGCGCTTTATTACTGACGGCTATCAATACCGAGTAATAGAGCAGCCTTGCCAAGGCCTGAAGCATGGCTGTATCTTAGTTTTTTATTCCACCCAGACTTGGGCCGATATCATGCGAGAGCTTATGGCTCACAATCGCGCTGCAGTAAAGGCAAGGGTTAGTGCGTAAAGCTAGCAAGTGCCAGTTTTTCGCCTGAAAAATCGACGGACAACGATCGGCCGCAGCCTTGTTTGCCGCAACGATCAGCGATGTGCGCCGTGATGTCACAACGCAATCGACCCTGTGATGCAATAGACCTTGTGCCGCCTCAACAAGGGCTGCCAGTGTAGGGCTTTAATTGCGACCGGTTTGATTGGCTGGCGCGCGCGTCCTACTGGTCAGACTCCGCGCATTGGAAAGAGATTGGAAAGAGATCTGCACGGCCGATTGCCATGCTGCTAAAATCGTTTTGGCTGCTCCGTGATGCCCTAAACGCCACGGGAGTCAGGGATCGGGATCTGAACTGACCATAGTCTGCTCCGCTGCGCAAAATGCTGGCACTGCGGCAGTGCGCCGTAGACTTTGCGACACGTGCGACTGCCTCCCCCCATTCCTGACCCGACCGCAGCTATCCAGCAGGTGCTAAAGCGCATGTTCGGCCTGCAGTCGCTGCGGCCGTTGCAGCACGAGGCGATCCGTGCGGCACTCGAAGGAAGCGACGCACTTGTCGTGATGCCGACCGGCGGCGGCAAATCGCTTTGCTTCCAGTTGCCACCGCTGATCACGGGCAAACTGACCATCTGCGTGTCGCCACTGATCGCACTGATGCAGGACCAGTGCGACGGACTACGGCTGCTTGGCTATCCGGCCGCGGCGGTGCACTCCAACCAGACTTTATCCGATCGAGAGGAACTGCGCGGTCTGGTAGCGCGCGGCGAACTGCGCCTCTTGCTGGTAGCTCCCGAACGGCTGTTCGTTGGCACCTTCATCGACTGGCTCGCACAGCAACCACTCGGCGCAATCGCGATCGACGAAGCGCACTGCATCAGCCAGTGGGGCCACGACTTTCGCCCCGAGTATCGGCGCCTTTCCGAACTGCGCGAACGGTTCCCCGATGTGCCGATGCACGCCTACACGGCAACCGCGACGAAGCGAGTGCGCGAGGACATCCAAACCCAGCTTTCCCTATGCGATCCCGCCGTGCTGATAGGCACGTTCGATCGGCCAAACCTAACCTACCGAGTGCTGCCGCGGCAGGACCTCGAATGCCAAGTCGCTGAGGCGATCAAGCGTCACCCAGATGCGGCGTCGATCGTCTACTGCATTGCGCGCAAGGACACCGAGTTGCTGGCAAGCCAACTGCGGCAACGCGGCATCGCGGCAGCGCCGTATCACGCTGGCCTCAGCGCCAAGACGCGCTCGCAAGTCAGCGCCGACTTCCGCGCCGAGCGTTTGCATGTCATCATCGCGACTGTCGCATTCGGCATGGGCATCGATCGCGGCGACGTGCGGTTGGTCGTGCACGCAGCGCTGCCAAAAAGCATCGAACACTACCAGCAGGAGACCGGCCGCGCCGGCCGCGACGGGCTGCCGGCCGAGTGCCTGTTGCTCTATTCCGCCGCCGACGCGGCGAAGTGGCGGATGATCTTTGAACGCAATGCGCAAGAACTTGGCAGTGAGCCTGAGGTGGCGCTAGCGCAACTCGCTCTGCTGAGCCAGATGCAGCGCTTCGCCAACGGCACGCGCTGCCGCCACCGCATCCTAAGCGAGCACTTCGACCAGGACTATCCACCACCGAACTGCGGCGCCTGCGACGTCTGCCTGCAAGAACTCGAGGCAGTCGACTTTGCGCACATCACGGCGCAGAAGATTCTGTCCGCAGTTGCGCGCACGGGGCAACGCTTTGGCAGCAGCTACGTGATCGACGTATTGCGCGGCAGCAAGAACGAAAAGGCGCTGCTGCGCGGCCACGACCAGATCCCGACGTTTGGCCTGCTGCAAGCGGTGCCGTCGCAGCGGCTCGGCAACTACATCGATCAGCTCGTCGACCAGGGGCTACTGGCGCGCAGCGAAGGCGAATACTCGGTGCTTACGCTAACCGCCACTTCCGCCGCAGTGCTGAAGGGCCAGCAACAGGCTGTACTGGTAGCGCCAAAGCAAGAACTCGCCGCACGCCCGAGCCCTCGCCACGAACGCCGCAGCGGGAGCGGTAGTGCCAGCGGTAGTGCCAGCGACCGCGAGACTGCCGACCTGTCGCCGCCAGAGCAAGACCTGTTCAGTGCTCTCCGCGCGCTGCGGCGCACGCTTGCCGCCGAGTTGAAGCTCGCGCCTTACATGGTCTTCAACGATGTCACGCTCGAAGAACTCGCGACCGTGCGGCCGCGCACCGCAGCGCAGATGCTGCGCGTCCGCGGCGTCGGTGAACGCAAGCTGGACAGCTTCGGCAAGCGCTTCTTACAAGCGATCGCCTCGCACTGCGATCAGCACGGCCTCGAATTCAGCGACAGCTGAGGCCCGGTCTCGCATGCAAAGGGGCGCACAGCAGTGCCGCACCACTCGCGCCGACCATGCCGCGCTAGCACGGCCGCGAAAGCACGGCCGCGCGGCATGCTAAGCGAATCAGCGCGCAGGAATCGTGAGCAGCGGCTGCTGCGCCAAACGCCCGGCTTGTATGCGACTCACTTGCATCAACAACGCCAGCATGTCCTTCGAGTGGCTGTCGCCGTTGCGAATGCTGTAATAAAAACCGCATTAACCGGCGAACACATACGCGTTCGACGGCTGGCTCTCCGAACATGGATCTCGATCTCCTTGCTGCCGAGGCTCAGCCTTACCCAACTCGCGAATTGCGTCGGGGTCTCGATGCTATTTGAGACCAAAAACATTGCCGATAACAGCGGCCGGCACGCAAACCGCTCGAGGCCGACCGTGCGCTTGCCCGTCCGAAAGTCTTGCCCGCCGTTCTTGCGCAGCACCAAAGCAAGGTCGTCTTCATTATCCGCATCACTTAGCTCATGAAGAACTCGCAAAAATTCTCATCCGAGGTGGCAATCGGCAGATTCGATGTGGAGCGCTGCGTAAGCGATGCGGCTCGATTTAGCCTTGCGGAAAGCGTGACCTACCGCGAGCCTTGCACGCGGGCGGCCATTGCGCCTATCACTGCGCTTTGTCGCGTGTCCGAAGACAACACAAGCAAGCCTGACCTTCACTCATATGACATACCTAGCAACGCACAAAACACGCTGCCTCGCTGCCGCGCTGTTTGCCTTTCTCGCCATGACGTCGAAAGCCTTGGCGCAGAATCCGGCTCCTGCGGCCCCCACTCCGCCCAAAACGCCGGCCCAATCACCGCCCGCCACGTGGCCCAAGGACGCCAGCGGGCTCACCGCGCTTGCCACACAGCTGACAGAGACGTGGTATGCAAAGGTTGCCGCGCAGGACACCGACGGCGCGCAGCAACTCATGCAGCAGGGCTTTCAGAACCTAAACTTCCAAGGTGCCCTCGACTGCGCGGGCACCCTAGCCACCATCAAGACCAACAAGACCACTGCGGCGATTGTAAGCGGCGTGATCGCTACCCGCGAGGGCGAGGTACTGGTCGTAACCTGCCTCGTGAGCGCAAAGGAAACCCTCGGCGAACTTACGCTACCCACCGCTGCCGCCGCGCGCCTAAGCATTTGGAGTTGGGTAGATGGTGCCTTTCGCATGGCCGCGATGGGCTCGATGAACATGCCCGTTACGCGCCCCGCACCAGGCAAGCCCAGTTTTGCAGGCGACGACACAAAAAACCTGAGCGGGCTCGCGCTGGTCACCACGTTTGTGGGTGATCAAACTAACAAGAGCCATGATAAGTATGACGCGTCCCTCTCGGTGGGCATGCAGTCCATAAACTTCAAAGGCCAAAAAGGCCGCGACGACCTCATGAAGGGCGCACGCCACTCAAAGTCAACCGCACCGGCGGTCTTTACAGATGTGCGCGCGACCACCTGCGGCACACTAACCATCGTCAGCTGCACAATGACCCTCGGCATGTCGGTCGGCTTCGCCAAGTTACCCGCGGACCCAGCACCCTTCTTAGTGGTGTTCCAAGGTAATGGCGCGTCGGCGCAGGTCATCGCTTCGGTAAATCAAAACCAGCCAAAATGAAGCACTGTCGCCGCTGTGGAAAAAGGCGACGGGTGGCCGCCTCGGGATAACCGCAAACGCAACCTGGCAGACAGCAAAGGTGATCTGAGCACTTTGCGCGCGGGGCCTTGGTTTGTGGATTGCGGCAGGCAGGCACCGTGTTCTTGGCACCCAGTTAGCCATTCGAAGTTACGCGCGGGCGAACAAAGCCTTTTTCTGCCCCCCCTGTCACGCGGCCTGTGCGTGTGCTACCCTCTGCAAAGTTCGGGAATCGCTACCAGACGCGAATCGCTGTGGTGCACTGCTTGATATTCCTGCTTCTCTAACTGCTGCTCTCACTGCCCGCAACATCTGCCACTCGACTCGCCACTCGCCTCGCCACTTTCCCCGTCTGCCAAAAAATGCCGCGCAGGATCACTCTATGAAACAATCTC
>BJHM01000020.1 GCA_014192625.1 Planctomycetota bacterium
CCCGGCCTACAATCTGCCGGGCCTGGCTACGGTCAGCGTCAACGTCAATACGACCCGCATCAAGAGCATCACCAACACCCTGCTGCTCGGCCAAGCCGTGGCCACGCCGTTTACCACTGGTGCGGGCCCGGGCATCATCAATGCGCCGGTTGCACCCGAAGCGATTTACGTAGGCATCGGTGGGGCGGAGCCAGGCGTGTCGGTCATCGACCTCAATGGCTTTGGTCAGGGCACCGGCGACATCAACCGCACGCGCTTCCCGCTCAATCCCAACATTGGTGGAGTGGGAGTCAGTCCGGCGCTAGCGCAAGGCACTACCAACCTCGATGCTGGCAGTAGTGGCGTGCTGCAGCTGGTGCGGGACACCAATCTGCAAACGCGGTTGCTGCGGGACCCAATCGTCGGCGACATCGGCGACATCATGATTGGCGCGCCACTCGACCTCGTCTTCAACAACGAGAACATCAACGTCAATACGACGCGCGCCAATCAAATCAATCCGGCACTTGGCACACAGATGCCAGGCAACACGATCAGCCAGCCGCCACATCCCAATCCACCGAAGTTGATTTTCCCGCCGCCGAACCCGAACCGTTCGATTTTCGGCGAGGAGCCGACCGTTACGTCGAGCACCGGCCCGACCGGCACTACCATCACTGCGAGTCCACCGTGCGTAGCTTCACCGCTCAACCTGCTGGTCGCAGGCAACCCATTCAGCAATCAAAGTGGGCAGGTAGGGGTCTACGGGACGCTGTTCAACATGGGCATCTTTGTTGGGCCGCAGCCGCCGCCGTTGTCGCCGCCGCCGCCAACACCGTTCTGCCCGTTCTCGTCGCGTCAGCAGGTCGGTCACTTCCTCTACATACTGGACAGCAATAACCGTCAGGTGTTGGTGGTGAACAGCAATCGCTTCACCATTCTCGATTCGATTCGCTTGTCGGATCCAGTAAGCATGGCGATGTCGCCAAACATGACCCGGCTTGCCGTTTCGAATTTCTCGAGCGCGACGGTTAGCTTCATCGATATCGACCCGACCAGCCCGACGTTTAATACGGTGGTGACCGAGACGCGCGTGGAGCGCGGCCCGACCGCCATCGCGTGGCAGCCGGATGGTGAGGACGTGCTGGTGGTCAGCACCGAGTCCAACTTCATGACAGTTATCAGCGCACTGGACTTCACGGTGCGTCGTTCGGTGTCGGGATTCTTGAATGCGCCGATCGACATCGTCGTCACCGAGCGCTACCAGACGACGGGCAATAACAGCGGCGTCTACTACGCCTACATGCTCAACGCAAACGGCACGATCGCGGTTTATGAGTCTGGCCCAGACGGAGTGAACGGGATCGGCTTCAACGATGGCATTGGCACCATCCCGAACGCCAACTTCACGCGTGCTCGCACGATGGCCTACGACTTCTCGAGTAGCAATAGCTCGATCTTGGTCGGTCACGTAGACCAACAGGGGCTTGGCCAAGTCTCGCGCTTGACCCTGACCAGCTCGCCAAACGGCCAGCTGCCGCTGAATCCGAGCTCAGGCGGCTTTGTCCAGCCGCCTACATATCGCACGAAAGAGTGGACCGTGCTCCAGCGCTTTGGTGGCCTAAATGCCACCACACCAGTGCGGGATCTGCTGTCGGGCAACTCGGTCATCGACTTGGCGACGGACGACCTCCGCAACCAAGGTGGCGCGCTTGGCCAGACTACTTTGTTCAACGGCACTGCCGCCAACACGCCCTATTTCCACTCCGGCAAGCACGCTCTGAAAGTTGCCGGTGGCGGGGCGATAAAGGCCTCTGCACCGCGGCTACTGTTCATCGCGCTGTCCGATGTTGGCAAGGTCGACGTGATGGAAATCCTCACCGGCCGCAAGGTAGCTACGATCTCTGTGCCTGGCGTGCGCGTGGTCAGCAGCTACTGGCGGCAGTAGTCTTTGACGGTCGGAAAAGCCCGCGCGGGATCACCTCGGATAGTTTCCCGCAGGCAGTGAGTCCGCCGCAGGCTGCAAGTAGCCAATTAAGCACCGCCTGCGCGGTGTTTGCGGTGTGGATCTGCCGAGGCTAGAGGGCGAATCGTTGCTGCTGCGCGGTTCTCGTTGCTTGAAGGGGTTGCCGCTCCACTGAAGAATGCACAGATGCCCGATGGCGCCATGATTCAGCGGATGTTCGCCGAAGTGGCACCCGGTTATGACCGAGCCAATCGATGGCTGTCGCTCGGCATCGACCAAGCTTGGCGCCGGCGCACCGTGCAAATCGCTGGCCTGCAATCCGGCGAGCGGGTGCTTGATGTCTGCGCCGGAACTGGCGACCTCTCGCTGCAGTTGGCGCGCGCTGGTGCAAAAGTTGTCGGCGCAGATTTTTGCGCGCCGATGTTGGTGCGGGCTGACTTGAAGGGGCAGCGGCAAAGGGGCGCCCGGCCGCGGTTTTTGGTTGGCGATGCCATGTGCCTGCCGTTTGCCGATGCTTCGTTCGACCTCTGCACGGTCGCATTTGGCATTCGCAATGTTGCGGACCCGATCGGCGCGCTGCGCGAGATGCGGCGCGTCACCAAGCCAGGTGGTCGAGTCGTCGTGCTGGAGTTCTGCCAGCCGCGCGTGCCGGTGCTCGGCAGCGCATATCTATTTTACTTCCGCCGCGTGCTACCTCGCCTTGGTCGACTTTTGAACGGCAGCAACAACGGCGCGTATCAGTATCTGCCTGACTCGGTGATGGCGTTCCCTGAGCGGGAAGCATTTTTACAAATGCTTTTAGCGGCGGGGTTCACAATGCCGCGCCAGACGATCCTCACTTGCGGCATTGCCGCGATTTACCGTGGCGAAATCCAAACCTGATCTCAATAAGCCGAACACGCAGCCGGTGCCCGCGCAGCCGAAGTTGTTGGTTTCGACTACCGGCTACTTTGCCTGGTCGCGCGATCCGGCGGTGAGTTTGTTTGCCGTGCTGCCGCTTTGGATTCTCTATGAAGGTCTGCGGCTAAAACTTTCACCGTCCGAACGCAATGGTGCCGAGGTGCTGCTGCTCGAAGCGTTCAAGCGGCTCGGACCGGTTGGTGCCTATGTCCCGCGCATCGGCCTTGCGGTGCTGGTCTTGTTGGCCTTGCGTTCCGTGTTGCAGCGGTCGATCCCGTGGGCGCGTGTGATGGTGGTTATCGCGCTCGAAGGCATGATCTATGGCCTCCTGCTCGGGCCGGTTGCGAGTGCCCTCTCGAGTGGTGCTGCGAGGCTTGCGGCGGCAGCGATCGATCCGCGCTTGATGCAAAACATGGTCGCGTCGCTGGGCGCAGGGATCTTCGAAGAGTTGGTGTTTCGGCTTTTGCTGATGTCGGCGCTTTTCTGGCTGTGGCTGCGCGCCGTGGGTAGTTTGGGCCTGCCAAAATGGGTGGCAGGGGCGGCGGCGGTGATCTGCAGCGCCGTGGCATTCTCGTGGTTCCACCACCTGTGGGGCGAGCCGATTTTGCGCTCAGTATTTTTGTTTCGAACGATGGCCGGAGTAATTCTGGGGCTGTTGTTTTGGTTCAGGGGCTATGGCGTATGCGTCTACACGCATGCCATGTACGACATCTATCTGTATTTGACGCAGTATCGGCCATGAGTAGTTCGCGTGTGTTTGCCGTTTGCTTCTGTGGCGGTTCTGGCATCGCCTATGGCCTGCGACTTGTCGAAGTCCTGCTGCAGTCTGGGCACCAGGTTCACCTGGCAGCGACCGGTGCTGCGATCCGAGTGCTGCGTCATGAAGCGCAGTTGCCCTTGGATCAGCAGCATCCCGATCTGCGGTCTTTGTTCGCGCCCGAGTTGCAGAAGGGACTCTCGGTGCATGACAAAGCAGCCGTCGAAGCCGCGCCGAGTTCGGGCAGTGCGGGGATCGCTGCCACGATCCTTGTGCCTTGCAGCATGGGCACTCTTGCGCGCGTGGCGCATGGCTTTAGTAGCAACCTGATCGAGCGGGCCGCAGACGTTGCGCTAAAAGAAGGCCGGCCGCTGATCCTGGTGCCGCGCGAGACACCGCTGTCGACGATTCATCTCCGCAACATGCTGTTGCTCGCCGAAGCGGGCGCGGTGTTGCTGCCGGCCATGCCGGGGTTTTATCATCGCCCAGAGACCGTCAAGGATCTGGTCGACTTCGTTGCTGGCAAGATCCTCGATCGCATCGGTGTCGAGCACACTTTGTTTGCGCGCTGGAAGACTCCGCCAACGCCAAGGCCGTCGTCACAGTGGAACGAAGGCGAGGAAGAAGAGTGAGCAATGCGATCATGCGGACAGCGCGCGACTACGCATCGCTCATCAAGTTGTCGCATTCCGTGTTCGCACTGCCGTTCGCGCTGCTTTCTTTGCTAGTGGCGGCGCGTGGCGATTTGTCGGCAAGGCGGTTGTTGCTGTGTGTAGCTGCGGTTTTTTTGGCACGCACTTCGGCGATGGCTTACAACCGCTGGCTCGACCGTGCGATCGATGCAGAAAATCCGCGCACCAAGGGGCGTGAGATTCCGCGCGGCGCGGTCAAGGCGGGCAATGCGCTGCTGTTGGCGATTGGCAGCGGCGGGGCATTTCTTTGGTGCTGCGCCCTGCTGTCACCAACCTACGGTTACTTGGGCGTGCCCGTGCTCGCCTTTTTGCTGGGCTACAGCCACACGAAACGCTACACGGCGTTGTGTCACCTGTGGCTTGGTGTAGCACTCGGCATCGCACCAGTTGCTGCGTGGGTTGCGGGGCAGGGCAATTTGGATTTGCTCGGCACGCCAATGTTGCTCGGCCTCGGAGTCGCATGCTGGGTTGCGGGTTTTGACATCACCTATGCGTGTCAGGATGAACGCTTCGATCGTGCGCATGGCCTGCACTCGATCCCCGTGCTACTCGGCGTGCGGCGCGCCATGTGGGTGAGTCGCTTGCTGCACGCGAGTTCCCTTCTGCTGTTCGTCATGTTTGGCCGCGCAGCATCGCTCGGCACGGCCTATACCTTTGGCGTGGTCGCCGCTGGCCTGTTGCTCGGCTGGCAACATTGGCAGTTGCGGCGCGGCGATTCACCGGGCAATCAGGCTGCGTTCTTCACCGCCAACGGCATCCTGAGCATCGCCATGCTGGCGGCGGGCTGCGCTGACCTGTACCTGTTCGCTTGATATGGCGGCCCAGCATCCCGACAAAGAACTCGCCCGCGTGCAGAACATCTGCCGCGCTGGGTTGCCGCCATTGCTGGTGCTAGCTGGGCAAAGCACGTGGTTTCGTGAGCAAGCACTTGAGGCGGTGCTTGCTGCGATCCCCAAGGATGCGGAGCTTTTGACCCTCGATGGCCTCGATGTCGAGGTGCGCGGACTCGCTGCTGAGGGCGCCGAGATTGACGAGGCGGACGCGTCATTTAACGAAGACGAAGCGGACCAGGAACCCATATCGGGCTGCAAAGATCTCGAGTTGTTGCGCGGCGGCGGACTGTTCTTTCGCAACGCATTCGTTCTGGTGCGTCGTGCGGATCGCTGGTTGCGCCGCTACACCGATGCGCTGGCAAAGGCTTTGCCGAAGTTCAGCAAAGGCTCCGGGCTTGTGTTGGAGACGCAGAAGGTCGACAAGCGCAAGAAGTTCTGGAAGGGGCTCGCCGACAGCGATGCGCTGTTTGAGTTCCGCGATCTCTACGACCAGCCGTTTGACCGTTCGCGTGGTCCACTCGAGGGTGAGCTGGTGCAGTGGCTTGTGCAAAAGTCGCGCAGCTTCGGCGTTTCACTTGCGCCGGAATCGGCACTGTTAATGAGCGAGCAGGTGGGCAAGGCACCAGGCGAACTGGTGGCCGAACTGCACCGCCTCCGCGACGCAGTTGGTCAGGATCCAAAACGAAAGCCGCTGCAACCGCAAGATCTGCGCGGCAAGCTGTCGGTTGGATTTGAATCGACCCCGTTCGAGTTGGCGGATGCGGTGCTAGCTCGGGATCGCGCTGGTTCGTTCCGTTCGCTGCGCGCTATTTTCGATCGCTCCGTCCGGCAGCGGGACGGCAAAGCGATGGATGACGGCGGCAAGTTTCCGTTTGCCACCTCGTGGTTGTTTTCGAGCATGGCGCAATTGCACGAGGGCCGCCTGTTATTGGATGAAGGGGTTCGCGCAGAGGATGTGCCGGCGCGCGTTGGCGTGCGCGGTTTTCCCGATCGCTACCTCACCCAGTTGAAGAAGAGTGGCCGTGAGCAACTGGAGCGCGGCCTGTTATCGCTTTTGCAATGTCAGCGCGACAAGCGGTTGTCCGGTGAAGACGATGACGTGCTGCTCGAGCAGTTCCTGTTGCGCTGGTTTGACAACGCCTTGCCGCCAGTGCGGGATCTCGAATGGTAATCCGTCGCTTGTCACCTGAGGTCGTAAACCAGATCGCCGCCGGTGAGGTCATCGAGCGGCCGTATTCCATCGTCAAAGAACTGATCGAGAACTCGCTGGACGCGGGCGGCAGGCGATTGCGCGTCGAGATCCTGAAGGGTGGTGCGGAGTTGGTGCGCATCGGTGACGACGGCGAAGGCTTCGCCCCTGAGGACCTGCTGCTGGCGTTCGCCAGTCACGCGACCAGCAAACTTTCATTGCTGGCGGATCTCGACCACATCGCCAGTCTTGGTTTTCGCGGCGAGGCACTTGCCTCGATCGGCTCTGTCGCAAGGTGTTCCATCAAGAGTCGGCAACCAGGCTCGGGCGAAGGTCACGAGATCCGTTGCGAGGGTGGCGTGGTGTCAGAAGTTATGCCGTGCGGTTGCCCGCCGGGCACGCAGATCGAAGTGCGCGAGCTATTTTTCAACACCCCAGCGCGGCGGCGATTTTTGAAGTCCTCCGGCGCCGAGAAAGCCAAGATCCAGGAACTGCTCTACGAGCTGTCGCTTGCGCGCCTCGATGTCGACTTCACGTTCCTCGCCGATGGCGTAGAGGTCCTGCGACTGGGCGCTGGCCAATCGCTGGCGGAACGCTTCGCGCAGTGTTTTGGCCGCGACCTTGCAAAGGGCTTGCTGCCGGTCGCGAAATCGTTTGGCGATTTGCACATTGCTGGGCTGATCGGCGAGCCGGACTTGGCGCGCCGCGATGGCCGCCAAGAACTGCTTTATGTGAACGGCCGACAGGCGAGTGAGCGCAGCGCCGTGATGTCGATCCGGCAGGCATACCGCGAGTTTTTGATGGGCGGTCGCTTCCCGATTTATGCGCTGCAGATCGTCCTGCCGCCAAGTGAGGTCGATGTGAACGTTCACCCTCGCAAAAAAGAGGTACGCTTTCTCGACAGTCGTCGCGTTGCGGGGAGTCTCTACGAGACGGTGCGATCGGGCCTGCAAACTAGCGGTGCCATGTCCGCGCCGCTCGGCGTGCAAATCACCGACGATATGCCGCGCGCCCGGTCTGGATTCCCAGCATTACCACCGTCGTTGTTCGCCACGCCGTTGGCAGACAGCGCGCCGCCGCCGGTGTTGGTCCGCGAACTGTCTGCGCCATCCTTTGGTGAGGGTGCGCGGCCGTTTGCTACATCTGTAAACGCAAAAGCATCGGTGCTGCCGGCGCGGCCCAATCCGTTCCGCAGCACCGGTTCGCGATTTTTGCAGGTGCATGATCTCTACGTGTTGTTGCAGGTTGATGACGGACTCTTGATCGTCGATCAACACGCGCTGCACGAGCGGGTCATTTACGAGCGGCTCTGCCGCGAACATCAGGCGCGCAAAGTTACCGTGCAGCATCTACTGCTGCCGGCGGTGGTTTTGTTGTCGCCCGCCGAGAAGGCATGGGTGCTCGATGTGAAGGAGTCGCTCGCCAGCGCTGGCATGCTGGTCGATGACTTTGGCGAGGGTTCTGTCGCCGTGCACGCGGTCCCGGCCGTGTTCAAAAATGCCGCACCGCAAAAGTTGTTGCGCGCGTTGCTGCCGATGGATGGCGAGAGTGATGCTGCGTTGCGCCTTGAAGAACAGGTCGTCGAGCGCTTCCACAGCATGTCGTGCCGTTCGGCGGTGATGAGTGGTGACCGCCTCAACGACGAAGAAATGGCAGCGCTGCTAACTGAGGCGGCCACGCTCCTGCACCCCCACAACTGCCCGCATGGGCGACCGACGGTGCTCACGTTTACTAGCGCCGAACTCGAACGCTACTTTCGTCGGCGCTGCTGAGCGTCGGGAGTTACCTGTGTTGTCAGGCAGTGGTGGTCATTCATCACCGCGTGCCACGTGGCGAGTCACTGCATTTTGTGAGTCTCGCGTCGCGCACTCGCCAGCAGGCAGGGCTTTCGTATGCGGCTTCGCAAATAGCTTGCTGACAGCGCTGGCCAGTGAGTAGACCTCTCGCAAATGGATGCCAAGCGAATCTTCTTCCTCGTTGCCTCAATCGCCGCTGTTCGTTCGGCAAATGCCCAGTATTTTGAGGCGCGCAACACTGCGATGGGTGGCACTGGCACCGCATCGTCACGTTACCTGGCAGCAGGCTTTGCCAATCCGGCGTTGCTTACCCATTGCGGTCCGAGTGACGACTACGGGTTCCTTTTGCCCACGGTCGGTGCGGCAGTCGTGGACCAGACCGACTTGATCAAGGACGTGAAGGACTTCGCGGATCAATACGACCAACTCATCGCGGGCGGTAGTCCGCAGGACATCCAATCGCTTGCTGCCAACTTGCAAAACTTGGCGGACCGACAATTGGTTGGCAACATGGGGGCCGGTCTGGCATTTGCGATGCCGGCGAAGGGCTTTGCTTGGTCGTTGCACCTGAACTCGTATGTAAACTTGCGAAGTGTTGCGCAGATTGACCCGGCAGACATCACCGCCCTCAACAACTACACATCGGGTCCACTACCGGTGTTGAACTCAAAGGCGATAGTGGTCGGTGCCGGGGTGACCGATCTCGGGCTTTCGATCGCGCATGAGTTTGACCTTGGTTTTGGCGGCCTTTCGATTGGCGCCACGCCGAAATACCAGCGCGTCGATACCTACAACTATGTCGTCGCCGTTGATGCGTTTGCGACCAGTGACTTTCGCGATAGCCAATACCGCAACGCTGACGGCAACTTCAACCTCGACCTCGGAGCGAGCCTCTACCTGCCTTCCGGCGTGACACTTGGCGCGATGGCGCGCGACCTGATCGCAAACGATTATTCGACGGTCACGACTGACGAGCAGTTCGTCTATCAGATTGCGCCCATTGTCACGATCGGTGCCGCATGGGAAGTCGGCATGCTGACGATTTCTAGTGACGTTGATCTGACGAAGCAGGGGCGTTTCACGGATCAGTCAGCGTCGTTGCAGGCGCTGCACATTGTTGATGATGTGCAGTGGTTGCGCGCCGGCGCCGAACTCGACATCGCGCTGTGGCTGCAGCTACGCGGAGGCATTCAGTATGACCTTCAGAACGAACTGCCGAACAGCTACTCGGGGGGCCTCGGCTTGGCGCCGTTCGATGTTTTCCATGTCGACATCGCGTTCATCTACAGCGGCGAGAACAGCTACGGTGCCGTAGCACAGTTTGCGTTCACGTTCTAGCAGCACCGCGCGCAGCACTGCACCGCGCGCAGCACAACTGGTCTGCCGCGAGTGTTTTGGTCACTACCACTGCCCGCGTTCGATGTAGCCCATCGCGCCGAAGCCTGCGATCCAGCGGGCGCGTTCGATTCGCAGGATGAACGGCGAGAAGTCGTGGGCGGTGGCAAAGGCATTCGCCTTTGGGAAGCGCGCGAGATAGGTGGCTAGGGAAAGCGCGCGCGGTTCGCCAACCAGTTCCTCGGCGCGTCCCATCAAGGTCACTCGTGCGCCGGCAAGCGGGTCGCCGCGGGCACCGGAGTCCTGCACCAAGAGACTGGCGCGACCATCGGCGCGCAGGTTGCGCGTGTGCTCGGCAATGCCTGAGAACAAAAAGATCGGCTCGCGCGCATCGGTCAGCGCATAGGGTGCAAGGCTGCCGAATGGCCAGCTCTCGTGGCGGCTATGCAGCGTGCAAAGGACCCCGCTGCGCTCGCGCGCGAGCAGCGCCATCACGTCCGCGTGATCCCCTGAGGTGGTCATCTCAGTCTGACATCCGCGTTACGTAGTCTTCGATCATTCGCAGGAAATCCTGCGCGAGCAAGGGGCCCTCGAGTGTCGTTACGTGGCAACCGTCAACGTAGACCGGTGCGCGCGGTGCCTCGCCGGTGCCGGGCAGCGAGATGCCCAAGTTGGCGGCCTTGCTCTCGCCGGGACCGTTCACGACGCAGCCCATCACCGCCACCTGCAGTTCTGCCGCGCGCGGCTTCGTCTTGCGCCACTCGGGCATCCGCGCGTGCAGGAACTGTTCGACTTGCTGGCTGAGTTCTTGAAACACGATCGAAGTGGTTCGACCGCAGCCAGGACATGCCGTCACCTGCGGCAGGAACGGGCGGATCTCGAGGCTCTGTAAAATCTGTTGGGCAACTCGCACCTCTTGCGTGCGCGAACTGCCTGGCTCCGGGGTCAGCGAGACGCGGATCGTGTCGCCGATGCCTTGTTGCAGGAGCAGGGCAAGCCCTGCGGTGGAACTGACGATGCCCTTCATTCCCATGCCGGCTTCAGTGAGGCCAAGGTGCAGTGCGTGATCGGTGCGATTTGCCAAGCGGCGGTAGACCTCGGCGAGTTCTTGCACACGACTGATCTTGCACGACAGGATGATCTTTTTGCGCGCGAGGCCGAGTTCTTCGGCGGCATACGCCGAGCGCAAGGCACTCTCGACCATTGCTTCGAGGAACACCGATTGTGCGGACTCGGGTTCTTTCAGCTTTGCGTTCCGCTCCATCAACGTGTTGAGCAGATCCTGGTCGAGGGACCCGGCGTTGACGCCAATGCGCACCGGCTTTTGGTAATCCTTGGCCACTTCGATCATGGTGGCGAAGTTCTTGTCGTGCGACGCGCCCTTGCCGACGTTGCCAGGGTTGATGCGGTATTTGTCGAGTGCTTCGGCGCAGCGTGGATACTTCGTCAGCAGCACATGGCCGTTGTAATGAAAGTCGCCGATCAGCGGCACGCGATGACCCTGATCGCTGAGCCGTTGCCGCACCTCTGGCACTGCTGCGGCCGCTTCCTGCGAGTTGACCGTGATTCGGACCAGTTCGCTGCCGGCAAGGTAAAGCTCGGCAACTTGCGCCGCCGTCGCCGCCGCGTTGGCGGTGTCGGTGTTGGTCATCGACTGCACGGCGACTGGGCTGCCGCCACCAATCGAGACATTGCCGATCGTAACTTTGGTAGTGCTTCTGCGAATTGGGGTGAACATCGAGCGTGCCATGCTCCGCGCAAGGGCGGCCCTAAGCAACCTTGCGAATGCGAACCTCTTGCCGCTGGCCGTTGCCGCGTGCCTCTTGTGCTGCCACGATGTGCCAATGCGATGTCTTGCGCTTGCCACTTTGCTCGCCGCGGCTTCCTGTGATGGGACAAAATCGGCGGAGATGAGCCTGATTCCTGGTGGGCGCTATTGGATGGGCAGCCAGCACGGCAATGCGGACGCGCCACTGCACGAGGTTGAGGTTGACGCATTTTGGCTCGACACCTGCGAAGTGACCAACGCTGAGTTTGCGGCGTTCGTTGCAGCGACTGGCTACGTGACCGACGCAGAGCAAAAGCCCAGCAAGGAGGACGTGAAGGACCTTGCTGACGATCAGCGCATCGCTGGTTCGCTGGTGTTCTTGCCGCCGGTGGGCGCCGTGGACCTGCGCGAGTTTTGGCACTGGTGGCAGTTTGTGCCAGGTGCGGACTGGCGTCATCCAAGCGGCAAGAGTGTCGCGAGCCCGCTATTGCCGACGCAGCCAGTCGTGCAGGTCTCTTGGCGCGATGCGAAGGCATACGCAAAATGGCAAGGCAAGCGGTTGCCGACCGAGGCTGAATGGGAGCGCGCGGCGCGTGGTGGTCTTGATCGCAAAACGTTTGCCTGGGGCGATCAGTTGCTCCCATCGGGCAAATGGCAGGCGAATATCTGGCAAGGCACGTTTCCGGGGAAGAACGAGCTCGAAGATGGTTTTTTTGCGACCGCACCGGTGCGCGAGTTCCCAGCCAATGGCTATGGCCTCTATGGCATGTCCGGCAATGTTTGGGAGTGGTGCGAGGATCGCTATCGGCCCGACGGTTACGAGCCGACTGGCACCCTGCAGCGCAATCCGCTTGGGCCTAGCGACAGCTTTGATCCGGATGAGCCGGGCGTGGCAAAGCGCGTGATGCGCGGCGGATCCTATTTGTGCAGCGATGTCTATTGTCTCGGCTATCAGCCAGGCACTCGGATGAAGTCGTCCGAGGATACGAGCTTCTGCCACACCGGTTTTCGTTGTGCGCGTGCAACCAAGGCGCGCTGGCCCTTGTCATTATTGTTTTTGCCGATCTTTGTAATCGTGGCTTATACGCTTCGTCGCGCACGGAGGGCGCCCTTAGCCAAGCGGACTGCTGAGCTATAAATACAGCCGTGCGTGTGAAGTCGAATGTCGAGTGCAAAGGGTTGCGCCAGTGATTCGAGGACGCGGCGCGAAGCTGCGGCATCGATTTACGAATCAGGAGCATTGCCGATCGCCCGCTACCGTGCCTCGTGGACAGTGTTGTCGGTGCCGCGCAACCGATCCTTGTGGCGATTCGTAAGTAAGTCGAGGCTGTTTTCGCGCCACGCCTACGCAAGGCCGGCACTTGGTTTTTCACTTCGCGATCGGAGTCAGGCCGGATGCCGTGGGCGAAGTCACTGTGGGCGGCGAGCAGGTGGTTTTTTGGCGGTTGCTCTGCAGAAGGCTGCCGACTGGTGTTCTAAGCGCTGCCCCAAAGGCCGTAAAATGGCTGCTAATCAGACCTGCTGTGATGTGTCGCTGGTTCTTGCATCGAGCGCACTCCGTTGCTTGCGAATTCGCGATAGAGCGCTGCGCGTGGAGTGGACCGCGTTGTTTGGCTGCTTGGTTTCTCGATTCCGTATTCGCGTCACTGCCGTTTGGTCTTTGGCCGCAGCGGCCTTCGCAGTGTGTCAAAGACGGACGGCGTTGCATGGACGGCGGCAGGGGCGAATGCCGAGGCTACGATGCGGCAGCTTGGGTAAGTATCGTTGCTGCCTGCGCGGGGGACGCGTTTCAGCCGCGCATGCGGCCGCTGTCGCAATAGTTCGTGAATTGGTTTTTGCGCGCAAAGCCGATCAGGGTTGCGCCTGCCGCGCTGCACAATTCGAAGGAGAGCGAACTTGGCGCTGAAACCGCGATGATTACCGGCACCCGCACGCGCAGGCACTTCACCACGAGGTCGTAACCTGCTCTGCCTGACAGCACGGCGATGGCGTGCGAAAGATCGTGACCCGCGCGCGAGGCCATGCCGATCGCCTTGTCGAGCGCGTTGTGGCGACCGACGTCTTCGCCATGACCAAGCACACTGCCATCGGCGGCAGCAAGCAAGGCGCCGTGGCTGCCACCAGTTTGTGCAAATAGCGGCTGATGCTGGCGCAAGGTTTCGACCAGGGTCGCAACCATGCTGCGTTCGAGCTTTGGCACGCCCGGCAAAAGCGGCGGGGTGCCTTCCAGAATCTGCTGCGGATCGGTTAGGCCGCACACCCCGCAAGAACTGCGGATCTCATGCGTGCGCGCCAAGCGACCGCGCATCGCCGCGTCGGGAGTCCCTGCGAGGGTGATGCGCAGCTCGTCGACCTGTTGCGCCTTGGGGTCGCCCTTTTGCAGCGTGATGTGCAGGACTTCTGCGGTGTGCCGCACGATGCCTTCGCCGAGCAGGAAGCCGAGGCCAAGGTCCTCGTCGCGCCCCGGGGTGCGCATGGTCATTAATTGCTGGCCGTGGATCCAAAGCAGCAACGGTTCTTCCTGCACCAGTAAATCATGTTGGCCGTCGCTGCGCAGGAATGCAGCGGCGCCAGTATTTGGAGGAACGGCGGCCGCATCAGGCATCTGGGACACGATACAAAACGATGCTCCGGCACGCGAACGTCGTGACGCGAGCGTGGCCCGCTCTTGCTGTGGCACGTAGAATCGCCCAGCAACTCGCCTCAACATGCAAGAACCCGAAAAAGACATCCCTGCGCTCGCGGCGGCACCGATCCCGAACAACACGCCGCTTTCTTGGCGGCTAGCGATTCTCGCGGGCATTGCGATAATCGGTGGTCTTGCGTGGCTGTTGCGCGACACCATCGGTCCGCGCGGCCAAGCGGTGGCGGGTGTGTTCTGCTTTTTTGGCATTGTCGCGGCGGCTTCGACGGACCTGCGCCGCGTCAATTGGCGCACGATTGGTTATGGCATCGCGCTGCAGGTGCTTTTGGCGGCGCTCGTGATCAAGGTGCCGTTCGTGCATGGCATGTTGCAGGCGGTGAAGACCATCGTCATCAGCTTCATCGACTTCTCTGATAAGGGCGCGGAGTTCGTGTTCGGCAACCTGGCGCGGCCGGGTGACCTCGCGCTCAATCCGGGCAAGGAGTTCTTGTTTATCTTCGCGTTCAAGGCGCTGCCGCCGATTCTGTTCGTATCGGCGTTCTTCACCGTGCTCTATCACCTCGGCATTCTGCAAATCATCGTGCGGTTGATGGCGAAGGTAATGGTCAACCTGATGGGCACGAGTGGCGCTGAGACGCTATCGGTTTCGGCCAACGTGTTCATGGGGCAGACGGAGGCACCGTTGATCGTGAGGCCCTACGTGCCGCGGATGACCAACAGCGAGCTGTTCGTGCTGATGGCGAGCGGCATGGCACACATCAGTGGTGGCATGATGGTTGTTTACATCAACTACGGCGCAGATCCGGTTGCTGTGCTCACCACCTGCATCATGGCCTGCCCATGCAGTCTCTACCTCGCAAAGCTGTTCTTGCCGGAGACCACGGTGCCTGAGACCGCGGGTTCGGTAAACCAGCGCCGCACCCGTTCACCGTATGCAAATGTCATCGATGCGGCAGCCTCAGGTGCCAGCGACGGCCTCAAGCTCGCGCTCAACGTAGCAGCGATGCTGATCGTGTTTATCGCGTTCGTTGCGATGCTGGATGCGATCCTCTCGCTGATCATGCCCGACCTGACGCTCGGCAGGATTCTCGGCCATGTCTTCGCGCCGGCGGCGTTCTTGATGGGCGTCGAGCCAGCCGACATTGAGCACGTTGGCAGCCTGCTCGGCAGCAAGCTTTCGATCAACGAACACTTCGCCTACTTGCAGATGAAGGGTTGGAAGGCAGTGCCAGGCTTCATGACGGATCGTTCCTACCTGCTTGCGGCATTCGCGCTGACGGGCTTCGCCAACTTCGCCTCGGTCGGCATTCAAATCGGCGGCATTGGCTCGATGGCACCACAGCGCCGAGGTGACTTGGCGAGGCTCGGGATGCGCGCCCTGTTCGTCGGCTTTTTAGCCACGCTGCTCAACGCCGCAGTCGCAGGCATCCTGCTGTGAGCGAAGTTCATTCCGAGGGCGCGCTGGTCGCAGGCGCCGTTCGCTTTTTGCAGCAGCGATTGCCGTTGGCGCGGTTGGCCAAGGTCAAACTCGGCATCGTGCTTGGCAGCGGACTAAAAGACTTTGCCGCGCAGTTGCAGGATCCGGTTGCGGTCGCATGTAAGGATGTTCCCAACTGGATTGCGCCGCGCATAGAAGGTCACGGCGGGTCTCTCGTGCTCGGTGACATCGGTAACGTCACGGTGTTGTGCTTGACCGGCCGCATTCATGGCTACGAGGGATATGCGCCGAATGAAGTTGTCCGCAATGTGCGCACCTGCCGGTTGCTCGGTGTGCAAACGTTTTTGCTGACCAATGCCGCGGGGGGCATTGGCGATGAGTTGTCGGCCGGCGATCTAATGGCGATCACGGACCACCTCAACCTGACCGGTGCTTCGCCGCTGATCGGTCCACACGATCCAGACTTTGGCCCGCGTTTTCCGGATCAGACCAACACGTGGGATAAAGAACTGCGACAGCTGCTCCTGCTCTGTGGCAGCGGCATCATGCAAGGCGTTTACGCGGGCCTGCTCGGCCCCAGTTACGAGACCCCGGCCGAAGTGGGGATGCTGAAAAAGCTCGGTGCCCATGCGGTTGGCATGAGCACGGTCCACGAAGCCATCGCTCTGCATGCCATGGGGGCGCGGTTGTGCGGCTTGTCGTTGATCAGCAACCTGGCCGCCGGGATTGCCGATACACCGCTTTGCCACGACGAAGTGATCGATGCAGGAAAGCAGGCCGCAGCGCAACTCACGGCAATCGTTACAGCATTTTGTGCGCGCCTTGCATGACCAATCCCGAACTGACGATCCGCTGGTATCAGCCCGGTGATGAGCACGCGATTCTGAAGACCTTCAACTTCGTGTTCCGCGAAGTGTGTGGGCAGGATTACGTCGATCGATCCGCTGCGGCGTGGCACTGGGCCTACCTGCAAAATCCGGCCGGCCACCGCATCTCGCTCGCGGTTGCAGCCGACGGCACAGTTGCGTCGCAATACGCGGGCATGCCGATGCGAGTTGACACGCCGTTTGGCGAACGGTTGTTCGTGCATTGCGTCGACTCGATGACGCACCCAAAGTGGCGGCAAGGGCTCCGGGCGAAGAGCCTATTCGTCGAGACCTGCATGCCGTTTTGGGCGCATTGCAAGGCGATTGGCGACGCGCTGTTTTATGGCTTGCCGGTCGACGCCGCGTTCCGCATCGGTCAGCGCTACCTCAAGTATCACGAGATGTGCGTGGTGGACTTCGTGATCCGCGATCGTTCGCTGCCAAAGCTGCAGATGCCGTCAGGTATCGAAGTGGAGCAGGTCGTCACCGTGCCCCTCGAAGTAGACGCTCTCTATGCGCGTTGCCGCGCAGACAAGCAGTGCCTGTTGCAGCGCGATCATCGCTACCTGCACTGGCGCTACGTGCAAAACCCAGCACACCAAGACTTCGAAGTTTGGACCGCGCGGCGCAGTGGTCAATTGTGTGGCGTCATGGTGCTAAAGCCTAATCAGGGGCTGGCACCGGATGCCGCCATGATCTGCGACTGGCTGGTGCCCGAGAGCGATACCGTGGTGCTCGATGCGCTACTGGCGAAGGCCACCGAGCGGCAGCAGCAAGCGGGGCGCGAGCGGCTCATGGCGGTATTTCCGCAGTGGTCGCATGAGTGGCACGCGTTTATAGCGCGTGGCTTCATCAAAACGCCGTCCGCAAATTGGCACCAGCGCCGGCTGATCCACAACATCAACGTGCCCTACCTCACGCCAGAGTTTTTGGCCACGTCGTGGTGGTTTACGCTCGGCGACTCTGATCTGGCGTGACGCAGCACTCGTAGGCTTTCATTCTGTGCTTGATGTTGAAATCGCTTTTTGTCGCGATCGCGTGCTACCGGGATCGTGCACAAAGACCCAATCCTTCTGCCGACAACTTGTGATCTGGATCCTTTTAATTGCCTGCCTTTATCTAGCGATCGTGCTGCTGTTCGCCGTGCAGCAGGATCGGTTCGTGTTTGCGGCCGCTGGTCATGGCGACCGCGGCGTGCCAGCCGATATCGAAGGACTAAAAGTAAGCGAACTGCGGCGCGCAGACGGGGGACGCTTTCGGATCGTCACCGTGCCTGCGGTCTTGCCGCGCGCGATTGGCTTGTGGTTCACCGGCAACAAGGAGGACCTGTTCGCCGCCGCGAACACTGGCCGCGAACTGGCCCGCTACGGGCTCACGATGATCGGTAGCGAGCACCCTGGTTACGGGAGTAGTGAAGGACCGCCAACGGTGGACTCGTTTATGGCGGAGGCCGCGGCCGCCGCGGCCTATGCGCGCAGTGTGGCAGATGCAAGTCAGCTGCCCTTAGTCATCTTCGGCAACTCCGTCGGCACCTTTTGCGCAGTGCATGCCGCATCACTTGGGTTTGCAGATCGCTTGGTGTTGCGCGCGCCACCGACGACCATGCTGGCGGCAGGGAAGTCGCGGTTTGGCTGGCTGCCGGTAGACCTGTTGTTGCGGCATCGGTTTGACAGTCTTGCCAAGGCTAAAGATGTGCGCTGCCCGACTTTGGTGCTGCATGGTGATTGTGACCAGATCGTGCCGCAGCGGCTTGGCAGGCAACTAGCAAGCGCGTTCGCAGGGCCGACGCAGTTCGTCGAATGCCATCGCTATGGCCACAACGATTTGCCGCTCGCGCCCGAAGGACCCTACGGGGAATGCATTCGTGCGTTCCTTTCGGCTCGATGAGGCGTGATCTGCGCACGCTTGGCCCGCGACTGGCGGTCTTGTTAGCGGGCATCGCATTGGCATGCGGCCTGTTTCACAGCGTGCACGGTTGGCCCGATCTGACGACCCATCTGCGCGACGACGCGTACTACGAATTTACCTGGGCCTATAACCTTGCGCATGGCAACGGCCCGGTCGTCAGCGACGGGACGACCACCAGTGGCGTGCAGTATCTCTGGTCACTGTTGTTGAGTTTGTTCGCTCGGCTTGGCGACGGCAGCGCTCTGCCGGATATCGCAGTGGTGCTTGGCGTGCTGTGCCACATCCTTGCGGCGGTTAGTTTTTGGCGGGCAGGGCGGCGCACCGCGGGAGCTTTGTGCGTGGCGCTGCTGTGGCTTGGCAATCCCTTGTTGTTGCGCGAATGCCAAAACGGCCAAGAGACCGCGCTAGCGTGTTTGTGTGCGGTGCTGCTCTGGCATTCTAGAAGGTCGCGCGAAGTCACGTTTTTGCTGTGGGCCTTGCTGTCGGTGCTCGCGCGCAGCGATTTGTTTTTCGTGGTGGTGCTGCTGTCGTTGGTGCGGCACAGGGCAACGTGGTGGCGTGGCTTGGCCACTCCGCTGCTCGTGCTGCTCTGCCATTTAGGCCTCAATCGCGTCCTTGGCGGGAGCTTTTTGCAAGACTCTGGCCTGCCGATGGCTTGGTTGCGGCACGCCAATTTTGCGGCCTCATCAACGACCAGTTCGCAATGGCTGCAGCAGGCATGGTGGTATGGCCGCCCCGCGTTGCTGGGTGGCCCTTATGAACTCGCTACCCCATGGGGCGTTGGCGTTGCCTTGTTTGCATGTGTGCGACGGTTCTTTCCGCGTCGGCTGCGGTTGTTGCCGCTCTTTGTCGTGGCGATCGCGTGCCTGCTAGGGATGAGCAATCTCCTTGTGCTGTGGGTTTGCGCCGCACTGATTGCCGTTCTACCCGTGCGCCGAAAAAGGCCTGTGCCCCTGATGCTCTCCGCGCTGGGCCTAGGACTTGCTTTCGTGATCGTGCTGCACTGGGCGATTCGCTGGTATCCACGCGACTATTACGCGGCCTTGCTGGTCGTGTTCGCCTGTGCTGGACTCATGCATTGGCGCCGCTTCTGGCAGTTGTTGCTGGTGGTGGGAGTGCTTTCTGCGGTGGTGGCAGATCGCATCCCGCTGGAACCTCTGCAAGGTCAAAAGCGGATGCAAATCGCTGGTGATTTCGTGGCGGAGATCGCGCCGCCGGAAGAGCGCATCGGCTGCTTCAACAGCGGCTACATCACGTTTGCGCAGCGACTGCATGGTCCGCGGATCGTCAACCTGGACGGGGTTGTCGATGCGCGATCCTTTGCGGCACTGCAGCGTGGCGAGCTAGGTGCGTGGCTCGACCGCGAACACATCTCGCTGCTGCTCGATGCCCCGGTGCAGTTCTCAAATGACCCGCACTTGCCGCATGCTTCAGGTCGCTTCATCGCCCCTGACTTTATGCTGGCGCGGGATTGCGTTGAGTTGGCGCGCTTTGTGGTGCCAGGCCTTTCCCCGTTGCTCGGCGGTGACTGCATGATCCTTTACTGGCGACGCAGTGCTGGCACCGCGCCGCAGATGTTTTCGTCCGTGCGTTTGCTTGGCCGTTGCGGCGACTGTCAGGTGATCGCATGGCCGGCAAAGCAAGGTGCTGATTTGGCGGCCGAGCTGGCGGACGGCACAAGGCTGCTGGTTGCGACTGCGCCGGTGGATACGGTCTGCGTGATTGGTCTGCCGGTCGCGCGCTTTTATTCGGCTCGACTGTTTGTTCGCGGTGCCGATTTGCCGCTGTTGCAGTTGCCGGCAGAGCGCCGTTGATCGGATCGTTCTGCGCAGGGCTGGCGTGGGCATGAGCGGCACGTTTCAATGCGATGCTAACCCCCTTCCACATATGAATCGTCTAACGCTCAGCGAACAGTTCTTTAGGGATCAAGCTACGTCGGGCGCCAGCGGCGACCTGTCGACGATCCTAAATCGCATCAGTCTTGCAGCGCGGATGCTCGCCAGCGAGATCATGCGTGCGGGCTTCGTTGGCAAGCTTGGCTATACCGGCACGACCAACGTGCAGGATGAGAACGTGCGCGAACTCGACATGATCAGCGACGAGATCATTCGCCAGGTGTTCGACAAGATGCCGATGATCGCTGGCATCGCCAGTGAAGAGCGGGAGGAGCTTTACGTGGTTCCCGGCGGGGAGGGTGGCAAGTATGTCCTCACGGTGGACCCGCTCGATGGCTCGGGCAACGTGGATGTCGACGGTCAGATGGGCACGATCTTTGGCGTGTATCGTCGCGTCGGAACGGGCCCCGCACAGCTGGCTGACTTTCTGCAGCCTGGCCGCAACCTTGTCGCTGCCGGTTACGTGCTCTACGGCCCCGCCACGATGTTCGTTTACACGGCTGGCGGGACGGTCAATGGCTTCACGCTCGACCGTTCGATCGGCACGTTCTTCATGACCCATCCCGACCTCAAGATTCCTGAAGGCGAGGGCAACTACTCGGTCAATGAAGCCAACGAGAGCAAGTGGGACGAAAAGACGAAGGCGATGGTCAGGTCGTTTCGTTTGCAGCAGACGAAGTGCGGCAAGCGCAGTGCGCGTTATGCCGGCGCGCTGGTCGGCGACTTTCATCGCACCCTGCTAAAGGGCGGGGTCTACATGTATCCAGGCGAGGTCAAAAAGCCGGAGGGTAAATTGCGGTTGCTTTACGAGAACGCGCCGCTGGCTTTTGTCTGCGAACGCGCAGGTGGCATGGCTAGCAACGGCACGCAACGGATCCTCGATGTGAAGCCAGAAAAACTGCACATGCGCACGCCGGTCTTCATCGGTAGCAAGGGCGACGTAACAGAGATCCTGTCGATGCTGGCCTGAGGCACGCCGCACGGCGAACGACTGCGGCGTGGTGTCACGTTTGCGTGGTCTTATTGTGAGGCTATGCAGCAGGCGGGGTGAGCTAGAAATCCACCAGCTACAGCGCGGTGGCCATTCGCAGTGGCGCGTTGGTCGCTGCGGAGTTTGCGCGCTGCTTTGGGGCGCGCAACCAAAGGCACCGATGCCGCGGCAACGCAATTGATGTCGTGGTTGGCAGCTCAGCGCGTGGGATCACGGCGCAGGGCAGCGTCCATTGCGGGCGCTTTCTGTGGCGCATGGCCCTCTGCTGCTCGCGGCACGCCGGATTGCAGCATGAAGCCGCCGGTGCCGACGGCGAGCAGCAACAGGATTGCGAACGCAATGACCGAGCCGCGGTGGGCGCGCACGGCGGTGCCCTTTTGCAGCCGAATCATTCCAGTGACTGCTGTGGCGAGCAGCGCAACCGTTGCCGCATGCGCAAACCACAGGTGCACAGCCAGCGCCGCGGGCTGAAAGATGTAGGCGCGGCCGAGTAACTCGGCGGCGAACACGGTGAGCAAGAACAACAAAACTGAGATGCTGACGCAGACTAGGTGGGGCTTCCTGCGGCCGCGTAAGCCGGTGTAGGCCGCAAAGGCCAGCGCAACTGTGGTCGCAATGAGCAGCGACAGCAGTGCAGGGATCAGCGGCGTGCCGACGGCCTGAGTAGATGAGTTGGCAAGCATGAGTGATGCCAGATTCGTCGCGCGCGCGGCGGCAACTCAACGGCATTTACGCCTACGGATTGTCCCGCAGTGGCGTTACCCCCGAGCACTGACAAACAGCAGCACTCCCCGAAAGGGACCGTCGCAGAGCGATCGGATCGCGGTGTTGCCTCACCGCACTGCGGCTCAAACTGCGGCTCGCACTGCGGCTAAAACTGCGGCTAGAACTGCGCCGAGCCTGGCACGCGCGGATACGGGATCGCGTCGCGGATGTTGGCTAGGCCGCAGATGTAGACCAGCAACCGCTCGAAGCCGAGGCCGAAGCCTGCGTGCGGCACCGAGCCGTAGCGGCGTAGATCGCGGTACCAGCCGTAGTGTTCGGGCACGAGGCCCATCTTCTTCATGCGCGCATCGAGGACATCGAGGCGCTCTTCGCGCTGGCTCCCGCCGATGATCTCGCCGATGCCGGGTGCGAGGATGTCCATCGCCGCGACGGTCTTCCCATCGTCATTGCTGCGCATGTAGAAGGCCTTGATCTGCTCGGGGTAATTCATCACGACCACGGGACGACCAGTGTGCGCTTCGCAAAGGAAGCGTTCGTGTTCGGTCTGCAGGTCGATGCCCCACTGCGGCGCGTATTCAAACGCCTTGCCGCTGCCCTGCAGGATCTTGATCGCCTCGGTGTATTCGATGCGCTCAAACGATGCCTTGAGGAAGGATTCAAGTCGCGCGATCACGCCCTTCTGCACGCGCTCTTCGAAAAACTTCAGGTCGTCCATGCGCTCTTGCAGCACATAGTTGAAGACATATTTCAGGAAGCGTTCGGCGAGGTCCGCGTCGGCCGTGAGGTCGGCAAATGCGATCTCAGGCTCGATCATCCAAAACTCGGCGAGGTGGCGCGTCGTGTTGCTGTTCTCGGCGCGGAAGGTTGGACCAAAGGTGTAGACCTTGCTGAGTGCGAGGCAGTAGGCCTCGACGTTGAGTTGGCCAGACACCGTGAGAAACGTTTCGCGGCCAAAGAAGTCTTGCTGCCAATCGACCTTGCCCGCTTCGCGGGGCAGATTGTTCCAGTCGAGGGTCGACACGCGGAACATCTGGCCCGCACCTTCTGCATCGCTCGCTGTGATGATCGGCGTGTTGACCCAGAAGAAGCCTTCCTGGGTAAAAAACTGATGCACCGCAAAGGCCGCCGCATGGCGCACGCGCGCAATGGCGCCAAAGGTGTTCGTGCGGGGCCGCAGGTGCGCCTGCTCACGCAGAAACTCAAGCGTGTGCTCCTTTGGTTGAATCGGGTAGGTCTCTGGATCGTCGACCAAGCCGAGCACCTGCACTTCTTCGGCCTGCACTTCATATGCCTGGCCTTTGCCCTGGCTCTTCACCAACGTGCCGCGTGCGATCAGCGACGCGCCAGCCGTGAGACGCAGAACTTCGCTCTGATAGTTGGGCAACGCGCTGGGAACGACCAGTTGCAACGTGCCCTGGCAGCTGCCGTCGGTCACCTGCACGAATGAGATGCCGGCCTTGCTGTCGCGCCGGGTGCGAACCCAGCCGCGCACCTCCACCTTGCTGCCTTCCTGGATCAGACCTGCGAGTGAATGTTTGACGCTTACGACCTGCATTACCGGATGGTTCCGAAAGCAGAGGCAGCGGTCAAGTGTGATGCTTCGTAGTGGTGTTGGAATCTGTCGTGCCGCATCTGCGAACAGCTTTCAGATTGGCAGCAGCAAGGTCTGACGGCACCTGGCTTTTTTTGGCTGCGGGTCACATGGGAGGGAAGCTCGCCGTGAGCGCCGCTATTCGCTACCGTTTTGCCATGCGTAATTTTGCGGTGGCGGCTCTTCTTTCGGTGCCAATGCTAGCGCAGCAGGCAGCCATTGATTTTGTCACAGACGTGGCGCCGATCCTCTTCCAGCGCTGCGCGGAGTGTCATGGCGAGAAGTTGCAGAAGGGCGACCTTCGACTGGATCGCAAGGAGCATTTGTTTGGTGCTGACGAGGCCAAGTGGTTGGTCAAGCCTGGCAAGCCGGACGAGAGTGACCTGCTGCGCCGGATCAAGCTGCCGTTGGGCGACGACGATGTGATGCCGAATAAGGGCGAGACGCTGTCCGCCGCGCAGATTGCGAAGATCGAGGCATGGATCGCTAGCGGCGCATCGTGGCCTGCAGCCGGCGATGAATTCTTTGTTTCGGCTTATGCCGCACGCGTCATTCCGATCCTCGATTTCGGGATCGCCAGTCCAGCGACCGCCACGCAAGCAAAAATCGATGCCGCGCTTTCTCTGCTCTTAAAAAAGGGCGTGGTCGCTGCTCGCATCGCGGCAGACACGCCGGCGGTGGATGTGAATGCCTCCTTGGTGGGCGCTGAGTTTGGCGACGCCGATATGGCGTTGTTGCAGGACCTGTCGCCGGTGCTCGTCTGGCTAAACCTGGCGCGGACCAGCGTCGGCGATGCGGGCCTTCAGCGGCTCGCAGGCTTTGCCCAGCTGCGCAGGCTCAATATCGCCAACACCGCGGTGGGCGATGCGGGCGTTTCGCAGCTAAAGGGCCTCGATCGTCTGGAAGTGGTGAACCTGTACGGCAGCAAGGTGACCGATGCTGGGTTGCAGCACGTTGCGATGATGCCGGTGTTGCAAAAGGTCTACGCGTTTTCGACGGCCATCACGGCGGACGGTGCGGCGGCGGCAGTCAAACTGCGCACTGGGCTTCTGGTCGACCGCGGCGAATACGCAACCGAACGGCTGTTGGCGGCGGCCGCCGAGATCGCTGCGCGCGAGACGGCAAAGCAGATCGTCAACGAATTGTGCCCGGTCCAAGGCAAGCCGGTCGATCCGTCAACCGCGATCGAACACGAAGGCGTGCGTGTGGCGTTCTGCTGCAAGAACTGCCAAGCAGAGTTTCAGAAAGAGCCGGCCAAGTTTGCGGCAAAACTCTTAGAGGTCAGCAAAGCTGCGGCGCCAAAAGTTGAACCGCCCAAAAAATAGCGAGCAGTTGGCAGCGCGGGCCTAACCCGCGCGGCTGGCGCGCCACTTAGTGGTGATGGCCGCCTTTACCATGCACGTGGCCGTGCTGGAGTTCTTGCTTGGTTGCCGCGCGCAGGTCCAGCACTTCAATCTGGAAGTTGAGGCGCTGGCCGGCAAGCGGGTGATTGCTAGTCACAACGACCTCATCGCCATTCAGTTCCTTCACGAAGAGCGGGACCGAGTTGCCCTTCTTGTCTTGCGTGTGGAACCCCATGCCGACCGATAGCTCCGCGTTCTTTGGGAACGAGCTGCGCGGATATTTGTGTTCTGCTGCCGGGTCGTAGTCGCCATAGCCTTCGGCCGGCAGAACAGCCGCGTCAAACTGATCCCCTTTTTTCTTGCCGAGCAATTGGCGCTCAAGGCCTGGCACAAGATTGCCGTAGCCGTGGAGGTAGACGAGGGGCTCGCCATCAAATGAAGAGTCCGCGATCGAACCGTCGTCGAGGGTGAGCTTGTAGTGAATCGTGACGACCGAATCGCCTGCGATGGAGGTTGGCATGGCGGGGAGAGTAGCAACGTTTTTCAAAACGGCCACCGTCACACACTCGCCCAAAGCAGATTCCGTGCATTGATTTTTGCGCCGCAGTGGGCGTCTGGCCGCCCGATCCAATGGCGGGTGATTTCTGGTCACAATATTTGCCCAGCAGTCCGCCAAAGCCCGCCGCCAGCAGTTGCCACTTCGCGCAGGCCCTGCTGCTTTGCTGTGCTGGTTTGGCGTTGCGCCGCCTGTTTTTCCGGCGCGCAGAAGCGCTACCTCGCCAGCCCTTTTTCCTGCGCGTGGCAACCCAAAGCGGCCGATCGCCACAGCGCCGATATCAGCTCAGTCTTTCTCAAGCCCCTGCGTTCGGTATCCTGCAGCGTCTAAACGAGGATCATGGGTCGACACGACATCGAAGGCGCATTCTCCGACGAGCAGCTCCGCAACTTCATGAAGGCGATTCTCGCCGACGTGCACGCGCTGGAGCGCATGCTCAAGGAAGACCGTTTCGAGAGCGGCATCCGGCGCATTGGCGCGGAACAGGAGATGTTTCTGATCGATCGTTCGGGTCGCGCTTGGTGTGGCGCTGACCAGATGATGAAGAAGCTCGCGCACCCGCAATACACCTACGAACTTGCGCGCTTCAACCTGGAGTGCAACTTGTCGCCGCAGGTTTTTGGCGGCCAATGCCTGTCGCAGATGGAGAGCGAGCTGAACGGGCTTTTGCTGAAGGCGCGCGCTGCGGCGGAGGAGCTTGGTGGTGGAGTCGTGCTCACCGGCATCTTGCCGACCTTGCGGCGTTCGGATCTCGATTTGAGTTCAATGGTGCAGAACCCCCGGTTCCTCGCGCTCAATCGCGCCATTGCTGACCTGCGCGGCAACGAGTTTCAGTTTCGGATCAAGGGTGTCGACGAGTTTGAGATGACGCACGACAACGTCATGCTCGAGTCGTGCAACACGAGCTTTCAGGTCCACTTCCAGGTTGGCCCCAAAGAGTTTGCCGAGCTTTACAACGTGGCGCAGGCGATCACAGCACCGGTGCTCGCAGCTGCGACCAACTCGCCGATGTTGCTCGGCCGCCGGCTGTGGCGTGAGACGCGGGTGGCGTTGTTTCAGCAGTCGGTCGATGGCCGCTCGCAGGCACATCAACTGCGTGGTCGCCGGCCGCGCGTCAACTTCGGCGATGGTTGGGTGCGCGAATCTGTGCTCGAGATTTTCCGCGAGGACATTGCGCGCTTCCGCCTGTTGCTCGCCACGGACATCGACGAGGATCCGGAGTCCGTGCTCGATCGCGGCGGCGTGCCGCTGCTGTCGGCGCTGCGGCTGCACAACGGCACCGTCTATCGCTGGAACCGCCCGTGCTATGGCATCAGTGATGGCAAGCCGCACTTGCGCATCGAAGCGCGCGCGTTGCCCGCTGGACCTACGGTGCTCGATGAGATGGCCAACGGCGCGTTCTTCTTTGGCCTCATGGCGGCGATCAGTCACGAAGTCCCCGATGTCTCCAAGGTGATGTCGTTCGATGATGCGAAGGGCAACTTCCTCGCGGCGGCAAGGCTTGGATTGCAGGCCAACCTCACCTGGTTCCACGGTAAGGAATACAGCGCGGTGGATTTGATCCGCAACGTGCTGTTGCCGGTGGCGCGGCAGGGCCTGGAAAATGCAAAGGTCGATCACGGTGACATCGACCGTTATCTCAATGTGATCGAGGAGCGCGTGCGGCGTGGCCGCTCTGGCTCGCGCTGGGCACTCGATTCTGTTGCTGCGATGGGCGAGAAGGGCACCAGTGAGCAGCGCATGGGGGCCATTGTGCGCGCGACGGTAATGCGTCAGAGCACCGGCGAACCGGTGCACACCTGGGAGCTGGCGGACATCGGTGAGTTCGAGGGCTGGCGCGAGAGTTACTTGCAGGTGGGCCAGTTCATGACAACGGACTTATTCACCGTGCATCCTGAGGATGTGGTGGATCTCGCCGCGAGCCTGATGGATTGGCGTCACATTCGGCACGTTCCGGTCGAGGACAACGACGGCAAGCTGGTAGGGCTCGTTTCGCATCGCACGTTGCTGCGACTCGTCGGGCAGGGGATGAAGGGGGCGAAAAGTTCGTCGGTTGCCGTGAAGGACATCATGAAACTCGACCCAGTCACGGTGACAACCAGCACCCCAACGCTGGAAGCGATTGAGTTGATGCGCAAGCAGAAGGTCGGTTGTCTGCCGGTGGTCGACGCTGGCCGTTTGGTCGGCATCATCACGGAGCGCGACCTGATCCGTGTCGCCGCGATGCTGTTTGAAAAACACCTGCGAGAGACGCAGGTCGAATGACGTTGGCGGCGCTGCGGCGCTGCGGCGCTGCGGCGATGCGGCTGGCGTTTTCGCAGCGCTGGTCGGTTACGGGCAATGACCGGCTCGCACGGTGCAACTGCGAACCCGGTTTAGGATTTCGCAGTGCAGATCACTCGCGAACGAGACCGTAGAACGCGCGGTTGTGCACCGGTGGGCACAAGTCTGGCGGCAGTAGCAGCGTGCGCGCCGCCCAGATTTCGGTGAACACTCGATACTGCAGTGCCGTTTGATCCAGGTAGGCAACGCCGTCGCTGCCACCAGTCCCGATGCGGCGGCCGATCACGCGCTCCACCATGCGGGCATGTCGTTGGCGAAACACCAGCATCGATTGCTCGCACTCGATCAATGCGTCGATGACTTGGCCAGGCCAACTCAGCAGGGGCAGCATGCGGTTGCTATCGACGAACAGGATTGCTGCCCGCAGCCGCCGTTTTTCGGCACGTTCGGCAGGAGCCGTGTCCTCGGCCTCAAGGTGGCGCTGCGCGCTCAGCAGCTGGGCCGCGTAGCGGGCGCGCAACGCGGTTGTTCCCTGCTCATCCAGTGCTAGGCCCCGCACCGCGTGTTGCACTGCGCGAGCACTGAGCTCCCGGTGGCTCGCGAGGTAATCGGCGATGAAGCGGTCGACAATGGCCGCGTCATCAGGGTCCTGCGGCGAGCTCCCTTGGATCGGCGTGCGCAATAGCCAGTTGCCGACAGCGCGCTTTAGGGTCGGCGTGTCAGCGGTCCTGAGTTCTACGCGCAGCAGTGCTGGCGACTTCTTACCATCAATGGTGTGCAGTGCGGTGCGATAGCTTGGCAGGTTGCCGTATGGCAGGCGCTCACTGTCTTCGAGGCCCAGCAGGATCTCGATCTCGCGCATCTGCGCGGACTGAAAGCCGCTCGCCGGACTCAGCTTGTCGCGGAATAGCAGGTAGTCCTGCGTGCGCATTGTCTCCATCAGTCGGAAGTGCTGCGCCGCCAGTTCAAAGATCGTGGTCAAGCGTCGCAATGCTGCGACCGCGACGGCGAGCTCGGACTCCGGCACCGGCAGGCGCGAGAACACATTGCGCGCCGTGATCAGCTCGCGGATGGCGAGCTTGAACCACAGTTCATCGATCTGATGGATGACGATGAAGCGGACTTCATCGTCGCTGAGATTGGCATCACTGCCGTCGTTGCCGCCTTGCAAGGCAAGCAGTTGCTCGACGCGGATGTAGTCCCAGTAGTTGGTGGCAACTATTGGTTGCGGCTTTGGGTCGGACGCTGGCATCCGGAGGAGATTACTGCGCGGGCAGCTCGAAGTTCTGCATGCTTTGCTGTTGGCCTGCGGTGATTACCATTTCGCGGCTGGTGGCCTTCATGTGCAACAAGGGCGTGAAGATGTCGTTATTGCCGGCCTGCCGCGAAGCGTGAATCTTGTAGCTGCCCGGCGGGACGCGCTTCAGCATCCGGTAGTAGCCCTCGTTGTCGGTGATTGCAGATGCCGAGAAGAACGGTTTTACCCGGCCCTCATTGTCCAGCTCGGGCTTGCTCCCCTCGGGTGGGCTGATCTGAACCTTGACCTGTCCGGCAGCCTGGTTGCCAAGTAAGCAGTGGCCCTCCATCACCGCACCGCGCGCCAACGACACGATGCCGATGTCCTTCATCTGGCCGTCGCCGTCGAGCTTGATGTCGATCGTGGAACCCTCGCAGAAGTCCGGGTGCGAGATACGCAGCATGTAATCGGCGAAGGCCAGCCGGTTGATTTTGAAGTGGCCCTGACCGTCGGTTTTGGTTTGGGTGGTGGTGTGCTTGTCCGGCAGGAACGGCTTGAAGATTTCGAAGAACCCGCCATCCGCCGCGATGCCGCCGTTCATGTCGGTTGCGACGATGGCGTTGGCGACCGGTTTGCCCGTGTCATCCTGCACGATGCCAATGATGCCAGCGCCCATCGTCAGCGTGACCTCGACCTGCGGCGATTGCATCATGTTGGAGGTCACTTGAAACGATGGCGTCAGGGTTTTTGCGTGATCGTTCTCGGTGATCTGGAACACAAACTCGCCGACTGGGATGTTCTGGATCTGGGCCCATTCGCCATCGTAATCGGCCGGCGTGATGCGCTTGTTGTCGGGGAACTCAAGGACCTTGCCGATAGCGCCTGGGTTGTTTGAGAAGAAGCGGCGCAAGGACAGGCCGTATGACTTGAGCGGCATGCCGCGTGTGCTGAGCACGCGCAGCTTGACCATGCCGCGCTGCTCCATCACGACCTTGACGTTGTTCTCACCAGACATCGCCTGCGCAGTTTTTTCTTCGTATCCGCCGGCGGTGACCGTCAGCCGGTATGGGCCTTCACGCAGCGTCGGCGTGAGGAATGCCCCGTCTTGTTGGCTGCGCAAGTTGACCGTGAGCGGCGTCTTTGCGCTAAGCGCCGAGGCGTTGATTTGGGCATTGGCGACCGGCTTGCCACCCGCGTCGATGACGAAGCCGCTGATTGGCAGACCGCGCGCGAGTTCGATATTGCACTCGTTGAGTTGGTCGGCTTTGACCTGAAAGTTGGCCTGCTCGCCGGCGGCGTATTCGGCGGCCTCGGCGGTGATCGTTACGAGGCCGTCGCGCGGTGCCGTTTCGAAGCGATAGAAGCCGTTGCCATCGGTCGTCAGCTTGATGCCACGTTCGCGGCCGGGTGTCGGGAGGGCTTGAAAGTTGTTGTTGGCCACAGCCATATAGACATCAGCACCTGAGATTCCGGCCCCGATGCCTTCGGCAGTGACGCGGCCCTGGAGAACGATGCCCTGCTTCAGCGTGAGGACGCCGGCCTCAAACCAGTCGCCGTCGCGGACTTTGATGCCGGTAAACTGAAACTCGGGGTAGTTGTCGGTAATGACGCGCAGGTCAAAGGTCTGGCCGGGTCTGTCGATGCCGAGGGCAAACGATCCGTCTTGCGCCGTCAGGCCGCGTGCCGCCGGCGTAAATTTTTGGCCGGTGCGCTGCGCCAGGAACACTTTGAGTGGGTCACTGTTCGCAGCTTCCATCAGCATTACGTCGACCGCTACTGCGGCTTTTCCGTCCGGTGTCAGCACTCTGCCGCGAACGCCCTGGGGCGCATCGGAATGCGCCTCGCTCGGCACGCTCGCAACCCTGCGTTGGATATCATCCGCGACCGGCTTGTTCTGCGGGGCCTGCACTACAGTCGTGGGCTTTGCTTCGGTGGTTGGCTGTTGGACAGCCGGCTCGACAACCTCGACTTTTGGTGGCGCGAGATCGTTATTGCCCGAGACGAGATAGATGCCTGTAGCGAGCGCGCTGATGATCGCCAGGGGGAGAAGAAATTTGCCGATCGAACTCACGGAATACCTCTGGTCAGTTCTTGATGAGCACGTCCTGCTCGATGAGATCGCGCCCAGAGGGCACGGTCACGGTCGTAGCGGATCGTTGCATTTGTTGCATCTGAACGAATACATCTTCTTCGGCATTACGGGCGGCCTGAATGCGGGCTCTTAGCTCGTAGATTCCAGGGGGCACGCGCTGCGGCATAATGAAGATGCCGTCATTGTTAGAAACCGTTTCGACTCTGGCGACCAGTGGATCTTCCGCCATTTTCCCAAGTGGATCGGCAGGCTGTGCCACCTGGGTGAGCGTCACTTGGATTTGGCCGCGCAGGATGCCGTCGACCAGAGTGCGGCCGGTGATCTTCGTGCCGCGGCGCAGTATCACTGTTGGCAATGGCTGTTCCGCATCGCTGATCACCTGGATATTGGTCAATTGTGTGCGGCAATACTCGGGGTGGGCGAACACCAACTGGTAGGCTGCGTGCGCCAGTGCCGTGAGTCGAAATGAGCCATCGGCGGCGGTGGTTGCAGACAGGCGGGTGATCTTGTCGGGTGTGGAGCTAGCCAGCATTTTCCAGATCGGGTTGTCTTCGGCGGCTCCGTCAGCCTGGGTGGTAAGAGCACACCCGGCGATGGGCTTGCCTTGCTGGTCAAGGACCCTGCCAATCACCGTGCCACCGCGGGTCATGGACAGGACTACGCTTGTGTAACCTGCCGAGGTCACAGTGAACGGTTGGGACAGCGACTTCGCGAAGCCGGGCGCTTCCACCTGAAAGGCGTAGTTGCGTGGATTGCTCTCGGTGCCCGGTAAGAGTCCATCAATCACTGCGTAGTCCGTGCCCGTTTCGAGCCGGACGGAGCGCTCTGGGATGTCTGCCACTTCGGCGATCTGGCCGCCGCGATTTTTTTCGCTGTCGGGGAAGTAGAGGCGCACTGCGACACGAAACTCGCGCATCAGCGTTCCGACGTTATCGCGCACCAGCAACGTGGCGCTGCCGCAGCGCATCATGCGTATTTGAAGTTCTGGGCCGTCGACCTGCACCTGCTCAAGATCGGCTGGCTGGAAGCCTTCGGCCGTGGCGCGCATTCGATGCGGGCCCGCGCGCAGACCGAGCACTTGGAATCGGCCATCTTCGTCTGGCGTTTCATGAAACGATGGCTCCGCCACGTTGGGCCATACTTCGATCAGAGCGTTGGGCACTGCAGCGCCTGACTGATCTTTGATGCGACCCCGGATCGACGCGCCGCCGAGCAGGGCAAAGTTGACAACCAGATCGCCGACTGCCTTGAGGTCGATGTCACCGCGAATCTGGCGCGCAAAGCCTGGGGCAACTGCCATCAACCGCCAACGGCCATGGCTTGGAACGTGCTGCCATTCGTATTGGCCAACACTGTCGCACAGGATGGTCCGGCGCGCATTGGGGTCGATACTTTGGTGGCCGAAATCTTGGAACGGATCGCTTGGCTCGAGCGTGACCAGTGCCTTTTGTGCGGGCAGCCCTGTGCCGGCGATCTCAACGCGGCCATGCACGGTGCGGCCATTTTCGAGCGCCACTTTGCCAAGGTCGATGAACGCATTCGCATGCACCGTCAGGTCGCCAATGCGCAGTTCGCTGAAGCCGGTGGCGAGCACCCAGAGTTCCATCGGGCTGCTCGGCGCTAGTGCGAGCCCGAGTTCAAATGCGCCGTCGCTGCCGCTGATCGCAGTTGCCACAGGTGGCCGCACGACGTTCTGCAACAAGCCCTGAAATCGCGCCACGAGGTCGTGACGGCTGCTTTCTTGCAAGAACACTTGGACCCCGTCCTGAGGCGCGCCAGCTTGGTCAGTGAGAATGCCGCGCACTCCCTGGGCTAAGCCAGTTCGCAGGGTGCTCCGGCTGGTGCTCGCTGCCGGATTGTCAACGACAGCGTCGGGGGTTTTTGGCCAGACCACATCCGGCTTCTCTACCGGCAAAGCGATTGTTGGTGCCTTCGTTTGGCTGGTTGCCGGGCTTGGCAGCAGTTCGGTGGTATCGCGGAAAAAAAAGACGGCGCCGAGTGAAACGAAGGTGATCACGCAAACGGCAAGGAGGGTGTTTTTCATTGCGGCGCGTTTTCGATCGCGGCGCAGGATAGCGAGTGTGGCGCACTTGTGCCTGCATGTGGCTGCCGATCTCGCGTGCGCCCGCTGGCGGTTTGCGATCGCGGGCACTTGGCCGTCACCGAATAGGCCGTGCCGTGGAACAGAAGCACGACTCTCGGTTCACGCGGGGGCACGATTTTTTTGAGCGGCACTTGGCCGTTGCTGCCCTTGACGACGAGCGGCGGCGTCACAGCCGATCTTGATCCCAGCAGACCTCGCGTATTTTGGCTACGAACGCCACTTGCCAGTGGCTCACGATCATGCCCTTCCCGCATGACCCCGTGACCAGCGATGGCGTTACGCACCGCAATCAGTCGCTGACGAACCGCGATCCGCACTCGCAACAACAGAGTAAAGAAATCCTCGCGCACTCAGTGCTGCTTTTGGCTTTCGATCAGCAAGACACACAAGTCTTTTGGACCGTGCACGCCCACGACGAGTTGCAGTTCGATGTCGGCGGTGCGCGATGGGCCGGAGACAAAGGTGATCGCGTACGGCAAGGGGTGTGGCAGTGCTCGCAGTGCTTCGCCGAGCGTCGAGAGCAGCTGCGATTCGGGCAACAGGCAGAGATGCAGCGGTGGCAACAGGGACGCGAGGCGCGAACGTTCTCGCCCCGCGTCGAGTATTAGGGTGCCGGTCTCGGCGATGCCGTATTGCGCGGTAGTAATGCCAGCGTCGGCGGCGAGCAGGTGGTTGAGTTCTGCGTCGCTGCGAAGGCAAGTGATGCCGTTTTCGGTCAACGGCTGGCGCATGGCCTGCACGATTGGCGCGTCACTGAGAACGACACTGTGCGCGTTGGCCGCGTGCAGGGTTGCGAGCACCGCGCCGAGCAGGTCCGTGATCGCCGCGAGTCGCTGCACACGGCCACCGACGGCGACCACCCGCTGGGCGAAGTGCGCGACGAGTTCCGTGCTCTGCAATGGCAGCGAAATCGTGACCGGCGGTGGTGGTTGTGGCACAGGCGCACCTTCTTTAGTGCCGAGCGCTTCGCGCACGGCTGCCAAGATTTTTTCGCGGTCGCTCATGCCTCAGCCTTGCTTGCGCCATTGCGCGCGGAAGGAGCGCTTTGCCAGGCGCGGCAATTCGCGGCCCTTGTGCCAGCCCGACAATGGCGGCAGATGGCGCAGCAGCGGGGAAAACATGCGGTCGCAACAGCGCGCAAGCGTGGTGGCAAAGGCGTAGCGCCGCTTGCCGCGCATGAAAAATGCCCAGATCGAGAAGCCTAATGCCTGCAGTCGATCGGGGGCCGCCGCTTTTGCCGCCTGATTGCCGACCAGCACTTCGCCGCGCAGGTGCAGCAACAGCTCAGGGATATCAATCTTGACCGGGCAGACTTCGCGACACGCGCCGCACAGGGTGCTGGCAAACGGCAACTGCTTGCCGCGTTTAAGGCTCACCAACTGCGGTGTGATTACGGCCCCGATCGGGCCCGGATAGACGGAGCCATACGCATGGCCACCGACCTGTTGGTAGACCGGACACGCATTGAGGCACGCGCCGCAGCGGATGCAGGCGAGCGCTTGCCGCGTTTTGGGTTCGCGCAGCATGCGCGTTCGTCCATTGTCGAGCAGCACGATGTGGATTTCGGCTGGCCCTTCGTGCGACGCGGCGGTTTTTGGCCCGGTCAGCAGCGACTGATAGGTCGTGAGATCCTGGCCCGTGCCGGAACGCGGCAACAGCTTCAAAAAGACATCGAGATCGGCATTGCGCGGGATCACTTTCTCGATGCCGACCACGGCGACGTGCACGCGGGGCAGGCTCGTGCAGAGGCGCGCGTTGCCTTCGTTTTCGAGGATCAGCAAGGAGCCGGTTTCGGCGATGAGAAAGTTGCCGCCGCTGATGCCGATGCCCGCCGCGGCAAACTTTTCGCGCAGCACCACGCGCGCGGCGGCGGTCAGTTCCGCGGCGCTCGCATCTTTGGCCACGCCGATTTTTTCATGCAACAACTGACCGATCTGCGCGCGCGTCTTGTGGATTGCGGGCACCACGATGTGGAACGGCACTTCGCCCGCGAGCTGGATGATCCACTCGCCGAGGTCTGTCTCCACCGCGTCAACGCCCGCCTTTGCGAGCGCCTCGTTCAAGTGGATCTCCTCGGTGGTCATGCTCTTGCTCTTGACCGCCGCGGTGGTGTTCGCGGCCTTGGTGATTTCGGTGACGATCCGGTTCGCGTCATCGCCAGTAGCCGCCCAGTGCACAACACAACCGCGCGCCGCCGCGTTGTTGGCGAACTGCTGAAGGTAGTAGTCGAGGTGCTCTAGCGTGTGATCCTTGATGGCTCGCGCGTGCGTGCGCCAGTCCTGCCAGTTCGGTGCGCGCAGCAGCACCCCGAGACGCCGTTCGGCAAACGTCGTCGTCGCCTTGTGAAGTGCCTCGCGCTGGATTGGATTGGCCAGCGCGGCTAGCGCGTTGGCAGCAAAGTTTTCCATTGGCAAATGCGAACTCACGTGGCGATCCCCGCGGCGAGCACCTCGGCGAGGTGCAGTGCGCGCACCTTGGAGCCGAGTCGTTGCAGGCGACCGCGCAGGTGCATGAGGCAACTGACGTCGCCACTCACCACCGCATCAACCGATGCCGCCGCAATCGCGTCGACCTTGCGATCGGCGATGGCGACCGAGATCTCGGGATACTTCACTGCGAAGGTGCCGCCAAAGCCGCAGCATGCGTCGGCAAACGGCAACTCGCGCAGCGTGAGACCGGGCACCATTTTTAGCAGCGCGCGCGGTTCATCGCAGATGCCGAGGTCGCGCAGTCCGTGGCAGGCATCGTGCCAGCCGACTGTGCCGACAAAGTTGCCTGGCACGCTTTTGATCTTGCGCTGATGGACGAGAAACTGGCCGAGTTCAAAGGTGTGCTCGGCGAGGTGCGTGGCGCGCTGTTGCCAATCCGGCATTGCGGTGAACAGCCCCGGGTAGTGGTGGATCTGTGCTGCGCATGAACCGGACGGCAATACCAGCGCATCGGCGCCTGTTCGTTCAAATTGCGCGATCACGTTTTGTGCCAGCGCACGGCCGTGTGCCGCGTAACCGGTGTTGCAGGCGGGTTGCCCGCAGCAAGTTTGCGCGTCATCAAACAAAACCTCACAGCCGGCGTGGCGCAGCAATGCTGCGGATGCGAGGCCGACCTCGGGCCATACTTGATCGACGAGACAGGTGACGTAGAGAGCGACGCGCACGGTTATTGCTTTATGGGCTTGCTGTGATTGTCGAGCAGTGTGCTGTCGATCGCCTCAAACACCTGCAGGTCCGCACTGGCGAGATCGCCCGGGCACGGGAAGTCGTCGAGGTCATCGATCCAGCGGGCAAAGCGGCCATGCAGTTCGAGTCTCGGCAACCGGGTTAGACACTCGGGTAGGAGTTCGGCGCGTGACCAAGACTGTTCGGCCGAAGGACTGGTGTAGTCAAACATGCTCTCGCGAAGTTCGCTGCGGCCGCGCAACGAGATGCGGTCCCCGGTGACGATCATGGCGCCATCGGTGCCGTGCAGCGTCACCATGTTGCCAGTGGTCAGGTGGCTGCTCGCGAACGTGCACAGGCCGCCGCCGCGCATCGTGAACGTGGCAACTGAACTATCCTCGTCCATTGCCGTGAAGCCGCGGGTGGACTGCGCGGTTGTGCTGAGCATCGCCCTGCCGCACAGCCAGTGGATCAGATGCAGCGCTTCGCTGCCGAGTTGACGAAGTGCCCCGCGGCCACTGCGCAGCGGGTCGCGCTGCCAATGGCCGGTTGGCGGCGGCACCCGCAATACCTGGTCGAATGCTGAGGTTGCATGCGCCAGCACAATTGCGCCGATGAAGTCGTCGACGAGTGCGCGGCGCAGGTCGTCAAACACTGGATCGGCCTGACTCATTACTGCTACGCCGAGCTTCACGCCGTTGCGTTCGCAGGTCTTGACCATCGCTTGCGCCATGGCGGCAGACGGAGCCATTGGCGCATGCAGCAGGCAGTGCACGCCCTGCTCGGCGGCGGCAGTAACTTGCGCGAGGCGATCCCCACATGGACCCGCCAGCACGACGAAGTCGATGCCGGTTTGCAGGAACGCCTGAAAATCAGTGTGGCGCGAGCGGATTGCTGCGGCATTGCCAAGGGTCGCTACGGCCGCTGCGTCAACATCGTGCAGCGCCAAAATCGTGCAGTCCTGATGCGAGCGCACCAGTTGCAAGACCTGTGCACCGCGCACGCCACAGCCGGATAGTCCTGCCCGCAAGGTGCTCACCCCAGTCTTTCTAACCGCGCTGCCGCAGCAGGTCCATCTGGCCGTGCAGCACACTGAGTGCGGATTCCGTCCGCAACGGATGCGGCCCAAGTCGCACTGGCAAAAAGCCATGCTGCGCCAGTTGCGCTACTTCGTATGGCAAGAAGCCGCCGTCGGGGCCGATGGCCAGCGCCAACGCTGCGGATTTAGTGAGGCGTAACTCGGCGGTGCTGGTGGCTGCATTTGGATGCGCGCAGAAGCGATGCTGCGGCAGGATTAGTTTTGCGAGGTGATCCTCAACGAACGGGCGGAACAACGGGAAGAACTGCACCCTGGGCAGCTGTGTTCGCTGGCTCTGCTCGAGGCCAAGTCGCAAGTGCTCCTCCTGCACGGCAGGCAGTAGTTGCTTGCTGTCGAGGTGACTTTTTTCTACGCGCCAGCTGCGAAACAGCACGATCTGCGCAAAGCCGAGTGCCGCCGCGTGCTCCAGCATCCGCTGCAATACTTTTGGCCGTGGCACCGCGAGCAGTAAGGTGTCGTGGCAAAGTGGCACCGTGGTCTCACAAGTCACGCTGACCTCGACTAGGTCTGTGGCGATGGCCAGCACGCGGGCAGTGCCGATCGGTCCGTCAAGGATGCCGGTGCGGATGGTGTCGCCCACGGCAACGCGTAGCACCGTCTGCAAGTGCGCCGCGCGTCGACCGCGCAACTGCGCGTGACTATTCGCATCGATTTCGGCGCGGTCGAGCAGCAACAGATTCATTCGCGACATCGTGCTCTAGCGATGCAGGTAGGGGAAGCGATTGCGTATCCTGTTCGCATGTCCCCGTTACTCCATCACCTCACTCGCTGCGTAGTCGCCGGCTTTGTCGCCCTGTTGCCGCTGCTTGGTATGGCGCTGTCCCTGTTCTTCGTCGAGGCGCAGTTGAGTTCGAGCTGGCTCGCCAGGCAGAACTTCTACGTGCCGGGGATGGGCATCGCGCTTGCGCTGGTGATGGTCTACGTGGTCGGATTATTTGTCACCACGTTTGTTGGCCGGTGGCTGTGGCGGATCATTGATCGAGGGCTTGAGCGCTTGCCAGTGGTGGGGATGATCTACCAGAGCTTGAAGCAGGTGCTCGGTTACGACACGCAGCGCGAACGTTTTTTTCAGAGCGTGGTGCTGGTGCGGACCGTCGGCGGTGAAGAAATCGGGCTCGTGACGGGCACGACTCCGGGGCCCGATGGGGAAGAGCGCACGATGGTGTTCGTGCCCGGCTCGCCCAATCCCGCCAACGGCCGGCTGTTGTTGTTGCACAAAAACCAGCTCACCACGGTCAATGTGAACGTTGCGCATGCCCTGCGCACGTTGGTAGCAGTCGGCAAGTCCCCGTTGCTCGAAAGCCCGCGCTGACGGCTCAGCCGTGAGTGGTGGCGCCGGGTTCACTCGCGAACAGCGAGACCTGGTTTTTGCCTTTGCGCTTGGCCTGCAACAGCGCCTTGTTGGCATTGCTGCGCAAGATCTCGGCCGAACCCAGCGAGCGGCCATCAAACGCGTCGATACCAATCGAGACCGTCACCTTCTGCAGATAGGTGCCTTTCTGAATCACAGTCTCAGCAATGCGCTGGCGGATACGCATGGCGGTGTGCACGGCTTCGGCTGGCGTGGTGTGCGGCAGCAGCACGCAAAACTCGTCGCCGCCGCAGCGCGCGGCAAAGTCCGTCTCGCGCAGCGAGGCGCGCAGTGCAGCACCGACGCGGCGCAGCACTTCGTCGCCGAACGCATACTCGGTCGAGTCGTTGACGCGCTTGAAGTTGTCGATGTCGAGCAGCATTAGCGACATTGGTGTCTGGTGACGCTGGCTTCGTTTCCACTCGAGCAGCAGCAGGCGATTGAAATACACTTCGCTCAAGAGCCCCGTCTTGAAGTCGTTGCTGAGCTGGCCTTCGAGGTCGCGCGTGCGGTGCATCAACATGCGGTAGCGGTCGCGATGAATCAGCAGTAGTTCGAGCCGGTGCAAACACTCGGTGGCCGCAAACGGCAGCTGCACAAAATCGCGCAGCATGAGTTTCCAAAGCCGCACCTCCAAGATCGAACGCAGGTCCGGTAGCAGCACCAGCAAGGGAACCGGGTCATCATCACGTTGTGCGCCCTCGACCAATTCGAGCTCAACGCCGCCGCGCAGCAGGCCGAGTGGGCTTAGCACGATTGCATCAGGGCGGGTGTCCGCCAGCAGTTGAAAACTTTCGGCGAGCGAAGTGCTTTCGCGAACTTGGTAGCCCGATTGCAAAAGCAGAGCTAGCAACTCTGCGAGGTTGCCACCGCCGTGGTTGAGCAGCACAATTTTCGTGCTGCGTTTTTGCGGGGTCTCGTTGGGTGAGTTGGGCACGCTAGTAGTATCCGGCAATGTCGTGGTGTTTGGATAGTGGCCTAGGGCAAAGGTTTGCGCTGCCGAGTTACCACTGTCGGTAGAATGATACAGGCTGTTTTTGGATGCGGTGCGCCGCTGTGCTGGCCAAAAAAAGCCAGCCAGAGCGATCCGCCGCGAGATTTTTTTATGAGGCCCGGACGTTGGAGATGGCTTCTGCCGCTGGCATGGGACTTAGCATCGATGTCATTGTGTGCTTGACCGGCAGAGATGGCTGCCTACGATCCCCGCCCCTTTACCTCTGCAACCTTTCTTCGCAGGCAGGGAGACATTCGCAAGTGCCGCTCGTAACAGCCCAGGAATTGATCGCCGCAGGTGTCCATTATGGTCACCAAGCAAGCCGCTGGAACCCCAAGATGAAGCCGTACATCCACGGCAAGCGGCATAAAATCCACATTCTGAGTGTGGAGGAGACCATCAAGGGGCTGTATCGCGGGACGCACTTTCTGCGTCAGCTCGCGGCTACCGGTCAGCAGATTTTGTTCCTCGGAACAAAGAAGCAGATCCGCGTCGTTGTCGAAGGCGAGTCAAAGCGCTGCGCGATGCCCGCGGTTACCGAGCGTTGGATCGGCGGCACGCTGACCAACTTCGCGACCGTGCGGGATCGTCTCGCGCGACTCATTGAGCTTGAGCAGCTGGAGACCACCGGTGCGCTCGAGCGCTACAAGAAGAAGGACCAGTCGATGATGCGGCGCGAGATGAAGAAGATCCGCCGCAATCTAGAGGGCGTGCGCGAACTGCACGGTCTCCCAGGTGCGCTGGTCGTCATCGACCCGCGTCGTGAAGACAACGCAATGAAGGAAGCGGCGCGCATGAACGTGCCGGTGCTTGCCATTCTCGATACCGACTGTGACCCGGATCTGGCTGACATCGTGATTCCGGCCAACGACGATGCGATGAGCTCCGTGCAGCTGATCCTCAGCCGTCTCGCCGATGCGGTCATCGAAGGTCGCAAGCAGTGCGACGATGCAACGCTGCGCGATGCGCAACGGGTTGCGCAAGAAGACGTCCGCAATCGTCAGGCACCAGGTCGTCGCGAAGGCGGCGGCGGTGGCGGTCGTGGCGGTCGAGACGGCGGCGGCGGCGGCGGCGGCCAGCGTGGCCGTGGCGGTCCTCGCGGGCGCGGCGGTCCAGGTGGACCTGGTGGTGGCGGTGCAGGCGCTGCTGGCGGCGCAGGTCGCTTTGCCAACCGCACAGGCGTGCATGCCGACTCGATTTCGATCGGTCGTCCTGGCGAAGCGCCAGAAGCCCCGAGCACCGGCTCCTGAAGCCGGCTCGGGCCGAGGGCTGCCGTATGGCAGCCCCGGTCTTTTTGTTCCTGCCTTTTTGTGCCGGTCAGTTTTTGCCAGCTCGACTGACACTGCGAGTGCGTTGCTCGCGCCGCATCCTGACTTTTTGAAAATGGATTCCGACCATGACTGAGATCGATGCAAAGACGGTGATGAAATTGCGCGAGATGACTGGCGCGCCAATGATGGAGTGCAAGGTTGCACTCAAAGAAAGTGCCGGCGACTTCAATGCTGCCAAGGACTTGCTGCGCAAGAAGGGCAAGGCGACTGCCGACAAGGCATCCAGCCGTGAGGTCAAGGAAGGCAAGCTATTCAGCTACGTCCACCACAACGGCAAGGTGGCGGTGTTGTGCGAGGTCGTCTGCGAGACCGACTTCGTCGCTCGCAATGAGGAGTTCAATGCCTTTGGCAGAAGCATCTGCCTGACGGCTGCCGCCTACGCGCCGACGTCGCTCAATCGTGAATCGATTGACGCCGAACTGGTCGCGAAGGAGCGTGTCATCGTCACCGAGCAAGCGCTGATGACGATGAAGGGCAAGCCGCAGCAGGTGATCGACAAGGCGGTTGAGGGGCGCATGGATAAGTTTTTCCAGAGCAAGTGCCTCATGGAGCTGACGTTCGTCAATCCATCCGATCAATCGGATACCCGCACCGTCGAGCAGGTACGCCAAGAACTGGTTGGTAAGATCGGCGAGAACATCATGGTGCGCCGGTTTTACTACATGGCACTCGGATCCTAAAAAAACCAACTCACTTGCCCGCCCCACAAAAGATCAGCCGCATCCTGCTGAAGTTGTCCGGCGAGAGCCTCGGCACTGATGGTAGCGGCGTCGATCCGCTAGCGGTTGCGCGCGTTGCCGAGAGCATCGCCCGCGTCCACAAGCTTGGGGTCGAGGTAGCTGTGGTGGTGGGTGGCGGCAATCTGCTGCGCGGCGCCGAGTTTGCGCGGTGCGGCACGAACCGCGCCACCGCCGATCAAATGGGCATGTTGGCGACGGCGATCAACACGCTGGCGTTGCAAGATGGGCTGGAGCGCGCGGGCGTCGAGACTAGGGCTGCCTCCGCCGTCGAGATGCGCTCGATGATGGAGAATTACATTCGTCGCCGCGCGATTCGGCATCTTGAGAAGGGCCGCGTCGTGATCCTTGCCGGTGGCACTGGCAACCCATACTTCACGACCGACACGGCGGCCGCACTGCGCGCCACCGAACTTGGCGCCGACGCGATCTTCAAGGCGACCAAGGTTGATGGCGTCTACTCCGCCGACCCCAACAAGGATAAGTCGGCGACCAAGTATCACACGTTGACGTTTCAGCAGGCGCTCGACCAAGACCTGCGCGTGATGGATCGCACGGCGTTCACGCTCTGCATGGAAAACTGCATGCCGATCATGGTGTTTGACATGTTTGTGCCGGGGAACATGGAGCGCGCCATTCGCGGCGAAGATATCGGCACCTGGGTCGTGTGACCCCGTGTGCTTGAGCCCCTGTGCTTGACCTCGCTTTTGCGCCCGCGAGCTATGACGGTCGAGCGCGTTCCTTTCGCCATGCACTTTGCCTAGAGTGTATTGCCACAAAGGAACGATTGGACCATGGACCAAACCGCGCAGATTATCAGCGACCTCAAGGCCAAGATTGAGAAGACCATCAAGCATGTGAAGGATCAGCTGGGTGGGATCCGCACCGGTCGTGCGTCGCCGATGCTGGTCGACACGATTCGGGTCGACTACTACGGCGCGATGACCCCGCTGCACGGGATGGCGCATATCTCGGTGCCCGACGCGCGGCAATTGCTGATCAAGCCATTTGATGTCTCGGCGATGAAAGAAATCGAGCGCGCGATTTTAAAGTCGGACCTTGGCCTGTCGCCGCAGAGCGACGGCAAGGTGCTGCGACTGATCATGCCGCCCCTGTCGACCGAGCAACGGCAGAAGCTGGCCGTCAAGGTGAAGGATCTGGTCGAGCAAAATCGCGTGGCGTTGCGCAATGAGCGCCGCGATGCCAATAAGCATGGTGAGCAAGCTAAAAAAGATTCTTTGTTGACCGAAGATCAGGTCAAAAAGCTGCACGAAAAGGTGGATCAGGAGATCAAGGGCGGCGAAGGCAAGCTCGAAGATCTGCTGAAGCTGAAGACCAAGGAGATCATGGAAGGCTGAGATGCGAACGCTTCCCTCAGGACTTCCCCAAGCTGCTCTTGCACATGCTGCCCGCCTGCTGTTGACTCTTCGCCCCTTTGCGTCATTCAAGGGGGCGTAGCTCAGTTGGTAGAGCAGCGGCCTTTTAAGCCGTAGGTCGCAGGTTCAAGTCCTGCCGCCCTCACCAGGATCATTCATGACTCTCGACCCCGAGTTCCTCCAGATGTTGGTATGCCCGGCCTCGCGCAAGCCTTTGCACGAGTTGCCGGCAGATGCTTTGCGTGGCCTGAATGACGCCATTCTTCGTGGTGTCGTAAAAAACCGCAGCGGCAACACGGTGAGCGCCGTGTTAAACGGCGCATTGCGGCCACAAGGTGAGGCCTACGTTTTTCCGATTCAGGACGGTATCCCCATTCTGTTGACCACGGAAGCGATCCCGCTCGACGCGGTCGCTGTCCACGGCAACCCAGGCGCGCGCTAGCGCATCCGATAGCACGGCTACAACGCATACGACTATGTCTACTTCGAATCAGAATCAGAATCAGAATCCGGAGTTGCCTGAACCGCAGGAAATGCTGGCCGAGTCGCAGACGCCGGAGGCGCCGCACGATGAGAACTCCGGCGCGTTCGGCTTCTTCCGCAAGTACCAGAAGCTGATCCTCTACACCGCGGTGATGTTCGCGCTGGCGACGTTCTCCATCACTGGCTCGATGCAGCAGTGGTTTGAGGGTGCTTTTAGTGGGAGGACCAAGGTCAACGCTTTTGTCATGGTCGACGGCAAGCAGGTCGCCCTGCAGCCCGAGGACTATCAGTTTGCGCAGATACTCGCGCAGAACTGGCGCGCGGTGACCAACGTGCTGCCAAACCTTGGCGATACCTCCAACAGTTCTGATCTGTTGCGCCGCTTCGCAGCGTTGCGCCGGATTTCGATTGCCGAGGGCCTCGATGTTTCGATGGCTGAGGTGGACAAGGCGCTCGACAGTTTGGTCGCGATGGTCAACACGCGGCAGCAGGGGGCCAAGGCAACGGCTGCAAACCTCGCGCGCATGCAAGGCATGGATTCGCTGGCGCAGTATCGCGACCTGATGCGCGAGGCGATGCGGATCGGCAACTACGTCCGCATGAACTCGCTCGGTGTCGATGGCACGGACGCAACGCTGATGGCGTCGATCACGGACGGCCAGGAAAAGGTTGCGTTGCGCGTGGCGCAATTCGACATGAAGGCGCTCGAGGAAGAGCTCAAAAAGAAGGGCGACGTAAAGGAAGAGGACTTCCGCAAGTGGCTCGACGGCAAGTCGGAATCAGAGCGGACCATGTGGGGTGTCTACGACACCAACCTGATTTCGATGCAGCTGGGCATCGGTCGCATCGAGACGTTTGATCCGGCGCAGTGGACGGAAGAGTTGAAGGACTTCAAGTTCGGCGATGAACAGCTGAAGTTGCTCTACGAGGGCGAGAAGGAAACCCGCTTCAAGCTGGAGAAGCCGGTCGACGGCCAGAAGTGGCAGCTGATGGAAGACCAGAAGGTGAAGGATGAGTTGACCAAGGTCGCCAAGCTTGACGAAGTGCTGATTGGCATTCGTACGAAGATGGTGACGCAGTTGCAGGAGATTCTGAAACCGCTGCTCGAGATAAACGCCAAGGACGCGCAAGAACTAGCACTCGTGCAGCAAACGCGCGGTGAAACAAAGCTGCTCGCCGAAGCGAAGCCCGACGATGCCGAACTGAAGCTCAAGCTGCAGCAGATGGATGAGGCCATTGTCGCCAAGGTGAATGCCGACAAGGCCTCGCGCGATGCGGCTGAAAATGCGCGCAAGTTGTTCGACTTCCGCGGCAAGTTCGCCGAGTTGACGAAGGACAAGGCGGGCTTTGAAGTGCAAGAACTGAAGGGCCCGAAGAACGCTGATGATCTGAAGGACCTAACTGCCGCGCCGATTGCGATGGGCGCATGGCAACTGCCGCAGTTGGCGACCAACATCCAGGTGGTCGGCGAGATCGGGGCAAGCCCGGCACGCACGCTGCGGGGTGCTTTCCTCTACCAGGTCGTCGAGCTGGTGGTGCGTCCCATGAAACCGTGGGACAAGGTGAAGACCGTCGTTGAGGAGAAATACTTTATCGAGCTGGCAAAGAAGGCCGGCGACGAGAAGAAGAAGATGTTCGACGACCAGTTGTTCGAACTCGCCAAGGCCAAGATCGCAGACAAGGTCAGGGAGATCGAAGCGAAGCAAACGGACGAGGTCACAACGCGCTTTAACAAGTGGGAGGCCGAGACCCAAAGCAAGCTCGCGGATGCCGATAAAAACCTGTTGAGGTTTGGCGATGCGGCGCTGGCAGCCAAACAGGCTTGGCAGGCGACCCGCGACCGCATTGACACAGAGCTCAAGGGCAAGGGCGCTAAGCGGACGTTGATTGAGCTCGAAGTTGGCAAGGGTGTCGAAGCCGAGGTCAAGCTCGCGGCCAAGGGCAAATACGCCGAGGTGATGGTGGATGCCGCCAATGCCGCAGGCTTCACGGTTAGCTCGGTGGGGCCGATTTGGCGCGAGGCTTCGTCGAAGGTCCCAGGCTTTAGCCGCCAGGCTGACAAACTCACGGTCTACCTCTGGTCGAGCGATGGCCGCAACCTGAAGCTGGGTGAAGTGACCAGCGTGCTGGAAGACGCGGGCAGCCGCCGCTGGTTGATGGCCGCTTGTGAGAAAGTCGAGCCGCTGACCGATAACGATGTGCCACGCAAAGAGTTTGGCATGCAGCGCCAAAACTACCGGTATCAAGGCATCACCTATGCCGAGCACCAAGTGCGCACTGCCATTGCACAGTCATTTTCGATGGATGCCTTAAAAGAGCGCTACACGTTCAAGGAAGACGCCCGCGACGATGACACAACCGACGGCAAGCCAGCTGACGGTAAGCCAACCGACGGTAAGCCAGCTGACGGTAAGCCAGCTGACGGCAAGTAGCTTCGAGTCGAGTCGCGCAAGTAGTGCAGCGACTCGATAGCTTTTGCCGCGGCTCACGCTCGCTGGCGAGCGCCGCGCTGGCGAACACTCTGCGCTACGGTTTCTTTGCGATGCAGAGCAGGCTGTGGCCAACAGGGAAGGACAGCCAGCGCAGGAACCAGCGTTCGCTCGACATCACTGCAGTGAACATGCGATTTAGTAGCGATGGCATTTGCACGCTGGTGTTGTTGTAGCCATCCGGCAACTTGCCAAACCGCTCGCGCAGCTTCTGCAGCAAGATCGCCGGCACGATCAGCGGGAGCAGGAACGCATTGAAGTAACTCATGCGTCGCACTGCGAGGCCCGCGCTCTGCAGGGCGAGCCTGAGTCTGCCTGCGGTGTAGCGGCGGCAGTGGTGTGCGATCTTGTCATTCTGCGACCAGAGCCACTGGTAGGCTGGCACGGAGAAGAACACGCGGCCACCCGGCTTTAGCACGCGGGCAATCTCCGCCATCGCAAGTTGCTCCTCTGGGATGTGCTCGATCGTGTCGAACAGGCACACGAGGTCAAAACTCGCATCAGGGAACGGCAACTCGTAGCCAGACCCGCAGAGCACGCGTTGGAAGCCGCGTTGGGCACAGTATTGAACGTAGTCGCGGTCGATGTCGAGGCCGTGCACGGTGCCGTAGCGCTGGAGCGGACCGAGCATGCCGCCAGCACCACATCCGACTTCGAGCACGCGCAGTGCAGACTCACCGCGGAGTTCGCGATCGAGTAGATCGAAGAAGATTCGTCGGCGGCTTACAAACCAGAAGTGACTGTCTTCTAGCTTCGCAAACGTTGCATACGCGATTCGGTCCATGCTCGTGAGTGCTATACGGGCTTGGCGACGACGATCATTTCGTCGCGCGGATTGACGTAGAGATTGCAGCCGGCGAAAAGTTTGAGTGGGCTCGCTAGGAGCCCGGTGATGCGGCCCAATCGACCAGCGCGTTCCGCGATGAACGCAAACGAGACGAACTTGCCAGCATAGGCCGCGGTCAGTTCTTTGGTCGTGAACCCGCAGTCGGCGAGCAGTCGACGAATCGTCGATGGTGAGAAATGGTAGAGGTGCTCATGGTGCTTGTAGTGATGCCAGCGGCGGCCGAGTAGCCGCGCCCAGAGCGACTGGACATTTTGGGTTTCAAGCAACAGTTGGCCGCCTGGTTTTAGCAGCGTGCGAACGCGCCGCAAAATAGCTTGCGGGTCTGGGATGTGTTCGATGACGTCCCACAAGGTGATGAGGTCAAAGGAGCCCGCCTGCAGATCCAGCGCCACGGTTGCCTGCTCGAGCGTGCCGATATGGATTTTGTCAGCACCGATGGCTTCGACCGCATCTTTTGCGATTGCCGCCGACAACTCGACGCCAAACACATCGTGCCCAGCGCGCTGCGCGACACGCAGGAAGAAGCCCGCCGCACAGCCGACGTCGAGAACCCGCGCTGGTTTTGGCACGTGCCGATTTACCAGCCGCATGCGGCGGCGGAAGGTCTTCAAATACAGCTCGCCGGCGCGGGCGTAGTCGGCGTAGCCACGGATCTTTGGGTTGTCGCTCTTCCAATAGCCAGCATCGTAGATCGCTTCGAGCGCCATACCTTGCAGGCGTGGTGTCACGTAGACGAGGCCGCAGCCATCGCAGCAAAGGACGCGGAATGGCCCGTCGGCAAACTTCAGCGTGCTGCGTGAATCGCCGCACAACTGGCAAGTTTGAATCTCTGCCGCGCCCAACAGAGTCGTTGTCGAAGGGGTATTGCCAGTTGGCGTATTGCAGGTCATTCGAAGACGCTTTCTCCGCCCAACGCGAGGTCGTTTTCTTGGCCGCTGCAGCCAAGCGGTTGCACGAATTGGCTCAGCATGGCGGGCCGGGAAGATTGGTGACGTGCTGCTGCATCAGGATCGATCGTCGGCCGTCGTTGCGCTATCACTGGATCGCAACTGGGATCGGTCCGAGTTCGGGATTTCAAAACGCTACCTTGCCCCATCTAGCTTGGGAGCGTCGCCTTTTGGGACGCCGTCGCTTGGCTCGCAGAAGCGTTTCCGGCAGATGGTGCAAAACATCAGCCATGCGGTCTTTGCTTGACGACCAAAGGTGTCGCTGTGCTTGGACTCGCCGCCCATGCGCGGTGAGTATGTCACCGGCACCTCGATCACGCGGCAGCGGGCTTGCAGGGCCGCGCACATCATCTCCGGAGAAAACGCGGGGCCGGTTTCGCGCAGGCGGTGTCGGATCCGCTTATAGGTGTCGCGCGTCAACGCGCGGAAGGTGCAGCCCACGTCCGTGAACCGGGGCTCGGCGGGCCGAAACCAGCAGGTCTGCAGCCACTTCGCCATGAACACGTTGCCCCAACGCAGAAAGCTACGCATGTTGGCACCTTGGTCGAGCATTTGTCGCGTGGTGCGCGTGCCCATCACCATGCCAGCGTCATCAAGGTAGACGAGCAGTTTGATTACATCGCGCGCCCGGAAACTGCCGTCGGCCTCGACCAAAACCAGGATGCTGCCGTTCGCTGCATCCATCCCGGCAAGTAGCGCAGCGCCATAGCCTTTGGTTTTTTCCTGGATGACGCGCGCACCAGCTGCGCTTGCGATTGCGGCGGTGTCGTCGCTGCAGTTGTTGTCGACCACCACCACTTCGTCGATGTGCGCCTCGGCGCTGAACTCCTCGACGACTTGACGAATAGTAGTCGCCTCGTTGTAAGCGGGGATGATCAGGGAAATCGTTCGATCGCGATACATTGTCAGGGTGAGGATAGTATCAGCCGCAATGCATGCGAAGCTAAGAGCTGCTTGGTTGGTCACCTGGCTGTGCGGTTCGAGCGCGGTTGGTCAGGTTTTGGCGGCCGCCATTCCCGCAGTGGCACCGTTGCGCGTGTTGGTGGTGGGTGCAAGCCTCAGCGCGGGGTTCATCGATGGCCCGTTTGCCGGCGGCAACGCCGAGAACCACACCATTGCCTTGGCCCGGCTGCTGCGTAGCTGGCTCGGCAGTGAGGCCAAGGTGCAGAACCGCTCCGACCTGCTGATGTTCATGGATCCAACCAAGATTGGTATGAGGCAGATGGAGCGCGCCAAGCAGGACGGCGGGGACCTTCTGTTCGCGATCGATTTTTTGTTCTGGTATGGCTACGGCTACACCGAGTTGGCGCCGTTGGACGAGCGCAAGGCCCGCATGGATCGACTCGAGCTCGGGCTAGCACAGCTTGGCACATGGCAAGGCCCGATCGTGCTCGCTGACTTTCCCGATATGCGCGGTGCGGCACGCCGGATGTTGTCGCCGTTGCAGGTGCCGAGTCCTGTAGTGCTCGATGCCCTCAATGTTCGCGTTGTAGAATGGGCCAAGGCACGCGATCACTGTTGCGTCCTGCCGCTGCGTGCGCTGGTCACAGGCATGAAGGAAAGCGGCGTGCAGATGCAGCTTTTAGACGGGCCGCTTTTTGTGAAGCCGATGGCGATGTTGCAGAGCGATCAGCTGCACCCCAACCGGCTAGGCATGGCGTGGTTCATGTTTCAAATTCAAGATCCAGTGCGCAACCTGCTCACTTCGCAACAGGCCGCGTTGTTGCCAAAGTGGACGATCGATCAATGTGTAGCTGCGGCAGATGCCACTATGGATGTCGCAGATATGCGTGCCGATGCAGACTCCGGGGACACCCAGCAACCGGCATCGCCCCGCAAAAAGAGCGCGGCCAAAAAGTGATCTTGCGCCGTTTTGCCGATGCTGTTCAGGCTATTGGGGGAAGAGCGGACGCCAACTGCTCAGAGCCCGCAGTCGCTTCGCCGGTGCGCCGATCGCCGTGATCTGCCAGGCAAGGAGCACCGAGTCGTGCAGAATTTCTGCCGCGCGATCGGCCTCTTTTGGTACCTCGGCATCGAGCGCGAGTAGTGCGATCAGGGCAAGCATGCGCGGATCATTCTGTAGCTTGGCGGCAATGCAGGCCTGCTTTGCCGCCGCAAATTGCGGCTGAACGTTGCGCTTTGCGAGCCATTCATTGCCGCCACCGACCACTGCTAGGGCGCAGTACAGCGCCGCTTCTGCGCGGTAGCGAAGTTCGGCCGTAGCAGCGTTCTTGTCGTGCGATAGCCGGGCGAAATCGTCAAAGATGCCGGCGAGTTTTGCTCGCAGTCGCCAGTGCGGCTCTTGATAGAGAATCTGTACGACGAGGTCGTGGTCGTTCTGTAGAAACGCGAGCTCTGCAATTTGCAGCAACAGGCCTGGATCGCCGGGATCGAGCGCGGTGGCGCGCTTTAGTGCCGCTTTTGCCGATGTAAGATCGCCGCGAGCGACCAGCACTTCGGCATGCAGACGATGCAGGCTCGGATCGTTTGGCCGCGCTGCGAGTGCGCGCTCGGCGGCGGTCAACGCATCGGTCTTTGCGTAGTTGTTTGGGGTCGTTCTGGCTGGCTGCTCGGCAAGGCTTAGCCATTCTTGAATGAGCAGCTGCTCGATCTTTGGTTGTGCAAATGCGTGGCTTTGAGCGCGCAAGAGAGCCTTGATGTCGGGCGTTGTTTTATTAGCGCGGCTTGCCTGGTAGTCAGCGGCATCCTGATTTGTGAGGATCGGTTGCAGGCCGCAAAAGAGCAACGCGACACCAAAGCAGCGCAACATGCAGCGAGTAAAAAAACCGCAAGGGAGCACCGCTGGCGTGGTGCTTGGTGCGAAGGCAAACATGAAGGCCAGTGCTGCGCACGGGGCGTTCCAAAGTGGTGCGCGCACCGCCATAAGGCCGAGCAATGCGGCAAATGGCACGAGCTGCGCGCGGTCTGACCACGAACAGCGCAGCAGCGCGATTGCGGCTGCGAGCCAGAACAGCAGCGCAGGCACGCCACCTTCGACGGCGATTTGCAGGTAGTCGTTGTGCGCGGTCTGCGGACATGCTGAGAACTGCCGATCGAAGGACGACAATTCGATTTCGTGTTGCGAACGATAAAGGGGGTAGTCGATGGCGAAGCCTGAGAGTCCGCGACCAAAAAACGGCGCGTCCTTGATCATCGCAATACAACTCGCGCGGATCTCGCTGCGAACCGCGAGCGTCGCGGTTTGCTTATTTGCCACTTGCTCCTGCGCGGCAGGTTCGACATTGCGAAAGGGCGCAGGTCCGATCGCGTCGATTGCAAAGCCACAGCCGGCGCCAACCAAAAGCGCACAGAGCAACGTGAGCTTGCGCATGCGTGCGGCCGTGACCGCAAACAGGAACCATGCGGCCGCGAGTGGCAGCGCGACGAGGCTCGATCGAGAGCCATCAATCGGCAGGTATGCGCCGCCGATCACGAGTGCTGCAATTGACCAGCGTGGCCGTTCGATGCCGAGCACGAGGCAGGCGGCGAGTCCCACACACGTCACTTCGGCGGCGACATTCAGGTTGCCGAATACGCTGACGGGTTCGCCCACCGCACCGTATCCAGCAAACTCAGCGATGCCCATTCGCTGCGCGATGCCATAGATAGAGGTGAGGAGTATTACGGTTGGCAGCGACACTGCCCATGTTGCGCGCGGCACACTGGGGCTCAGCATTGTCAACAGGACTAGCGCTGCTAGGTAGCTGAGGCTTTCCCATTGCCGCGCGAGCGAACTTGTCGATGCGAGGGCCGGCAGCAACAACCAGAGGATGCCGCACAAAAGTAGTCGTGTAGGCAGCCGCAACGAAGCAAAGCGACCGGGCAAAAGCACGGCGATGAGTCCGAGGATGACGGCGAGCAGGCCGCGCCGAACTTGCTCGAAGTCGAGCCAGAATGGATGGAACGGCAAGACCAGCAGAGCTAGGCAGAGGAACGCCAGCAGGCAGTTTGTTTTGGGGGCCAGCCTTGCTTTGGACAGTGCGTTCACGCGGGCTCGATCTTGTCGAATGACAGGATCGCGTCGACGTAGTGTTCGGGATTGAACGGCTCGAGGTCGTCCATGCCTTCGCCAACGCCGAGGAACTTCACCGGCACCGGCAATACCTCGCGGATGCCGAACACTGCGCCACCCTTTGCCGTGCCGTCCATTTTTGCGAGGATCAGACCGGTGACCGGTGCTGCCTTGCTGAACTCACTGGCCTGACGGATTGCGTTTTGGCCGGTGGTGGCATCGAGCACGAGCAGTGTCTCGTGTGGCGCGCTGGGCAGTTGCTTCTGCACGACCCGCACGATCTTTTTCAGCTCCTCCATCAGGTTTTTCTGGGTATGCAGGCGGCCAGCGGTGTCGAGCAGAAGGTAGTCGACCTTGCGCGCGATCGCGGCGGCGACAGCGTCATACGCAACCGCAGCGGTGTCAGCCCCAGGGCCCTGCTTGATGATCGGGATGCCGAGTCGATCGGCCCACAGCGATAGCTGCTCGACGGCGGCCGCGCGAAACGTGTCGCCGGCACCGAGCATTACTTTGTGCCCTTGCTGCTTCAGATGATTTGCGAGCTTGGCAATGGAAGTGGTCTTGCCGCTGCCATTGACACCGACGATCAGGATCACCGTTGGTCCAGGGGTGGTTTTCGCCAGTGGCGCAGCCGCGCCTTCGAGACGCCGCAGCAACATCGCGCGCAGGAAAGCCGGGACCTGTGCTACTTCGGCGATCTCGCGGCGGGCGTAGGCCGCCTTCAGTTCTTCGACGAGGCGCGTGCCAAGCGGGCCAAGGTCCGACTGATAGAGCACGTGCTCCAACTCGTCGAGAAACGTCGCGTCGAGCTTGCGTCCGAGCGAGAACAGCCTCGACAGGCCCCGAGTCAGGACCTCGCGCGTCTTCTTGAGTGCCGCGCGCAGCTTGCCAAACACCATGCGTGCCTCGCGTCAGGAGTTTTCAGCCTGCTTCTTTACCGTGCGTTCCTGCTCGATGTCCAGGCGCACCCGGTCCAGGATACCGTTGATAAATCCGCCTGAGTTGGCGGTCGAGAACTTTTTGCCCAGCTCGATTGCCTCATTGATCGCGACCTTGGGTGGTACGTCCGCGCAATGCATGAGCTCAAACATCGACATCCGCAGAACGTTGCGGTCGACGCCAGCCATGCGCTTTAGCTCCCAGTTGCGCGTCACGGTGCGCAACCGTTCGTCCAGTTCATCGCGGTGCTGCAGAGTGCCTTCGACGAGCCGCTTGGCGAAGGTCAACACTTCTTCGTCGCCATGGCTGTCATGGGCGAGCAGTTGCTGGATGCTCTCCCCAGCCTCTTGCTCATAACGCTCACCGCGCAGGTCGAACTGGAAGAGCAATTGCAAAGCGATCTCGCGGGCGCGAGTCCGGCGGCGTAGGGGCTGGGTCATGGCAATGAGCGGATCCCTTTTGGGAGCGCAAACAGTAGCGCCTTTCACTGATACCTCAACTAGGGAGAGCGCGACGGAGTTGCGCCATGGCGATTGCCGCCGCTGCGGCATCGGCCCCCTTGTTGCCGGCATCGCCACCCGCGCGCGCCAATGCCTGCGCCATTTCGCTGCACGTCAGCACGCCTAATGCAATCGGCACGCCGGTGGCAAGGGTCACGCGCAACACGCCGTCCGTCACCGCATGGCATACGTAGCCGTAGTGATCGGTGCCACCTCGCACCACCGCACCGAGCGCAAGGACGGCATCATGGCGACCAGATTTTGCCAGCCATTGGCAAGCAAGTGGCAGTTCGAAGGCGCCCGGCACCCATGCGACCGTGATCGCGTCGTCCTGCACGCCGCGCTGTCGCAGCAGGTCGAGGGCGCCTTGCAGCAGTCGCTCCGTCACCACTTCGTTGAAGCGTGCGACCACGATTGCGATGCGAAGATCGTGGCAAGAAATAATGGCGGGCACTTCGTGAACCATGCAATCGAAAACGGTAGCCCGCCGCAGGCTCCGCGCAAAGGCTAGGCTCGTACTGGGGCCTTGACCGGCAGTGGTTCTTGGAACAGCGATGGATGCAGGTAGGTCAGTTGATGCGTGATGTTGAGCAGGCTCTCGGACTCGCCGACTAACAGCATGCCGCCCGGTCGTAGCACGGAGCGCATGTTGCTGAGCACGCGTTCCTTGCTCGGGCGATCGAAGTAGATCATCACGTTGCGTAGGAAGACGAAGTCGAAGGTGCGGTTTGGCAGCACATTCATCAGGTTGTGCTGCTTGAATGTGATGAAGGGCTGCAACCGTGGAGCGATCTGGAAGTGCTCCGTGTCGATCTGCTTGAAGTAGCGACGCTGGATCTCCAATGGCGTCTGGCTGAGCGCGTAGGGCCGGTAAATACCTTGGCGCGCTTCCGTGAGCACGGATTGGCTCAGGTCGGTACCGAGGACTTCGACGCGGATGCCGCCAAATGCTTCGCCGAGCACCTGCTCAAGGCAGATCAGAATGGTGTAGGCCTCGGCACCGGTGCTCGAGGCCGCGCTCCAAATGCGCAGCCCGTGTCGTTTGGTCTCAGGTAAGCCGACTTGCGCTTTTGCCCATTCCTTGAACAACTCCCAATGCCGCGGGCAGCGGAAGAAGTAGGTCTCGTTGGTGGTGATCGAGTCGAGGAAGTCCTGTAGCTCAACATGCTGACTCGGCATTTGGATGTGCGCTAGATAGGCCAGGTATTGCATCTGGCCGGTGGCGCGCAAACGCCGCCGCAGGCGGTTGCTCAGCAGGGACCGCTTGTCGGCTGGATAGTGGATGCCGGTCAACCTGTGGATCAAATCGTGATACAGGCGGAATTCTTCAGGGTCGAGATCACGTTCCATCGGCGGGTATCCAGTAGGTGAGGGGCGCTAGGCTTGCAGTGGCATACGAGTCTCGGTGCGCGGCCAGCGTGGCTGCGTCCGTCGCGGCTTGCAATCGGTGCTATCTCCCTTGCTGCGTATCGGCGGTCACTCATTGACTCTGCATAGGGTGAAGTACGCAGGCCCAATCAGCCTCGCCAGTCAGCCTTGCCAGTCAGCCTCGCCAGTGAGCCTCGCCAGTGAGCCTCGCCAGTGAGCCTCGCCAGTGAGCCTTGCTGCGGTCAGTCTCTAGGCTACATGATTCCTGCGATTGGCTTTTGGAGCTCTTTTTGCGTCACGCTGGCGCTACTCGTCACCTCGTTGGTATCTGGGCTTCGCGGTGGCCGTCGCGTGCATCTGGTCACTGGGCCACTCACTCTGGTGATGCTTTTCGTGACGATCGCATGCACCAAGATATTGATCCGCGACTACGCATTTCCCGAACCACAACTGAGCTTCCATTTGAAGTTCGCGATCACGGCTGCTGTGGCCGCTGTGCCGGTGCTGCTGACCGGGTTGTGGTTCTTGCGTTGCCCACGCGCAAGGCTGTGGCACCGGATCGCAGTCTGGACCTTCGTAGTAACGGCCCTTTCTGCCACGGGAACGGGGATCTGGCTATTTAGCTATGCGACGTTGAAGGCGGATTGACCACTGCGCGCCTCGGCGATTTGCGTTGGTTAGCAGCGTGCCTCGGGCCGTGTTCTTGATCAAGCCGTAGGACGCATAGCGCCGATATCTGTCGCTATGACGGATGTCGCGTTATCGCCGGTTGCCCTAGCGCCGACCACCCCTAGAACTGGGGCAAGGCTGCGCTATCGCTTCCTGTTCGATGTCGGCCTTGGTGCTGCATTGATGGCGGCACTCCATTTGTTCGTGCTGCAGATTTCGATCGTGAAGGGGCACTCGATGGAGCCTGCATTGCACGATGGCGACCGGTTGGTGGTCGATCGGATTTCCGCCAACTTCGGCGAAGTTGGGCGCGGCGATGTGGTGGTGCTGCGCTACCCGCGCAACATCTCGGTTGATTTTGTGAAGCGCGTGGTCGGCTTGCCCGGTGATCGCATTGCGATGAAGAGTGGGCTCCTCTACGTGAATGGCGATGTGGCGGACGCTAGCTTCACTTGCATTGAGGACCGGCAGGACATGGCCGAGGTGGCGGTACCTTTGGGGGCCTACTTTGTCCTCGGCGACAACCGTCCGATCAGTTGCGATTCGCGCGAGTTTGGGCTCGTCGGCCAGGGCTTGATCAAGGGCCGCGTGCGCGCTCGTTTTTGGCCGCTCGACCGTGTTGCGATGTTCTGAGCAACCGCGCTGCTGCCGAGCGGCGCATGTCGCGGTAGGCTTGCTGCTCAATGGTGTTCACAGGCAAGGTGCTGATCGTCGGCGGAACGCAAGGCATCGGCAAAGCGGTGGCGGAAGCGCTCGGTCAAGATGCGGTTGTTTGGTCGCGTCGGCTGGGAGTTGACGCTGCAGATCCCGACAGCCTCGCTCGTGCTATGCAGCGCGATTTCGGCACTGCGCCACCTTGGGGGCTCGTGCATTCGATCGGTGACTTCGTTGAGCAGCCACTGCTCACGACCTCCGCCAAGGACTTCAAGCACCTGGTTGAGAGCAACCTTGGATCTTTGCTGCACACGCTGCAGCAAGTGGTGCCCGCAATGGTGCGCGCACGTCGTGGCCGCGTGGTCCTGTTTGCTGCGGCGGGCGTTGAACGGCAGCGCGCGATGACGCGGGCACCGGTTTACTTTGCGATCAAAGCCGCCGTTGTGCAGATGGCGCGTTCTTTGGCCGCCGAGGTTGCCGGAAGCAACGTCACCGTAAACGTCATCTCGCCGGGACTCATCGCGCACGAGCACAGCCATCTAGTGAGTCAGCAACGGTTACTGCCGCGCGTGCCGGTTATGCGGCTTGGCAATGTTGCGGATGTGGTGCGATGTGTGCTGTGGCTGCTCGCCGAGGATGCGGGCTATGTGACGGGCGACAACTTCACGATTGATGGCGGCATGCAGATCTGAGGCGTAAAGCGGAGTGTCGCGTCAAAGCGGTGTCGCTTCGCGTTGCACCGGGTTGCTGAGTTCGCCAAGGTGCTCGATTGCAACCGTCATTTGATCGCCACATTGGATCGGACCAACGCCTTCCGGGGTGCCCATTGCGATCAGGTCGCCAGAGTGCAGCGTCGTACAGCGCGCCATGGCAACCAACGCCTGCTCGATGGAGAACACCATCTGCGAAGTGCGTGCACTTTGTCGAATTTCGCCATTCACCGTCATCGTGATCGCCAGATCGCTGGTGTCGATCGCGTCGACCGGCACGACCATGGGGCCTACCGGACAAAACGTGTCAAAGGACTTGCTGCGCAGCCAGGGATATTTCTGGTCGCGGTCAGTGCCCTGCAACTTGCGCGCGGTCACGTCGTTTAGCAGGGTGTAGCCAGCGACCAGCGCCGTTGCTGCCGCGCCGTTCACGTACTTGGCACCGCGCTGTTGTGGATCCTCGAAGCCAAGGACCAGGGCGAGCTCGGCCTCGTGATCGACGCGCGAAAGAAGCCAGTGTGGCAGCCGCACCGGCGCGCCGTGCGGAACGAGGGTGTCCGGCAACTTGGCGAAGAAGATCGGCTCCGGCGGCGGCTCGGCACCAAACTCACGCGCGTGGGCGAGGTAGTTCTTGGCGAGGCACAGGATCTTGCCTGGCCGTGGCACCGGCAACTGAAAGCATTGCGGCAACGCCATCGGCTTGCCGCTTTGGAGTCGCGCTGTCAGGTCGCTGCGGCGCAGGCCGCCTTGCAGCAGCAGCGCCTGCACATCGAGTGGGCCAAAATCGACGAAACGCTGGCCATCCGGCTCAAAGCCGCCGGTGTGCACAACGTCACCCTGCTGAAAACGGAACCACGCGATCTTGGTTGGCAGGACCAAGGTCACCGGCAGTGCTCCAGTGCCAAAAGCGCGTAGCACGTGCACAAAACGTCGTAGCCTTCCATCCAGCGATCGTTCTTGCCGTTTTGCCACGCCCCATTTGGCTGCTGCATACTTTCGAGATGCGCTCGCAGTGCCTTGCGCCAATCGAGGTTCTCCGGCTTGCCATCCTTGCCAGTCGCAGTGACCTCCTTGACAGCCGCTAGGTCGAGGGCCTGCGCGATCACCATGAAATAATAGAACAGCCCCTGGTACTTCACCTTCTCACCAAGCGCCGGATCGGCACCTGGATTTTCGGCGAGCGTCCAGTTGGCTTTGATCCATGCAACGGCAGCCTGCACGCGCTGGTCGTCGCTCTTTAGGCCGCAGAGCGTGTAGGCCTTGAGCAGCGCGTAGGTCATCGAGCCATAGCTTCGTGGGATCGACTTGCCATCGGGTAGCACGGTGTAGCCTGCCGCGGAGTTGCCCGGGTAATAGCAGGCACCGCCATCGTCGCCCGAGGTCGCGTTGATGAGTTTGCCTTGGTTGTCGGGATCTGGCACCTTGCCGGAGAAGTCGTTCACTGCTGTTAGATTCTGAGTGCGCTGCAAAAACACCAGCGCCTTTACAAACGCCTCGTGGTCTTGCGGCAGGCCGCTCTCTTTCAATGCTTGCAGCGCGAAGCTGGTGTTGCTGAGGTCCGCGCGTTGGCTGCTCGTGCCGCCGTAGCCCATCGCGCCGTAATCGCGATCGCTGCTCTGGTAGCTGTTCGCCTCAAGGAACTGGCACTTCAGGATGAACTTCTGGGCTTTGTCGATCGCCGGTTTTGCTGCGGGGTCGTTCCAGCGAGCGAGCGCGCCGGTGACCACACTGGTGGTGTAGTTGAGCACCATCTCGCCAAACGATCCGTCCTCGTTCTGCCTGGTCAACAACCAATGCAGGCCAAGTTCGATCTGCGCCTGCTCCAGTTGGCTGCGTAGTCCGCGCGGCTTCGTCTGCAGTGCGAGCAGGCCAAGCGCGGTGATCGACGGATCCTGCACCTTCTTGCCGCCAAAGCTCATGGCAAAGATGCCGTCCTTTTGCTGCGCGAGTAGGAAGTTGAAGGCCTTCTGTTGGCTTTCCGAGAACGTGGTTGGCAGTGGACCTTGCGCCTTGTCGAGCAGCCGGTTTGCCTCCTGGCAGGCGACTAGGCGCAGGAGGTTATAGGCGAGCAGCGGCGTATCCTGGGCATCCGGCGCGGCATAGGAAGTGCGCGCAAACGCGGCTTCTTTGGTGGCGAGTTGCTGCGGGAACGAATCGGAACGCACCAAGCCGAGCACCGCGCTGACGGCCTGCTGCCAGCCACTAGGAGGCACCGCGCGCTGTTGCAGCCAAGCGCGTGCCGTCGTGATCTCGTCGGCAAACCCGTCGCCGTCCATGATCTCTAGCGCGTCCACAACCCATGGCGTGGTGTTCGAGCGCAGAGCCTCATCGCCCTTGCCAAAACTGCCGTCGTTATTGCGTGCACGCAGCAGTGCATCGATGGATGGTCGCACGATTGGCCCATCGCTGCGGTGGTAGCACCGGTGGCAATGTCCCATTGCGCAGAGAATCTGCGCGGTGGCAAACGTCGAGTCGCCGCCAAATGCAGCGCCCTTGCCGTGTTTGCTGATCGCGTCGATCAGCAGGTCCACTTCTTCTTTGTAGATCGTGCCCTTCTTGCGCGCCGCTTTTACTGCGGGCACCACGGTCGGCAACTCTGCGGGCACTGCAGCCAATACTGCGGCGGGTGCAGTATTATGTGCATTGTCAGGCAGCGCAGTCGTTGCCTGAGCTTCGCACGTGGCGAAGGTCGTGTTGAGCGCAAGCAGGGAAAAAGCTGCGGTAAGCAGTCTGGTCATGGGCTTTTGGACGAAGATAACCGAGGCACCTTTGACGCGACAAACGGAAACGCAAGGCCGGGGGTTCAGGCCTGAGTTTGGGATCCTCGATTGGCTGCCGTAGAGGCTCGCACCAAGCACTCATGCGGGTATCGTTCGACCGCTATGAATGAACGCCTCCGCAAGCTGCAACAATATCCGATGGTGGCTCTCGAGCAGACGAAGCGGGCGCTATTGGCGCGTGGCTTGCGGGTGTTTGACTTTGGCACTGGGGATCCCATCGAGCCGACCGCCACGGTGATCCGCGATGCGATGCAGCGGGGGACCACCGCGGTCAGTCAATATCCGAGCGTGCATGGCCAACCAGAACTGCGGCGTGCCGCGGCGGGTTATATGCAGCGTCGCTTTGGCGTGGTGGTCGATCCCGATACTGAGATCCTGCCGACGATGGGTAGCAAGGAAGCGCTCTTCCACCTGCCAATGGTGTTGGTGCAGGTGCCGAGCGAGCACGACCTCGTGTTGTATGGCGAGCCGGCCTATCCGGTGTTTGAGATCGGCGCGCTGTTTGCGGAAGCCTGGACCTATTCGGTGCCGCTCAACGCGCAGAATCGCTACCTCATGGACCCCGACATGGTGCCCGCAGCGACGTTGAAGCGTGCTGCCGTGGTATTCCTCAACTATCCACACAACCCGACCGGTCAATGTCTGCCGGACTCGCTGTTTCGCGCCTGGGTCGCGGCCCGCGATGAATACGGCTTCACGCTGGTAAACGACGAGTGCTACGCCGACATCTATTACGAAGAGCCGCGACCGCGCTGCGTGCTGGAGTTTGGCAGGCAGGGCTGTCTCGCCGTTCATTCGTTGAGCAAGCGATCTGGCATGACGGGCTATCGCTCGGGCTTCATCGCTGGCGATCAAGAGTTGCTCGCGCACTACCGCCGATTTCGCGCCAGTATGGGTAACGCGCCGCAGGATTTTGTGCAGGCGGCGAGCACGGTGGCGTGGAGCGATAGTGAGCACGCCGAAGTGCGGCGCAAACTGTTTGCCGAAAAGCGGCGCGTGCTGAAAGAACACTTTGGCAAGCTCGGGCTCGCCGTATACCCGAGCACCGCGTCGTTATTCTTGTGGGTCGAAGTGCCAAAGAATATGACCGACGTTGCCTACGCCGCGCGGTGCGCCGAGGCTGGCATCGTGGTCGCTGGTGGCAGTTGCTTTGGCAAGGGGCAGGAAAACTTCTTCCGCATCGCACTGGTGCCTAGCCTAGAAGACTGCATTGCCGCAACAAAAGTCTGGCCGCACTGAGGTCTACGCCGCGCTCTCCTGCCCTCGCAGGTTGGCGCTACGCCGGTCAGCGTTGTAGCGGCAGACCTTCGCTCTGCCATTGCGCAATGCCGCCACGCAGGTTGGCGAGCTTTTTGAAGCCGGCGGCGGCGAGAATATCGCAGGCGGCAAGGCTGCGCATGCCGTGCTCGCAATACACCAGCCAGTTGGCGTTCACGTCGAGTTGGCCGAGGCTCCGCTGCAGCACTTGCACTGGGATCAGCACTGCGCCAGGCAGGTGATGGCTCTGGTGTTCTGGTGGCGTGCGGACATCGAGGATCTGCAGCGAGGGGTCGTGCTTTAGGTCCTGCTGAGCTTCTTTGGGAGTGAGATCGCGGTAGGACATGGATGGCATCGAAAAAGGTAGTGCTAGCGAAAGATGTAGTGCTTTGGCAAGCAACTCTGCTGCCGATTAGCCAAAGCGCCCTTCTATGTAGTCTGCCGTCTCCTGCCTTGCAGGGGTGACGAACATCACGTCCGTGCGTGCATGTTCGATGACCCGGCCGAGCAGCATGAACACGCATTCATCGCTGGCGCGCCGGGCCTGGGCCATGTTGTGCGTGACGATCAAAATCGTGTAGTTGCCGCGCAGGCTCCAGATCAGATCTTCGATCGCACTGGTGGCTTCCGGATCCAGCGCTGAGCAAGGTTCGTCCATCAGCAGGAGGGTCGGCTTGGTCGGGAGCAGTCGCGCGATGCAGAGCTTTTGCTGTTCTTCGAGCGACAGGAGCGTGGCCTTTTGGTCGAGGCGGTCCTTCACGCGGTCCCAAAGTAGCACTTCGCGCAGCGCCGACTCGACCATGACCGCTTCGTCGGCGCGAGTCACGCGCCGTTCGCGGTGCAGTCGGCTAGCGAACAACACGTTGTCACGGATCGACAGTGGCAGTGGATTGGGGCGTTGAAACACCATCCCGATCTGGCGGCGCACTTGAATCGCCGAGGCGTCCTTGCTGTACACGTCGAAGCCGAGCACATGGATCGTGCCGGTGGTGCGGACATAGCCGAGTCGCTCATTGATGCGGTTGCAACTACGCAAGAACGTGGATTTGCCACAACCCGATGGCCCGATCATCGCCGTGACAATGCCGCGTTCTACCGCGAGATTGACTTCATGCAGCGCTTGAAACGAGCCATACCAAAGGTTTTGGTCGATGGCTTCGATGGCGAGGTTGGTGCCAGCCGGTTGCGTTTTTTCAGCCAAAGCGGCCCTCCACATATTCACGACTGCGCAGGTCTTGCACGGTGCCGGTAAATAGCTCTTCAGTCAGGTTGATCTCGATACAGCGGCCGGCGAGAAAAAATGCCGTACGATCCGCTAGGCGACGCGCTTGCTGCACAAGGTTGGTGACCAGGATGATGGTCATTTCTTGGCGCAGTTCTTTGAGCACTTCCTCGATTCGCATCGTCGTCACCGGATCGATTGCGATCGAGAACTCGTCGAGCAGTAACAGTTGCGGGTCTTGCGACAGTGCGCGCGCGATCGTCAGTCGCTGCTGTTGGCCACCGCTGAGCAGCGAACCGAGCGTCTTGAGGCGCTCCTTGACCTCGTCCCAAAGTGCCGCACGACGGAGGCAGCGCTCGACGATTTCATCCAGTTCGACTTGCTTGCGGACACCACGCAATCGCGGCGCCAATGCCACGTTGTCGTAGACCGATAACGGCAGGCCGACCGGCAACGGGAACACCACCCCGATGCCGCGGCGCAGCGCGTACAGGTTCCGTAGCTTTTGCACGTCGCGACCATCGAAGCGGATCGTGCCGGTGACATTCATGCTCGGCACAAACTCATCCATACGGTTTATGGCCCGCAGGAAGGATGTCTTGCCGGCATTGGCCGGGCCGATGATGCCAAAGATCTCGTGCCGCCGAACCTTCAGAGAGACACCTTCCAGCACTGGCTTTTTGCCATAGCGGATACTGAGGTTCTCGATCTCCAGAAGGTTGTCGTTTTCGGTTACCACTTCTTCCTCCCACGCAGCTTCATGCGGAGAAAGATGGCGGCGGCGTTCATTGTCAGCACGACGCCAATCAGGGTCAGTGCGACCGAAAACGGCAGGTGCTTTGGGACGTCGTTGACTTGTGTCGAGACGTTGTAAAGGTGCAGCGACAGAGCCATTGTCTGGTCGAAGATGCTCTCTGGCGTGTATTGCATGTAGAACGCAGCGCCGGTGAACATGATCGGTGCGGTCTCGCCGACGGTGCGCGACACGACCAAGATGATGCCGGTCAGGATGCCGCTGCCTGAGTTCGGTAGCACGACGCGCCAGATGGTTTGCCAACGGGTTGCGCCAAGACTCCAGCAAGCGTCGCGGAACGCGCGCGGCACAGCCTGCAGCGATTCGCGGGTTGCGATGATCACCACTGGCAGGGTCATGACCGCCAGCGTGCAGCTCGCGGCAAGGATCGAGTGGCCAAACTGCAGGAAGTGAACGAATGCGCCGACACCAAACAGCGCGTGCACGATCGATGGCACACCGGCGAGGTTGATGATGGCGAGATTGATCAACCGCGTGAACCAGTTGTCGCGCGCGTATTCCGTGAGGTAAATCGCGGCCGAGACACCGAGTGGCAGCGCCACGGCCAAGGCGCAAGAAGTCAGCCACAGCGTGCCAATCAGCGCTGGGTAGATGCCGCCTTCCTTCATTCCGTTCCTCGGGTCTTCGAGTAAGAAATCGAGGCTGATGCCTGGGCTGCCGCGGAGGACCAATACGCTCAAGATCCCGAGCACTGGCAGCACCAGCACGACAGCCATGAAAAGGAACAGCAGTCTGAACCTGTTTTCTTGGCTCAGGCTGCGTCGCTCATGCGCCGTGGTGGTGAAAGGGCTGTTCTCGGTCACGTGGCCTGTCTGCGCGAGCCGCGGATGATTCGGTCGGCGGTGAGATTGATGACGAACGTGATGCCAAAAAGCAGGACGCCGAGCACGAAGAGTGCTTGGTAATGGTCGTCACCCTGCGCGGTCTCGCCGAGTTCGGCGGCGACCGTCGCCGTGAGCGCGCGGACTGAGTCGAACACCGAGGTCGGCATGACGATCGCATGTCCACTGGCCATCAAAACCGCAATCGTTTCACCGAATGCGCGGCCGATGCCAAGCAGCACGGCTGCCGACAGGCCAGGGCGTGCATGTGGTAGCACGACGCGCCAGACCACTTGCCAACGGGTCGCGCCGAGCGCCTCGGCGGCTTCGCGGTAGGTGTCCGGCACTGCTCTGAGCGCGTCCTCGGCGATGGTCGTCATGATTGGCGCCGCCATCAGGCCGAGAATGATGCCGGCGTTCAAAAGGCAAAGGCCGATGTCGATGTGGAAGATGTTCACCAAAGCCGGGCCGATCACATGCAGGCCGATCACGCCCCAGACTACAGATGGGATTGCGGCCAGCAGTTCGATCAGAATCTTGAGCCACTCGCGCTTCTTGCCGCTCGCGAACTCGCCGATGTAGATCGCCGCGCCTAGTGAGAAGGGCACGGCGATGAGCATCGCCAGCAATGAGATCGAGGCGGTGCCGCAGATTAGTGCCAGTGCGCCGTATTGCGGCGGGCTCGAAGTCGGGCGCCAGATGGGTGAGGTGAAAAAATCGGCCCAGTTGAGTCGGTGAACGGCGAAGTCGAGCCCTTGGGTCGCGATGAATAAAAAGATCGAGACGATGAAGATGATTGCTGAGATGCCGCCAAAGAACACCACTGTTTTGGCGGTGAAGTCGAGCCACCACGCGCGATCACGTTGATCAACAGGTGCCGTTTGCTTGGTCGCCAACGTATCGGTGTGGCGAAGGGTCATCTCAGCACGCCTGCTCCCCGCGCAATTGTTCCATGAGCATGCGGATCATCGGCGCCAGCAGTCGGTAGAAATCGTCGGGGGACTTTGCGGCGGTCAGGTCCCAAATCAGCACGATGGTATGAAATGGCACGCGGCCGATCTTTTCTCGTGCGTTTGGATGCAACCCGATCACGAACTGGAATTCGTCGAGACCGGCGGTTAGCGCCGCTAGATCCATCGGCCAGGCACGCGCAAGGTCGATGCCGTGCTGCTGCCCGAATCGGGCGAAGTCGGCGTGAATATTCTCGGCAGGCGACCAACCCGCGCTGCGATATTGCCCGCTCTGCGGGAACGCTTTGCGCGCGAACGACTCGGCGAGCTGGCTGGCTCCGTCATTCCGTTCATCGACGAACAGGATCTGAAAGTTCTTTTCACCCTTGGTCTTGCCGGTTGCGACGAAGGTGGTCTCTTCGCAAATGTTCTTCGCCTGGTGGATAACTCGTTCTAGGCGGTTGAACGTCGCCATCAGCGAGAACAAGTCATTTACCGGCCGTGTGTGTGCCTCGCCCTCGGCCAGCAAGTCGTCGAACACCTTGTCGAAATGGTGCGCAAACTGCACTGCGCTGTGTTGGGTCCCATTGGCCAGTGCGATGTCTTTAGTCTGAAAACTGCGCAGGCTCTCATGCAGCATCCGGCGCGCATGGTCGCTCATCATCTCGATGTCGCGTTGGACCACGATTGGGGCGACGGTCGAAAGCTGTGCGGCAGTGCGCGAAATCGTCGCGGCGTAGTCGCCGATGCGTTCGAGGCTGATGGCCAGTCGCATCACGGATGACACAAAGCGAAGGTGGCCGGCGGTGGGCAGATGCCGGGCGACGAATGCGTGGCAGAGGCGGTCGAGTTCGCGCGTCTGCCGGTTGACCAAGTAGTCGCCGATCACGACTTTTGCGGCAAGGTCCCGATCGAGTGTCAGCACGGCCTTCACGGCGTTGCTCAGTGCCACTTCGATTTCGCCGCCAACGATGTTGACCATCTCCTGGATCCAGGCCAGGTCCTTTTGCAGCCGCTCTTCGTAATGGGTTGTCACGCATGCCTCCGTGCTGCGGAATCTCGCGTCTCTAAGCACGAAGGGCGAGAACATTTTGAGTTCGAGGGACTGGTTTGAATGTACTAGTGACGAAAACTTGCGAGTGTTTGCGGCTCAGAGTTTGCGCAGCGGTGGGTAGTGATTTGCCACTAGCACGCGCTGTCCTGCGTCACTCTTGATCCAGTCAAGGTATTGCTGCACGGCTGGCTTTGGCTGCCCCACGGTATACATGAAAAGCGGGCGAGCGATCGGGTAGCTCTTGTCGAGCACGGAGTCGATCGTTGGTAATATCGCCTTCTCCCCGTCCTTCTTCGCGACCGGGATCAACTTCACTTCGGCGTTTGCATAGGCAAGGCCGCTGTAGCCAATCGCGCTCCTCGTCTTGGTGACGAGATCGACCACGTCCTTGCTGCCATTCATGTCGCGCGTGCCGAGGCGGAAGTTGGTTTTTTTGTCGCCGAGCACCGATTCACGGAAATACTCGTAGGTGCCGCTATTGCTTTGACGCGAGATCAAGATGATCTCGTCGCTCATACCCGCAGTTACCGTGACGCCGAGCTGCGACCACTTGGTGAGCTTGCCGTTATCCATGTAGATCTGCTTTAGCTGCTCAATGGTCAGCGATGTGATCGGGTTTTCCTTGTGGACGTAGATTGCGATGCCGTCGTAGCCGACGTGGTGTTCGACTGGCTCGTGGTTCTTCTTCCGCGCCGCCTCGACTTCCTCTGGCTTCAGTTTGCGGCTGCTGTTGGCGAGGTCGATCGTGCCGTCGATGATGCCCGAAATGCCAACCTGGGATCCGCCGCCCTTTACTGCGATGCTGACCCCTGACACTTCTTTGCCATAGGTCTCAGCCAAGGCCTGAGCAACTTCGAGCATGGTGTCTGACCCGGCATTCTGGATCAGAGTTCGGTTGCTCTTCGTGCAGGCGACGAATGCCAGGGCTGAGGTCAGGACGGCGATCGGGATGGTTTTCATGTGGCTATTTTTTTTGGAGACAACAATCCGACAAGAATCGTCATCGGGCCGATGAGGACACGATGTGCGTTGTGTAAAGCTTGCGTGAAGGTCACGTTGCCGTTGGCGGCAGGCCATCGTTGCCAGGTAGTTCCGCTGCTGGGCGATGCTTGAAGCGGCGGCTCTGCCAGAACCATTGCTCCGGCGCCTCTGCGATTGCTTTGGAGAGACCTAGGTTGATACGGCCCAAGATGAGGGCCACATCTGCGTCGCGATCCGGCGACGCGGTCTTTCGGATCACGTCCATGACGCGCAGTCGGAAACGAAACCGGCCCGTGCGCAGCGCGACAATGACGACGATTGGCGCGCCGGTCGTCAGGTGCAGGACCGCTGGGGTGCTTACGGTAGCTGCTCTGGTGCCGAGGAATGGCGGAAAGACGGTGCCGTGATTGCCGGCGCTGTCGACTAGGAGGCCGATGCTTTCGCCACGCTCGACCACCTGCTTTAGCGTGCGGAGCACGTTCCATTTGGCCACCACGGTCTGGCCTGAACCGGTGCGTAGCGAGCTGATCAATATGTCGAGCGCGTGGATTTGGCTTGGGCGGAAAACCGAAGTGATCTTCATGCCGAGCAGGCCCGACGCATACCCAGCGACATCCCAAACGCCGATATGTGCCGTAGCCCAGATGATGCCGTGGCCTTCTTTGTAGATCTGCTGAAGCTGCGTTACTTCGCTGAGATCGACGTAGCGGCCGAGGTTGTCTGCACGCAGTCGGCTCATGCGGCAGAAGTCGACGGCGAGCCATGTCACATGGCGGGCAAAGCGCCAAAGATGGTGTGGTGGTCGGATCGGCAAAAGGCCACCTGTCCGGAAGGCGATTCGCACATTGCGCCAGTAGCCTTTTTTGCGTTTGCCACCGCGATCCGTGATCGCCCAATAGGCAGCAACCGGCAGCGCTAGCAGGTCGGCGATGAAATAGGAGATCGGTGCTGGCAGAAAGCCGAACATGCCGATCAGCGCGCGCAGCATCGCCACTGCGGGCCTGTGCCACCACATAAGCCGCACAACGCGCCGCGGTTTGTGCGCCACTTCCGGGTCGCTCATTTAGCGTTCGCTTGACGGTGCTGTGGCAGGCGGACTAGCGACAAGAACACGAGGCCAAGCAACAGCTGTGCGGATTGTGCGAGCATCGCCGGTTTGGTGCCGGCGGAATCTTTGACAACGGCGTAGATCGTGCTGCCGATCACCGACAGCTTGACGGTGATGCCGTAGAGGCCGAAGTATTCGCCGATGCGTTCTTGGGGCGCCAGCAGCACGACGATCTTGCGGCCTGCGGTCCAGATCCCTGATAGGCCGAACGACCCGAGCAGCACCAAGGTCAGCATGAAGCCAAGGGGCGAGTTGCCGCCGAAGTAAGCGCCGCCAATGAGTGCAAACAGCAGCGCGATGCCGGAAGCCTGCATGACGCGCAATGGGAAGCGATCGGTGAGCGTGCCAAGGCCAATGCCAAACAACAGTGCGAGCGCGTTGAGACAGAGGCCGGCTAGGCGGAAGAAGTCTTGCAGGCCCTGCTCGCCCGAATATGTGTGGCCGAGGAATACCAAGGTGTTCTGCTGGGCGGCTTGCTCAAACACGTTTTTGGTGAACGAGCCAAAGAACAGCACGGCGGTGTTGAGCACGTCGACGAGGCAGAAGTTGGCGAGCAGAAAGAACAGCAGGGCCCGGTGGCGCGGCAGTTCGCGCAGCGTCGTCAAGAGCGATGTCATTGCCCCGCGCATCGCTACTCCGTAGCCCCCCTTGCTGCTGCTCGCAGGCGGCTTCGGGCGGCGGTCGCCTACCAGCAACAGGCACGGCAGCGCGCCGATCAAGAACATCGCCGCCGCGAGTTCAAACTGCCGGCTCTTCGGCTCTATGCCGAGCAGTACGATGAGCACCAAAATCGTGCCAAAGTAGCCGACGCCAGTGCCGATCCCGCTCACTAGGCCCGAGCGCTGTTCGCTTGCTACTGAAGGCAGTAGCGAGTTGTAGAACAGCAGGCCAATGTTGTAGGTGAAGTTGGCGATGAAGAAGCAGAACAGCATCCATGCCTTGTCTTGGCTGATGCCCCAACCGGCCATCGCCACAACGCAGAGGATCGTCGCAATCGACAGGTAAAGCCCCGTGCGTCTAGTGCGATCGATGATCACGCCGAGCAAAGGCACCGAGAAGCCGGCGAGCACCATGGACCACGTTTGTGTGACGCCGAGACTGGTCAAGCCGCCGAAGTTCTGTTCGCAATACGGCGTGAATAAAAACGTCAACGTCGCAGCGTAGACGGTATTCGCGAGGTCGTAGAGCACCCACGCGGAAACGCGCATGGCGGGCGCACATTGCGACGAAGGTGATGACTTGCTGTGCGCCACGGGCGAGAAGGTTACGACCAAGCCCGTCCGCGCGGTATCTTCCGCTCGCATGAGGTTTGTGCTCAGCAATGCTTTAGTAGGTTTGGCAGGTTGTTTTTTTGGCCGCGCGTTGCCTTGCGCGCTGTTAGTCGCCTTGCTCACCGCATGCTTGCAAGGCCAGCGCGGGGATGTGCAAGGCGAGGCTCAGGCCGAACTGACGGCGGACCTGATCTTGCCGCCGCCAATGCCGCTGTCCGCGGTCGATGAGCAGGCCACCTTTCGCTTGCAAAAGGGCTTCCGGTTGGAGCTGCTCGCGAGTGAACCGCTGGTGCAAGATCCGGTTTGTGCGACCTGCGCGCCGGATGGCAGCGTGTGGGTTTGCGAGTGGCCTACTTATATGCGCGACGTAGATGCCACTGGCGAGCTTTTGAAGGAGAGCCGGATCGTTGTGCTGCGCGACACGGACTCTGATGGTCGCATGGACCAAAGAAGCGTGTTCTTGGATGGCATCGTGCTGCCGCGCGCAGTGCTGCCCTTGCCAGGTGGTGCGCTCCTGATCGTGCCGCCGCAGATTGTGTGGGTCGAGGATCTAGATGGCGATGGTCGCGCAGACCGCACCACCGAGATTGCCAAGGGCTTCAACGCCGGTTTGGAGAACCCTGAACATAGTGGCAACGGACTTTTATGGGGGCTCGACAATCGCATTCACCTCGCCAACGACCGGCGCATATTCCGTTGGTCACAGCAAGGGTTCTCGATTGAGCAAGGTGCCGGCGGCGGCCAGTGGGGTATCGCGCAGGATGATCGTGGCCGGTTGTTCTTCAACTACAACGAAGACTGGCTGCACGCGGATCTCGTGCCGGGCAGATACCGTGCCCGCGTCATCGACCAGGCATCGTTTGCCGGCACCAATCACTCCGTAGTCAGCGACTCGAGCATCTGGCCGATTCACAAGACGCCGGGCATCAATCGCGGCTATCGCGAAGGGATGCTAAAGGACGGCGTGCTCGCGACGCGCACCTCAGCCTGCGCGCCGCACATCGCGCGTGGCTCTGCCCTGGGCCCCGCGCGCGGCGATGCTTTCGTTTGCGAGCCAACGGGGAACATTGTGCGGCGTTTCCGCTTTGCAGATCACGACGGGGAGCTCACGGCAACCAATGTCTACGACCGCGCCGAGTTCCTTGCATCCACCGACGAGCGCTTTCGTCCGGTCAACCTGTTTGCACTGAATGACGGTTCGCTTGGCTTGGTCGACATGTATCGCGGCGTGATTCAGCACAAGAATTACGTAACGAGTTACCTGCGCAAACAGATCGTGCAGCGCAAGCTGGAGCAGCCAACTCGCATGGGCAGGATTTTCCGCATTGTTGCCGATGGCGAAGTGTCGAGCGCGCGGCCGCTCGCTAGCAAAGCTGCGGCCGAACTCGTGCTCGCGCTTTCGGACCCGGACGGTTGGCAGCGCGACACCGCACAGCGTTTGCTCGTATTGCAGCAGGATCGCAGCGTGGTGCCGCAACTGCAGCAGTTGTTGCGCACCTCGCCGCTGCCGGTGACGCGAATGCACGCTGCTGCGGTGCTCGACGGTCTAGCAGTGCTCGACGGCAGCGACTTGCGGGCGATGCTCAATCAGGACGATGTGGGGGTGTTGACCTTTGCGCTGTCGCACTGCGCAGAACGGCTTACTGCTGGGGATCGCGGCCTGTGGTCGCAAGTCGAACTGCTGGCGCGGCACCCGGCCAAAACTGTGCGTTGGCACGTGGCGCTTTTGGTCGGCAGCGTGCAAGGCGCCAATGCCGAGCGGGCCTTGCGCTTGTGCGTGCAGATGGCGGTGCCGATGTCGGCCGATCAAATCCTGTGCGACGCGCTGGTTGCCGCGGGCAATGGCCGCGAGGACCTGTTGGTGCTTTCGCTGGTGGGCGAGCCGCAATTTGTCGAACGCGGTGCCGATCTGTTGCGCGCGCTGGCTGGCGAAAGTGGCCGCGAGAAAGATCGCACTGGACCAAGCCGCCGCCTAGCCATGCTCGCCGCCGCCGCCGCCTGCCCACAGGCCTGGCAGCAGCAAGCATTGCTGATGGGTTTGTGCGCTGCGTTGCCAGCGGATCCAGCGCAACGCGCGGGCTTCTTCGTGTTCACGGTGACGCCGCCGCCGCTGCTGCAGTTGCTGCGCAGCACGGATGCAGGCGTGGTGAAGTTGGCGCAGCAGGTGCTGTCGGTCATAGCGCTACGGCCAGACGCGGGCGTCGAGCCGCTGGTCGACGAGGCCTCGTTGCCGCCCGAAATGCGCACGTTCCTTGCCAAGGGCAACGCCGTGTTCCTCTCGGTTTGTGCCGCATGCCATCAGCCCGATGGCCGCGGTATGGCTGGCCTAGCACCGCCGCTGCGCAACTCTGAGTGGGTGACCGGTGCGCCCGAGGTGCTGTTGCGCATTGCGTTGCATGGTGTGCGTGGGCCAATCGAGGCGAACGCAATTCGGCATGATGGCGAGATGCCGGGCCAAGCTTATTTGTCCGACGCAGACCTCGCGGCCACCACCAGCTGGTTGCGGCGCGCCTTTGGCCAAAATGCCAGCCCGATTGAACCGGCAGCAGTCGCTCGGATTCGCGCGCAGCATGGTAATCGCATCGAACCATGGACGGTGCAGGAACTGCGCGCCTCGCACTGAGGGCGTTGCGCCTTTACGTGCGCCGTGCCCTGTGGCGAAATGATGGATTGCTGCTAGCATCAAATCAGCATGGATCCTTACGCAGCACAAAAGTCGGACAAGTTCTCGTTTGGTCTTTGGACGGTCGGCAATGCCGGCCGTGACCCGTTTGGTGAGCCGGTTCGCGCCGTGCAAGAGCCAAACTATTTGGTGCGCAAGCTCGCCGAGTGCGGTGCCTATGGCGTCAACCTGCACGACAACGATCTGGTGCCATTTGGCGCAAGCAGGACGGAGCGCGACCGCATCGTGCGCGAGTTTAAGCAGACCTTGAAGGACACTGGCATGGTGGTGCCGATGGCGACCACCAACCTGTTTACGCACCCGATTTTCAAGGACGGTGCGTTCAGCGCCAACGACCCGAAGGTCCGCGCGTTTGCTTTGCAAAAGACCATGGCATCGATTGATCTCGGCGTCGAACTTGGCGCGAAGATCTATGTTTTTTGGGGCGGTCGCGAAGGCACCGAGGCGGATGCCTGCCGTGACCCGCGGGTGGCGATCCAGCGCACTCGCGCGGCGATGGACTTCCTTTGTGGCTACGTCAAGGATCAGGGCTACGACCTGAAGTTTGCGCTTGAGGCCAAGCCCAACGAGCCGCGCTCGGAGAACTACTTTCCGACCACGGGCCACATGCTGCACTTCATTTCGACATTGCAGCACCACGAGATGGTCGGGGTGAATCCTGAAGTCGCGCACGAAGTGATGGCGGGGTTGTCATTCGTTCACACCGTCGCGCAGGCGATGGAGGCGAACAAGCTGTTCCACATCGACCTCAATGGCCAGAAGATCGGTCGCTACGATCAGGACCTGCGCTTTGGCAGTGAGGACATCAAGGGCTCGTTCCTTTTGGTCCGTCTTTTGGAAGGTACCTGCGGCGGCAAGAGCTACACCGGCCCGAAGCATTTTGATGCACATGCCTATCGGACTGAGGATGAGAGCGGCGTTTGGGACTTCGCCAAGGGTTGCATGCGTACTTACAAGCTGCTCGCGGCGCGTGCGAATGCGTTTGATAGTGACCCTGAGATCAAGGCGCTGATCGCTGAGGTCAAGGACGCGCACCTCGACCCATTGTTGAATGCGAGCTACTCGCGCGCCTCGGCGCAAGCGCTGAAGGCCGCGCCGATCGACGCTACTGCGGTGGCAAAGCGCGGACTCGGTTATGAGCGCCTCGATCAGTTGACGATCGAGCACATCATGGGCGCACGCGGGCTTTGATCGGCTGCGACCAGACTTGCGTTTGCCACTCGGTAGCGCCACTCACGAGGGCGTTGTTGAATGCGAGCTAGTTGAATGCGAGCTACCCGCGCGCCTCGGCGCAAGCGCTGAAGGCCGCGCCGACCTTCGCTACTGCGGTGGCAAAGCGCGGACTCGGTTATGAGCGCCTCGATCAGTTGACGATCGAGCACATCATGGGCGCACGCGGGCTTTGATCGGCTGCGACCAGACTTGCGTTTGCCACTCGGTAGCGCCACTCACGAGGGCGTTGTTGAATGCGAGCTAGTTGAATGCGAGCTACCCGCGCGCCTCGGCGCATATGTTTGCGGATTTGCGCGTGGCGGAGGTTTTTTGCATCCAGTGGGCTCGCTGGCGCGCGGCACATTGCCGATTGGCTGATGGCGGTGCTCCGTAGCGCTATCTGGCAGCGCGCGGTTAGCTTGTTATTTGCATGGCCAACGCACGCTCGTTGTTTTTGGGTTTCGATGTCGGCACGCAGTCCACAAAGGCAGTGTTGATTGACGCGGCTTCGCACACCGTCGTCGCGCGCAGCAGCGTTTTGCACGGTCTGATCGAAGGGCTGCCGGCAGGCCATGCGGAGCAGCATCCTGATGTGTGGCAGGCGGCAGTCGTGACCACGGCGCGTGCCGTGCTCGCAGGTAAGGACCCTGCGCTGATCGGCGGCATCGGGGTTTCGGGGCAACAGCACGGCTGCGTGGTGCTCGACCAGCAGGATCGCGTGGTGCGGCCGGCGAAGTTGTGGTGTGACACGAGTACTGCAATAGAGGCGCAAGAACTCAGCCAGGCGCTCGGTCGAGCGGTGCCGACCGGGTTCACCGCGAGCAAACTCACGTGGCTAAAGCGCCATGAACCTGCCAACTGGACCCGCGTTCGATCGGTGCTGCTGCCACACGATTACATCAACTTCTGTCTCACCGGCGTGAAGGCGATGGAGTGCGGCGATGCTTCGGGCACCGGCTTGTTCGACGTGCAGGCGCGGAGCTTTGACGCTCGCGCGATCGCCGCCATCGATCCGCGGCTTGCTGCGATGCTGCCACCGCTCGTTGCGGCTGGTGCCGTGACCGGCACGCTTTGCGCAGCCTTCGCGCAGTTGCTTGGGCTCCCCTTCGGCATCCCGGTTGCCACTGGCGGTGGCGACAACATGATGGCGGCGATCGGCAGTGGTGCGACGAAGGCTGGCGTAGTGGTCATTAGTCTTGGCACCTCGGGCACGGTGTTCACGCGCACCGAGCAGCCAGTGGTGGATCCAAATGGGCTCATCGCGCCGTTCTGCAGCAGCGATGGCGGCTGGTTGCCGTTGTTGTGTGTCATGAACCTCACGGGTGTCACCGAGCAGGTAAAGGCGCTCACTGGACTTGGGCACCAAGAACTGACTGCCAAAGCACAGGGCACCAATGTTGGCTGCGATGGGCTTTTGTGGCTGCCTTATCTGCAAGGCGAGCGCGTGCCGGATCTGCCGACTGCGACCGGCACGTTGCTCGGTATGCGTGCGGGGCTTCTACAGCCCGGTCACCTGTATCGTGCAGCGCTCGAGGGCACCTCGCTAAACCTTGCCTGGGGCGTCGATCGGATGCGCGCCCTCGGCGTGCAAATTGGTGAAGTGCGACTCGTTGGCGGCGCTGCGAACAATGTTTTGTGGCGGCAGATCCTTGCTGATCTGCTCGCGGTGCCGGTGGTAAAGCTGCTCGAGGTGGAAGCCGCGGCGCTGGGGGCTGCGATCCAGGCGTTGTGGACCGTGCGGCGCGCCGCTGGCGAAATGGTTGGCTGCGACGAGGTGGCGGCACCGTTCGTGCAGACCGGCGAGCGGACTCTGCCAGATGCGGCGAGGGTGGCTAAGTATCGCTTGTTGTCGCAGCATTTTCGTGACACGGTGCAACGTCTGCACCCAGCTTCGTAGCGCATAGCTCGCTATGCTGCCGCGCCATGTTGGATCGCACGGAGCAGCGCATCGTCGGTGTCTTGATCGAGAAGGAGCGTACCGTTCCAGACACATATCCGATGAGCGAGAACGCGCTCATCGATGGCTGCAATCAAAAGAGCAACCGCGAACCTTGCATGGAGCTGCGCCAGTTTCAGGTGGCGGGCACGCTGATGTCGCTGATGGAAAAAGGTTGGATTGCGCGCATTGATGGTGGGTCTAGGGTCATCAAATACCGGCACAAAGTTGTCGAACAACTTGGGCTGAGCTCCAGCGAGTTGGCGATCCTCGCCGAACTGTTGCTGCGCGGGCCACAGGCTCCGGGCGCATTGAAGCCGCGCGTGGCGCGGATGGGATTTTTCAGCGATCCAGAGCAGATCGAATCGGTGCTGCGCGCCATGGCCAGAAGGCCGCAGCCGGTCGTTGCGCAGTTGTTGATGGCGCCGCGCGAGCGCGACCGACGTTGGCGGCATTTGCTCGGCGATGGCAGCGAGGTCGCTGCGAGCGGCGAGACGGAGGCCAACGTGAATCCGGCAACGCTTGCGTTACCTGCGTTGCACAAGACACCCGCGACACCCGCGACACCCGCGTTGCACAAGACATCCGCGACACCTGCGACATCCGCGACACCCGCGACACCCGCGACACCCGCGACATCCGCGACATCCGCGCTGGGGCAAATAGAAATCGCGCTGCGTGTGACGCGCCTCGAGGCCGAGGTCGCTTTGTTGAAGGCTGCGCTGATCAAGCTGGCGCTGATCTAGCGCCGCGCCGATCTCGCCTGTGTGGCTCGATTATGCGAGTGCACCAAGTGCGATGCGAACTTGGAACAAAACGCATCCGAACGGGATCTGGGATCAGCGAAAGCCTGCGTTTTGTTCGGTGGCGACGATCTTTGTGCACTGTGCTTTGTCGAGTTCGCCGATCACCACCACGTAGGTGTAGTGCAGCAGCAGCGGTTTGCCGGGGATCAGGTCGAAAGCGAACGTCGTCCCAAAGCGGCCGTAGGGGCGCGTTGATGAGATTACGGGTGACGGATTGCCGGCGTGTTCGAGGCGCACGATCGTGACCGGGCCGTCTGGTAGCGGGAGCACCTGCGCTAGCCACTCGCAGCCGGTCCATACATCTTCAGGCTCTGCCTTGGCCGTTGCCGGCCGCACGTAGCGAGCAGGCGGCGCGTCTTTCTCGGCGAAGGCTTGGAGTGCGCGAAACTGGTGGCCGCTGTGTTGCGGATCACTACCAAAGTGCAACGGCATCTCGGCGCGCAACTCGATCACGATTTGAAAGCTGGTCATCCCGACCGCCCGGGACAAGGCCCGCATGGCGCGCAGTTCGCGCACGAAGACGTTGTCCTTGCCGTCGCGCCACGTGACCTTCGCAACCTGCCACGCACCGGTGAGCCCGATCTCCTCCGGAAGTGCAAAGCCCTCGTGCCGCATCGTCTCCTGATTGCGGCAGTGCCATACATCAAAGGTGTCCTTGCCCGTGGTGATCTGGTTCCAGCCAAGGAACATGCCGCGGTGATGCTCAAACATGCCGTCGAGCCCCTTCGTCAAAAGTCGTCCGTCTGGCGCGTAGATGTGATGGTAGGGCTTACAGGTGTCGAGGTGGTGCGCCGGATCGTGCACCGGATGTTCGTAGTGCGCGGCAAGCACGGCGCCCACGTAGAGACTGTCGCCGCGCATGGCAGTTGCAGGGGTCTGCAGTGCGCATGCGGTGAGCACCAGCGTGGCTACGGTGATGGTTTTCATTCGTGGATGAGGAGTCGAAGGTCGCGCACGTTGGTGCCTGATGGGCCGGTCACGATCGCATCTTCGAGGGCTCGGAATAACGGGAAAGAATCGAATTGGCGAAGCTGTTGTCGGGCATCGAGCCCGCAGGCTTTTGCGCGTGCCACCGTGTCGCCATCTGCCACTGCACCAGCCGCGGGCGAGTTGCCGTCGATGCCATCGGTGCCGGCACTCAGTATTGTGATCGGCTCGCCGTCGATGCGTAGCGCGCACAG
>BJHM01000021.1:0-70000 GCA_014192625.1 Planctomycetota bacterium
GCCGCCAACGCGACCGCGGGCGCATCGCGGCCGAGCGTGCCAGCCCCGCCATGAATCGCGATTGCCCACTCAAGGCTGCCACCATCGGGCGGCCGGTGCGCAGGCTGCCAAGCGCAGCCACACAATCCGAATGCAAAGATCACCGCCAGCAACTGCATAAAATAACGCATCAGCACGGGGGCTCTTCCTTTGGGTGGCGAGGCAGTCTAGCGCCACTGATGCGCAAGGAGGCTGCGTCTATCTGGCCGGCCATGCTATCTTCACACTATTGATGCGAGTCAACGTCTGGACCGTCGCTGTGTCGACCATGTTCTTCTTGCTCATCGCGGTCGTCCTACGACTCGCGTGGATCAGTGACGACGCATACATCACCTTGCGCACCGTCGAAAACTGGCTCTCGGGTCACGGCCCCGTCTGGAACGTCGGCGAGCGCGTGCAAACCTACACGCATCCACTCTGGATGCTGTTGCTGAGCCTCGGCCGCTACCTCACTGGCGAGCACTACTACACGACGATCTTCCTCGGCGTCTTTTGTTCGGTGTCCGCAGCACTGTTGATCGGGAGGCTTGCTGGCAATGCCGCGAGCGCCACTGCCGTGCTGTACATCCTGATTTGGTCGCGGGCGTTTGGCGACTTCTCGACCTCTGGGCTAGAGACGCCGCTGGTCTTCTTGCTGGCTGCCCTGCTCGCGACAATCGCGCCAAGTCTGATCGACCCGCGGCGGCAGTTCATCCAAAAGGAACTGCTGGAAACCACGGACACCGCGACAGCGACGGGTCTCCACCGCCTGCTCATGGTGTCGCTGCTCGTTGGCCTTGCTGCTACCACGCGTATGGATATGGCGCTGCTGTTTGCGCCGTCGATGATCGCCTGCGCGCGCGGCCTCCCACGCGCACAAGCAATCTCGCGCATCATCGTCGGCACTGCGCCGCTCACCGCATGGTGCCTGTTTGCCACGATCTACTACGGTACGCCGTTTCCGATCACCGCGTATGCAAAGGCGATCTCCGTCGGCATCGATCCGCTCGACTTGTTGCGCCAGGGTGGCTTCTACCTTGTCTACGTCGTGACCACCGACCCACTGACGATGGTGGTGATCGCGGGCGGCATTGCCATCGGACTCATGCGGCGCGAATTGCGCTGCCGCTCGCTCGCCTTGGGTGCGCTGCTCTACTGCTGCTACGTGATCAAAGTTGGCGGCGACTTCATGAGTGGCCGGTTCTTCGCGCCACCGTTCGTGATGGCACTCGCCATCGTCGCGCGCTTCCTTGCCAACGCGACGAAGCGCACCGCACTCATGGTATTTGCCACCGCGACGGGCCTCGCGTTCGTGCCATGGCTCGTCGTATGCATTGGCGCAAAGATCCCAGGCGTGCCGGAAGGTTCGCTCGCATTCGTGCCAGGCCTGCCCGCATTTTTCCGCGCACCGGCCAGTGACCAGCCGCCGAAAGCCGCATTCCACGGCATCATTGACGAACGCAGCTTCTACTACAGCGCGCTCGGCTTGTTGGCACCAAGGGCAGCCCCCGGATCCTTGGATGGCATGACGATCCCAGTCAATGGCGGACTCAGCAGTTTGATGCGCGCGCAGGGCCGCGAAAAGCCAGCGCTCGTCCCGCATGGACAAGTTGGCCGCTATGCCTTCGAGGCTGGCGATCTCGTGCACTTCGTCGATCCGTGGCTGTGCGACCCGATGCTGATGCGGCTGCCCGTCTGGGATAAAAAAGGGTGGCGCATCGGCCACTTCATCCGCCGGATGCCTGAGGGCTATCTAGAGTCGCTCGCGGCCGGCAACAACCTCATCGTGCATCCAGGTCTGCGCCGTTACTACGAAGCGCTGCAAACCGTCATCAAAGAACCGGTGTTCGCCGATCTGCGACTCGCAAAGTTATGGGAACTCATGCGCGGCGATTTTGATGCCGACCTCAATAGCTACGTGGCGGGCGATCAAGATGATTGCTACCGCAATCCGCAACGAGTGCGCGTAAAGGCGGAACAACTCCAAAAGCTGCAATCCGACGGTGCGTATTGGTTTGACTTGACCCTGCCGCGCATCGTTTATGAGGCTGGGATCGCAGTGGAATATGGCAAGCCGCAGAAAGCCCGCTCGTTGTCGCTACAGGTGATCGGCGATCTTGCTTACAAAGTGGCCTTCTATTGGGATGGGAAAATGGTGGGCGAGCAAAAGGGCTCGACAGCCGCACGCTTCATGGGCGACCCTGGCTTGCGCACTCTGCAGCTCGAAGTGCCGGTGAAGGCGATGGAGTTTGATTCGCTCTGGATCGACGTAATCAACCCGACCAGCGAAAGCGTTGGTTGCATCGGCAGCATTGTCCTGCTGCCGTGATCTGCATGGCGCAGAAGTGACGGAACCCTAGCATCTCATGCCGTGAAGCCGCCGCTGCTCCTAGTCCGCGCTGCCGATGCACCGCCCGAAACACTCGCCGAGTATCGAGCGCGCGGCGGCTACGCAGCCTTAGAACGCGCACTCACCGCGAATAGCCCAGCCGATGTGCTCGCGGAAGTTGCGGCGTCCGGCTTGCGCGGTCGCGGCGGCGCGTCATTTCCAACCGCAAAGAAGTGGCAACTCGCGGCGCAACAACCTGGGCCCGAGAAGTTCGTCGTGGCCAACGGTGGCGAACACGAACCCGGCAGCAACAAGGACCGATTGCTAGTCGAAAAATACCCGCATACGGTGCTCGAGGGCTTGCTGCTTTGCGCGTTTGCGACCGGTGCGCAGAAGGGCTTTCTTTACTTGATCGAGGATATGGCGGCGCAGATTGCGAGTGCCGAGCGCGCGATCGCCGAGTTGCGCACCTGTCACCTGCTCGCGGCCAACATCCTCGGCAGCGGGTTCTCGTTTGACGTTGCGCTCCACAAGGCACCGACCACCTACATAGCCGGCGAAGAGACCGCCGCACTCAACTCCATCGAGGGTTTGCCGGCAAAGCCTCGCAAGAAACCGCCGTTTCCTGGCGAAGCTGGACTGTTTGGCAAACCGACCACGGTCAACAACGTCGAGACGCTCGCCCACCTGCCCGGCATCGTGCGACACGGCGGAGCTTGGTTCGCAGCAATCGGCACGGCCGAAAGCAAAGGCACACTGCTGTTCACCCTCAGCAACGAAGTGCGGCGCCCAGGTGTCTACGAGTTGCCGTTTGGCAGCACCTATCGCCAACTGATCGAGGAGTGCGGCGGCGGCCTCGCCAATGGCAGGCGGTTGCGCGCGATTCTGCCAGCGATGTCATGCGGCTTTTTACTCGCTGAGCAACTCGACGTGCCAATCGCCTACGAGACGCTGCTTGCGCATCAAAGCTCGCCGGGCTGCGGCGGCGTCCGCATCGTCGACGAGAGCACGGACGTAATCGTGCTTACGCAACAAATCGCCGAGTTCTTCATGCAGGAGCAATGCGGCCAGTGCCCGCCCTGCCGCATGGAGACCAACCAGTTTGTCCACATCCTGAAAGGCGTTCGCGCACAGCAAGGGCCGGGCTACGCCGAAAAACTGCAGCGACTCGCCGACTTCAATCGCAAGAAGGGCAACTGCTCACTGATTGAAATGGCGGCGGCACCAGTGCTGTCCGCCGTGCGCGTTTTTGCCGCTGACTTCGCGGCCGCTGCCGGCCCTACCCGACCTCCCAACCAATGAGCCTGCGACACTTTTTTTCCCCGTGCACCAAGGGGCTTGAAGCAGTACTTGCCGACGAGCTCCGCGCGCTCGGAGCCGGCAACGTGCAGCAACGCCGCGGCGGCTGCGCCTTCGTCGGCGATCTCCCGCTCGGCTATGCCGCGTGCCTCTGGCTGCGCTCGGCAATCCGCGTGCAAGAGGAAGTCGCGCGCGGCCGCGTGCAAAACCGCGAGGATCTTTACGCGCTCGCCAGCAGCTTCGATTGGACGAGGAGCATCACGGCGCTGCAAACGCTCGCGGTCGACGGCAGCGTCAAGGACAGCTTCGCCAACGACACGCGCTTCCCGGTGCTCGTGGTGAAAGATGCGATCGTCGATCAATTTCGCGGGCAAGGCGGACGGCGACCCGACGTCGACAAGGATCGTCCCGACCTGCCGGTGCGGCTCGTGCTGCTCGGCAACGAGGCGATTCTCTACCGCGACCTTGCGGGTGATTCGCTGCACAAACGAGGCTACCGCGACATCCAGCACAAGAGCCCGCTCAACGAAGCGCACGCCGCCGGACTTTTGCAGCTCACCGAGTGGGACCGGACATCGCCGCTGTGCGATCCGATGTGCGGCTCGGCGACGTTTTTGATCGAGGCTGCGTTTATCGCGCAGGACCGTGCTCCCGGCCTTGGCCGTGCGTTCGCGTTTGAACGCTGGAGCGATCTCGACCTCGACCGCTGGAAGGCCGTGTTTGCGGATGCCGAGCAGCGCTACGCAACTGGCGCTGCGCGCGCGCTGCCACCGCTCATGGGCAACGATTCTCATCCAGGCTCCATCGCACTCGCCCGCCGGGCGACGCGGAACGCAGACGTCGATCAGCACATCCACTTCGCCGAAAGCGACGCGAAGGACTATGTGCCCAAGGTCACGCCCGCACTCGTAGTCACGAATCCGCCCTACGGCGAACGCCTGGACGCGGCCGCGGGAGATCTCGAGGCCACTTGGCATGCGCTCGGCAATTTTCTGCACCAACGATGCGGCGGCGCGCGCGCATTCGTGTTGTCCGGAAATCCTGAACTGACGAGCCATCTCGGACTGCGTGCCGACCGCAAGTGGCCAATCTGGAACGGCCCCATCGAGTGCCGCTGGCTGCGTTACAAAGTCGACGCGCGCTAACCAGCAAACTCGTTCGTCAACCACCGCCGCCGCGTCGGTGAAAATAACTTTCCGGCGCACCGCGCGCCGGGACCAGGCGCGTCCTGCCGAGACCAAAGGCAACCCGCTTACGCCCCACCAGCGTCCCCGCCGCAGACTGTTACTCACGAAGCAACAATCTACTCAATGACGCGGGCTCGCATTGCCGATCATCGCCACATGAGTGGCAACTCACAGGAACGGCGCAAGACCCTTGTAGTGAACAAGCCAATGCAGGCTCGGCTGATCCTTGGCATGGCACTCATGCCAGCACTCGCGCTCGCAGCGATCGCCATCGTCACCGCATACTGGTGCTCGAACACGATGGCAGAGGCCTCCGCCAATGACGCGGAACTGCCAAATCTGTCGCCCGTCTTCTTTCTGGTGGTCGTGTTTGAGCTGGTTGCCGCCGTCTACTTGATGGTCAACTCGCTCAAGGTGTCGCACCGCGTAGCTGGCCCTGCCTACCGAATCTGCAAAAGCCTTGAACGCATCCGCAGCGGCGACCTCAACTTCAGGGTAAACCTGCGCCCCGGCGACCACCTGACCGAGATCCGGGACGAACTCAACCTGCTGCTCGACTGGCTAAATACAAAACCGCCAGCGGGCTGCGTAACGCGCAAACAGCCGACGGAGACAGCTGCCCTGCCGCGTGAGACGGAACAGGCAACGCTTGCCATCGAAGCCGTGATCGCCGCCACCACCGCTGCCGCCGAAGCCGAGTTGGCAATCGCTGCGACCTCGAATCGGGACGACGACAGCGCCTGAGTAGGCGGTTCGGGACTCGACGCGGAAAGCCCTGCTGCTAACCTGCTCGCCCCAATGATTTCGCTGACCAAGATCAACAAGCGCCACGGCAACCAGGTGCTGTTCGTAGACGCAAACTTCCAACTCGATCCAGGCGAGAAGGTAGGGCTGGTCGGCCCCAATGGGTCTGGCAAGTCGACTCTGTTCCGCCTGATTACCGGCGAAGAGAAGCCCGACGAGGGTGATGTCTCACTGCCGAAGCGAATCACCATCGGCCATTTCCAACAGGACATGGGCGAGTTGAAAGGCGGCTCAGTGCTCGACGTGGTAATCGCCGGCAGTGGCAAGCTCGGCGAACTGCATCACGAACTCGAGCGGCTCAATCACGACATGGCGGATCCAGACAAGGCCGACCGGATTGACAAGATCCTCGAACGCTTTGGCGAAGTGCAAGAGCAGTATCAGGCGCTCGGCGGCTACGAACTGGAAGCCAAAGCGAAGGAGATTCTTTCCGGCCTTGGCTTCGCCGATGAAATGGTCGAGGGTGACGTTGCTGCACTTTCCGGCGGCTGGAAGATGCGCGTCGGCATGGCAAGGGTGCTGCTCGGCAGCTTCGACGTGCTGCTGATGGACGAGCCGACCAACCACCTCGACATCGAGTCGATCCTGTGGCTCGAGCAATATCTGCAGGGCACACGATCGGCAGTGTTGATGACCTGCCACGACCGCGACTTCATGAATCGAGTCGTAAAGCGCATCATCGACATCGATGACGGCGAGCTGATCTCATACACCGGCGACTACGACTTCCTTGAGCAGCAGCAACGTGACCGCGCCAAGCGACAAGGGGCGGCATTCGAACGGCAGCAGGCGATGCTGGCCAAGATGCAGCGCTTCATCGATCGCTTTGGCACGCACGTCGCCAAGGCCGCACAAGCGCAGAGCCGGCAGAAGAAGATGGACAAAATCGAGCGCGTCGAACCGCCAAGGAAGCGGATCGTCGTGCCGTTCGCATTCGTGAAGCCGCCGCGCGTCGGTGAGGACGTTGCGATCCTGAAGAACATCGACAAGGGCTACGGCAAGCGCGTCGTGTATCAGGGCTTTGACTTCGAAGTCCGGCGCGGCGAACGCTGGTGCGTGATGGGCCAGAACGGTGCCGGCAAGAGCACCCTGCTAAAGATGCTCTCTGGTTCGACTGCGGCCGATAGCGGCACCGTAAAGATCGGGCCCAGTGTCAAAATGGGCTACTTCGCGCAGCAATCACTCGACGTCCTCGACCCCGATTGCACCGTGCTCGAGCAACTCGACCGCAAGTTTCCGCTCGTCGGTGAGAACCAAAAGCGCAACTTGCTCGGCGCGTTCCAGTTCTCGGAAGATGAACAGGACAAGCGCATCGAGATCCTGAGCGGCGGCGAAAAGTCCCGCCTAGTGCTCGCGCAGATGCTGTTCGATCCGCCCAACTTCCTGGTGCTCGACGAACCGACCAACCACCTCGACCTCGTGACCAAAGAGATGCTGGTGAAAACGCTGCTCGAGTTTGAAGGCACGATGATCTTCGTCAGCCACGACCGCACCTTCTTGCGCGGCCTCGCCAACAAAGTGCTCGACGTTAGCGCATGCCCCAAAGGCGGCCGTCCGCTGATCTACCCCGGCAGCTACATCGAGTGGGTCGAGAAGACCGGCACCGAAGCGCCGGGCGTGCACAGCTGACGGCCACCCCGTCACAAACATGCGCGACACTGACGCGCAATGCATGTGGCAGTAACTGCGGCGCAGTTTTCATCGCGCTTCTGCACACGCGCCAACATTTGCCACCAATGGCATCGCAAACCTCGGCACAAGTCGGCGCGGCACCGATTTTGAGCAAGCCTCCTTTGCAGCACGCACCTTCGCTTCTTGCCGACGCAATCGCGCGCGCCATGGTCACCGCGCAAATCCCCTGACAACAGGCGACAACGCCTGCCACTTGCCAGCTTCAGGGGCAATCCATGACCTTGGATCCCCGACAATTCGTAGGCAGGCGCAAAGAGCTAAAGCCTGATGTTTGGCGGCAGGATCAATGGCCTTGGTGGCAGCAATAACCTCTGGGATGGGGCGGCGTGAAACCAGCACCTCGGCACAACTCAGCCATCGCGGCGCGCCTGCCGCGGCGCTGGCCACCACGCTGCCCGCTCAAGGCTGCATAGCTTTATGGGCACCAGCGCAGCAGGTAAAAACCAGGCACACAACGAAACCCACGAGTGGGACGGGTCCAACCGGGCGCAACTGAGTCTGCCGATATCGAAAGCGAGCACGCGCACGAGGAACCGTGTGCGGACTGTCGCCAGCGCCTTTTCGAGCGCGGGCCGGCTGGTAAATTCCACTCTTCGGACCATTGGCATTGCCGTAGCACTTCACTCGATACGAAGGCGTGTTGCGGCATATTTCTACCGACTTGCACCGCTGCTCACGTGACACAGCCTGCACCCTCGACTTGTCTGCAGAGTTCAACGTGCTAGTTTTCATCGGTGCCATCACCCAGCCCGCAATCTGAACGCCGCCGCCGGATACGAGTCCGTGCTGACTTTTCGGTAGCACTCAAGGTCGGCGCAAACTCGACGGACGCGCAAGCGAAAGACATCTCCGAACTCGGCCTCGCCTGCACGAGCGACACGAAGCTGGCGATGCGCGCCAAAGTGCAGATCGAGCTTGCGCTGCCTGGCAAACCAGCCGCGCATCAGATCGATGGCCATGTAATCCGCTGCGCGGCAGTCGATGCCACCGGCCGCGAATACAATGTCGCGATCGCTTTCACAGCAATGACCCCGATCTGTCGAGCCGCAATCTTCGGCTACGTCCAGAAGGGCAAACGCGTTCGCTGAGTTTTTGGTAGTCGCAGACTGCAGTGATTTGCTGCGCAGGACGACTGGGCGACCGGGCGCGATGTTAGTAACCGCAGAAAAGCCTCGTTAGTTGCCAGAATAAGCCACTCGCCAGTAAACTCTCGTCTTGCGCTTGCCTCGACCGTTTTATCTAGACGGCGGTACTCGCGCCAAAAAAGGATCGCCCTAATGAATATCAACCGATGGCTCAAGTTAGCTGTCGCACTGCCCGCGCTCATTGGCAGCATCAGCGCACAGGTGCCGGCAAAACCAACCTCGCCCAAAGCGGCGAGCGGTGCACAGCCAAAGCAACCGACGCAAGAAGAACTGATTGTGATGCGCGACGAAAAACTCGCGCTGCCAGTCTTCAAGAAAGCGAACTGGACGTTTGACTACGACGCCGCACGCGCGGAATCGAAGCAGTCCGGCAAGCCGATCTTCGTCTACTTCTCGCGTTCCTACGCGCATTGAGGCCCGTGTACGGCGGTCGAGAACGCAGCGTTCTCGGATGCCAGCTTTGCCGAGTTCGGCAAGCAAGCGGTGCTGTTCTGCCACCTGACCACAAGGGTCACCGGTGACAAATACCCAACTCTTTTGAGTGAGAAGAAAGGCACTGGCTTTCCTTACCTGGTGTTCCTCGATGCCGACGGCAACCTGATCGCAAAGGCAGGCGAGCGCACGGTCGCAGCTTTCCAGAAGTCGCTCAAAGCGATCGCTGATATCAAGACCCTCGAACCAAAGCAGAAGGCCGGTGACAACAGCGTCGGCGCGAAACTGCTGATCGCCAAGCTACAACTCGGCACGATCGCCTACGAGGAGGCAAAGACGCAGCGCGCAGCCATCAGCAAGCTCGACGCGAGCACGCAACAAGAACTCGACCAGCTGCTAACCAACCTTGAGTTCTCCAGCTCCATGCAGGGCCCGGCCACGAAGGAAGTTTCGGCGGAGCGGCAGCTGGCTGCGGCCGCGATGTTTGAAGCGGGCCGTTGCCCGGACGGCCAGCTGGCGACCAGCTTCTACTCGCTGGTGATGACCCACGCGGAAGCAACGCAAAACGTCAAGCTCTACGAGCAGGCGCTCAACAAGTGTAAGCAGGCCATCGGCGCAAACTCACCCTTCCAAAGGCTGATTGAACAGCGCGAGAAGGTGCTAGAGAAAATGAAGGCTTCCGAGACGACGAAGAAGTAGCGGCACGCGCAGCGCACAGCGGCTGCAGGGATCAAGCAGAAATGACTGCTGACACCCAGTGACCGCTGGCGATGCGCCGTCGATTTTCTACCGCGCGCATTCGCGGCCAGCACCTTGGTCGATGCGCAAAGCTCGCCCGCAGCGCACCTCTGAAGGCGCTCTTCCCCTGCGCAATCGGCGCGTCGATCGGGGCCATCGTTCTGCCTCGACAACTCGCACAAGGCACCATCCGCCAGGCGATTCACCCAGCAAGGTTGTCGTGCATGCCGCCGCAGGCCAGTAAAGTTTGTACATGCTCCTTTCTCGCGAAATCGGTTCGTTTCTGCGCGGCAATGCAACGCCTGGACAAGTGTTCACAGCAGCAATGCTGGCCTCCCTGCTGGGCTTCATCCCCGGCTTCTTCTTGCCCGGCGACCTCGGCGGCGGCTTTCTGCAAGCTCCCGGCCTGATCCTGTCGCTGCTCTTCCTGGTCATCGTTTTGAACGCGAACATGGGCGTGTTCGGCCTAGTGACGCTGGTCGCCAAGCTGGTGAGTTTCCTCACCCTGCCGCTCGCCAGCGCAATCGGCAACTGGCTCATCCACGGCCCAACTGAGGGCCTTGTAAAGTCGCTCGTCAATGCGCCGATCACCGCCTGGTTCGGATTGCATTACTACGCGACCGCGGGCGGCCTGCTGCTTGGCCTCCTGTTCGGCACCATCTCGGGCAGCGTCTTCGTGAAGTCGCTGCAGATGTTCCGCGTCCACATGGCGAAGATGGAACAGGGCAACGAGACCTACCAAAAGGCCAGCCAAAGCAAATGGCTGCGCTTGATCACGTGGCTGCTGCTCGGCAAACGCAAGACGGGCAAACTCAGCTACCAAGAAATGCTCGACGGCCAAAAGAAGGCGCTGCCGGTTCGCATCGGCGGCATCGTATTGGTTTTACTGATTGCTGGCTCGCTCTACGCTTTCCAAGGTTGGTATGCCTCGCCGATGCTCGCCAGCAGCGTGCGCAGCGGATTGCTTTCTACCAACGGCGCCACCGTGGATCTCGACTCGGCGGTGCTTGACCTTGCCGGCGGCTCGATCAAGTTCACCAACCTCGCGATCGCAGACAGCAAGGCGCTAGACAAAAACTTGTTCGCGGCAACCGCGCTTGAAGCCGCCATCGACACAAAGCAGTTGCTGCGTCGCCGCTTCGTAATCGACCGCCTGCACTCGGCCAATGCAACCAGTGGCGAAACGCGCGCCGTGCCGGGCAAGCTCACCGCGCAGCCAAAGCCAACACCACCCGCACCGGTGCCCGCCGGCACCAAGACGATCGAAGACTACCTCAAGGACGCGGGCGTCTGGCAGGCGCGGCTTTCACAGGCCAAGGAATGGATCGAGTGGCTGACCGCCAACTCAGAACAACCCGCACCGCCGGGCGCGCCCCCAGAGGCCATCGAACAACAACGCCAGAATGAGATCGCCGTCGTGGGTTACGCGCGTGCCGCCGCCAACGACATGATTGCGGATGTGCCGTCATTCTTGATTCGCGCAATCGACTTCGAAGGCGTGATCAGCGCACAGCTCGGCGAGCCCGTCGACCTGAAGGTGACCAACCTGTCGAACAATGTGTGGCTACTAAAAGAGCCGCCGCAAGTCTCGCTGAAAACCAAGAGTGGCAACCTCGACATCCAACTGACCGGCCCGAGCGCGGCGGAACAAGGCGTGGCGGTTGCGCTGGTGATGAAGGCCATTCCGATCGATACGTTGTTTGGCCAGTTGAAGGTCTTCGGCAGCGCGCCGCTGCACGGCGGCACGCTCGACTTCGCAACGAAGGGCGGCTTGCAGGCACACGCCGGCAAGCAGACCACCTGCGAACTGCCGCTGCAGGTCACGTTGCGCAAGACCACGCTCGCGCTCGGCGGCAAGGAAACCCCGATCGATAGCCTGTTGCTGCCGATTGCGATTAGCGGCGAAGTGACGCGGCCATCCGTGGGCATTCAGGACAAAGCGCTCGCCGATGCGCTACTCGCAGCAGGCAAGAAGGAACTCGCTGACTTCGTCAATGCACAAGCCGGCAAGCTGTTCGCAGGCGCAGGCATTCCGGGCCTCGGTGAAGTCATTGATCCCAAAAAGACCCCAACTGAAATGCTTGAGGCGGCCAAGGCGAAGGCAGCCACCGAGGCAGCCGCACTAAAGCAGAAGCTTGCCGACGAGGCCAAGATCGCCGCGGAAAAAGCACTAAAGCAAGCCGCCACGGACGGTGCCAAGAAGGCAACCGAAGACGCTGCAAAACAGGGTCTCAAAAACCTGCTGCCGGGTTTCGGCAAAAAGCAGTAAGGCTGCGGCGACACTTGCACCATGCGCCATGTGGAGAGGAACACCCTGCGGCTGAGGGGATCTTCGACCGGCTCCTTGCCCCTGCGCTGCTGCGCTCGGCAGCACCGATACAGATAGCGCGTCGCGCAACGGGGCCAAGTCATTCTTCACCTTCGCTAATAACCCAAGCTGGCCGCGAGCACGGCCCCAATGGCAACCGCAGCGCGTGAGGCAGCGTGGCGAAGGATGCCGCTCACAGAGCTAGCCAGCAGCGTGCCGCGCAGGTTCTGCAAACTTGACGCGCTCTACCGTGATGCGGTTTCCCACCTGTTCATGGCCACTGCGCGCATTCGGCCGGAAAGCGCCGCTCACCCACGCTTGCAGCGCAACACGGCGGCAAAGAAGCCGTCAGTATCGTGCACATCGGGACGCAACGACAGATACGTGCCGGTTGCGTCAGCCACGCGATCAGCAAGCGCGCCGCCGAGAATCTCTCGCGCGCGCACGACTTCCAGATGCGGGTGACGCAAAAGCGCCGCCTCGATCTGCGCCTCGTTCTCACCGCGCAACAACGTGCACGTGGAATACACGATGCGCGCGCCGGGCCGCAGCAGCAACGCAGCGCGATCAATCAGCTCAGCCTGGATGCGTTCTAGCGATTCGAGGTCCGTCGGCTTGATCGTCCAGCGCGCCTCTGGCCGCCTTCGCCACGCACCAATACCGCTACACGGCACGTCGAGCAGAATGCGGTCCGCTGCGCGCGCAAACTGCTGCACTGGCTCTGGCCACGAGTCCTCGCCGACCAACGCCCACTGCACGTTCTGGGCACCGGCCCGTGCCGCGCGCGGCTTTAGGTCCGCAAGCCGCCGCTCGTGCACATCACACGCCAGCACCGTGCCGCGATTTTGCAGCAGCGCAGCGAGCGCGAGGGTCTTGCCGCCACTACCCGCACACGCATCAAGCACCTTGCCTCGGGGTGGCGGCGCAGTGAACTCGGCGATCAACTGACTGCCCTCGTCCTGCTGCTCAAACCAGCCAAGGTGATACGTGGACAATGAAAATAACGGCGCAAAGTCGAGCACGGCGAGCCCATGTGGCGCCAGTTCGCATGGCGCCGACGCGACCTTGGCGGCAGTCAGCATGCCGCGCAAATCCTCGCGACTACCGCGCAGCAAGTTGGCGCGGATGACACGTGGCGCATCGCTGCGCAGCGCGTTGCCGAGGAGATCTGCGGATTCGCCAAAGGTAAGCAACAGGCGCGCCAGCCAATCCGGCATCGAATGGCGCAACGCAAATCGTTCGACCGGATCGCGAATCGTGTCGATGGCACGATCCAAGCGCAGCACCGCGAAAAACGGCAACCGCCCCGGTGACCAGGCAACAAAGCGCTGGTCCGCCGCTTCGGGGGCCAATTCTCCCGACGCAACTCGGTAGGCCAATAGCAGCGCTGCATCGCGAGCCGCGCCGCCAAACATCAAGCCACGGATGCCACCCAACGCATACTCCAACCGCCGCTCATCGCGGATTGTGCCATAGGCAACCGCCGCCAAATCAGCACGCTGCGCTGGCGTCATCTCGCTCGGCACAATCTTGGCGAACGCATCGCGCGGTGATCGACCAAAGGTCCGCCATTCACCGAGGACTTGAACGGCCAGATCCAGCGACCGCGCAAGCCCACCTGAATCCGCTTGCTGATCGAAATATGGTTGCTCCACGTTGTCACTTATATGAAGGGATGAGCTGCCTTCCTGAAAGGCTGATCGCATGTGCCGCACACAATCTTGCAGACAAGAGGACTAGTCGTGGGAGCGACCTGAGCGCTTAGCCGAAAGTGATCCCGCAATATCAAACGGTGCAAGCGTGCGCCTACGACCACTCAGGTTGCGAAGCTGGTCGATCCGCCTAGCCAGCAAAATAAGGGAATCCAGAAATTTGCCTCGCACACTCGGGTTGACACCGTCAGCGAACCTCTTAAATTACGATTTCACTTGGCAACGTCTGCCTCGGCTTCAGTGACCAACCTCCCCAAACAGAGATACGACTTAAACCCATGAAAATCATCCTTGCTTCGATTTTGCTTGCAGCCACTGCTTCGGCTCAAGCCTGCTGCAATCTGAGCGTGACTGGTACGAGCTCGCTGACCGTTTCGTTGACTGGCGCTCCCCCGCTCTCGCTCGCGCTCCTCGCGCTTGGCGGCACGGCCGGCACCACCGTCATCAACCTCGGCTCGCTGGCAACGCTCAACCTCGGTCTCGCCATGCCATTCGTGCCAGTGCCGATCGGCATGACCAACCCACAGGGTTCGGCCAGCGTCACGCTCCGCATCCCAGCGTCCCTACCGGCTCGCGACCTCGTGACGCAAGGCATTGCGGCCAGCTTTTCATTTATGTCGCCGACGGCGTTCAGCCTCTCCTTCTGCACGTCAAACGTAGTCGCCTTTCACGTCGGCAGCTGAGTCAAACAACAAGTCGCGGCTAAGCTACGGCTGCAAAACGGCCATGCCATCCGGCGTGGCCGTTTTCATTTGCGGCGCCAACACTCTGGCGCGGCATCACAACGCAACAAAGCCAACGGTTGACGCGAGCGCGGCCAACTGCGAGAACGGGCCGCAAGTGAAGTCCCGATGCCCGCTCACGCTGGACCCGGCACCCCAACAAGGGCGGCTGCTCTACGACAGCGCAGCAGTGATGGCCTGCACATTTGTCGCCTGCTGGCTCGCATTCCGCGGGCTGTGGCATGGCCTTGACGGCTACCAACTGCTGTCCGACATCCACAACGGCTCGCTGTTTCACGATCGGCACGTGCTCTACAAACCGATTGCGTGGATGTGCGATCGTTCGCTGCAGTGGCTTGGCACCCGAGAGTTTGAGTCGGTGGTCGCAGCCTCGATGATCTTCACTTCGATAGGTGTCGCATTTGCCCACCGCGCGCTGCTCAACCTCTCGCTAACGCGCCGTGCAGCTGCAACCGCAGCCGCCGCCATTGCGAGCTGCTTCTGCATCCTCTACTTCGGCACCGTCATCGAGTTCCACGGCGTATTCTTCGGCTTCACCGGTTTGGCTTGGTGGTGCTTTGCAAAGTTTCTGCGCAGCCCTAGCTGGCATTCCGCAATCCTGGCCGGCATTGGTAGCGGGCTTTCGGCCGCAGCCCATGCCACCGGCCAACTGCTGCCCTTTGTCTTCTTTGCGTTCACGCTGGCGTGGTCGCCACAAATCAGCGCCGCTTTGCACACCCGGGCATGGCCAAGCTGGCTCGCAAGGTTCGCGCTCATGTTCGCTGCGCACTTTGCCACGGCGGCAACCGTTACGAGCCTTTTGCTGCTCCTCACCAGCAGCGGCGATGCAGCACTAAAGACCGGCATCTTCGAAGGGCCCCGCAGTTTCGTCAGCAACTACCTGGCGATGCAGACGGTTTGGGGCACCGCTCCCGCCTTGTTCGTGCAAGAGTGGCTGATGCCGTTCCTGCCACTGTCGCTGCTACCGCTTTGCGCATTGCTCGTGCCACGGCTCCGGCTCGAAGGCGCGTTGTTCGGCTGCTGCTTACTGGTCTACCTACTCGCCACCACAGTGCTGCTGTCACCTTTCACAACGCTGAGCCATCCGCAGTATCTGCCGCAATACACGCTGATCGAATACGGCGCGTATTTCATGCCGTTGGTATTTCCGGCCGCAGTGCTCCTTATCCGCCTACTGCCGAGCCGCCTGCACTTTGCAATGGTGCTCGCAACACTAGCCGTGAGCGCGATCGGTTTTGCGCGGCCCGATCGCCCAGCGCGCAACGATGCCTTTGGCAATGCCGTGCTACAAATCATCGACGAACGGCATGGCACCGTGCTATGCGGCGGCTATGCCGAACTAGATTCCGTCCAGCGCCTGCGGCCGATGCTCGACCCGCAGCACTTCCTGCCGGTGTTCGCATTACAGATGCAGGTGTTCAACATCCTGACGGACAAAGTTCATCCGACCGACAGTGAAAAGATCTATCCGTTCGTCACCACCATCTTCGATGCGCTGTTCGGCATCACAATCGCGCGCAGTGGACCGATGTTTGTAACGGATGATGCGCTCCGCTTATTGCTGGCGACCAAGGATGGCTATCTCGACCGGCTCGTCACCGAGCACATCGCGCAAAAATATCAACTCGCGCCGTGCTGCATTGGCCCGATGGGTGGGCAAGAAGTGACACGCAAACCATGAGCGGTCGCCTTTGGCAGGCAACCGTGGCGCTGCTGTTCGCTGCCCTGCTCACGATCATCGTGCGGCTGTCTTGGGTCGGCGACGATTCCTACATCACGCTGCGCACGATCGAAAACTGGCTCACGGGAAATGGGCTCACGTGGAATCCCGGCGAGCGCGTGCAGACCTATACGCACCCACTCTGGCTATTCCTACTGGCCGCAGGGCGATCGATCTCCGGCGAGGCGTTTTTTACGACGCTCTTCCTTGGCGCAATGACCAGCGCAATCGCGGTGCTGCTACTCCTGCGACAGACCGCGGCACCGCATGCCAACGCCGCCGTGCTTTCACTCCTGATCGCATCGCGCTCGTTCAGTGATTACGCGACCTCGGGCCTCGAAAACCCACTTGCCTACCTGCTGCTCGCACTGCTCTTCATCACCGCAAAAGGAGAGCACCCGCAACGCTTGTTCTACCTGTCGCTGTTGACCGCACTGCTTGCTACGACGCGCTACGACTTCGCGCTGCTCGCTGGCCCCACGTTGCTGGTGGCGATTTACCAACGCGGCCTGCGCGCAGCCATGGCTGCAGCAATCCTCGGCATGGTGCCATTCGCATTATGGTTCACGTTTGCGGTCGGCTACTACGGCACACCGTTCCCGATCACCGCCTACGCGAAGGCGTTTTCGCACGGCATCCCGGCTAGCGAACTCCTAATCCAGGGACTGCACTACCTGCGCTACCTCACGGTGCACGAACCAGCGCTGGTTCTCACGACGACGTTTGGCATCGCACTCGGACTCAACTGCAGCAAACTGCGCTGCCGGCCACTCGCGATCGGCGCGCTGCTCTACACGCTCTACGTCGTAAAGGTTGGCGGCGATTTCATGGCCGGCCGCTTCCTCACCTCACCATTCGTGATCGCCTTGGCAATCATCGGTCGATGGCTCGCAATGCAAAGCCCAAGTTGGTCTCTATCAACGATTGCTACGGCCGCCATCCTCACATTTATGAACGGCGTCCCCGCATGGCTGCTTTCGCCGGGCGCAGAGGTCGAAGCGATCGAGGCGGCAAGGCAGCGCGATGGGTTCCTTGATCACGGGATCCTCGACGAACGCGCCAATTACTACAAGACACTCGGCCTACTCAGTCCGCAGCGCAGCATCCCAATACCAGGCATCTTCACCATGGCGATGCGCAGCACGGGGAACCACGCACCAATGCAGATGGTGTGGGGCCAAGTAGGCCGCTTCGGCTACGAGGCTGGCGACCTGCTAAGCATTGTCGATCCATGGCTGTGCGACCCCCTGCTGATGCGGCTGCCAGTGCGTGACCAGTGGCGCATCGGCCACTTCAAGCGGACCTTGCCTGCGGGCTATTTAGAAAGCCGCACCACCGCCCCCGAACGCATAAAGCATCAGGGTCTCTCGCGCTACGCAGCGACGCTTCGCACCGTGATCACAGCGCCCGTGCTCGCCCCAGCAAGGCTCGCAGCGATGCAGTTTTTGTGGTGCGGCGACGGCGACGCTGGCCTTGCTGCCTACGTTGCCGAGGAATACCAGCAGCCACCGCGTGTTTCCGTGCCGATTGCCGCGCTGAGCGAAGGCATCGCGATCGGCACACAGTGGTTTGCTGACAAAAAAGCCCACGTCATCGACGCAGGCGGGCTAGCGATCGAGCTCGGCGCGCCACAGTCTGCGAAGACGCTGCGCGTGCGCGTGCAACCCAACGTGAAGTACCGTTTTCGCTTCTGCCTCGGCGCTGCCGAACTCGGCCAAAGCGAGATCGACTCCTGCAATGCCAAAGCATTCTTACAGATGCCTGACATCGCCGCGCGCTATCAACAGCTCGTCTCGCACGCGCCGCTGTTTTTTCAATCGACGAACGGCATGACGATGCTGCTCGCGTGCTGCCTCGGCCTTCAAGAACTAGCGGTGCCGATTCCTGCGGGGATGGGCACATTCGATCGCATTCTGGTCGACACCGTCCAGTTGTCTCAGTTTGGCATCGCGGCCCTGGGCATGTTGCAGTTGGAGCTATGAGCCAACCCCGCTTCGCTGCAACGACGCACACACGCTCTCACTCCCTTTGCTAGGCGGCGGCAACTACGGCGCCGCCGCGCTACCAAGTTGCCGCGATTTACTCGTCAGTGCGACTTCGTTTGCGTGATCGATGCGATCACCTGCACGAAAAACTGCGCGTCCGCATGGTCTGAACCTGCGTGCCATCGCCACACAATCACAAGGTCGTGATCTGGCGAGCAAAACACAGTGTTGTTGCCAGCGCCACGTGCGGCGAACACGTTTTTTGGCAGCCCAGGGAAGTTTTTTCCGTCACGGTTGAGCCACCAAAGAAACCCATAGTCCGGCCCGTGCCCACTAGGCTTTTGCGCTTCGGCAACGTAGTCCGCTGGCAAGATCTGGCGGTCGCCCCAGCGGCCTGCTCTAAGCCACAACAGCCCAACACGTGCGAGGTCGAGCGCGGAAATAGCAACGCCACCGCCCCAGCGCGTGCCGCCACTCACCGACGGGACTTTGACCCCGTTGAGCTCGACGAATGCGGTGTCATACGGGGTCCATCGCCAGGTAGCCGAGGCGCCGATCGGCATCATCACTTCGTCCCGGAACACTTCCGGCACGGCACGGCCAAACACACGCAGCAACGACAATGCGAAGCGGTTGATGCGGACGTCGTTGTATTCGTAATAGCTGCCCGGCGCTTTTAGCTCACGCAACTTGTGCGCGGCCTCGCCAAACGCCGACGCGCCAACGAAGTCATCGGACTTGCCCCACATCACGCCTGACCACTCGGACTCTTGCTGCAGATGCTGCCGCCACGTGATCGGCTGATTGTGCTCGCTGTCGTAGCCGCCGTCGGCAACGCGCTTGCCGACCGCCTCGTCGAGATTGCCGACCTGGCCATCGCGCACTGCAATGGCCGCCACAGTGGCGAGCAGCGATTTGGCAACCGAATACGTCGGGTCCACCGCGGTCACTTCGCCAAACGAAGCAACCATGCGGCCATGCCGCACAACCACCCCATTCGTGTCGGCACGCGACTTCGGCATCGGCCCGAGCAACTTGCCAAACATCGACTCCTGCTGGTGAAAGTCCTTCGGCCAGTCGGTGCCATGTGCCCTGGCAAACGCAATCGCTACAGCGAGCCGGTCTGCGTCCATGCCAACGTCAGCGGGCGCGCACTCCTCAAATGTGGCCGAGGCCGGAACATGCGTAGTCGGGCCTGTAGCTTTGCGCTCCACCTGCGCCGCGAGCCAGACGGGCGAAAACACAAAGGCAAGCAAGTGATGCAGACGCATGTGTTGACCTTTGTTGCTGCAAAAGATTACCGGATCGCCGCGCCGCGTTGCGGTGCCACTGGGCCGCTGCTCGCCATCCCACGCGCAGTAGGTTTTAGACTAAAGCCGCGCGCCGCAGCAGCAAAGCTGCTGGCAAGACGGTGAGCGCGTAGATCAAAGCGGCAACCATTGCGACCACGGTAAACCCACAGTGGATAGCTAGGATCAACGCCAAGATCGAGCCGATCACCGACGCGGCACTGTTAGCGCCCCATGCCCATGGCACCAATTCAGGCGCCGCGCGCTCGCACAGGCGGATGCCATGCGGGAAGAACACGCCCATCGGAAATGCGAGCACGAAAATCAGCGCGACCGACAATGCGATCTTGGCCTCGATCGGCCAAGCGATTGCCGGCGAGTGGAACAACCACGGCAGCAGGATGTCGTAGAGCACCAATACGAAGGCGAGCAACGCTATCGCTCGGCCCAAAGTCAGCCTGCCGCGAAACAATCGCTCGCTGCACGCCGAACCAATCCCGATCGACAGCAGAAAGGCGAGCAGCACCACCGAGATCGCATGCACCGGATGGCCGAGGAACAGCACGAACCGCTGGATGAACGAGATCTGCACGGCGATGTAGCCCATGCCAATGCCGGCAAAGTAGAGGATCACCGCAAAGCCGGTCCTGCGGCCAAAGCGACTCTCCGGCCGGCGCAGCAACAGCGGCAGCACAATGAGGATCGCGACCAGCAGCGCGAACGCCACCCCCATAAAAGACAGCATCATCACAATGCCACCAAGAATCGATGTGCCTGCACCATCGAAGTAGCAACCAAAGTCCGTAAAGCGCGACAGACCGGTGAAGAAGAAATAGGGCCGGTCGTCGGTGGAGGCGCAGACATCGACCACACAGCCGGCAGCGAATGCGGCCGGGTCCGCAGCACGAACGTAACTGCCCTCGATCGGCTCGAAGTTCTTGTCGTGAGCAAGATCTCGGAACAACTGCGCAACCTCGCCAATCTTTAGCGAACCCTGCTGCCGCAGGTCGCGCACGCGCTGCAAAAATGGATTGGCCGGCCGCGATTCGCGCCCAGCACCCGGCCTTCAAGCTTGTTCTCCTTGGTGGCGGCATCGAGCAGCGCAATCTCATCGGCAACCAGCGGCGAACGCGCCGCCAGCACCAACACGTTGTTGCTCGCGTCGCGGACCAGATAAATGCGGTCACGCATGTCAGCAACACCTAGCTTTGCGTAGGCCTCGCGGAGAATCGAGATGAGGCGCAAGCACTCCACGCCACCATGGCGATAGACGTAGAACAAGCCGTTGTCATCCAACTTGCCAAGGAAGCTTGTAAAGGCCTCCACGGTGAACAGGTTCGCCTCCGACAGGGCAAACGCTGCCGAGCCGTTTGCGACATTGGTCTGGATGAACGTGATCGTGACGCTGTCGAATCGATCGCTGCTGCCCTCGGCAAAGCTGCGGCCTTCGCCAGCGACCAGCCGGACTTTTGGCATATCCCCGCGCAGCAGGTCGTCGACGCCGTAGCCGGGAAACCGGTTTTGAGTGGCCGCAGCGACGATGCCTGGATTGATCTCAACACCGGTGATCTCCGCGGCACCCATCGCCTTCGCCAGCACCAGCCCGCGACCACCGCCAGCACCAATCTCAAGGCAGCGGCGATGACGGTCGAGCACGAACGGCATCCGCTCAAACCCGGTTTCTTTGATGTAGTGCGCGATCTTGTCCTTGTCCTTCGACGGCACTGTCGTCTGACAACTCGAGTCGATGCGAACGTAGATCGAGCCGTTATCGACGGTCTCGAAGAAGCCCAGCCGCGACAACTCATTCCACTCACGATCGATCTCGTGATCCTCCTTCACCCAGCTTGCAACGCCGGTCATCACCGTGCGGTGCGACTTGATGTCAACGAGCGCACGAGTGCTGTTGCAAAACGGGCCGAGCGCAAACAGCGCGGCCAGCACCATGCTGACAGTTCGGGCGCGGCAAACTTTATGCGCGTGGGCGAGCAGCAAGGCACCCAGCGCAGCAATCGATCCGATCGCAAAGATGCCGTGGTCGCCGCCAACCCAATCCATCAGTGGCAGCACCAGCAGACAGCCGATGCCGCCGCCGAGCAGGTCAGCACCATAGAGCTTGCCTACGTGCCGGCTGTTGGCGCGCAACACGAGCGAGATGACGAGGCCGACCAGCAACATAGCCGGCAATAAACACAGGCTCGCCACGAGCACCCGCACCACCTGCGAGCGCAGCGAATCGTTGCCGCCGTTTGCCTGTATCGCCCATTGATCCAGTTGCACTTCGAGCAACAGGCCAAGGACCAGCAGCACGGAATACCCGACCGCAAGCCACGGGATTTGGCGCGGCATTCGCTCTAGTGAGAACCACTTAGGCAGCACATAGACCGCACCGCCAGCGGCGCCGAGCCCGAGGAAGGTGATCGAGATGGCTAGGAACGCGAGGCCAGAGTTGAACTGGATCGAAAACACCCGCGTCAGGAACTGCTGCACGAGCAGCATGCTGGCAGTGGTCAGCAACAACCCGACATAAAGCGACCAGCGGCTGCGTTCTGGGGATTGAGTCACAAGCCGATCATCACAGAGCCAGAGATCCGGTCAACTGGTTAGATCTTTGCGCTCGCAGAAGCTGCCCACACGGGGCAATCTTTCGCGACCATCCTTCTTTGAGGCCTCACATGTCGCTGTTACTCCGCACTTCACTCCTGCTCACCCTTTCTTTACTGGGGCCCGCCATGGCCCAGGATAAGAAGCTCGCAACTACGCTGCAGCAGGAAGTTGCCACACGCGACGATGCCGCCGCCGAGCGACTCGGCTTTCGACTGGCAGTGCAGTCGTGGACGTTCCGCGATCGAACTGCCTGCGAAGCGATTGAGACCGCGCACAACCTCGGTCTAAAATACATCGAACTGTTCCCCGGTCAGAAGCTGAGCCCAACCACGGGCGATGCCAGTGTTGACGTCGGCATGAAGGATGAGCACCTCCAGCTCCTGCTAAAGTCGTTCGCGCAGAATCAGATCAAGGTCGTCAACTTCGGCGTCGTCGACATGCCAAATGACGAGCCTACGCTGCAGGCCCTGTTCGCATTTGGCCACGCACTCGGCATCGAGACATTTAGCTGCGAGCCAGCCAAGGATGCGTGGCCGCTCGTCGAGAAGATGTGCCAGCAACACAGCATCAACGCTGCGTGCCACAACCATCCCAAGCCCTCGACCTACTGGAACCCAGAAACGGTGCTCGGCCTGATCAAGGGTATGAGCAACCGCGTTGGCGCCTGTGCCGATACTGGCCACTTTCCACGCTCGGGCCTCGATCCGGTGCAGTGTCTTTCGCAGCTGAAGGGCCGCATCATCTCGCTGCACTTCAAGGACATCGCCCCGGCCGACAAGACCGGCATCGACCTGCCCTGGGGCACGGGCAAGAGCAACGCGCGCGGGCAGCTAGAGGTCTTGCGCCAACAGGGATTCCGCGGTGCGATCTCGATCGAATACGAGACCGGTGCCGGTGCGGAACTTGAAGCAAACGTGACCAAATGCATCGCGTGGTTCGACAACACTTGCAGAGCCATCGAAACCAAGGCCGGCAAGTAAGGCACATGCGGCGCGCTGCTCTTGCGCTCACGTTGCTGGCACTCGCTGGCTGTCATTCGGCGCCGCCATCGCTGCTAGTGCTGCAGACCGACTTCGGCCTGAAGGACGGAGCTGTCGCCACCATGCGCGGCGTCGCACTGGCGGTGGAACCGGGACTGCAGATCCACGATCTCACGCACGAGATCCCGCCATTTGACATCTGGCAGGCCGCGTATCGCCTGCAGCAAACGTCACCCTACTGGCCAGAAGCCACCGTGTTCGTCTCGGTCGTCGATCCCGGCGTGGGCACAGATCGACTGCCGATCGTGGCGCGCGATCGTGACGGGCACCTGTTCGTCACTCCGGACAACGGCACCCTTACGCTGCTGCTCGATGCCGATGCGGTGACGAGCGTGCGCGTGATCGAAACTGCGCGCCACCAGAGGCCCGGATCAAGTGAGTCGCATACCTTTCACGGCCGCGACGTGTTTGCCATCGTTGGCGCCAAGCTGGCGGCTGGTGTGATCGACTTCGCCGATGTCGGTCCTTTGCTTGCCACCAATAAGCTCACGCGAATCGGTCATCCGCTCGCGTTGGCGCAGCCCAAAGATACCGGCTGGCAGCTGTCCGGCTTTATCCCCGTGCTCGACGTGCAGTATGGCAACGTCTGGACCAACCTGCCGAGTGCGCTGCTCCAACAACATGGCCTGCACACTGGCGCGCGACTCCTCATCCGCATTTACGATGGCGAGCGCGAGGTGTTCAGCGGCGAGCTGCCCTTCGTGCGCACGTTCGGCGACGTGACCCAAGGCCAGCCACTCGGCTACCTCAACAGCCTTGGCAACCTAGCGTTTGCCTTGAACGTCGGCGACTTCGCCCGCGTGCACAGCATTGGTTCTGGCCCGCAGTGGCGCGTCTTGGTCACCGCTAAATAGCCCCCCATCAACCACAGCGGCGCTCACAACGAGGGCATCCCAAGCTGCGCGCGTCTTCACGATTGCTTTGCCGCTCGACGGCGCGAGCCATTACGAAACGAGCGCGGTCAACGTCTTCGCGAGTCGTGCCACCGCGACTGCAACCTTGCCGTCGCGGCGACCATTTGTAGCTCAGAACACTTCGACCATCGTCGGCGTGCTGATCTCGAGCCCACCCGACGATGTGAAGGCGATCCCGCTGAAGATCAGATCGCAAGGAAAGGGGATCGGCGGCGTTACATAGCTGCCAAAGCCACCGGCAGTCCCGATCAAGCCCATGTAGTTTAGGGGCGCATACATGTCTGGGAAGCCGAGAATGGACCACGGGAAGGGGCTCGAAACCGGCACTGCGCCAACACCACCAGGTGCAAAGGTGAGGAAGACCCAAGTGAGCGGACCGGGCGAGTGAAAGTCGATCTGCGCTGTCGCGCCCACCGGAATGACCGGGACAACAGTTTCGGCTTCAAAGTCAAAGATCCGCTGCACTGCGAGTGCGTTGACATAGCTAGCTATGCCAAAGCCGGCAGTCGGGGGGAGCAGGCCAATCTGATTGCCAAACGTCGGTCCAAAACCGCAAGGCGTGCCCAACAGCCCGCAGCCCGTAGTGGCGATCATTCCGCCAGCTTGCGTCGACAGGATTGCGCCACCGGTCATCGTCTCGGTCGTGAACAGAAAGTTAGGCACAAAAATCGCCACCCCCGTGCAAGTCGGAACCGCGAAAGCGGCGGCCGTTGCTGACCAGTCAATCTCCAGCGACTCCGTGTCGACGGCATTGACAATGCATACCCCAAACCTGTTGCTGACATTTGCATTCGCCACCATCAAATCCATTTGCGCCTCGGTGTGGACTACCACCGCAGAGTTCGGCGCCACGCCGCCAATCGTCTGGCTTGTCGTCATGATGTAAAACATGGGCGCGATGACGAACACGTCACCGTCTCTCAGCAGCACAGGTCCGCCACAAAGATTGACGACGATGTCCGTGTCGAGGCTGAGGAACAATCCATAGTTGTTACCGAACGCCGCAGCATCAACGTCGATCGCGGTGCCTATTGGCAGGCCGAGCGCCGTGTTGATCATTTCTCTGCGGATGAAGTATTCGATTCTGCCATCGCCAGCCGGGGCGCGCGCAATGCGGCCGATGTCACCTGGACGCAGGCCAAGGGCGCCGCTCACCGTGGTGCCAAGTGCGACGCTGGGCGAATACCAAATGGTGCGCTGATTGCTAAAGGACGTGCCGGCGGCTTGCACCGAAATCATCGCGTCGATCGAACCCATGATCGATGGCTCATAGTAATTGTTGTCACCATCCTCATCGCCCGCCATCGTCTGAAAGCACGAGCGCGGCAACCATTTCTCCGCTTGCGAAGGGCATGGGGAGGAATGCATTCCAACGATCTCGTTGGGATTCAGACTCTGTAGCACCGTGCCACCGCTACCGCTGATGGTTCTCTCGGGCTGCGAAACAGAGAAGAGGAAATCGCTGACCATCACCTGGGCCTGCGCAATGGCAGTCGTGAGGGTGAGGGTCAGGAGCAAACGGGAAGTGGCGAGCATGATCAGTCCTTTGGTTGTGGCTTCGCCCGTAGAAGGACCATCGGTCAAAATCCGCACGCACAGCCCGCCGAAAAATGCGCGAAACCTGTGCCGCATACACCGCTGCCGAGGCGAACAGATGGCAAACAGGGCGCAAACGGGCCGCGTCACTGCACCAATATCGCCAGCCAAGGCCAGATCGCGCCGGGTCGCACACTCAGGACCGCAAAAACCGCCCCAACAGCAGCCGGCTGGTGAGACTGACTGCGCCAAAGAGCGCAAACCCAACCAGTGCGGACAGCAGCACGCAGACGATCACCCGGTCGGTCTGAAAATTGCGCAGCGCCGTCGTGATCAGCACGCCAAGCGGCGCACCTTTGCCACCAATGCCAGCCAGAAACTCCCCTGATATCGTGCCGATCGTGGCGAGGCCCGCAGCGATCCGCAAACCGGTGACGATGGATGGGACGGCGGAAGGCAGCGCAAGTTTCCACCAACGCACAAGCACGCTTGCGCCAAGGATTGAGAACAACTCGTCGAGCGCGAGCGGGCGGGCGCGCAAGCCAGACAGCGTGTTGGCGATGACCGGAAAAAGTGCGACTACCGCTGAGCTCGCAACAATCGCAGGCCGGCCATATCCGCACCACACGACCAGCAACGGTGCGATGGCGATGAGCGGCACCATCTGAAACAGCAGCGTCAACGGATACACGCTGCGCTCGATCACGCGCGACAGCGACAGCAGACTCGCAAGAGCGATGCCGAGGACGGTGGCGATGGCAAAGCCACTAGCCGCATTGATCGCCGTCGCGAGGCAGCCTTCCAGGAAGGGCCACGGCTCGGCAAGAAACGCCGAAAGCACCCCACCAGGTGAGGGCAGCACGAAGTCCCGCACGTCGAAAACCCACTTGATCGCGGCCCAGAACGCAATCGCCAGCAGGATCACGCAGAGCGGTGCTACTACGCCTGCAACCTTGGACTCGGGGCGTGCCGTCATCGCCGCAAAGCCTCGATAGCAGTCGCCATCGCATCGCTCGCGGTGCGAACCGCCGCATTGAGGGATGTGCTCGTCCAATACCGGGCATCGCGCGAGTCCTTTGAGGTCGCCACTTCGGCAATGATGCGCGCCGGGCGCGGCGAACAGACAAGAATGCGCTCAGAAAGAAACGCGGCCTCCTGCATGGAGTGCGTGACGATCACCGCAGTGAACTGCTCACGCTCCCACAGAGCTCGCAGTTCTGCGTCGAGTTCATGGCGCGTTACTTCGTCGAGCGCACCAAACGGCTCATCGAGCAGGAGCAGTGCCGGGCTGGCGATGAGCGCGCGCGCAATCGCCACCCGCATCTTCATGCCACCAGACAGCTGATGCGGAAAGCGCCCCGCAGCTTCCGACAACTGCACGCGCGCGATAGCCGCATAAGCCCTGTCAAGCCGCTCCTCGCGCGGCACGCCGTTGAGTTCGAGCGGCAGCGCCACGTTGTCGACGACGCTGCGCCATGGCAGGAGCCGTGGCTCTTGAAAGCAATAGCTCAAAGCGCCGAGGCTGCGTTCCATGCGGCCAGCATCGAGCGGTTCGAGCCCGCCCATCATGCGGAGCAACGTGGTCTTGCCGCAGCCTGATGGGCCAACGATCGACGTGAACGACCCCACTGCAATCGTCAACGACACAAGCTCAACGGCCGCAACACTGCCAAACCAGCGTGACGCACCCTCAAGGCTAAGGAAATTGTTCTTCGACAGGTCTATCGCCATCATCACCTGACACGAGGATCGCTTCTGCGCGGCGCATCAACTTACACTGCGCGGATGCTTGCTTCTCGCCAAAACACCGTCTACGCATTCGCCCCGCTGGCCTGCTTCTTTTTATCCATGCTCGCCTGCAGTTGCGGCGGCAAACAAAACCAACCAGCCGACGGCGGCATGCTCCCCCGCGTAAAGCTGCAACTAAACTGGGTCGCCGAGCCGGAGTTCGGCGGTTTCTATGCCGCGGCGCAACAGGGTCTGTTCCGCGCAGCAGGCCTTGACGTTGAACTCGTGCAGGGCGGCCCCGGCGTGCCTGCGCCGCAACTCGTGGCCTCCGGCCAAGTCGAATTCGCCGTGGTCGCCGGGCCACAGATCCTGCAACTAAAAGAACAGGGCGGCGATCTGGTGGCGCTGTTCGCGGTCTACCAGGGCAACCCGCTCGGGCTGATGGTCCACGAGGACTCGCCACACAAGACGCTGGCGCAGCTCTGGCAGTCGGACACCACGGTGTCGATTGAGTCCGGACTCGCGGATTTCCGGTGGCTCGACAAGGTCTATCCAGGCAGCAAACACCAGATCGTCACCTACTCGGCAAGCCTCGCCGAGTTTGCCACCAACGCCAAGCTCGCCGCGCAGTGCTTCATCACATCGGAGCCGGTGTCGCTGGAATTGAAGGGCATCAAAACACGGGTGTTCATGATGGGTGAGTCTGGTTTTGACCCCTACAACGAAGTGATCGTCACAAAACGCAGCTACTGGCAAGCCAATCAGGCGCGCTGCGCCGCTTTGGTTCGAGCATGCGCAAAGGGCTGGCGCTGCTACCTCGATGATCCAACGCCGACCAATGAGGCGATGAGCAAACTCAACTCCGGTATGAGCCTCCTCGCGATGCAACGAGCCGCAGCGATTCAACGGAGGCTCGTCGAGAACGACGACACGAAGCGACTCGGGCTTGGCTGCATGACTGCCGCACGCTGGCAACTGACCACCGACCAGCTTTCGCAGCTTGGTCAAATCAAAATTCACCCCGAGCCGGACTCGCTGTTTGTTTGGGACCAAAACGGCGACATCACCCGCTAATCGGCCACAAAGGAAACCCCTCATCGGATGACCACCGCCGGCAAGTTCGTGCCCGGCGAGCGTGCGGCTTATCTCCGCACCATAGCGCCGTGCGACCTGCCGGTCGAAAAACAGCTGTGCGAGCTACTTGAAGCCACGTTGCCAAATAAGGGCCTCAAACTTTACGCGGGCTTCCCCGTGGTCGTGCGCAACAGCGAATGGCTTGTGGGGTTTGCAGAGCGCGGGAAACACCCGGTGGTCTACTGCTGCTCGTCTGTGGTCCTGCAAGCTATGGGCAAAGAGCTAGCACTGATGACCGGCAAAGCGTGCCTCACGCTGCGCGCGCGAGAAGGAATCACAGTCGGACAGGCACTAACCCTGGTCGCTAGCGCCTTCCTGTTGGCAAAAAAACACGGTGGGATGATCTCGCAGGCTGCCGCGAAGCAACGCGACAAGGTGCGCAACGGCAACAACGCAAGAACAGCACCAAAGAGGGTGAGCTCGAAATCGGCGGACCTTTGCACGACGAAACCGCTGCCGGCTGGCAAACGCAGCCACCGCAACAAAGAGGCCTCTGTCGTTCTTGCAGTAGCTCAGCCAACCTTGCGTCGCCGCAGGCTCGACCAATAGCGGGCGAATACGCCACTGGTCGTCAGCGGAGCTGGGCCAAGGCGCACGCACGCGCAAACTCATCCGCAGCAGCATCCCACGAGCCGAGCGATGGCCGCATCGAGTGTGCGCGCGCCGTTGCCAAGCGCGCGGGCGCGCGCAGCAAGTCATGCACTGCGCGTTCGAACTGCGCCTCCGACGCATCGACCGGCAACAGCCAGCCGTTCTCGCCATCGCACACCGAGGAGCCGATCTCGCCCGTGGCAAATGCCAATACCGGCACGCCACACGCCACCGCCTCGGCCACCGCCATGCCAAACGATTCATGCCGCGAAGCAGAGACCGCGAGATCCGCTGTTGCGAACGCCTCTGCGACCGCCTCGGGTGACAGCACATGGAGCATACGCAATGTCACAGTTCCTGCGGCCGCGCGCACCTGCGCCACGTAATCCGGATGCGAAGCCACATCGCCAATCAGCAGCAACTCGCAAGCGACACCACTCCTGAGTATCGCGGCAGCAAGCATCGCCTGCCCTTTCAAAGGACTCACTGTTCCAACGCATGCGATTCGCAACGCAGCGGAACTGCGCACCTGCGTTCTCGGCGCGAAGCATTCGTCGAGACCTGGACGGACGATGGCCACAGATGTGGCGCTCGCCGCAACGGCCCGCGCTGTCGTTGCCGCAGTGGTGATCACCGGCATGGGTGACAGACACCATCCCGAAGGTGGCGCCATGTGCAGCAACGCGATTGCGCCAAGCGGCAGCGGTTTTTTCGACAGCGTGGCAAATAGTCCGTCGATCACGATTCTGGCCGCGGGCTCGCGCTGTCGCAGCATCGTGACGGCCTGCACCAGATCCGCCGCGGCGATCACTTCAAGCCGGCCGATCCCGGACGCGGCAAGCCGTCTCGCGATCTCTGACTGGTAACGAAACCCTCCGGAAACAAATCCAGCTAGCCGCGGCGGCTCCAGCAAGATGATCACGCCACCGGTCCTTCGTAGCTGGCCCATGCGACGCTGCTCTCGTCCAGGGTGATGCGCAGCATGCCGTGAAACTGGCCACGCATTCGGGCGGTGACCTGTTGATGGATCCAGCGCGCAAGAAACTCCGTGGTGGTGTTCACGCCCGAAAACGGCAACAGCTCGTCGAGATTCTGGAAGCGCAACGGCGCCAGCACTTCGGCAAGCACCTCATGGCAGAACCCAATATCCAGCACAATGCCGTTGGGGTCGAGGTGCTCCGATGCGTATTCACTGGTGATCTCGTAAGTCGCACCATGCAGCCGCTGCGCCGGCCCGAAGACCGCGCCAACAAAGCTATGCGCGATCATGACGCGATCGCGGACCGCTACACGGAATACGCCAGAGGTGGGACTATTCATGAGTTTGGATAACTGACGAGTGGGCAGGGCGACTCGACGTCACCATGGTAGAGCCGCGCAAAAAACTCAGGCAGCATGGCAAACGGAATCGGCGCGTCGAACAAGCTATCCAGCCTGCTGTCGCCGAGCAGCTCGAGCACGGCTGCTGTGCGCGCGGCATAACCGCCGGCACGATGCACGCGCGCCACCGTGGCGACCTGCGACGCGATGATCCGCTGGCGCTGGTAGTGAAATCGGCCGCCGAGGCGCACCGAAACTTTTGTGGTGCCATACCACGAAAGATCCAACACGCGCCCCTCAAAGCCCAGCGCATCGATTGCCAACTGCAGCCCTTCGCCGTGCCCAGTTGCGTGAAACACCGCATCAAATGTTCCGCGCGGCAAATCGGCTGGGTCAATGACCTCCACTGGCCACGGCAGGCGGGCCGCGCGGCTACGGCGCAGAGGGTCACTCTCAACAAGGACCACGCGCATGCCCAGCACGCTTTGCAACACGAAGGTGAGTAGCAGGCCAACTGCTCCCCCGCCGACGACAGCCACCCGTTCACCGGCGATCAGTTCTGCATCCCACATCGCATTCCATGCGGTTTCGAGATTGGGGAACAGCGTCGCACGCGACGGCGGCATGCCAGACGGCAATAGCACAAGGTGCTCGCGCGCAACGACGGCACGCTCTTGATGCGGATGCATGGTGAATGCACTGCGTCCGGCATGTTCACCAGCAGTCAAGCGGCCAACGAAGCTGTAGCCATACAACACGGGCAGTTGCATGTTCCCCTGCATGCCGCGGCAGGCCATTGGCTCTGCACATTCGGCGGGCACGCGTCCCATGCCAACCAACCGCTCTGTGCCTTTGCTGACGCCGGTGAAGATCGCAGTCAATTCGCAGTCCTTCGCGCCGACCGCGGGTAACGCCACGTCGCGCAAGCAGCCTTGCCCTTGTGAAGTGACCCAATAGCCGAGCACTACTCGCGGACTAGCCACAGAAATCTCTGTCGCGCGGCCAGCAGCTGAGCAGCAGTTGCCCATCGAGCGTAGAATGCTCCATCTCAAAACGGCGACCAGCATCCACATGGTCCACCGCCGGCAGCGAAAAGCTTGGCAGACCCGAGCCGAGCAGCAGGTTGGCGATGTGCACCTGCAACAAGTCGATCACTCCAGCCTGCAAGAAAGACGAGAGGACAAAGGCGCCACCCTCCAGGAAAATCGAGTGCCTGCCTGCTTGCGCGAGCGTGGTCTGCACCGATTGCGGCAGCAGTAACCCATCTTCGCCCGCAGCAACTGCGGTGACTTTTACCTGCGGCGCGACTACCCCGAGCTGCTCCCCATGCCGCACAAAAAGATCGCAGCCAGGCGCCTGCAGAACATGCAGCGCGCGCGGGTCCTTGAGCACGCGGCCGCCGCCACTCAGCACCACGCGACGCGGCAAAGCCCCTTCCACGAGCCGAACCGTGAGTCGCGGGTTGTCGGCAAGCACCGTGCCCGCACCGACCACCACCGCATCCACGAGTGCCCTCATGCGATGCGAATGCTGCAGATCAGCTTGGTTGCCAATCCACTGCGATTGCCCGTTGCTGCAGGCGATGCGGCCATCGAGCGACTGGGTCACATGCGCGACACAAAACACTTCCCCGCGACTCGCAGCGACGATGCCACCAAGGATCACCGGCAGGTACACGCGTGCACTACCGAGCATCAGACTATCGACAGGGCGACCTTCCGGGTGCTCGACCTGCAGCGGCGAACCGTTCCTAAACGTGCAGATCGTGAAAGCCTCGCCGCGCGCTAGTCGAGGCAGCGAAGCATTCGGAGCGCGCGGGTCGCGCACCAACAGCACCTGATCCACCTGCTCCCATGGCACCGTGGCAACGTCGTGGCACGACCATTGACCGCGCGCAGAAGCGAAGAAAAGGTCCCCATGCCGCCGCAAAAGCATGAGCCTCGCTTGCAACAGAGCTAGCCAGACAGGCCCAACGCTGAGTTCGCAATTCATGGGCAGTACATAAAAAATAAGCGCACAATTATCTTATCAAGAGCCGAATCTCTTGCAGCCGCCAGATAGTTTCGACCGACAAGGTTTTCGGGCTTCAACAGAATATACGAACTATGCCAGTCGCGCCGAGGCTCACGCAGTCCCTCCAGGTCTGGTTGCATGTGCAATCGACAGTTTGGCTCGCGCTGCTTGTCGCACTCGCGCTGCACGGCCCTGGTGAATTGCCGTTGGCATGGCGGGATTTAGGACTCACCCTGCTCGCACTCAGCATCGCTAGCCTCGTGTTGATTTTGGGCGCAGTCCGCAACCTAGCAGACCTCACGACGATCGCACGGGGCGTTGGGCTCACAGCGGTCGCATGGGCTGGCTTTAGTGATCGCGGCATGATTTGGTTTCTCTGCGCGGCAACGGTTGTGATCGGCGATCTGCTCGACGGCGCACTTGCGCGTCGCTACGGCGGGTCAGCGCAGGGTGCGATACTCGACATGGAGACCGATCAGGCGACGGTATTGACGCTAGCTGTGCTGGCAGTCATCGAAGGCATCGGCCTGCACGTGCTCGTGCTGCCAGCACTGCGCTACATCTTCGTCTTAGCGATGTGGCTCGTCGGCGCAAAAGCACACGATCCAAAGCCCGTGAATGGCGACAATGGCAGGGGCCGTAGGATCTGTGCTTTCGTCCTCGCATCGCTGCTCGCCGCTCTCTGCCCAGTCGTGCCAAACAGCGTTGGTAACGCAGTAACCATCATCGCCGTCGTGTTGCTTGCCTGGTCATTCAGTAGCGATGCTCTTTTTCTGGTGTCGCAGGCCCGCACGCGCAAGGTGAAGGCATGAGCTTCGTCGCAGGCATCGTGCTCACCGCCTATGCGTCACTACTGATCGAGTTGACGGTTTTCCCCATTCCTAGCGAGGCGAGCACCTACAACTTGCTTGCGACACAAGGCGACCCGGGCAGTGCTGGCGACGCGCTCATACGTGCTCGCAGTCTCCATCGCGCGCGCAAACTGTTGGTTTTCTTGCTGCCAACGATGCTCGGTGTCGCGCTGTTTTTGCTGCCACCACTCGCTGTGCTTTGCGTGCCAGGCTTTGGGTTTTTGCAGGCATCGACAACACCTGCGCTCAACTTGCTCGGCATCACACTGGTCATACTTGGCAGGGTGACGACGTTTGTCTCCGTGCTGCAACTGCGCGCAACGCAACGCCGCGGCGGACTGCCAGCAGGACTATTCTTGCACTCTCGCAACCCGGGCCTGGTCGGGATGTTCACTTTGTACCTCGGCCTTTGCTGCCTGTTCCCGCACTGGCTTTTATTGGTCGGCTTGCCGCTATATGTCGCCAACATGACGCGCCGCGTAATGCTTGAAGAAGCGAGCCTGCTAGCGCGGCATGGCGCGGCATGGCAGCACTACAAAAAAACCGTGCCACGCTATCTAGGATGGAGGGCGCAGAACAACGCGCACCCGACGCATGGTTGATGCGCCTGATGTGCAGCACAAAGTTTCGCAGTCGCAAGTGGCTGCATGGTTTGACGCGACCTACCAAAAGAAGGGCCTCAAATACTTGCGGCCACGGCGCGCCTATCCGATCTTTGTTCAACTCGCTTGTGTGACGAAGGGCCAGCGGTTGCTCGATGTCGCGTGCGGCCCTGGCCTACTTCTTTGCGCGGCAATGGAGCGTGGCGTTATTGCGAGCGGCATCGACATCTCGGCACAAGCGATCGAGTTGGCGTGCGGGTTGCTGCCCGGCGTCGATGCGCGACAAGGCAACTCCGAGCAGTTGCCGTTTGCAGATGGAACTTTCGATGCCGTGACCTGCGTAGGCTCACTCGAGCGCTTCCTCGACCGGGCAATTGCGCTACGCGAAATGATCCGCGTTGCCAAGCCCGATGCCCGATTCGTGTTCCTCGTGCGCAATGCGAGCACGATCGTGTGGCGGGTGTGGCGGCAAATTCTTGGCCGACGCGAAATGCATGGCCACCAAGACGCGAAAACGCTCGCGCAATGGCGCATCCTGTTTGCGACGGCAGGCCTCGAAATAGAACAAACCCTGCCCGATCAATGGCCGCGCGCGCGCTTTCGCCAACTATTGCCGTGGCGACATCCGCGACCAGGGCGCAAGGAGCCAGTCGCTCAGTCACTCATGCCGCTGCGGTGGTGCAACGAGCTCGTGTTTGTGCTGCGGCGCAGTGGGAGCATTTCGCGCGGATGAGCAATCCACAAGGCGAACTCGATTCCCTGTACGAAGTGCTCGCCCGCTATAGCTTGTTGCAGCGGCGCTTCAGCAAACATGCCGACGGCAATGGGCTCGAACTACGCAAACGCTTGCTGCCACCTTCCGGCGATGGGCCGGCCGATAACGCCGCAGGCCTCGACCGCTGGCTGCAACGGCAGGCACCGCTACCCGCAAACGCGCGCGTGCTCGATCTCGGCTGCGGCTTTGGCGCGTCCCTGTTCCGCTGGGTCGAGGCCACTGGCAGCAGCGGCGTCGGCGTGACTAGGAGTCGGGTGCAGGCAACACGTGCCGCCAAAGAATCGGTGCGCCGCAAGCTTGGCGCGCGCTGCACGTTTCTCGTGCAAGACTTTGCGACCCCGCTTGCCGAACAGTTCGACACCGTTTTGGCGATCGAATCGCTTGCCCATGCCTCCGACTTGCCAGCAGTGCTGCGCAATGTGCACCATGCATTGCGGCCCGGCGGCCACTTCCTGTGGCTCGATGACGGCACTACCAAAACAACCAGCGACGACCCCAATATTGTCGCGCTGTCGCACCACTGGCACTCACCTTCGCTGCAGGCAATCGCAATGAGGCGCGTGGCGCTCGAAAATGCCGGCCTACTGTTACTGAACGAGATCGACCTCACCTCGCAAGTGGTGAGCAGGCCAATGCAAGTCCTAGCCCGCCAACAACGCCGCCTGCAACGAATCCGCCGCTTTGTGCCGATCGCAATGGTGCGCCATCTAGCCGATGCGTTCCTCGGTGGCATCGCGCTCGAGCAACTTTATGCAAGCGGCGTCGCCTGCTATCGGGTCACTGTAGCGCAGCGGCCAGTGTTGATCCCGTGAAGCCACTGCGCGCAGCAATCTGGCTCCTAGCGGCCCTCCCCGCGGCAACCCCATTGGCGTGGGCTTTTATGGGGAGCCAGTTTCCCGAGCCTTGGCGACAACGCTTGATGCTTGGTGAAATGGCAATGCAATGGGAATTCGCCGCGTGGGCGGACGTGAGCGCTGAACACGCCGCAATACTTGGCCGACTACTGCCGCTGTGCTTGCTGCAAATCCCGGGCATCACGTGCGCATCGCTCGCCGCAATAAACGCACTGCTAGCGATACTGATCGCCGGCCTGGTCGCAGGCCTCCTGCCACGCCCCATTGCACGCGCTGGCCTGATTGCGCCCTTCGCACTCGCGCTTGCCGGGTTGCTGGTCGCAACACCGGCACTCGGCGCTTCGTGGCTCTACGGCGAGCGATCAACGTTGTTCTTGCCACCACTACTGCTGTTGATTGCATTGCGCGCGCTGGCGAGCAACCAACCCTTCACGCGCAGCGCAACGATCGCCTTCACCTGTGTTGCTCTGGCGCCATTCACGCACGCCAATGGCGCAGTGGTGTTTTTAGCACTGATCCCCGCGCTCCGCGAAGCTGCTGCACGCGCAGAATCACCACACCGTCTTAGCTGTTTGTTCGCGCTTTTACTGATCGGCAACGTCGGCGCAGCACTCAGCATCGCGCCCGCAGGCGGCATCGCACTCGGCGCACACGGGATCCTCGGCACCCTGATTGAATCTCCGCTCGCGGCACTAAGCACGGCCATGCATTCGATCGGCAGCACGGTGCTCGATCCGATACCTGACACCGATGCCGATGTTTTACTGATTGGGGTGACCGCGTGCTTTTTGGTGTTGCTGCTGTTGTTCAAACTGCGCCGCGCCAACAACCATGGCCAACGGCAAAACGAAGCACCGTCATGGAGTTGCGTGTGGTTTGGCTTGCTGATCGGGCTTTGGCAAAACGAACGTCTCGGCGCCGGTATCGATGCAGGCACTGCACGGTCTTTGGGGATCGGCGGCGTGCTGCTGCTGGTTGGCTTACTCGGCTTGCTCGCTTCGCGCATGCAACGGCGACACTTCGCCTTTGTGCTCGGCCTAGTAACGATGCTCGCCATCGGCGACTGGGCGACTGGTTTTGAGACGCTGCGACTTGCGCGCGTGATCGCGGCCCACGATGACGCGCAATTGCGCTTGCCAGCACTGCTAGTCGGGGCGATCGACGAGACGATGCTCACCGTAAAAAGCCAGGCGCAGTTCGATCGCCTGCGATTGCGCGGGATCATCCCCAACACACTCGATGGGCACCTTGACCAGCTTGAAACGCTCGCACAAGCCTCGGCAGTGCGCGGCAGCGGCGGCGTCGGCGAAGGCACCAGCGAACTGCTGCATGGCGGCATCCGCGGGACGTTCCTCGGCGACACGCCGACCGTAGTCGTTGCGATCGCAGCGAAACCTGGCGGAACTTTTTCGCCGCTGCAGTTCGCATGGCCAGAGTTCATCAACAACGGAAGGACAGCTCCGTGGAACATGCCCTTGCTACCGCCGCCAGTGGCGGGAACGCGAATCCGCGTGCTCGCCTACAGCGGGCGCACCGGCAACGCATATCCAATCGGCCCGATGCTCGTTGTCCGCAACAACAGGCTCAGCATGGAGAGCGGAAAGTGAGCTTTGTCACCGCGCTGGCGATCGGCAGCTTCATCGTGCTGCAGAGCCTGTTCAGCGCATCACTCACTGGGTCGTTTTCCACATTCATGACTGCGTGGATCCATCCATATCCAGACCTCTGCTTTGCGATCGCCATCGCAGCATTAGGCACTGCCGCGGGCAAGCAAACCATTGCAGTGCGCATCGCCAGCGTCCTAGTGCTGCTGTCGCTCCTGCTCCAAACCGCGGCAACGCTGGTGCCGGCGTTTCTAGAACGGAAGTTCGAGCTGGCCGATATCCGCGAAGCTCCCGGGCTCTACCATTTGCTTCTGCACGACCAGCAGCTATGGCAACACGCGCTCGCGATTGGCGGGGTCACACTCGCCATCCTCGGCTCCCTGCTCCTGATCATTCACTGCATAAAAAACCTTACTGCATCCGCAGCCAGCGCGCAGGTGCTGTGCCGATGGTTGCTTGCCATGCAAGCTTTGGTGTTCGCCAGCGTGATTGCAGGATCGGTGAGCACCTCTGGCAAATCGCTCTGGCAACCGTCCGCACTAGCTTCACTGGTCGGCAAGCTAGTGGACGAAGTAGCGCACCAGTGCAATCCCGAGCTGCTTGATAGCGTGGTCGAACAACGTCTGCAGGCTGCCAGCACAAGGCTTGCCGCCGCCCCTGGCGTGGGAATGTTGGCCGGCGCAGATGTGCATATGATGTTCGTCGAGTCTTACGGGCGGGTCTGTGTACGGCAGCCGCAGTTGGCGCAACGCATGGCTTCGCTGTACGCCGGGTTCGATCGAGACTTGCGGGCAAAAAACTACACGGTGAAGACTGCGATGTGCTTCCCGGAGGTTACCGGCGGTGGCTCCTTTCTGACGCACGCGCAGATGTATGCCTCGGTGCCGGTTCCCGATCGCTTCATGTTTGACCGCGTGATCGCGAGCACCCTAGCGCCCCTGCCAAAACGCTTCCAAGCGTCTGGCTATCACACGGTCGAAATACTCCCAGCGATGCACCGGCATTGGCCCATGGGGGCGATGTTCTATGGCTTCGATGAGGCGCTCACGCAACAGGAGCTCGACTATCACGGCCTTATCTACCACTGGGGCCAGATGCCGGATCAATACGCGCTACACCAGTTGCTCACAAAAGTGGTGCGGAAGGCAAAGACCCCGCTCTTCACCTCATTCGTGTCCGTCACGAGCCACGCGCCATTCCGAATGATCCCGCATTATTTTGCGGACTGGCAGATCGATGCCAACTCGTTCAACGGACCGCCTCGCATCGAGCACCCCGTGACCTGGCTCAACATGCTGCACGACCAGATCGCGCTCACGGCCTACAGCGACTCAATTGAATACACCCTGCGCACAATCGTCGGCTTTGCCTGCCAACTGGAACGCCCGTCGTTGGTCATCTTGCTAGGTGATCACCAGCCGCCTATCGCCGCCACTATGGATCCGCCCGATCACACGAAGGATGTGCCGATTCATGTCTTTGCCAACCGACCTGAGTTGCTCACGCCGCTGCGTGAACTTGGGTTTGTTGACGGCTTCTCAGTGCCCGACAGCATGACTGCATTCAGCACGGTTGAAATCGCTCCCATGTTGCTGCGCGCCCTTGGCCGCTGATCGATTGCTCGCACTCTTCGACTAGAGTTCTGCGGTGAGCTATCCGCAACCACCACGGCAACAAGGCCTGTTCGGCGCATTGCCATCATCCGACGTGGACCTGGTCCAGCCGCATGCAGTCGCAGAATGGCTGCGCGAGCTTGCCGCCAAACTCCCGCGCTCGCTGCGCATGGGCACCTCGTCGTGGACCTTTGCCGGCTGGCGCGGGATCGTCTACGCCGATCGCGCGCGCGAGAAGGCGCTAAGCAAACATGGGCTGCAGGCCTACGCGCAGCACCCGCTGCTTCGCACAGTTGGCATCGATCGCACATTTTATGCGCCCATTCTCACCGAAGACTTCGCGCGCTACGCAGCGGCAGTCCCCGGCGATTTTCGCTTTCTCGTGAAAGCCTGGGGGGAGCTGCTCACACCCTTTAGCCCAGTTCGCGGCAGGCGCGCACGCAAACCAAACCCGCTCTACCTCGAATCCTCCGTGGCCCTATCGCGCGTTCTCGAACCCGCGATTCGCGGCCTCGACAAAAAACTCGGCGCAATACTGTTTCAGTTCTCGCCACAAGGCACCGAGGTCACGCAGTCACCTATGCTGTTTGCGCAACGCTTGCAGACTTTCCTCCGCGCATTGCCACAGGGACCAGTCTACGCCGTCGAACTGCGCGACCCAGAACTGCTGACTCCTCACTACGTGGCGGCCCTCGATGATTGCGGCGCGCAACACTGCTATGCGGTCCATTCCCGAATGCCTTCGATCGAAGCGCAGCGATTGATTGCGCCGCTCAGGGGCCCGGTCATAGCGCGCTGGATGCTGCAACCCGGCGCTAGCTATGACGAGGCCAAGGAGCGCTACGAACCATTCTCACAGCTAAAGGACCCAGACCCTTCGTCACGCGCCGCACTGGCCGCGCTGATCCGCGAGGCTTCGTCACGCGAACTACCGGTGACTCTGGTTGTAAACAACAAGGCCGAAGGTTCGGCGCCGCTCAGCGTCATCGAACTGGCAAAAACGCTCGTCGCTGCTCAGTAGCACTGCGCGCACCGACGGCTGAGCCATAGCATCTGCCGCGTGCAAATCATTCCTAGCAAACGCCAGCATTCAGCCGGTCTGTCCTGCATCGCGCTTTGCCTGTTCGTCGCCGCGTGCGCAAACCCATCGCCAACGGAACCTGTGCAGAAGCCCGCGCGACCCATGAACATCCTGCTGATCATCGCCGATGATCATGCCGCACATGCGTTGTCCTGCTACGGCAGCGTGATCAACCGCACTCCCAACCTTGACGCTCTTGCCGCGCAGGGCATGCGGCTCGACGCAGCGTTTGTGACCAACTCACTGTGCGGCCCTTCGCGCGCCTGCATCCTGACGGGCACGTATGCGCATCAGAATGGCTTCAAGCAGAATGAGGATCAGTTCGACGGCGGCCAATGGCACTTTGCCAAAGAACTGCAGCAGCGCGGATACACAACCGCGTGGGTCGGCAAATGGCACCTCGAAACGGCCCCCACTGGTTTTACCTGGCACGACATCCTGCCAGGGCATGGCATCTATGTTGATTCGCCATTCTTGGTGATGGGCGAGCGCACGCCATCGAAGGGCTACGTCACCGATGTCATTACCGACAAGGCGATCGCATGGCTCGAACGTCAGCCCGTTGAAAAACCGTTCTGCCTCGTCGTCGGGCACAAGGCGCCGCACCGCTCATGGGTGCCGGACGCGGCGCACCAAAAAGAGTTTGCCGGGCAAGTCATTCCAGAGCCCGCGACTCTGTTCGATGACTACGCCACGCGCGGTCCCGCTGCGGCGGAGGCGACCATGCGCGTGAGCCGCGACTTGAGCAAGGACGATGTCAAGGGCACGCCACCTGCCGAACTCAGCGGCGATGCGCTGACGAGGTGGTACTACCAGCGCTACATGCAAGATTATCTCGCCTGTGTGCAGTCACTGGACGAAAACGTTGGCCGACTGATGAGCTGGCTCGACTCCCACGGCCACCGCGATGACACGCTCGTCGTCTACACGAGCGACAACGGCTTCTTTCTTGGCGACCACGGCTACTACGACAAGCGCTTCGCATACGAAGAATCTCTGCGTGTCCCGATGCTCGTGCGCTGGCCTTCCGTCACAACAAAAGGCACCTCGTCAAACGCACTCGCCCTAAATCTGGACCTCACAGCGACCATCCTCGACGCGGCCTGTGCGCACATTCCAGAAAGTGTGCAGGGCAAAAGCCTCAAACCAGTGCTCCTTGGTGCACCACCGGCCAACTGGCGGCAGAGCATCTACTACCACTACTACGAGTATCCCGATCCGCACCGCGTGCACCCGCACCTGGCCGTGCGCACCCAGACTCACAAGCTGCTCTGGTTTCCTACGCTTGCAGTCTTTGAGCTTTACGACCTGCGCAAGGATCCGCACGAACTCAACAACCTCGCCGGCAAAAAAGACCACGCCGAGGTCGAACACCAGTTGCGGGCCGAACTCGAACGTCTGCGCCAGCAGTTCGCCGACCACACCATCGGCTCGGTGCCACCATGACAACCTCTAGCACAAAAGCTCCCCCTGAGTGCTAGCCGAACACTGACAGCGCAGTGTCGCCAGTGACGGGACGGGTGCGGCGCTCCGTGCGCTCCGTGCGCTCCGTGCGCTCCGTGCGCTTCGTGCGCTTCGTGCGCTCCGTGCGCTCCGTGCGCTCCGTGCGCTCCGTGCGCTTCGTGCGCTCCGTGCGCTCCAGAGCCGATGCGGCATGAGGGCCAGTGGGCGATGCGGGCGGCTACCGTGCAGGCTGGTTGCGAACGTGGGCGCGCGCGTGGGTTGCTGACTCGCTTGCGCCGAGACTCAGGCTGGGCTTGCGCCAAAGCCTGGCAACAGCAGCGTGCGCAGGTTCCCTGCTGCGATCGCGAAGCCGCCAGTGAAGGGATCGGTGGCGAGATCGAAACTGCCGTCAAGATCGAGGTGGCGGGTCGCCTTTGACGCAAACGCCACATGCAGCGCGGCAGCGATACCGAGGACGCTTTCGTCATTGCAGCCCCACATCACATCGAGGCCGTTCTGCTCACACACCCGCGCAAGCTGCAATGCCGCGCGCGGGCCACCGCACTTCATCAGCTTGATGTTGACGATGCCATACGGGCAACCCGCAGCGAGCATCCGTTCTAGGTCCGCTACTTCGCAAACGCTCTCGTCTGCTGCAAGGCGCCGCTGCACCTCGGACGGCAGCGTGCACAAAAATCCCTCGCTGCCTGGCGGCATCGGCTGCTCGAGCATCGCCAAATCGAGTTCCCCCATCCCCGCCACAAAACGCAGCAGCGCGCGTTCGTCGTAGCCTTGGTTTGCGTCGGCGAGCAACGTGATGCGAGCACCGTAACGACCACGCAGCGCGCGCAGTCGCGCCAGGTCTTCGTCGACATCACAGCCCGTCTTTACCTTCCACACTGAGAACCCGCGCGCATTGTATTCTTCGGCCGCGGTCATGGTCTCAGCTATCGACATCTGGCCGATCGTGATCGACGTCGGCAGCACTTCATGCACGCGGCCGAGCTGTTCTACGAACGGGACTCCCGCCGCTCGGGCTATCACATCGCATAGCGCCATGTCGATTGCCGCGCGCGCCGCCGGACCGGTGCAACGCGTCTTGATCTCACTCTGCAACTCTGGATCACTCGGAGCGCGCCCGATCAGCCAAGCACTCGCGGACGGCTTCAGTTCGCGCAGCGCTGCCGCGCACGTTTCGCCGGTAACCTCGGGTGCTGGCGACGCGACTCCGTAGCCAAACAACCCGTCATCACCCTGCACTGAAAAGAGCACGAACTGCACCGAGTCCCAATGGTGGCCGCTGATCGTGTATGGCCGTGTCAGCTGCACTTGAATCAAGCGGCCCGCAACCTGCGCGATCTTCATCGCAACCGCTCGTCGGCTAGATAGCGCTCGATCAATCCATAGACACGCTCGCAACCTTCGATGAGCGGAAAGAACGCCCGCAGCCCGGACTCGCGTTCAACATCGGCTCGCACCGCTTCGCGATCGGCAGCCGCCACGTGCTCATGATTGAGCGCTATTGCCAGCACGATCGAGCCATACATTCGAATCAACTCAATCTCTGACGACAGCGACGGGATATCGTTGTGCAGGTGCTCTTGGTCATCGAAGTATTTGCGCGTCGGTGCGTGCTGCAAAATCACGCCGCGCGCACCGCCTGAGAGCATCAACTCTGCGCCACACGGGCCCGCCGGATTGCGCAACGCCGACTGGCCCTCAAGCAGAATCAGGTGCGGCGACATCTCGCGATCACACGACACGATCGCGTGCTCCAACTCTCCGGCGACGAAGTCGTTTGGCGTAGAATCGAGAACGAAGCCAAAGCGTGAACCCTGCAGCCACCCCGTTTGGCCGGTGTAGATCATCTCTGCGTGCAACCCGCGCTGCCGAAACGCGGCGGCGATCACTTGGCACGTCGTTCGCTTTCCTAGCGCGCAATCCGTGCCGAGCACGGCGAGCCGCGGCGCTTTCACGCCCTTGATCGCACCGGAAAAAAAGTGCAGGTCGCGGTGATGCTTTGGCTTGCGAATGTCGATAATCGCCGCACCGCTGCTGGCCGCCGCCGCCGCGAGCGCGGGGCTGTCGGAGACCTGATCATGCAGTCCGTTGACGACGCTGATCCCGCGCTCGAGCGCCTGCTGCAACACCGGCCGCATATCGTCCGGCAATACGCCGCCAGTCGTAGCCACGCCAACTACCAGCCAACGCGGCGGTTGACGGCCATCACCCAGCAGCAAGTCGAGGCTCGCCACCAGCGGGATACCGCGATGCCGGCCGTCGAGCACTTCGCCTGCATCGCCGCCCGCAGCTGCCGCGTCGATCACCGCCGTGATGCGATAGCGGCAAGGGCCGCGCACCAGACCATGCGCGGTCTTGGCCGACGCCGTCCTGTACATGCCTTGTGTGAGGATCGCTGCGGTGTCGTGCATGTGCGTGCTTTTGTCTTCTGATGAGCGCGGTGTTTGGCGTCGACGAATCAGCGCAGTGATTCTTCATCCAGCAGAACGGAGTTCGTCACCGAGTTGCCAAAGCGTTCGTAGGCATCGAGCGTCCACACAACTTTTTTTGTCTTCGGCTCAAACTCGACCAACACCGGCTGGCCCGGACCGGCGTGACAGTTGCCCAGCACGTAATTGCCGTTGCGCAGCACTTCGAGCGTCGTCGCCCAGGCAAGTTTGATGCCCTTGAGATCATCCTGATGCACTTCCCAGACGATCTCTTTCTTCGCGTTCACTTCAATCACGCTATGGCCGTTGCCGGTGGCGATCAATGTGTTGCCCGAAGGCAGCCGGAGCACGCCAAAGCACTGATTGCCAAAGGCCTCAGGGCCATGGCCATCTTTGCGCTCCCTGCCAAACAGGGGCACCGCAAACTCGAACACCACCTTGCCCGTCACGCCGTCGTACTCGCGCACGCAACCGTCGCCCTCATGGCAAACCAGCACGTTGCCGTTGCCAAGGCGCCGCACGAGGCGGGTATCGCGATGCGTGTTTGGATGCTGCACAACGAGCGGCACCTCGCGCAGGAGTTTGCCAGCACGGTCGATCTCAATTAGCCGCGCTGGGCCACTTTCAGCAATCAGCAGCTTGTCATCCGCAAACGGGACAAACGAGTGCACCTCGATGGGCTTCCCGGCATTGCCGTTCTGCTTGCTTGAGTCGTAACTCCAGACGACTTTTTTCTGCGCCGGGTCGATCTCGGCGACGCCAACCATCCGATCCTGCACAAGGATGTGCCCATTGGGCAGCCGGTGCAGGTCGTGAATGCCGTCCCACTTCATCTCCCATTCGATCGAGCCGTCACGCGCGAGGATTGCCAGCGTGTCATTGCCCTGCAACAACACGCGATGCAAAGCAGCCGACGGCATAGTCGGCTTTGCGGATAATGGCGCGGTTGGTTTTGCGGCTGGGACCGCAACCGGCACTCCGGCTTTCACTGCGGGCTTGGACTCCGTCGGTGCTTGGGCACACAGCGCCGTAACGAACAACATCGCCGCGCTTTTGCAGTGAAGCTTCATGCGGCACATCTTGGCAGACGCACACGCACTTCGCCCGACTTCTCGCCGACTACAGGCCTTACTCCGCCGCGATTTCGCGGACCTGCCCAGCCTCAACATGCCAGCGCCGCGTGAGACGCACATTGTCGAGCATTCGGCGGTCGTGCGTAACGAGTAGCACCGTGCCATCAAAAGTCTCGAGCGCCTGCTCCAGTTGCTCAATCGCTTCGAGATCGAGGTGATTGGTCGGCTCATCGAGCACGAGCAGATTGACACCGCGAGCTTGCAACAGCGCAAGGCCAGTGCGCGTGCGTTCACCAGGTGAAAGCGATGCCGCAGAACGCGTGATGAGGCCCGAGCCGACACCAAACTTGGCGAGCAGCGTACGCACATCCGCGGTCGTCATGTCGGGCACGCCGCGCGCAAAAATGTCCAGCAACGGTGCCTCAGCAACAAACGCCGCGCGCGCCTGATCAATCTCGCCGATCACCACATTGCTGCCGAGCGTGGCAGCACCCGAAGACGGCGCGATGCGAAGCAGCAACAGTGAAAGCAGCGTGCTTTTGCCGCCGCCATTGGGCCCGGTGATCGCCACCCGGTCACGCAGGCCGAGCTGGATGTCGACCGGGCCGAGGCGAAAGCCAGCTCGCTCGACTACCGCACCGCGTGCAACCGCAACCACATCGCCCGATCGCGGCGCCTGCGCAATGGTGAACTGCAACCGCCATTCTTTGCGCGGCGCCTCCACCGCATCGAGCCGATCGATCATCCGCTCAGTCTGCTTGACCTTTGCTGCCTGCTTCTCACTGGTCTCAGTGCGGAATGCGCGGCCAATCTTGTCATTGTCGCGTGCCTTGCGCCGCGCGTTCTTGACACCTTTTGCCATCCACGCACGCTGCCGCCGGGCGCGCGCCTCGAGCTCCCCGCGGCGGTTGGCAAAATCCGCGTAGGCATCCGCCGCGTGACGGCGAGTAGTCGAGCGTTCCTCGAGATACGCCTCATAACCACCGCCGTAGGTAACAACCTTCAGCAGGCTGCGGTCGATCTCGACGATTTTGGTGACCGTGCGAGTCAAAAACTCGCGGTCATGACTGACCAGCACCATCGGCGCCTGCAAGCCACTGACAAAATCTTCCAGCTGTTCGAGGCCTTCGGCATCGAGGTCGTTGGTCGGCTCGTCGAGCAGATAAGCGTCGTAACGCGACAACAACAACGCAGCAAGGCCAGCGCGTGCCGCCTGACCACCGGACAACGCGGTCATCGGCACATCGAGATCAACTAACAACCCGAGGTCCGCAACCACTGCTGCGGTGCGCTCCTCCAGATCGGCACCGCCAAGCTGAAGCCAGCGTTCGAGCGCATCGGTGTAACGCTCGTCTGCGCCGTCCGCGCCGTCTGACATTTCTTGCGCCGTAGCATTCATTGCCGCTTCTGCTGCCGCAACACCGGTCCGGCGTGCGAGCAAGGCGCGCACAGTCTCATTGGGGACTCGCTCGGGCTCCTGCGCTAAATAACCGAGCGTCGCCGTCGGCGGTGCAACATTGACGGAGCCAGCATCGGCTGCGCGCAAGCCCGCGAGGATGCGAAGCAGCGTCGACTTGCCGGTGCCATTTGGGCCAACCAATCCAACAACCTCGCCTGGTGCCACGACGAGATCGAGGCCAGCAAACAACTCGCGCGCGCCGAAGCTGGCAGCGAGACCACGCGCATACAACGTCACACTCACAGATACATCGTGCCGCATACGAGCCGACATGGCCACAGCGCGGGCCAACCAGTCTTTGAGCAAGACACAGAGTGTGCGTGCCTGGCTGTTCCAATAGATTGGTCTGCGCTTATCGTCGGTGCGTCGATCGCTGCTGTGCACCATCCATTGAAGCCAATACTCCACCAACAAAACCCCATGCGGTCGCGCCAACTACTTGCCAAGGCCATTCGCTCACTCGTCCTCACAACGAGTATTGGCGCTGCTTTGACGGCCCAAGTCGAATCGCCGAGTGCGCCATATCAAGTCGACTACAACCACGACATAAGGCCGATTCTTTCGGACAACTGCTTTGCCTGTCACGGACCGGACGAGAATGCGCGCAAGGCGAAGCTGCGACTCGATCGCGGCGAGTACGCGTATGCCGCGCGCGACGGCAAGCCTGCCATCAAGCCAGGCGATCTTTTGCAAAGCGAGTTGTGGCAACGCATCAACGCGCAGGACGCGGCGGAGCACATGCCGCCGGCCGAATCGCACCGCGCCCTTGCCGATGCTCAAAAACAGCAACTGCGTGCGTGGATCGAACAGGGCGCAGTCTATGCAGAGCACTGGGCGTTTGTGCCGCCGCGCAAATCGCCGCCGCCAGCCGATGATGTCTCGCCGATCGACGCATTCATCCGGGCAAAACTTGCTGCGGAAGGCCTCACTAAAGCGCCCGCTGCGGACCGTGCGACATTGATTCGCCGCGCCTCGCTCGACCTGACCGGCCTGCCGCCATCCGCCCTGGAGGTCTTGGCTTTCACAGCCGACACAGACCCACTCGCATGGGAGCACTTGATTGATCGCCTGCTTTCGAGCCCCCACTACGGCGAACGCATGGCGCTGCCGTGGCTCGATGCTTCGCGCTATGCCGACACGAACGGCTTCTCGATCGACGGCGGTCGGCACGCATGGCTATGGCGCGACTACGTGATAAACGCATTCCAAGTCAACAAGCCCTATGACCGGTTTCTCGTCGAGCAACTGGCGGGCGATCTGCTTGCCGCACCAACGGCAGAAACACGCATCGCGTCGGGGTTTCAGCGCAACAGCATGATCACGCATGAGGGCGGCACGATTGCCGAGGAGAACCTCATCAACTATGGCGCCGACCGAGTGAAGACCTTGGGCGAGGCGATACTTGGCCTCACGCTCGGCTGCGCGCAGTGCCACAACCACAAGTTTGATCCGATCACGCAGCAGGACTACTACTCGCTGTTTGCCTACTTCAATGCGACCAACGAGCCAGCGCACGGCGGCGACGGCGGGGTGAATGCCGCGCCAACTGTGGATGCGCACTCCGTATTGGTGACCGGCGAAGAGGACGCGCTGCGTGATCGCATCGCGGCTCTTGAAGTAGCACTGGCGACACCCTCGCCTGCGATCATCGCTGCGTGGGAAGCACAGCAACGTCAGATCCTCGCAACCCGAGGCCGAGGCCTGATCCTCCATCCTGTGCGCCTACTCAAGATCAGCACGCCCAATTCGGGCAGCGGCTTCAAAATTCGCGACGAACGCTACGCAGAGATTGAGGCCCTTGGCGGCGCTGCCTTTGACGTGTCGATGTCAGTGCCAAAACTCTGGCTGCCCATCACGGGGCTGCGCATTGTGATGCACCCGTCGCCCGACCATCCCGAGGCAGGATGGGGCCATGGCGGTGGCACCGAAAAGAAGCACACGTTCGTTTTGACCAACGTGTCGTTGAGCGCAGGACCGGTGCCATCCGACCAGGTAAACCTCTACCGCCTGCTGAAGATCGCGCGCGTCACGGCCAACTGCTGGGATGCCGCCAATCGCCCCGAGGGTGTCCTCAACACCAACACCAGCGAAGGCTATAGCCCAGACCTCAGCCATGAAGGCCCGGCGCAACTCACAACCACGTTTAGTGAGCCACTGCCGAGCGATACCGCATTCCTCACTGCGCAACTCAACTTCGGCCAAGGCAACAACCTGCTGGCGAAGCGCATGGAGTTTTTCTTGGTCAGCGGCGAGGACGGCGACAGCGACTTGCCGCCCATCGTCATCGAAGGACTTGGTGTAGCACCGACAAAGCGCACGACAGAACAGTCGACGGCAATCCTTGACCACATTCGCGCCCATGCTGACGCACTTGCACGCACCCGTAATGAGCTTGCCAATGCGCGCGAGCGGCTCGCAGTTCGCACCGACGCATTCTCAGCGCTGGTGATGGACACCGCCGAGCATCCACGCGAAACGTTCATCCTCAATCGCGGCAACTACGCAGACCCGAGCAAGAAGGTCACCCCGAACACGCCAGCGATACTGCCGCCGCTGCCAATCGGCGCGCCCGCCAATCGACTTGGATTGGCGCGCTGGGTGACGATGCAGGCCAATCCGCTGACCGCGCGCGTAGCAGTAAATCGCTTTTGGCAGATGCTGTTTGGCATCGGGCTGGTGCGCACGGCAGCAGACTTCGGCACGCAGGGCGAGTGGCCGTCTCATCCCCAACTGCTCGACTGGCTCGCAGTGGAATTTGTCGAACTTCGCTGGGACGTGAAGGCACTGCTGCGCGAGATTCTGCTGTCAAACACCTATCAGCAAGCATCGACCACGACGGACGAGGCTAGCACAATCGACCGCGACAACCGGCTGCTCGCACGCGGCCCGAGGTTTCGCCTGCAAGCGGAGCTGGTGCGCGACGCGGCGCTGAAGATCAGCGGCCTGCTTTTGCCGCAAATCGGCGGCCCGAGTGTCCAGCCATACACGCCCGGCGATCCGTGGCGCGAGATCAGCCACTACGGCAGCAGTGGTGCTACCGCACAATCGTTCATCCAAGACCACGGCGACAAGCTGTATCGCCGCAGCCTCTACACATACTGGAAGCGCACGCTACCGCCGCCCAACATGGCGATTTTTGACGCGCCCAATCGCGAGGTGTGTGTCGTCGATCGCACGAACACCAACACGCCGCTGCAGGCGCTCGTGTTGCTCAATGACGTGCAGTTCGTTGAAGCTGCCCGCGCATTTGCCGAACGTATCCTGCACCGAGCGGGCACCGAAGATGAGCGTCTGTCATGGGCTTTTGCAGAAGCGACCTCACGCGCCTGCCAACCGCGCGAACTTGCTGTCCTGCACAGCACTCTCGCGCGGGAACGCAGAATGTTTGCGGCACAGCCAGACCAAGCCACTCGCCTGCTAGCTACCGGCGAGTCGCTGCGTGACACTTCACTAGCCCCGGTCGAGCACGCCGCGTGGATGCAAGTCGCGGCGCTGCTGCTCAACCTGAGTGAGACCATCACGCACAACTAATGGCTCCCATGCACCCCATCGACTCGATTGCAATGCAGTTGTCGCGACGCACTTTCCTTGGTGACGCGGCCAGGGGCATCGGCCAGATAGCACTCGGCTCACTGCTGTTGTCATCCTGCGCGTCGTCGCGCGCCATCAACGCCGCGCCATCGAGCAGTGCGCCACTCCTGCGAGGTGGCTTGCCCGGCCTGCCGCACTTTCCACCACGCGCCAAACGCGTGTTGTGCCTGTTTCAATCAGGTGGCCTGTCGCACATCGACCTGTTTGATGACAAGCCAAAGCTGCACGAATACGCCGGAAAAGACCTGCCTCCCTCGGTGAAGGGCACGCAGCGCGTGACCGGCATGACCTCGGGACAAGACCACTTCCTAGTGCGTCCGCCCCTCGCGCTCGGCAAGCGTTGCGGCAAGAGCGGCCTCTGGCTCAGTGATCTGCTGCCGCACCTGCAGACCATGGCAGATGACCTCTGCATCATCAAGTCGCTCAACACCGAGGCGATCAACCACGACCCGGCGATCACGTTCATGAACACGGGCAATCAATTGCCCGGTTACGCGAGCATGGGTGCATGGGCGAGCTACGGCCTCGGCAGCGACAATCAAAACCTGCCTGCCTTTATCGCGATGGTGTCGCAGGGCTCGGGCAAGAACCCCGGGCAACCGATCTTTTCCCGCCTTTGGGGCAACGGCTTTCTCCCATCCTCACATCAAGGTGTTGCGCTCCGGCCGGGCGGCAACCCCGTGCCGTTTCTCGACAATCCTTTTGGCATCGTGCGCGGGCAACGACGCGCAATGCTGGATGAGTTGCGTACGCTCAACGAACTGCGCGCACAGGAAATTGGCGACGCTGAAACATTGGCGCGGGTGCAGGCCTACGAGTTGGCGTTCCGCATGCAAGCGTCCGTGCCAGAACTGATGGACACTTCCGGCGAGTCTGCAACAACGCTCGCCGCCTACGGCCCCGACGTGCAGAAGCCAGGCAGCTACGCCGCCAACTGCCTGCTCGCTCGTCGCCTGCTTGAGCGCGGCGTTCGCTTCGTGCAGCTGTTTCATCGCGGCTGGGACCAGCACATAGCGATCGGCAGGCAACTGCCAAACCAATGCCGCGACGTCGACCAACCTACCGCCGCCGTGTTACGCGATCTAAAACAGCGCGGCCTGCTAGAAGACACGCTGGTGGTCTTTGCCACTGAGTTTGGTCGCACGGCATATAGCCAGGGTGGCATCAACGACCCCAGCTCCGGGCGCGACCACCACGGCAAATGCTTTACCGTGTGGCTTGCTGGCGGCGGCGTGCGCGGCGGCATCGAGCACGGCACCACGGATGACTTCAGCTACAACGTGGCAACCAACTCGGTTCACCTGCGCGACCTGCACGCGACGGTGCTGCATTGCCTCGGCATTGATAACACGCGGTTTACCTATCGCTTCCGCGGCCTCGAAACCAAGCTGACCGGCGTCGAACCAGCACACGTCGTGCATTCGATCCTCAGCTAGCAGACGGCATCTGCGTGCACAAACGGCGTGCTCGATCTCTGCGTCACTTGCGCGACGCAGAGATCGCAAAATGACCAGATGGCCACTTCCTTCGCCACGTCTGCCGCGCAAACATACGCAAATGGCAAAGTCCCCATGCCCTCTCTCCCTCGTCCACTTTATCGAGAAAGCTGAACCGCTAAAAATCAGCATCAACGGTCAGGACATGATCGCGGAAGTGAAGTCGTTCTCGACTGGCTCGTTTGGTTGGTATCTAAACGGCAAGACAGCGATCAGCGTCGACGGCAAAGTGGTGTCTGTGCAGATCGGCATGAACCTGACGATCGTCGGCAGCAAGGAAGCGCCGCGCTGACACAGCGCATGCAGTTCTTTCCATACCGCGAACTCGGCCGCACTGGCTTTCGCGCATCGCGACTCGGCATTGGCGACCTGGCCGATCGCCAGGTGCCGGTCGAGACCTGCGTAGCAATAGTGCGGCGCGCACTCGACGCAGGTCTAAACCTGATCGACACCGCCCCCAACTATGAGGACGGCTACAGCGAGCAGGTAGTCGGTCGCGCGCTGCAAGGGCGGCGCAACGGGGTGTTCTTGATCGACAAGATCGACCACCTGCACGCACCTGTCGAACCGCAGGTCAGTGACAGCCTCGCACGACTGCAAGTCGAGCACCTCGATCTGCTCGTGTTCCACGCTTGCTCGACGATGGCTGATCTGGGCCAACTGCAGGACCCGGGCGGCGGCTTCGACCAGCTCGCCGGCGAAGTGCGCCGCGGTCGCACGCGCTTTGCCGGCATCAGCAGCCATAACCCTGATGTGCTGCGCGCAGCGATCACGAGTGGCGCCTGCGATGTCGTATTGTTTCCGCTCGGGCCATTCGTCGATCGCCGCTACGAAACAGAAATCCTGCCACTGGCCAAGTCACTCAACGTTGGCACGGTCTGTTTCAAGACGTTTGGTGCAGGCAAGTTGCTCGGCGAGACCGAAGGCTATCAGCGCCCCTTGTCAGTGCGCCCGCGCAGCAAACTCAGTTCTGGCGGCGACGCGGCGGCGGCCGCGTTACTAAAACGACTCTCAGTCACCGAGTGTGTGCGCTACACGCTGACGCTGGATCCTGACGTCGCGCTGCTCGGACTGTCGTTCCCCAATGAACAAGATGCGGCGTTTGCTGCGGCACTGCAGTTCTCGCCGCTAAACGAGGCGCAACTCGCCGAAGTGCGAAGGCGCGCCGAGATCGCAATCGCAGGCAAAGGCCCCGTCTGGTGGAACCCGCCAGTGATCGGCTGAGTTAGACAACCTCACGTGGCCCCAATGTCCAGTGCGCAATGATCCCCGCCTCAGTGACTCAGTTCGGAATCGCTAGGTCTGCGCCGATCTACCGTGCAGCGGCCGCGCGCCAGGCCTTGATCGACGCCGTCAAGTGCTCCCGTGCAGGGCGCTCGATGCCAAATCCCTGCAAACCCACTGGGCCTTCGAACCCGGCGGCTTCGAGGGTTGCAAAAAAACCACGCAGGTCGAAGTCGCCTTCGCCGAGCGGCCGGATCAGCGCGTGCCAATCGTCACCAGCAAGGTCAGCACCATTGAGCGTGACGGCAAACAAGTGCGACCGACAACGCTGCAGCAACACTGCGGGATTTGGCTCGGTCCCAGTGCGCAGAAAGTGACAAAGGTTGAAGCAGAGGCCGAGCCGCGGATTGCCAATCCGTTCGCACAGACGCAATGCATCCTCGGCCGTCTCAAGCCAGCAACCGTGGTGCGGATAAAGCGCGATCTCGACGCCGGTCGCATCCGCTTCCGCAAGCAACGGAGTCAACGCCAAAACCGCGGCTTCGTCGCCTGCGGGATCGCGCAACGCGACCCCACTCTGCTGCAACGCCAACCACAACATGCCTTGCCCGCCTGCGAGCGAACGCATCGCTGCGCGCAGCGGCACACAGCGCTCGGCCTGATCCTTACCTGGCTCCAGCACCGCATAGGCTGAAATCAGCTCTGCGCCACGCGCTTCGCAGGCGCGCCGAACTTCTGGCAAGCGGTCGATGTCCCACGCGATGCCTTCAAAGCCAAGTTCACTCACAAGTGCTGCCTGCGCGTCGATCGAGCCGCCGCCGGTGCCAGTGTGCATCGCGAACAAGGGCCACTTATTGCCGCTCGGATACAACTGCGGCGCATGCGCACGAATGGCCTCGACAAACCATCGGCCCACGCCATCGCGCAAAATCACAACCTCATCGCTGCCGAGAGCGATCCGCGCGCCATCAGGCTTCTGCAGCGCAGCGCACACTCGCCCTCCGGCCTCTGCGCGCAGTTCGATCCGCACATCTTTAGGCAGCACTGGCAGCTGTTGGGGCCGCAGACTCGGAGCGAGATACGGCTGCACGATCCGCGGATCGCCATTGCTCCACGCTGACACAAAGCCGCGCACAAACTGTAATGCCGCAAGCCGCTCACCAGCGTCGACCGCTGGCGCAAAAGACATCGCATGTTGCCACGGCAACTCATCGAACTGATCTGCCAGCGCAAAACCAAGCTCGGCCATCTCGCGCACCACCTGCGCCTTCGTCATGGTGTGCTCTGGCTTGATCGGAACCGCAGGATCCTCGGCGCGAAATTCTACCAACACGACTCTGCCGTTTGGCTTCAGCGCACGACGCACGTGACCCATCACGGTCACCGGGTGCGACAGTTCGTGATAGACATCGACTAGCAGCACGAGATCGCACGAACCGGCCGGCAGCTTCGGATCGTCGACCAGCGCCTCGATCAGCGCGACATTGGCAAAGTGCAACTGCGCCGCGCGCATCGCCAGCAACTTCAGCATCTCCGGCTGCAAGTCGACCGCAAACACCTTGCCCTCGCTACCAACCGCCTTCATCAGCGGCAGCGTGTGATACCCATTGCCACAGCCAAGGTCGCACACGGCTTGCCCAGGCTTCACCGCAAGCCAGCTTTGCAGTAGTGCGCCGTTCTCCTCGTCCTCGCGCGTCGCCCGCAAGAGCCACGGCGCACCAGTCCAGTGCATCGTGTGCGCGACCTCGCGCCCCAGGTAGGCAACGCGGCCGTCGGGGGACAATTCCGGATCGGCCTGACCTTGCGGCGATGCAAGCAGCGCACCCAGGAACACAACGGCAGCGGACAACATGGGTGCAGCGTAGTTGCGCGCCGCCGCAGAAGACCACCGAGTTCATGGCGACTCGACAAAACGACAACCAGGCAACCGTACAGCGAAGAGCCCAGACCACATTTGCCCGCCAAGGCAGCGGGTAGCTCCCCCCATGACCACTGCCTCCAGAGTGCATCGTGCAGCCGCTCGTCAATCGCAGCGCCAGCTCGCAACTCATGCCACGCAATGCCGCACCACAGGTCTAGACAACAAATCGGATCCATCCGAGGACTAGCGGGCTAATCGCACACACCCAGCCTCGAGAGGAGAGCATGAGTCCGGGTTTTAGAACGGAATGCAGTGCCGCTAGCTCATGAAAGAATCGGCTGGATCACGTGGCCGTGCACATCCGTCAGGCGGCGATCAATCCCGTTATGCCGAAAGGTCAACTGTTGGTGATCGATGCCAAGTAAATGCAGCATCGTCGCATGGATGTCGTAGCCCATCGTCGGGTTTGCGCGGTCCAGTGGCTTATAGCCCCACTCATCGCTCTCGCCATGCGTCACGCCGCCCTTGATGCCACCACCGCACAACCAATTGGTAAACGTGAAGGGGTTGTGGTCGCGCCCCTTCCCGCCTTGCGAACTCGGCATACGACCAAACTCGGTGGTCCACAGGATCAAGGTGTCCATAAGCATGCCACGCTGCGCGAGATCCTCGATCAAAGCTGCCGTGCCGACCGCCATGCCGTGCGACAGCGGGCCGTGATCACGGCGAATGTCTTCGTGCGAGTCCCAGTTGCGCCTTGGAAAACTATTGTCATTGCCGCTCCAAATCTGCACGAAGCGGACGCCGCGTTCGAGCAGTCGGCGCGCGGTGAGGCACTTCTGCGCAAAGTAGAACGCCTCCTCCTCATCGTTGATCTCCTTCGGCCATTGCTGCGGCCCGCGCTCAAGGCCGTAGAGCTTCAGCACGTGCAGTGGCTCGGCCTTCAGGTCCATCGCTTCCGGCGCAGCGAGCTGCATTCTCGCCGCCAGCTCGTAACTGCGTATGCGCGCAAAGAGCCGCGAGTCGACCTCACGCGCAGCAGCGTGATTTCGGTTGAGCTGCGCCAGCAACGCTTGCGCATCGCGCTCACTCGCCTCGGTGATGAAGTCGCCCGCGCGATGCGGCTGCAGGTCTGCGATCGGCGCAGCAGCACCTGGATAGATAACCGTCCCGCTATGCTGAGATGGCAAGAATGCGGCATCCCAGTTTTTCACGCCGTTACTCGCAAAACCGCGATGGTCCGGCAAGACGACGAAGGTCGGCAGGTTCTCGTTTAGCGAACCAAGCCCGTAGCTCGCCCAGCATCCGGCACCTGGAAAGCCCGGCAGTAAAAAACCTGTCGCCTGCAACAGAGTCGCCTGCGAGTGCACGCCGGACTTGCTCACAACATTGTGGATGAAGGCCATGCGGTCAACATGCTTGCCTAGTGGCGACACAGTTTCGCCGAGCAACTTGCCGCACTGGCCATGCGGCGCAAATGGCCACACCGGCTTCAGCCACGGGCCGAGCCCATCCTGAAACGTCTCGACCGGCTCGCCAAAGTCACTCGGCTTGCCATCGAGCTTTTCGAGCAGTGGCTTGTAGTCAAAAAGGTCCAAGTGGCTCGCGGCACCAGCCATGAACAAGTGGATCACGCGCTTACATTTGGCGGCCCGCAGAAGCGCCGCACTGCCGCGCGGCATCGATTCCGCTGCGAGCATCGAACTGAGCGCGATCCCGCCGAGGCCTCCGCCGGAGTGCCGCAAAAATTCGCGGCGGCTCAGACCAGCAAGACCGGGATCCACCGAGGCTGATTTGCGCATGGTTAATCGAGGAAGATGAACTCGTTGAGGTTCAAGAGGACCCGGCACACGTTCGTCATGCCGTGCTGATTTGCATACGCAATGAGTGCTTCGGATTCAGTTGTGGTGGGCATGCGACACGTGACCAGCAGGAACGCACGCTGCACCTGTGCCGCCGTGCTGATGCCGGATTCGAGCAGCACACGCGCAGCAAAATGCTTCGCCTGCGTGAGCAAAAACCCGTTATTCAGCAGCGTCAGCGCCTGCAACGGCGACAGGCATTCATTGCGCTTGTCGACGCGAATCGACGGATCCGCGCAGTCGAGCGAGGTCAAAAACGGCTGCATCTGCGAGCGCACGATGAAGCGATAGACCGATCGCCGCCAAGTCTTCGGATCTTCGTGATCCGAGAGGTCGTAGCGATAGTGCGGCGAGTGTTCTGGCTGCTCTACCACAAAATCTTGCCAACCGGGACCGCCCGGCGTGAGGTCGAGTGTGCCGCTCACTGCGAGCACCGCGTCGCGCACGTCCTCGGCCGAAAGCTTGCGCGCATTGGCACGCCAGAGCAGCGTGTTGCCACTGTCGATGCGTTGGGCTGCTGCATTGGCGACCGATGACGACTGCCGATACGCCGCACTTGTGACGATCAGCTTGTGCAACGCTTTGAGCGACCCTTGCAGGTCGTCACGGAAAGTCACCGCCAGCCAATCGAGCAGCTGGGGGTGCGTCGGCTGACCACCCATGCGACCAAGGTCATTGGGCGTATCGACGATGCCGCGACCAAAGTGATACTGCCACACGCGGTTCACGATCGAACGCCAGGTCAGCGGATGGCGCGGGTCAATCAACCACTGCGCCAGCGCGGCACGACGTTCCCCTTCAGGCGCATCGGGTGCGAGCATGAACTGGGAAGGCAGCAAGGGATCGAGTGCGGCAACCGCCGCCGGCAGCATCAAAGGACCGGGCTGCGTCACTTGCCCGCGCGCCAGCAAGTAGATCGGCCGCGGCTTACCACCCATTCCACCAGTGCCGCGAAAGGTGCCGCTGCCTTCATACACAGTCGCTGCGTAGACCAGGTGCTGCGGCGGCAACTCAGCAATCGCGTTGGTATTTTGGGCGGTTGCCGCTGCGTTGGCCGCACGCAGAGCCAGTGCTGGCGCATCGAGCAAGTCTTTGACCTGCGCGTCACGCCGATTTCGCAGTGCGAGCAACGCATCGCCGCCACCTGTAGCCGCTGGATAAATGCCGTCCGTCAGATTCTGCCGCGCCCAGCGCACCGGCGCTTCGATGCTATCGCTACTCGTCACCACCGCGCTCTGCGCGCAGTTTTGATCCTTCGCGTCGAACACCTGCAACTCCGACAACGCAGCGATAAAATCGTCCTTGCGCACAGCGAGCTTGGTGATCGTCACGCGCACATACCGCGCCCGTATCGAGCCACCCGCAAACACCTGCGGTGTCGTGCCTGGATTGGCAAAGTCACTCAGGTCGTGCGCCGCAATCACTTGCGAAACGCTGGCGAACTCCGCGTCGTCACTCGCCTCGATGCGGAAGCGCACCGGGAAACCAAAGCCCGCGCCGATGCCGTTGAAATCGTCCCATGCACCCGCGAGCACCACGCGCCCGATGCCCACCGCTGCGCCGAGGTCCACTTGCACCCACTTGCGACTCTCGGGCAAAGCTTCAATCGCGCTGTGCCAGCCATACTCAGGACGGACACCCTGCGAGGCGGCACGCTCTGCGGCGACGATGTCTTGCCTGATCGAAGCGAGCGGCAGGCCGCCGCGCACGGTCAGGTCCGCGTCGAGATTGCCCGCTGCAGCAGCGAGCTTGCGCTGCTCCAAAATGAGGGTTGCACGTCGCCTGGCAAGCGCAGGATCCGTGTCAAACGGCTTGTCGGCGCGGTCGACGGCGGCAAACACTGCCTGCAGCGAGTAGTAGTCGGCTTGCGTTACTGGATCAAACTTATGGTTGTGACACTGAGCGCACTGGACCGTCAGGCTCGCAAACGTGCCGATCGCATTGCCAACCATGTCGTCACGATCGAAGTGGCGCGCAAACTTGCCGTCGATTTTGTCCTCAGCAACTTCTGCGTGACCAATGAAGTCCCATGGGCCCGCCGCCAAAAATCCAAGTGCCACGACACCATCTAGTGTCCCCGGATACAGCACATCCCCAGCAATCTGCTGCTGCACGAACCGCGCATAAGGCATGTCACTGTTGAGCGCGCGGATCACGTAGTCGCGGTAGGGCCACGCGTGAGGTCGCGGCTGGTCCTTGTCGTAGCCATGCGTGTCACCGTAGTGGACTACATCAAGCCAGTGACGCGCCCAGCGTTCGCCGTATTGCGGCTGCGCGAGCAACTGGTCGACTAGCTGCTCGTATTTATCAGCACTCGCATCACGGACATAAGCTTCGACCTGTTCGGGTGACGGCGGCAGGCCCGTGAGATCGACGAACAAACGGCGGCACAGCGCACGCCCTTCCGCCACCGGCGCCATCACGAGATCGCGCTTCGCAAGCTGCTCGCAGACGAATGCGTCTATCGAATTGTTTTGGGCAGCACCGCCAGCGGTCGCGGTTGGCACTTTTGGTTTCACCAGCGGCTTCAGGCTCCACCAGTCGAGCGGGTCCGCAGCTTTTACCATCGCGTCGTCTGGCCACACTGCACCGCCGTCGATCCAGGCCCTCAGCAGTTCGATTTGATCATTCGTGAGAGGGTCCCCCTTCTGCGGCATCACATGGTCAGCATCGAGCCGAGCGACAAAGCGGAACAACGGACTCAGCGCACTTTTGCCCGGCACCACATTGGGCGCGTGCTCAAAGCCACTAGAAAACGCGTCTTGCTTGCTATCGAGCCGATAGCCGCTGCGCTGCTTGTCCGGTCCATGACAAATGAGGCAGCGCGATTGAAAGATCGGCGCGATGTCGCGCATGAAGTCGACCGCGTGCGCCTCAACCGATGGCGATACTGGTGCCGCCTGTGCCGCAAGCCCCGCCACCACGATGGGCAGGGCAAGGTATGCCAGTCGCTTGGTCATGCGCGCACGCAGCACATCCTGGACATTTCAGGACCCTGCACGCGGCACTTCTTCCGCATTAAAACCGTATCTGTCAGCATCACCACCGGCACTTGCGCCATACCTCACAAAGCCCGCTTTGCCACGATGTCGGTCTGCAGCAGCGGATTTGCAGCGGGCACATAGCTCTCCGGCAGACCCAGTTCGCGGCGCACTATGTTCGTGCCCTGCACGATGGCGGTGGTCTTGAAAAATGCGATGTCACGATTGCAACCTTGCCGGCCAAAGCCGCAGTCACTCGTGATGATCAATTGCTCAGGTGCGATGTATTGCAGCGCCTTGCGAATGCGCGCCGCGACTTCTTCCGGGCGGTCGACCTGCAAGGTGCGATGGCTGACGACCCCGATCGCCACCTTCTTTGGCAGGCGGCCCTTCATCTGGCCAAACAGTTCGATGTCCCGGAATTGACGGTCCGTCATCTCCACCGTCCAGACATCGCCCCGCAGCGCGTTCATATAGAGATCGAACGACGCCGCGTAACTGTCATTGTCGATCACCCGCTGCATGTTCGGGTTGCCCCAACAGGTGTGGATCCACAACTCAACCTCCTCGAGACCCTGCACTTCGCGGTTGTAAGCCTCGACCATAAACTTCACCTCGTCGCTGTTTGCGCCATAGGTGTTGGCCCAAAAATGCAACGTCGGCTCCTCGATCTGGATCAGCTTGCAGCCCGCAGCCTTTAGCGCGAGCAACTCCTTGTTCATGGCCTCGGCCATATCCCAAATCACCTGCCGGTGGTCAGTGTATTTATCCGTGTGGATGTCGAGGAACAGGCCCATCACCTGCGAGCAACAGGTGCCGAACTTCACCGGCTTGCCGGCGCGGACCTGTGCGAGGCGCCAGATTTTGGCGTAGTCGAGCGAACGATGCTGGATCTTGTCGACGACCCGCGGCCATCGCCAGCCCGTGTAGATCTCGTTGAGCAGGGTGCCCGGCGGATACCGCAACCATGGCGAACGAGTCTCCTCAGACTGCAGGTAATCGCCCTCAAATCCCGCCCACCGCTGCAACGGATAGTGATGCCACGAGCGGCCTGCCATGTCATCGTCACAGTGCAGGTCGCCGTGCGTGACGATATCAAGGCCCGCCCGTTCCTCATCGCCGATCACCGTCGTCAACGCATCGCCGAACAGCTCTCGGTAACGCGTATCCATCATGCAGGTGTCGAGCGATCGACCTTGCATGCTCATGTCAAACCAGCGCGGCCGCGGCCATGAGCCAGTGACAGTGGTGGGCAGCACCAGATCTTTTGTGATCGTCAACATTGGCCGACAAGTATGCACTTTGGCGCGCCACCTAACCGCAGCGAGGCTTCAGAAGTTGACTAAACGAAAACTCTGCCGGCGGGCCTTCGCGCTTACGCGCCACGCCGCAAGCGATCCGAATACAGATGCCAGATAACGAACTGCCACCGCGTTTTTACAGGAAGATTGGTGGTCAAACTCTCCCGACTGCTTGCGCGCCATCGGCGCTCAGCGCCGAGCAGCACAAGCAAACCACAACGTCACCGCGCCCTTGATGTCGTCCATGCGCAGCGAGGCCATGCGCGTAGCAGCAGCAGTTGCGATGCTCGCTCTCCGCAGGTTGCCAGTCGCGCCATGGATCCGCCTTCGCTTGCCGATGCACGAAGCAGGCTATCACCAAAGCGGCAACCGCAAATACGCAGCGCAAGCGACGAGCCATAAAAGCAGAGGCAGCCGCAAAGTTCGCCGCGCAAAAATGCTCTGGTCGCAACCTGCACCGCAATCGCTTTTCCGCAGATCAGCCATCGGCGCAGAATCTGCGCGTAGTTTTGTTGCTGCCTGAAAAAACCTTGCCGCCTTGCAGCAGCAGTCAACACATTCCGACACTGGCTGTGCTCCGCTGGCAAAGCCCGCGCAGCATCACATTTTTTCCGGCCTGCTAAATTGCTATCGCCCCACCACCATGAACCATCAGGCGCTGCTCGCACTTGCCCTTTTCACTGTGCCGTTTTCACTTGCGTCAGCGCAGGAGCCAAAATCTCCCGCCATAGTGAACGCCGCAATCATCCCAGCACCGCGCACGGACAATGGCATTCTCGCTCGTCAAACGGAGTGCATCCGTCGCGCCAAAGAAACCAAGTCAGCGCCAGTGGTGTTCATCGGTGACTCGATTACTCAGGCATGGGAAGGTGAGGGCCGCGAAGTCTGGGCACAAAACTTCGCCGCGCTCGGGGCGCTCAATCTCGGCGTCAGTGGCGACCGCACAGAGCACGTGCTTTATCGATTGCAGCAAGCACCGCTCACGCACCTATCGCCAGAGGCCATCGTGCTACTGATCGGCACCAACAATCTCGGTCACGGGACAGGCAATGCCGAACAAACATTGGCTGGCGTGCAAAAAGTGATCGCCACGCTCCACGAACAAGCGCCAGATGCGGTGCTGCTCGTCTGTGAGACCTTCCCGCGTGGCGAACGGATGAACGAAATGCGCGGCAACATCGTCAAGATCAATCAAGTCCTGCGGACGCAAGCTGACAAGCAGACACACGTCCTCGGCTTTAGCGACGGATGGGTGCGTGCGGACGGCACGATCGCAAAAGAGCTCATGCCAGACTTCTTACACCTTGCCAAAGTTGCCTACGAGCAGTGGGCCGCGGCGTTACTGCCAGAGATCAAGGCCGCACTAAAGTAAGAGCACTCGATCGCGCCGGTGACGCGATCGACGACCGACGCTCCTCGCAGGAGTGCCGATTATGCAGCGCAGGAAAAGCGCGTTGCTTTGCAGTGCTGTGCATAGGCCCCCCCTGCGCACGCCGACCACTTTGGCCCGCAATCCCACGCGCCACACCGCGCAACGCCGTATCAGCGGCAGCATTCGTGCCAGTCTTGTGCGGGCAAATCCGGCAATCGCCGCCCTTGACCCTTGCGCCATTTGCCCCGCGCAAGGCCCTGCCACCGAGCCTTCCGCAATGCTTGCCAAACACGCCGCCGCGCAGAACGGCAACGCACACCCCAAGTCGGCCGGAAATCCGCTATCCTCTTCGCCCCCATGGCGTCCCCGTGCAGCACAGTAGATCCAAAGCGCTTTCTGCCGACCACCGCGGCCGAGATGAAGGCACGAGGCTGGGACCAGGTTGACCTCGTGTTCGTCAGTGGCGACGCCTACATCGACCATCCATCGTTTGCCGCGGCGCTACTGGGACGCGTGCTCGAGGCGGAAGGTTTTCGCGTAGCGATTCTGGCACAGCCGCCTTGGCTCGACGCAAATGCGTTCCGACAGTTCGGCAAGCCGCGACTCTGCTTTGCCGTCAGCGCAGGCAACATGGATTCGATGATCAACCACTACACGGCAAACAAAAAGCGTCGCAACGACGACGCGTATTCGCCGGGTGGCAAGATCGAACTTCGTCCAGATCGCGCGACCAACGTCTACGCACAACGTTGCCGCGAGGCGTTCTCAGGCGTGCCGGTGATCGCAGGCGGCGTCGAGGCTTCGCTGCGTCGCGTGGCGCACTTCGACTATTGGTCCGAGACGGTAAAGCCAACCATCCTTGCGACTAGCAAAGCCGACATCCTTGGCTTTGGCATGGGCGAACGGGTGATCGTCGAAGTGTGCAAACGCCTCGCCAAAGGTCAACCTATTAGCAGTTGCCGCGATCTGCGCGGCGTGGCCTATCTGCTTGGCAGCAGGGAGACGTTGCCGGCGCATGAGTGGCATGACGCGAGCTGCGACAATAAGACGATCGAGTTGCCGAGCTTCGAGCAAGTGACTACGGACAAGGTCGCGTTTGCTACAGCAACAAGACTGCTGCACCACGAAACCAACCCGATGAACGGACGGCGCCTGCTCCAAAAGCATGGCGACCGGATGCTCGTAGTAAATCCGCCTTCGCTGGCACTCGACGAACGGGGCATGGATCGCGTCTACGACCTGCCCTACACGCGCAAATCTCATCCGAGCTACTCGGAGCCGATTCCAGCGCACACGATGATCAAGGACTCGGTGACGACGATGCGCGGCTGCTTCGGCGGTTGCACGTTCTGCTCGATCACCATGCATCAGGGGCGCGCTATCCAGAGCCGCAGTCAGGGCTCCGTCATACGCGAAGTGAAGCGCATGACAGATGACCCCGACTTCAGTGGCGCCATCAGCGACGTCGGCGGACCGACCGCCAACATGTATCAGATGCGCTGCACGCGGCCTGATGTCGAGGCCAAATGCCGCCGCCTCTCGTGCATCCATCCGACAGTTTGCAAACTGCTCGGCAAAAGCCATGACCCGACCAAGGCACTGCTGAAAAAAGTGCGCGAAATGCCGGGCGTTACTTCCGTGCGCGTCGCATCAGGCATCCGCATGGACCTTGCGCGCCTGGACGATCAGTATCTCGAAGACATGGCGCGGCATCATGTCGGCGGCCAACTCAAGGTTGCACCCGAGCACACCAGCGAAAAGGTGCTCAACTTGATGAAGAAGCCAGCGACCTCGACGTTTGACGACTTCGCACAGAAGTTCGCGGCGGCGAGCAAGCGCGCCGGCAAGGAGCAGTATCTGATTCCCTATTTCATCGCTTCGCACCCAGGCTCTGGCGTGCACGAGATGATCGAGTTGGCGGTGTTCTTGAAGCAACGGGGTTACAAGCCGCGCCAAGTGCAGGACTTCATTCCAGCGCCGATGGATATCGCAACCTGCATGTTTTGGACCGGCATCGACCCAATGACGATGCAGCCAGTCGAGACCGTAAAAAAGCTGCGCGACCGCGAGGTGCAACGCGCTTTGATGCAATACTTCAAGCCAGAGAACTACTTCGAAGTGCGCCGTGCACTACTCGAAGCAGGGCGGAAAGAACTGATCGGCGACGGCCCCACTTGTTTGATTGGCGCAAACCCGCCAAAAGCCGCAATGCAGGCGCGCCGCGATGCCGCCAACGGCCGCCCCCCCCGCCGCGGTGATCCCACGTATGTGCATGCGAAGGACGCTGGGACAAAATCAAAGGGCGGGATGCCGTGCGGACCGTCAGACACGGATGAAGACGAAGACGACTAAAGCGGCGGCGGCTTTTTGCATTGGGCGAGTGACCTCTGTGCGCCACCACCGGCAATCGACTATGCCCGTAACGAGCCAGATCCTGCGTCGCGTTCGCGCTGCGTGTTGAGACAAGCTGAGTCAGAGATCACCTGGCGCGACGGGGCACAATAGCGGCGTGAACCTGCAGCATGAAGCTGCCGATGGAAACCACCGCAGCTAACACCGCCTGGGATCTCCAAAAACACGGCCCACTTTGCAGGGCCGAAGGTGAGGCACTCCGCGCGCGGCGCCACATTGAGGAGCACGCATTGCCGCAGTAGGGACTTTTTCAACTGGCTGTTAGGCTCCGCTCCCCCGCACCACACATTGAAGCCGAATGCTCGCACCGCTACTGCTCGCTCTGTTGCCCGTTGCTCAGGATCCGCAGCCGGGCATTACACAAGACTTGGCGCGCGCGCGGGCAGCGATCATCCGCGACGTCACCTATGCGCTGCACTTCCAGCTCGACGCAGGTGTCGCAGAAGTGCTCGGCAGCATGACGCTCACCTTCATGCTCGCAGCACAAAGCGATCCGAACGCGCCATTGGTGCTCGATTTTTCGGGGTCGAGTCTCACAAGCGTGCTGCTCAATCAGAAGCCAGCCGCGTTCCGCGTGGTCGCTGACCATGTGCTCCTGCCAGCAGACATGCTGGTGCATGGCTTCAATCAAATCACTGCGCAGTTTCGCAGCGCAATTGCACCAACGGGAACGCCGCTCACTTCCTACCGCGACCCCTCGGACGGACGCGAGTTCTATTACACACTAGTCGTGCCAGCCGATGCGCATCGGCTCTACCCCTGCTTTGACCAACCAGACCTGCGCGCCCGCTTTCAACTCGAACTCGATCTACCAACGGACTGGCTGGCAGTGGCAAATGGCGCAGAGATTCCGTTCACGGGGATTGCCACTGAAGGCAGGAGAACTTGGGCCTTCCAAGAGACGCCACCGTTGCCAACTTACTTGGCGGCATTCGCCTGTGGATCCTTTGCCGTTGTCATCGGGCCAGAAATCCAGGCGCCGGGGGTGCCCGCGCATTCGCCGCTGCGCACATTTGTGCGCCCTTCACAAGTCGCACAACTCGATCCAGACGCAATTGCCAGGCTGCACATCAATGGGTTGCGCTGGTTGTGTGACTACTTCAACGTCGAGTATCCGTTCATCAAACTCGACATCGTGTTGCTGCCAGGCTTTCCCTACAACGGGATGGAGCATGCGGGCGCGATCTTTTATCGCGAACAGGCGTTGATGTTTGATCACCAGCCGACCGACGGAGAACTCGCGCGTCGCAGCACCCTCATCTATCACGAACTCAGTCATCAATGGTTTGGCAACCTAGTGACGATGCGCTGGTTCGATGATCTTTGGTTGAAGGAAGGCTTTGCGACATTCATTGCGCATCTGGCAATGGAGAATCTTGAACCCGAGCGCAAGTCGTGGCTGCGTTTTCTCCAACGCGTCAAACCGCGCGCTTATGAAGTCGACGGCACGCCCGGCACGGTGCCGGTCTTTCAGGCCCTACAAAATCTTGCCGATGCGAAGTCCGCATATGGACCGATCGTCTACAATAAGGCGCCGGCCGTTTTGCGGGAGCTTTACGAGCGCATCGGTGCAGGTCCATTTCGCGCAGGGCTGACGCGCTTTCTTCGCGCCCATGCATTCGGCAACGCAACTTGGCGCGACCTAGGGTCGGCTTTAGAAGCCACCTCCCAGATGAACCTCAGCCACTGGTCCGAGCGCTGGCTTTTGGCCCCATCAATGCCACAGGTTCGAGTGCAATGGCAGCTCGACGCCGAAGGCCTAGTCAGTGACGCAAGCCTGCTGCAAACCGGCGTGAACGGGGAAGGATCATGGCCGCTCGAAATCGACCTGTGCGTCGTCGATCAAGCCGGCGGCAGGCGCATCGTGCATGTAACGAGCGATGCACCGAAAACGCAGATCGATGATTTGATCGGCCTGTCGGCACCCGCTTGCGTCATTGCCAACCCAGCGGATGTGACATACGGGCAATTCGTTCCAGATGCCGTGAGCCGCGCCTGGCTGATCCGCAACTGCGCGCAGGAGCAGGCTTCTTTACTGCGAGCGGTGATGACTTCGGCACTGCTTACGTCAGTGCAAGAAGCGGAACTGGATCCCGCTTTGTTTGCCGAGGTCGCACTGCAACAAATCGCAATCGAATCAGACCCTGAATCGCATGCTTGGCTTTTAGATGCACTCGGACAATGCCTCTCGCGCTGGCTTGCCCCATCGCGCGCAGCGCCTTTGCGTGCACGCGCCAGTGACTTGTTATTGCAGCAACTAGACAACAGCGGTGGCAGCGGGCGCGAACTGACAACTTTCCGATTCCTCGCCCGACAATGTACCGACGATGGCACAATCGCCCTTTGCAAAGCCGTATGCGGGTTAGTGGATCTGCCAAAAGGCCTCGCGCCCGGCAAGGCTGACAGGTTCCTTGCCGTCGCTGCGCTGCTGGCTACCGGGCAAGAGGCCGGCGAATTGGCTCGCCTGCGCCAGTACTTCGAAAAAGAAGACATCGGCAAGGAGCTATTTCTAGCACTGGCTGCTGTGCCAACCGCGGCAAGCAAAGCTTCCTACTGGCTGCAATACCTACAACTTGATGCGCCGCCCGAGCAGTGGACCCAAGACAGCCTGCCATTTTTCAACTGGCCAGGTCAGGCAGCATTGACCTTTCCGTATCTGCAAACTGCGCTCGACCAGGCAGCCTGGGTAAAACAAAACCGCCGGATCTTTTTTATGCCAGCATGGCTCGATGGCTTCATCAATGCGCGGGACGACGCGACGGCGCTGTTGGTCGTGGACCAATTCTTAGCCACGGCAAGTATCGAAGATGACATCCGCCGAAAGATTCTTCAGTCGCGCGATGGCCTCCGCCGCAGCGTCGCCATTCGTGCCGCATTTCCGGCAGCGCAATAAAATCTCGCGAAAGGTATCGCCGGCGTTATTTGCCTGCGTGCAATCGGGCCGGAATGTGCGCGCCTGAAAATGGGCCGTGGGCAGCGTGTCTCGGCCCGCAGCAACCAAGGGGCGCAACACTCTCGACACCGCGCAGCTTGGCAAATCGGAACGATCCACGGGACCCCGCTTGTTTTGCTCGATCGGGGGCAGGCTGTGCCAAGGAATGCGTGACGGTTCACTGCAAGGCGGTCAGCGGCTACCTTCAGGGCATCCAATGCGCATAACGTTTAAAAACGCGACTACTCGAAGCTCACCATCCGCGCCGATCCTTGTAATAGGCCGTGCCAGCTTCTTTGCCGGTGAGGATGCAGCGATCCTGACTACCGCACTCGGCGCCGAAGCCGCAAAAGCGGTGCGGGCTCTCGCGCAAAGAACGAGCCCAGGACTATTGGGCAACATGGCATCTACGTTGCTGCTCGGCAAAGAGCCACCGCGTGAAGTGGCCGTTGGCATCCTTGCTGACGCGGTTGCGGAGCACAATGCACCATCTAGAGCTGAGGCCGTTCGCAAGGTCGTTGCCGCATGGGCCGGAGCAGCCGCACGCGGCGGTGAAATCCTGATCCTGTTAGCCGACGAAGCGCATTTACTCGCGGCGGCAAACGCAGTTGGCCGGGCACTGCCACGTTTTTCACGCAAGAACCTGCGCCGGAAGGAAGTCCGCGAAGCCGCGATTGCAGTTCAATTCCTGACGGAAGACGGCGTGCTGCGGCCAGTGCCAAATCAAACGTTAGCGATTGTGGAACACGCGCGCCAAGCAGCGGAATTGGTAGACATGCCACCTTCCGAGCTCGACCCCGAAACGATGGCAAAAGCAGCGCGGCAAGTATTGAGCAAAATCAAAGGCGTAAAGGTCAACGTCATTGCGGGAGCAGACCTGCTAAAGCTCAGATTTGGCGGCATTCATGCTGTTGGCAGAGCCGCCAAAGCTGCCCCGCGCTTGCTCGTGGCCAGCCTAAAGGCGCAGGGCAAGAAAAAGCATCCGCTACACATTGCCCTTGTGGGGAAAGGGGTCACTTATGACACCGGTGGACTTCACCTAAAAGCTAGGGGCATGATGGAAGGGATGAAGGCCGACATGGGCGGAGCAGCAGCGATGCTCGGCGCTTTCGCAGTGCTAGCCAGAGCAAGGCTGCCGGTAAAACTGAGCCTCGTTCTGTGCCTTGTCGAAAACGCTATCGGACCGAGCGCTTACAAGCCGGACGACATTTTGACGATGCATTCCGGCAAGACCGTGGAGATCAACAACACCGATGCTGAAGGCCGCCTGATTCTTGCTGACGGACTTAGCCACGCGGCATTGGATCTTGGAGCCGACATTCTCATCGATGCTGCAACACTGACCGGCGCACAATTAATCGCCACTGGCAACCTACACGCTGCAATCATCAGCAACGACCGCGCCGTTCAACAGGCGCTGCTGGATGCCGGCACGTTCACTGGGGATCTGACCTGGCCGCTGCCCTTCGTCCCGGAGTTCTACAAATCAGAGTTCGCAAGCCCAGTTGCAGACATGCGCAACTCGGTCAAAAACCGCGCCAATGCCCAAACTAGCTGTGCCGCAACGTTCATCCACTGGCACATCGAAGAAACCAAAGCGCGCTGGGCCCATATCGACCTTGCCGGACCAGCGTTCGTGAGCGACCGCGGCACAGGGTATGGGGTGGCACTCGTAGTCGATGCAGTAAACCGCCTCGTGCAGAGCGAATCGGTCTAAGGACGAACTGGGAAATAAGTGGGGCGGCGCATCGCGGCGAATGGCGTCACATGACGGCACATGGCGGCCGCATGGCGCTGCGCGGCGCATGGCGGTGCATCGCGGCACATCGCGGCGCATCGCGGCGCATCGCGGCGCATGACGGCACATCGCGGCGCATCGCGGCGCATCGCGGCGCATGGCGCATCGCGGTGCATCGCGGCGCATCGCGGCGCATCGCGGCGGATGGCGGCGCATCGCGGTGCATCGCGGCACATGGCGGTGGATGGCGGCGCATCGCGGCGGATGGCGGCGCATCGCGGCGCATCGCGGCGCATCGCGGCGCATGGCGCTGCGCGGGGCGGCGAATGGCGGCGAATGGCGTCACATGACGGCACATGGCGGCACATGGCGGCCGCATGGCGCTGCGCGGCGCATGGCGGCGAATGGCGGCGAATGGCGGCCGCATGGCGGCGGATGGCGCTGCGCGGCGCATCGCGGTGCATCGCGGCGCATGGCGCTGCGCGGGGGGAGCTGGCGACCACTAAGCGCCTCGCTATGGGCAACGATTGCCGCTGACAAGATCGCCGGGCCGCAGGGCAGACACTTAAGTCCACGGCCCAGCCCATTGCGCTGCAGAAGGGCAGTTAGAAAGAAAAAAGCTACTCAGCCCTCGACGAGGACTGAGTAGCTTTGTGAAAAATGACCCGGCGCGAACCTACTTTCGCACAATGTACTATCATCGGCCCAAGCTGCTTGACTGCCGTGTTCGGAAAGGGAACGGGTATTTCCAGCTTGGTATGAGCACCGGGAGATGCTTAAGACGTTGTTGGGTTGGTGGAAAAAGATCGCCGAGGAATCAAGTGAGAATGAGGTCAAGCCGATCGACTGGTTAGTACCGGTTGGCTAAATGCATTGCTGCACGTACACCGCCGGCCTATCAACCTGGTAGTCTCCCAGGTGTCTAATGGGGATGACCCTTCTTGGAGTTGGCTTCGCGCTTAGATGCTTTCAGCGCTTATCCGATCCGGACTTAGCTATCCAGCGATGCCGCTAGCGCGACAACTGGCACACCAGAGGTCCGTTCTTTCCAATCCTCTCGTACTAGGAAAGAGTCTCCTCAGTCATCCTGCGCCCACACCAGATAGGGACCGACCTGTCTCACGACGGTCTAAACCCAGCT
>BJHM01000022.1:0-32630 GCA_014192625.1 Planctomycetota bacterium
CCCTGTCGGGCAACCCGTTTGGTGGTGTAACAACCAACGCGGTAAGCCTGCGGATTGGTAACCGGTAAGTGCTGGTAAGTGCGGGAAGCGCAGTAAGCGCGGGGAAGTGCAGTAAGCGCGGGGCGATAGTCAGGCGGGGCGATAGTCAGGCGGGGCGATAGTCAGGCGGGGCTATAGTCAGGCGGGGCGCAAACGCACCTCCTTACCAAAAACCCCCGCCAAGTCGCTAGACCGCAGTGCTGCGCTGTAAAGAACGCCAAGACCGCTTTTACCTTGCCCTTGAGCAGATAGAGACTTCACGCTGCATCCCAGGACCGTCTGGGCCCCACCGCGGCATCCTCCTCGCCCAAGCGACCCCGCATCAAACCGCAACGAACCGCTGCGGTTTGTCTGCGGATCCTTCGCCTTCCGCATGCTCGCCTGCCCATCTTTGACAGTGAACCGTCAAACTTCGAGCTACCAGCGCGCGAGCCAAATCCTAGCGGCCTCCGCAAGACATCTTGCGGAACCCGTTCAGAGCTGGTCGGAGTGGGGAGATTTGAACTCCCGACCCCTTGCACCCCATGCAAGTGCGCTACCAGGCTGCGCTACACTCCGACCTGTTTGTTGAAAATGCGGGGCGCTAACCCCACTGGGGAGGCGGGGATGGTAGCGGTGCGCTAGGGCTAGGCAAGACGGAAAGACTGCGGCTCGCACGCTGGGACTCAGTTCTTGCGCAGGTCGAGTGGCAGCTTGCCAGTGGACTGCAAAAAAGTGCGGAACGCGACCTCGTCCGCGCATTGGCCTTCGGCCAGTTCGCGCCATGCGACGGCGGCGAGTATGAAGCGACGGGAAACTTCGGCGTCGACGGCAACCTGCGGCGACGCCTGCGCGAGTCCTTGCACGGCAGTCACATGCTGCAGAACAAGATGGATTGCGCTGGCATGGCGGCAGGCCTTTGCAAAGCGGTAGTCCTGCTCTTGCAGCCACTCCACCGCCGCGAGAAAAAACGGATAGCCAAGCCGCTGATATGCCCCCCCGGCCCTGATCATCTCTGGGTCGAACAGTTGCGCGAGCTGATCGTTGTAGAGCGCGAGGTCTTCAGGCAGTTTCACCTTCTGCGGATCCAGCGGACGCAATTCTGAATCCGCTGAGCGCCCCGGTCGCTCACCACTCTGCAGAATGCCCCGGATGACCTCGCGCGGGTCGCTGCCTGCGGCGCTATCGGCACCGTGCACGGTCCCAACCGAAGGCGACCGACGCGGCTCGCGCTGATGCCGCGACACGGACTGCGACTCGGCAGCGAGCGCCGCATAAAACAAACCGAGGATACCGGCAACCACGACGAGCACCGCTTTGGTAGCGCTGCGCTTTTGCCGCGAACTGAATGACGGCAGTGGTGACGGAGTCGTTGATGACGGTGACGGCAGTGGTGAAGGCAGTGGTGGCGGAGTCGTTGACGACGGTGACGGCAGTGGTGACGGAGTCGTTGACGACGGTGACGGCAGTGGTGAAGGCAGTGGTGGCGGAGTCGTTGATGACGGTGACGGCAGTGGTGAAGGCAGTGGTGCGATTGCTACCGGCGCGCTCCTTGACAATGGCGCAGCGCTGGCACTGCCAAGGACGGCCGCTGCAGCCGTTTTTTGCGCAGGTACACGCCACGCGGTGAGCAGGTCATCGACGCTGGCAAAGCGCTGTTCTGGCTGCACGGCAAGGCAGCGCAACAACACGGCACGATCGCTAGTGCACAACTCCGTCGGCAGGTCGAGTTTGCCTTGCGCGCATTGCTGCAGCATGGCGAGGGCGGTCGCACCGACGAACGGCGTATGGTTCGTCAGCACCTCCAACAGCATCACACCAATCGAGTAGATGTCGGAGCGGCAATCAGAGCGGCCCGCGAGCACCTCAGGCGCCATGTAGTGCTGTGCTATCGGCATCCCCGACGATTGCTCACTGCCCGGCGCTGGCACCTTGCTGAGCCAGAAGTCAGAGACTCGCGCGATGGCGCCCTCGATAAACACATTCTCCGGCTGCAGATGAAAGTGCGCGAACCCGCGCTGATGCAGCGCAGCGATCCCGCGACACGCCTGCTGCAAATAACCAATCGCAACCTCGCGCAACTCCGGCTTGCCGATGCAAAAGCGCAGCGTCTCCTGCCCGGCAAACGCCGTCACCAAGTATGGGATGCCCACAACCACGCCGTGCTCCTCGATCGAGACGAGGTTGCTGTGGTCCAGCATCACGAAATACCGCGCCTGCGCCAAATCGCGCTGCACAACAAGCTGCACCTGCGCATCGCAAAACTGCAAAAAGTTGATCGCATATGTGCGACCGGTGGATTGCCGTTCCGCCATGCAGACCACGCCATTCGCATCACTGCGAAGTTGCTTTGTGATCTGAAAGCCTGGCACGAAACTCGGCGTTCGGTGGTTGGCGTAAAACGCCTCCCAGTTGGGTTGCACGACTGGCACGGACATCAGGCGCAATACTGTAGCCAGATCGTCGGCGCAGTGTTGCGGCACCTCATCACCGGTCACGGCAAGGAGTCCGCACAAGACAAAACTAGCAGGTGCACAGCACTCAGCCGGACGCCGTACGCGGTGCAAGCCTGAGCGTGCCAAACGCCATGGCACCCTGCGACGACCAACGGAAAATCTCGGCGGAGTGACCGGTGTGCGCGAGCAGTTCCTTCTTGATGCGCAGTGCCTCGTGCCAGACCTTGGTGCGATCGCCAAGGATTGCAACGGTGCCACCGCTGCCGCCGCCGGTGATTTTCGCGCCGTAGATGCCAGCGCCGCGCACGCGCCGCTGCCGCACCTGTTCGACCAGGAAATCCGTCACTGAGTTGCCAAGTCCACAGGCCGAGTAGCTCGCGTGCGACGCAAACATCAGGTCACCCAGTTGGCCCAGCACCGCCTGGTCAATCGGTCCCTGCAACAACGCGGCAAAACAGCGAACCCGCTCGTTCTCTTCGATCGGATGCGCGGTCGGGACGCGCACGGCATAGGTTTGGTTGGGGTCGATTTTCGTGTGCGGGTCACCATGGCCGCCGTAACGCGCAAGAAAATCCGCACCCGTCATCGTCAAAGGCACCTGCGATGAAAAAGTATCCCGCCACTCACTGACGGCGCAGTTGGCGAGGTGGCCGCGCCAACTCGGATCCTCTGCAACGAACAGGTCCCCGGAGCGATGCACCACAAGGCCGCGCAGGTCGGCGAGGATCCGCGCACCGGCAAAGGCACCCGCGCGAACTGCCGCGTAATCGCTGCCCGACACCGCGTGCCGCACGCCACTATCGATGCCGACAAACTCAAGGCTATCAGGAATCGCGATGGTGCCTTCGAGTTCGGCCGGCTGGCAACGCAGCATCAGCAACTCATCTTTTTCGCCGTAGGCCGCAGTCATCTGATCCATCACGCCACACGGCGCGCCGACGATTTCATTTTCGACTTTCTGGCACAGCAGCGCGATTTCCCGGCCACCGAGCACGATGCCATACAGTTCGGCGATCGCGCGCATCGCAGCGACTTCGATCGCTGCCGACGAACTGACTCCCTTGCCCTCGGGCACGTCGCTGCGCAGCAGCAGCGCGATACCGTGCTTTGGCCGCAAGCCACGTTCGTGCGCGAGCACCAACAGGCAGCCAAGCACGTATGCGGACCAACAATCGCGTGGCTCGCTGGCAAACAATGCCCGGGCGTGCGAGTAGCCAAGCGGCGTAGTTGTGAGGCCGAGATCTTCGAGCCGCATCGACACCAGCTGGCTGCGGCTGTTGTCGCGGCATGGCGACCACGCATGGACCGCATCATCATCGCGCGCCTGCACCGCGCAGCACGCTGCTTCGCTGAGCGGCAACTGCATTACCAGTGCGCCGGAGTAGTCGGCGATGCCACCCATCACATCTAGGCGGCCGGGCGCACGCGCAACCACGATCTCGCGCGCGGGAGAAAAGAAATCGGGCACGGCCTTGTCGATCAGATGAAACAAGAACAATACGCCGGTTCCCTCCTCTGGCTCAGACGACGGGACGAAGTGCTTCACGCGTTGACTCCGTAGTGCACCGCTGGCACAGCGCGCAACTCTGCGGCCTTGTCCTCGGGCGCAGTGTCCGCAAGAAAACTGCCGCCGCCGATCTCAGGGCCGGCGAGATACTTCAGTAAGCCAGGTTTGCGCAGCGGTGGGTGGATCTCAATGTGAAAACCAAACCCTTTGTGGTCACCAAAATCCGTGGGCGCGTTGTGCAGCGCCATCACGTAGGGGAACGGCATGCGCCACAGGTTGTCGAAGCGCAGCAGCACTTCATGCAGCACGAGTGCGAGGTCGCGCCGCTCGTCATCCAGAAGATCGGCGATGCTCGCCACCGCACGAAGCGGACCGATATAGGTCTCATAGGCATAGCGCGCGAAATACGGGATGAAGGCGCAGGCAGTGCCATTCTGGACCAGCATGCGACGACCATCCTGCACCTCGGTCGCAACAATCTGCTCCCACAGTGGCACGCCATGCGAAAGCAGGTGTTCGCGGCAGGCGACCACTTCGTTCTCGATGGTCTTGAACACGAAGTTGGTCGCGTAGATCTGGCCGTGCGGATGCGGATTGGACACGCCGACCGCAGCACCCTGATTTTCAAAGATCAACACGTGCGCGAGGTCCTCGCGGGCACCAAGTTCGCGGTATTGCTGCTGCCAACAGCGCAGCACGGCTTCGACACCGGTGGCGGTCATGCGCGCCAGCGTGAGATCGTGGCGCGGCGAAAAACACACCACGCGGGAAACGCCGCTCGCCGGCGCGTTTTGGTAAATGCCTGGCGGCGGCGCAAGATCGCGCGGCGCATCGGGGCCGGTGCAGGGCCGGTCATTGTCGAACACGTAGACCTGTTCGTAATCCGGGTTGCGTGCGCCACTGACACGAGTGTTCGTTGGGCAAAACGTGCACTGCGGGTCAAACTGCGGCAGCGCAATCGCCTGATGATCACTGGTGGCGCCGAGCCACGGACGGTCTTGCCGGTGCGCGGCGACAATCACCCATTCGCGACGCAGCGGATGAAAACGTTGTTCCCAGACGGGAGCCATAGCGCGCAACGTAGCAGCAACGCGGCGCGGCGCGAGGTGCTGACCAGTCCGCGCAGAAACCGCACGCGGAAACTACCAGCGATCAGTTGGCAAACACCTGCAGGTTGTGAACCGACCAGTAGAGCCCCTTCTCAGTGCCGGTCTGCTCGATGCGAACGAAACGCGCGCTGAACGGCGTGGGCGGCGTGATGCGCGTCTGTGGCCCATCCCCCTTCCCCGCCACCAAGGGCGCACTCCAATGTTCGCCGTCGCCGGAAGTGCAGACAGAAAAACCGCGTGGGTAGTCGCCGTTGGAGCCGCGCGCATCGAGGCACATCTCGCGCACCGTTAGTTGTCCGCCAAAGTCGATCTGCAGCCACTGCCCAGGCTGCTGCTCGGCACCGGTGGTCCAACGCGTGCTCGGATCGCCGTCGACCGCATTGCTGCATCCCTCACTTTTTTTGCTGTCGGTGAGTATCCACTTGGCCATGAGATCGCTGGCGACGGGCAACAGTGGCGCGAGGTCTTCAGGGTGCCACGGGCTCGTGCGCGCGGCAAATGCCTTGCGGACCCGCGCGATGTCGATGGCGCGCAGCGGGGCACCCTCGTTGCCAAAACTGTTGCGCGCATAGGTCAGCACATCGGCGATCCAGCCGTCGGGGTTGGCAGCCTGCGCGGCCATCAGGTTGCCCTGATATTCAACGCCGTCGATCGCGCCAGTCAGCCCGTGCAACAGAATGCGAACCGGCACTTCATCGCTCTGCAAAAGCCAACGCGACTTGGCGAGCGGCGGTGCTAGACGCAGCGCGCCCGAAGCAACGCCGAGACCATCGGGACCGTGGCAACTGATGCACAATGTGCGATAGGTCTCACGGCCATGCTGCCACCGCTTGATGTCTACGATCTCAAGGCGGGCAAGAGCGGGCTCCACCACTAAAACGCCATGCGCGAGTGACGAGCGACCAACCGACTGAATCAGTTCGTTTTTCGGCTGACTCGACATCAGGTCGATCACGAGGTCGCGGCCAGCCTCGCCTTGCACATAGCGCAGCGAACGCAGCACCTGGACGCGGACATCGATCTCAGGATCGACGGACAGCTTGCGCAGCGCCAAAAGCAACCCGGCATCGCCCGCGCGCAGCATCGTCTCGGCCACCCGCACCGCCGTCTCGCGCACACGCGCATCCGGATCCGCAAACGCACTCAACAACGTCGCGCGATCGGTCTGTGCGAGGCCATCCAGCGTCCACAAAGCATGGCAGCGCGAAAGCGGCGACGCGCCATGCACCGCCATTTTTTGCAGGTCCTGAGCAACCCCCTCCGCGCGCCGCAGGACCAGCAGCTTTTGCGCGGTATCGCGACGAAAGCCATCGGCGTGGCCAAGCGCGGCAACCAGTTCTTCATCACTCGCGTGCAGCAGCAACGGCATCTGTGCGGGCGTGTGCGCTTCATGCACGACTCGCCAGATGCGGCCGCGGCCAATGTTCTTGTCGAGCCCGAGCTTGGCCACCTGCTCGCGCAGGTAGCTGCCCTCCTTTACCCAGTTGCTCTCCTGAATGATGCCGCGATACATATCGACGAAGTAAAGGCAGCCATCCGGGCCGTTGCCCGACCACACCGGCCGAAAGTTGGGGTCCGTGCTACGCAAGAACTCGCTCTGCGGATGGGCATTGCGCAATACGCGCTTGCCTGCAACGACATCGACCTTGGCGCGTCGCACGAGGCGACCGACCGGCTCACAGACAAACAGATCGCCAAGCGTGTCAGCGGGCAGCGACGAACCTCGCATGATCGAGGGACCACAGCAACCCGTGAAGTGATTGAGCGTGCCGTCGGGCTTCAGGCGACCGGGACCACCTTGCACATCAGGCAGCGCCACGAGTGAGAACGGTTCTTCGAAGCCGGGTTCGAATTGGTCCGGCAGATTGAGCAAGCCATATTGCACCGGTTGCTGGAAGTCGTAGGCCACGCGCTCAGCGCCGCCCGAGCTGAAAAAGGCACGACCGAGGTCATCGAGCGCTAATCCCCACTGCGCAAACTGGTGCGGCACATCTTCGCCGAAAAGCTTGCCGTCCTTGCCAAACCGCAGCCGCTTCTCGCCCATCGTGGAGTAGAGCCAGTTGTCGATCCCCCATGTGAGCGCACTATCCTGATGCTCGAGGTTGGCGCCGCTCTTGCCAAAATCAAACACCTGCTCGCGTTCGTCGGACTTGCCATCCCCATCGCGATCGCGATAGCTAAACAGGAGGCCTGCGTAGGTCTCCATGACGAGCACGCGATCGTCGAGCGGCAGCACCATGCGCGGCAGCACCAGTCCATCGACAAACGTCACCGCCTCGTCCATGCGACCGTCGCCGTCGCGATCGGTGAGTCGCACGATGCGCGAGCGCGGCTCGTCGGTGCCCGTGCCGTCGATGTCCTGCACATAGGTGCGCAACTCGGCGACGAACAGATGTCCGTCCGCATCCCAGTTGCACATCGCGGGCTCGATCACCATCGGCTCGCTCGCGACCAGTTCGACTCGATAACCGGGTGGCAAGTGAAAGGTCTGCGCCTCCTCCCTGGGCGACAACGGCGCAACGGTCGCTGGGACCGACGGCGCCTGCGCGGCAATGGCAGCAGCAAAAAACACGACGCTGAGAACCGATCGCATTCGAGAGATGTTACCTGCATCCCGCCCTGGGCAGAAAGCGCGGAATGTGCTGCGCACGCGGGAACGCTGCCTTGGTGCCGTGGTGCCGTGGTGCTCCGGTGCTCCGATGCCTTGGTGCCTTGGTGCTCCGGTGCTCCGATGCTCTGGTGCTCTGGTGCTCTGGTGCTCTGGTGCTCTGGTGCTCCGATGCTGCGTTAGAGCGGTGCTCCCATGCGAACTGCGCTGTTTGGCAGTGCGGCACTAACTGCACGGCCCGACGGCACGGCGCAACTGCGCGGTGCAACGCGCGCGGCTAGCCAGCTTCCACTGACAGGGATGGCACGACTGCATCCTGCGGCAAGAGAGGGCGCGCGCGGTCGTCGTCACGAACAGCAAACACTGCGTCGATCGCGGCATCCAGCTCCGCCAACGATCGCACGCTGACCATCCGCTGCCGCGCCGCGACCGGGTCGTCGTTATATTGGGCGTATTTGATTGCGTGCGTCCGCATCGCCGACAACGTGTCGCGGTCGTTGCCCGCGTGCGCGCGCTGCAACACAATGTGCCTACGCAGCGCCGTTGCCTGCTCTAAGGCAGTAGGCCGCATCGGCGTGCGGCCAGCGAGCAGTTCGCGCACCTGACCAAACACAAACGGATTGCCGATGCAGCCACGCGCAACCGTGACGCCATCGACCAGTGTCTCGCGCAACATGCGAACGACATCAAACGGCGAAAACAGGTCGCCACTGCCAAGAATGGTGCGGTCCCCCGCATGGCGCTTCACTCGCGCCAAAAACTCCCAGCGACTTGGCCCGACATACTTTTGTACTACGCTGCGCGGATGCACCGTCACCGCCGCAACCCCGCGCAAAAACACCCCGTCCAAAATCTCAAAGAAGCAGCGCTCTGACTCGGCGGAGTCATCGTAGCCGCGCCGCATCTTGACGGTGACTGGCGCGTCGCCCTGCACCGCCTGCAACACCGAGTCCACAATCACCAGCGCGTTGCAAGGCTCGCGCAAGAGCCAGCCACCGCGACACCGGCCGAGCACTTTATTGACCGGGCAACCAAAGTTGATGTCGACGACGTCGTAGCCAGCGCGCACCATTTCGCGCGCCGCAAGACCAAAGGTCAGCGGCAAAGAACCCATCAGCTGGCCGCCAACCGGGTGATCCTGTTCGGGCACCGCGAGAATCTGGTTGCGCAACTTGCCCTTGCGCAGCACCAACTCATCGAGCACCACTTCGTTGAGCGCGTAATCGGCGCCGTGCTCGCGCGCGATCAACCGCATGGGCAGGTCCGAGTAACCGCTGAGTGCCGCCTGCACTGCGGGCATGCCGAGCACGAGCTTGCCAAAGCTGAGTGGGACGAAGGACACGGGACGACAAGGGTGCCCGATGAGTCTCGACGAAGGAAGAGACAGTTGCTTCGCTGCAGGCATGAAGACCCACCGCTGCACGATTGCCGTGACCCTGCCGTTTGCGCTGCCGCTCGTGCTCACCGGTCATGGCTGGATCTTCCTGCCGCCGCATCGCTACGACGGAGGCAATGCGCCGTGGCGTGTGCCGCTGCGCCTCTCTGCAGGCCTGGTTGGCGCGAACGTTGTGCAGCAGCGCGACCGGCTGCGCGTGCAATTGCATTCTGCTGGGACGCTGCCAAAGGCCGCACTGGCGCAGGCAAAGTCGCAACTCCGCCACATGCTGCGCATCGACGACGACCTTTGCGCGTTCTGGCGTGCTTGTGAAGGCCACCCGGTGCTCGGCTGGGTAAAGCGGCTAGGTGCCGGGCGACTGCTGCGTTCGGCGACTGTGTTTGAAGACCTGCTGAAACTGTTGTTCACCACCAACTGCACATGGGCTGCCACCACCGCGATGACGAAAAACCTGGTCGAAGCACTCGGCACGCCGCTGCCCGATGGCAGCCGCGCATTTCCCACGCCGCGTGAGTGCGTACGCGACGAGCGGTTTTGGCGCGACGTGGTGCGCTGCGGCTATCGCGCCTTGGCGGCGATGGAACTTGCCGCGCGCTTTGCCAGCGGCGAGCTGCACGACGCGCATTTCGCCGATGCCGCACTGTCGACCGCAGCGATGCGCGACCGCGTGCAGGCCCTGCGCGGCTTTGGTCCTTATGCCGCAGGCCAGGCAATGCGCCTATTCGGCCGCTACGACGACCTGGCGCTCGACTCATGGTGCCGCGCAACCCTCGCCCAACTACTCGGCCGCAAAAAACCACCAAGCGACGCTTTGATCGCGTCCCGCTACCGCGCGTTTGGCCCATGGGCAGGGCTTGCACTTTGGTGCGAACTGACCGCCCCCTGGCACCTTGCCGGGGCGGCCAACGGACCGGTGGCTGTTGCCCGCAACTAGGGATGCTCGCAACTAGGGATGCCCGCAACCAACAGTGGCTGCGCGGCGATCAGGTCAGGCTCATCGCCTCGAGCTTGGCGGCTTCCGCCTCCCACTGTGCCGCCAGCACGAGGAGCTTCTCGGCATTCGCCTGCACTTCGCGCTTCAACGCGGACATGCGCGGCTTGTCATGCCAGACATTGGGTTGCTCAAGTTCAGTTTTTATCGTCAACTGCCGTCGTTCCTGCGTCTCGATCTGCTGCTCAAGCTTCTGTACAAACTGCCGCTGCTGCCGCTGCTCATGCGCCCGTTGTTTGGCTTGATCCCTAGCCGCCGCCTGCGGCTTCCGTAAAGGCTCGGGCTTTGCTTTTTGCGGCTGTGCTTCGCTGCTGACCGAAGTGAGCGCCGCGCGCGCCGACGTCGACTTCGTCTTGTGCAGATAGAACTCGTAGTTGCCGAGGTAGTGCGTCAACTTGCCGCCGGCAACGTGGATGACCTTATTGGCCATTGCCTTGATGAAGTAAACGTCGTGGCTGATGAACACGAGCGTGCCCTCAAACTGCGTCAGCGCCTCGATGAGCGCATCGATGCTCGACATGTCGAGGTGGGTCGTCGGCTCGTCCATCAACAGCAGGTTGGGCGGGTCGAGCAGCAACTTCACCAGCGCGAGCCGGCTCTTCTCGCCACCGCTCAGCACTTCGACCTTTTTGAATACCGTGTCCCCTGAAAACAGGAACGAGCCCAGCAAAGTGCGCACGAACTGCTCGGTGACCCTCGCCGTGGTATCGAGCGCTTCAGCGAGCACCGTGCGCTCGGGCTTTAGCATCTCGACGCGATATTGCGAGTAATACCCCGACGCAACGTTGTGCCCGAGTCCGCGCACACCTTGCTGCGGCTCAAGCTTCGCTGCGAGCAGCTTTAGCAAGGTCGACTTGCCAGCGCCGTTCGGACCAATCAGCACGATGCGCTCGCCGCGCTCGACCTCGAGTTCTGCGCCGCGATAGACGACGTTCTCGCCATAGGCGAAGTGCAGGTTTTCGAGCCAGATCACGCGCTGACCGCTGCGCGCCGGCTGCGGGAAACGGAAGCCGACCTTCTTGTCGTCGGCGACCGGCGCCTCGATCTTGTCCATGCGCTCAATCTGCTTGAGCTTGCTCTGCGCCTGCGATGCCTTGCTGGCCTTGGCCTTGAAGCGATCGGCAAACGCCTGCAAGTGCGCGATCTCTTTTTGTTGCGTCTTGTAGGACGCGAGCAGCTGCGCGTCGGCGGCATCGCGCAGCACGAGAAACTGCTCGAAGTTGCCGGTGTAGCGCACCAGTTTTTGCTGCCGGATCTCAACGATGCCTGACACCAGGATGTTCAAGAACTCACGGTCGTGCGAGATCACGAGAATCGCGCCTGGATAGCTCTGCAGATACTCCTGAAACCACAACAGCGACTCAAGATCGAGATGGTTGGTCGGCTCGTCGAGCATCAGCAAGTCCGGCTCCTGCGTCAAAAGCCGCGCCAGGTGCGCTCGCATGACCCAGCCACCGCTCATCTCGCGCGCCGGCCGGTCCAAGTCCTGCTCGCGGAAGCCGAGCCCCGCGAGAATCTGCTTGGCCTTCGCCTCGACGTAGTAGCCGTTGAGTTCGTTGAAGCGCTCGTGCACGTCATCGTGCAACACTAACGGCTGCTGCGCCGCCGTCGGATGTGCCGCGTCCCAGGCCTTGATGATGCGCAGCAACGCGACAAAATCGGGCGCGACCGCGCAGGCGATCTCCACCACCGTCTCATCGCCGATCGGCGCGCTCTCCTGCGGCAGGTAGCCAATCTTGGCATCGCGCTCGAGGTTGATGCGCCCATCGTCGGCGGCCTCTTCGCGCAGGATCAGCGAAAACAACGTCGATTTGCCAGCACCATTAGGACCAACGAGACCAATGCGATCGCCGCGATTGACCTGCAGCGCAACATCCTCGAACAGGACGCGACTGCCATAAGACTTAGTAACCGCCGTAATCGTGAGCATGGGGGGCGAAGAGTATGGCGGGATCGGCGCGCAATGGCCACCTCCCCCCCAGAGCTTCCTCGCCCCGGCGATGATCAGCTCGACATCGACACCGGCAGCGCGCAGCCTGCGCACCAGCGGCAGAGCGCGGAGCTGGTGACGGTCGCATAGACGAGGCGGTCACGTTTGTAGCAGCAGCGCAGCGCGGCTCACCGCATAGGCACAAACGCAAAGCCTCAGTCGGTCTCGATGCTCACCAGCACCTTTTGCAAGTCGATCGGGCGCGGTGCCTCAAGCACGCGAACGGCAATCCGGCGGCACTCCTCAATCGAGTAACGCTGCATGACCTTGAGCAAGCCGCGCAAGCGCACCGGCGCAATCGAGAACGCGCGGTAGCCAGTACCGAGGTAGAACGGCATGCGCGTTGGATCCGCGGCGCTTTCGCCAAACAGCACGAGTTCGCGTTCGCGCTTCTCCGCATCCCGCGCCATCCGCGCCAGCAAGTCGAACAGAGCCGGGTGCAGCAGTTCGTGATACTCGCGCACAGAGCTGTTGTCGCGATCGGCCGCGAGCAGGTGCGCTTGCAGGTCATCCAGTGCGACCACCGCGAAATCGGCATCGACCAACAGCGAACTCAGCACCAGCGCTGCAGCGGGCACTTCAATGATCGGCGCAACCAGCAGTTGTTCGGTGGTCAAAACTCTGGCCTTGCGAAGTGCCACGCGCTCCTCCATCACGATCGACTTCACCCGCAGCAGATCCTGCGCACTCGTGACGAACGGCACCAGGACCGCCACGTGCTCATGCCCCGCGGCCGCGCGCAGGATCGCGCGCAGTTGCAGCCGCAACACATCCTGATGCAAGAACAGACCGCGCACGCCGCGTGCCCCCATCGCCGGATTGCGCTCGGGATTGCGTTGCCCCTGGTCGAGCGTCGCGGCAGCAACGTCGAGGAGCCGGAAGTTGACCGGCTTGCCCGCCATGCTGGCGAGCACCTGCTGATACTGCCCGACCAGTTCGGCCTCGGTTGGTCTTTGCGCGCCGTCACCAACCTGCGCCAAAAACGGCAACTCGGTGCGAAACACGCCGATGCCCTGCAAACCAAACGAACGGCTCAGCTCGGACTCGCCAGGACTACCGCATGAGCCGAGCAACTTTACCGCTATGCCGTCGCGGGTTTCGTGCTGTTGCGATTGTTGCTCGGGCACCACCGCCGAAGCCAACTTCCATTTCTGCGCCTTCTCGGCGTAGTGCGTGAGCGCGGCCTCCGTCAGCTCGACGTGCAGTTCTCCAGCACCAGCATCGAGCACGACTACGCCGCCCTGGCGCAGAATGCGCGGCAGATCACGAATGCCGGTCAGCGTCGGGATACCCATGCTGCGTGCGAGAATCGCCGCGTGCGAACTTAGCCCGCCTTCTTCGGCGACAATGCCGTCGACGCGCTCGTTCTCGATGTTGAACATGTCGGCGGTCGTCAGCTTGCTGGCCGCGAGGATGTAGCGGCCGGTCGGCGCCGAAACGATCGGCACACGACCATCCTCCGCAAGGTTGCGCATCAGGCGCGTGGCCACATCGCGCAGGTCGCTGGCGCGCCGCCGCAGCAGATCGCTTTCGACCAGTTGGAAAATGCGGTCGTATTTTGCGACCACCATGCGGATCGCCTCGCGCACCGCAAATCGTTCCTGCAACACCTGCTGTTCGATCTCGGCGACGAGCATCGGGTCCGACAGGTAGGCAATGTGCGCGTCGAAAATGCGCAGCTCTGCTTCACCGAGCGAGCCCTGCTGCTTTTGTTTGATCTCCTCGATCTGCGCGCGGCTTCTCTGCAAAGCACCTCGCAGCCGATTGAGTTCTTCTTCAACCTGATCGGCGGCCACGCGCTGCTGCGCGATTTCATCATCGAAGCCGCGCAGGTGGACGGGGCCAACAGCGATGCCAGGAGCAACGGTTTCGCCACGATGGATCATCGCGCCACCTCGCCAATCTTTTGTCGACACGGGGAACTGGTCATGTTCGACCGACACGATGGCAAATGTGCGCCGCGCTGACCAGTGGCAGAACGCAAAGATGCAAGGCGGCGAAACACTCACCCCACACGCAATCGAGTCGCCGCTCACCCGCCGCACGGACTTTGCCGGTGGTGAGGGCCCAGTGTAGATGGTGGCGCAGCGGCGGCAAGCCACACGGCATCAGCCCAAAAGGCTAGGACTCGCCTGGCACCAATCGGCACTCGCATTTGCACCGCCTTGCCGACGCGAGAGGGCAAGGCACTGCTCGCTCCCAGCGACGCACTTCGCGAAAACCATGGCAGAACCCTTCATGCGAGCATTCGCAGGCCTCGCGCCATCGCGAAGTAACCCGATGGACTAGCACCGCGCAGGCCGCGCCGACATCGAAAACCGCTTGCGCAGGCCGCGCCGAAATCGAAAGCCGCGTGCGCAGGCAGGGCCCCAATCACGAGCCGCGCCGCCAACGTGACGACCGCGCGGTCTTTGGGCCACGGACCGGTTGCACCAAAAACTAACAAATGCTACGCAATTCTCCCTTCGCTCTCAGCGCTGCGTGGCAGAAGATCAAAGCCTTGTTAATGAGCGTCGGCGCGGCCATTGGAACCCACGCAACGCGCGAATGATTGAGACCTTAGATGCCCAAAAAGCCAAGGATGCTGATTCGTTTGAATGCGCGCTTTGCGTTGGCAACCGCCCTTTCTGCAGCGTTTGCTGTGGCCCAGGAACCGATCCAATTCACCACGCCCGACGGCAGCCGCTTTTGGCTGATCGCTGGCGACGGCCCCCCGATCGTGCATTGGGCAATCGCGTCACCCTGCGGCGTGGCGGTTGATCCGCCAACCGTTCCGGGGCTCGCACTCGCCTGCGTCATTTCGTCGTTGCGTGGCACTTGGCACATCGGCAGCCTCGATGAAGCGCGGGAAGCGGCCACCCTCGCCGAACTCGACCAGGCCGAGTGCGACCTGGCGATCGCGCCACAGGTAAACGGCGTGCCGCCCAAAGCGCTTGCGGAACGCGTGGCCGCATTGAGCGCAAAGGCCGAACTGACCAGCGATCCGCAGACGTTCCGCCGCGCCATGCTGTCGGCGCCGGCCAGCGATATCCAGGTCACCACCGAAGGCAACGCGGCGGTGCTGTCGCTGTCGACCACGCCCGCGGGCACCCTGGCAATCGCCAAGTTGCTGGTGGATCGTCGAGAAGGTCAGGCACTGCGCTCCGTGCGCGCAATCTTCGAAGCTGGCCGCTCTGCAGCGACCGCGGCCTTTGATCAGGACCCGTTCGCGCCAATGCGCGCCGAGGCACTGGCACTGGCCTACTCGGGGGCCGCCACCGCGCGCCTTGGCGAACGGCCGCCAAATGGCGGTTTCTCGCGCGCCTTGGCCCAAAGCGTCTTTGCCCGCACCCAACACCCGACGCAAACGGTCCACGTGCTGACCGGCAACTTCGACGTCTTTGTGATCCGCAAAACGCTGGAGAACGCCTTCGTTAGCACCGCCTTGCCGTTGCCGACGGTGGTAACCAAGGCCCAGCCGCGAACGGGCACCATCATGCGCCGCGCTGTATTGCCAGGCGCACCGCATCCCATGGCCGTGCTCGCGTGGCCGTTGCGCGGCAACGAACCGCCGGACGCGCTCGCATGCGTTGTTCGGTGGTTTGCGGATGGCAAAGACTCATGGCTCGGCCGTGAACTGCAGCGACTCGGCCACCAGCAGATTCAGCTGCGGGTGCTCGCACCCTGGCCCGCACCGCCAGACACCGGCATGCTGATGATCGAGGCCTCTGATCCTTTCAATGGCGCGCCCGACCTCGCTGCGCAGATCCTCAAACTCAGCCAGGCGGCCACGCAAAAAGTGCCGCGCGAAGGCGAACTCGCCCTGGCCTATGCATCCTGGTATGCGGATTGGCAACGCGCCAATTCCGGTGCCGCCAGTAATGCGCGCTACCTTGCCGCCAATCTCTTGTCGTTGCCTTTTGGCACCGCCAAGGCTCGGCCACCAGCCGAACTTGGCTATGAACCGTTGCCAGCCATGCTGCAACAACTGCTCGACAGCACCCCCGTCGTAGTGGAATGGAAAAACCCTTGAACCAACGCTGGCTCTCAATCGTGTTGCTTGCCGCCGCCTGTGGTAGCGCTCCCAAACGCAGTCCCGAAGCATTCCCGGCACCTGATCCCGAGTCCGTGCAGCAACCGCAGCCGGGCAATGGCGAGCTGCCGTCGAAGGATGAAGCCCCGCTCGCAATCACGCAGCTGCCCAACAAACTGGCAACGGTGCAGCTGCAGCCGACCGCGGCCACCAACACGACGGCGGAATTGGTCCTCGGTCTTGCAGTTGGCACGGCGACCGGCAAACAGGGCCTCAGCGACCTCGCCCTTGCCCTGCTGCTCACCAATGGTGATGCCACAAAGGGCAGGACCTCGCTGCAGCGCACAATCACCGAACTCGGCGGCTCCATCGCCATCGAGCAAGGGCTGTTCAGCACCTGGCTCACCGTGCGCTTGCCGGCCGATCGATGGGGCAAAGCACTCACCGCGCTGGCGCAGGCACTTGTCGAGCCAGCACCTGGCCGCAGCCAACTCGAACGCCTGCAGCGCGAGCATCTAGCGGCAACCATTGCCTCAGTCTCGCAGGACACCTCGCGGGTCGTGGCGCAACGACTGCTCCTTGGCGATGCCGGCACGAGCGAACATCTTGCCGCGCTGTTCGACCGCGACGCGGGCGAAGCATTGCTCTTCCATGCGCGCAACTTTCGTCCGGAGGCAACCGTGATCGGCCTGCGCGTGCCAGCCGACATTGCGCAATGCAACGCAGCGGTGTCTGCGGCATTCGCCAGCTGGAACCCGCCAACAATAGCCTCCGCCCCAATCGAGACGGCGCCAAAGCGCGAACTCTTGGACCGGCTCTACTGGGCAACCGGCGATGCGCCATGCCGGGTGACGCTGATTTGCGGGCAACCCAGCCCGTTCACGGCGGACGCCGTGCTTTGCAGCGTGATGCTCAACTGCATGACGATGGACGGCATCGGTGGCCGCTTCGAACGCCTGCTGCAAGAAGCCGCCATCCGCGATCTCACGTGGACCTCAGACTTCTTGGGCTGCGGCGAGAGTTCTGCATTGCTCTTGTCCACCACGACGACCCCAGAACGCGCGGCGCGTATCTGGCAGATTGCCCAGAACGCGCGACGTTCGCTGCGCGAACTTCCGCCGACCGAGAGTGAACTGGTCCTCGCCCGCACACGCGCCCGCCTGACACTGCGCCGGGCAGAGACTGAGCCAGCAACTTCCCTCCGCACCCTGATCACGCGCGCCCTAAACCAACAGAGCGAAACGCAACTGCAGGCAATGCTGCGCGAACTCGAGCAGAAAAGCGGCATTGATCCGCAAGCACTCGCCAAGCTGCAACTACCGCGAATGGCGATGATCGTGCTGGGCGGAACACCACCCGCCGAGGCAAAAGACGCGCAACGGATCGAATTGCTACCGAACAACCTTTTGACCCAGATGAGTGACGCTGGCAATGCCGCACTTCAAAGCGAAGCAAAGGCGTGGCTCGGCAAGTCGTTGGACGCAATCGGCGGCAAGGACCTCGTACTCAACTTGCAGGGCTTCATCACCGAAAGCCGCACGGTGGCCGAGCAAGCCCCACCGGTCGACGAAACCGTGCGCTGGAACACCGACCACACGGCCCACCGCGAACGAACGGTGCTAGGCGCAACCATCGCAGCGGACTTTGCCGCACAATCGTGGACCGAGAGTTCGGGCGACACCAAAGTACAACTGACTCCGACGGAGGCCCACTGGCAACTATCCGAACTCGAACGCCACCCGCTGGCACTGCTCTATGCCTCGGCGTGCGGCACACTGAAGTTTCGCCTGCTCGCCAACCGCACCATCGAAGGAAGGGACTATGTCATGCTGGAGGCGGTCGGCGACCGCGAAGGCCGCCTGCGCATCGCGCTCGAAAGTCAGTCGGCGTTGATCCGCAGCGTCGAGACTTGGACCACTTCTCCTCAGGGCACGCCGACCTGCTTCGTCGACACCTGGTCCGACCATCGCCCGATAAGTGGACTGCGCGTGCCTTTCCGCCGCGTCACCGTCGTGGATGATGGTCAAAGCCGCCGCGTGACAACCTTCTCCAAGGTGAGCTTGCTGCCCAAGTGATCGCCAGCGTGGATCCAAAAAGCGGATACCTCGCGCGGATCACCCGTCAGCGGTCCCCGTCAGCGATCAGCGCTTGGCACCAAACCGCGCGACCAAACCGGCATAGAACATATGCTCGCCGTGAATGTCTTCAAAGATGCTCACCGACGGCCGGCTCTCGTTGTTGACGTAGGAATACCAGGCGTTCACCGAGAACATGTCACTGAGATGCAGCCAGGCGTCGCAGCCACCACCGTAGAAAAACTGCTCGTCCGTGTTGAGGCCGTTTTCCGTCAGGATGCTCGTGTATTGCCCCTGCACAAATGGCGCCAACGAGACTGAATCGCCGAACAGGATCCGAAAGCGCAACTGCGCATCAAGCCAGCGACTGCCTTGTAGATGCTGCGTCTCGTATTCCACGACGCGATCCTTGTCATCAACCATGATCCCGGTCGCAAAGACCTCCCAGGTGCAATCGGTGGACTGCGGGATAAACCACTCCAACCGCGCGCGACCACGATAGACGTTCTTCGGCAGGTCGCTGAGGAACAGCTCGGAGCCAAACTGGCCCACGCTGTCGTTCCACTCGTTCTCGATGATGAGCGAGATGCAAAACCCCTCCAGCGGCAAGCCGCTGCGCCGATCCAGCTGCGTCGTACGCTGCTCTATGTAAGACCTAAAGCCGTACGCGTTGTAATCATCCGGCACCGTGTAAGTGGAGCTCGTGGCATCGTCCGTGCTAAACTGGTAAAGGCGATAATAAGAGCCGACCTCAATGAACAATTTCTCCGCAACCTCACGGCCGACACCCAGGTAGGCCTCGTAATCACGGCCGGCATACTGGCCGGTCGGGACGAAATTCTGGTTGTCGTTGTAAAACCCTTCGCGATAGAAGGGCCAGATCTGCGCCTTTAGTTCAATGCGCGACACCGCGCCGTCGACGACGTCGCCGTCGCGGACGCCCGCGTAGACCCCGTCGCGGCCGGCGTAGACATCCAATTGCCCCTTGCGTTCGCCGCCAAACTCCGCGTCGTGATAAAAGACGCTGCCGTCCGCGACGATCTTGTCGCCCAGACCTGAATCCGCTGCATCGGCCGAATTGACTCCGGCAATGCTCCCCAAGGCACCAGCGCGCACTTGGATAAACTGCGAGTAGGGCATCGGCTGGTTGCGGAACGTAGTCAGATCTTCATAAGTCTGCGCGCCAAGCGGCAACGTCAGAACTGACAGCCACAAAATGCGATTGCTCTTGGAGTTCACGGCATCAAACTTAGCCAACACCTGCCGCGGAAGAAACGAAGAGCCTGCTTTCACCAGAACATCCACTGCCGCTGTCGATCCGACGCCGCAAAACCACCTGCACTTGTGCCGCCTATTTCTCTAGTTGGCTACGTCCAGCGCAACAATAAGTAGTCCCAGCAGCAGCGGCGCGGGCCAACTGAATCAGGCCGCCGCGTAGGCACTGAGCAGCGTCGCAATCTCCTGCTCGACCGGGAACCTGCGCTGAAAGTCTTCGCGAATGCGTACCCCAAGAGCGCCGGCGGCAGAGCGGTTGCGGCAGAGCGCCAGCACTTGCCGCACCATCTCGTCCTCGTCGGCAAAGAGCAATCCGGTTTCCTTGTGCCGGATCAGCTCGGTGTTGCCAGGCACCGCGGCGGCAACGACGGCGCGCCCCAAGGCACCCGCTTCCAGCAAGGTCGGCGCACAGCCCTCACTGAACGAAGTATTGAGCACGACATCGGCATCGAGATATGCAGCGCCCATCCGGTCCTTCGCCAGCGCCGGCAACACGCGCACCCCTGGCTCATTGGCCGTCTGTGCGCGCAAGCTCGCCGCATAGGCCGGATCCTGTTCTGGACCGGCGATGATCAGCTCGACATCGGCACCGGCAGCGCGCAGCCTGCGCACCAGCGGCAGAGCGCGGAGCTGGCCCTTGATGGGCCGCAGCCCGCCGGGCAAGAATACCAAAAACCGCTGCCGTGGAATCCCGAGCGAGCGACGCAGGTCCGTGCCATCGACCAATAACCGCACCGCCGCGCGCGGCACAAAATCGATCTTGCCGATGGCCTCGGGCACGCACTGCTCGACCAACTGCACGGCTTCCTTGCTCGGCGCAAGCACGCGATGCGCACGCCGCAGCACTTCGCAGACCATCGGACCATGGCGCGGATCCACCATTCGAGAATGAATGTCCTCGCCGCTTAGGGAGACCACCCACGGCATTCGCAGGCCGAGCAGTTGTATGCCCATCAACGCCGCATCATGCGCGTGCACAATGTCCGGCTTGAATCGCCCGACAGTGCCAGCTAGGGACTGCTTGAGCTCACCTTCGCTCGTGCCACCAAACAGTTCACAGAGATGCCCGCAACGCTGCAGCCCCTCGCGATACCGCGTGACAGTGGCCGCAGGACCGAGGCAGGTCTCAATCGGCGCGGGGGTCAGTAATAGGACTTTCATGTCGCAGCAGGATTTCGGCATCTCACCAGCAACAACCTGACTCTGCTACTTTGCTCAACGGCCGGCGCGACGCAGCGCGGCCACCAGCGCGCGCACGCGAACCACATCGACGGGCGCCGTGACGCGGCCACCGCGTTTTACGAAGGTGCCCACGATGGCGCCATCGCAACGGGGCCACAGCGCCGCAGCATTGTCCGGCGTGAGGCCGGAGCCGAGCCAGATCGGAAAGCGACCAACCGCCGCACGCACCTTAGCCAAAAAAGCGACATCGACCGGGGCACCGGTGCGCGCGCCTGACAGGACGATGCCCGAGGCTCCCGACCGCTCGGCCAAGTCCTTCGCACCAGTCGCCACATCGATCGGTTGCAGCGGCACCGCGTGCTTCACCAAAAAATCTGCGAGCACCTGGACGTCGCCACCGAGCTGCTTACGGAACGCGAGCACTCGCGCCGCCGATCCCTCGATCACCCCCTGGTCGGTCAAATACGCGCCACTAAAAACATTGATTCGCACATAGCGGGCAGCAGCCACCACCGCCGCCGCCATTGCCGCAATCCCGTCGTTGCGAAGACAGTTGATCGCAATGGGCAAATCAAACCGCTCGCGCAAGGTGTTTGACACGACCGCGAGTGCGGCGGGGACATCGGGCGTGACAGGGTCATCGACGGTGCCCTTGTGGAACGGCACGTCGCCGAAGTTTTCCACCATGAGCCCATCGACGCCGCCCTTCACTAGTGCCGCAGCATCGGCAAGCGCATGGCGCATCACGTCCGCCATCCCCCGGTGGCGCGGCGCAGACGGCAGTGGGCGCAAGTGCACGACCCCAAACAAGCTCTTCAGCATCCGCGTAGTCTGCCGGACCGTTGACGACGGCGCCACGCGCGAGTCCTGATGACAAGCACAGGCGCCGGAGCCTGCCGCAGAGTAGAACCTTCGCCGTGTCCCAAAAAGCCACCCACATCTGGACCACGCTATGGGTCGTACTCGCCCTTGCACTCGTGGTGCGAACCACCATCAGGCCTGATGAACGCGGCGTGATTCTTGACAGCCTGGAGTTTGGGCGGCGCTTTGCGCACGGCGAATACGTCTATGCAACAAAATCTGTGGGAAGCAATGCGCCATCGCAACCGCTGCATGCGCCATACCCACCAAGTTTTGGCATCCTGATGGCGCCGTTCGCACTAATCGAGGATCACTTTGGTTTGCGCCCCGCGCGCTGTGCTTTTGGCCTACTACAGGTGGCCGCACTGGTCGTCATTTTTAGCGCCCTGCGTCGTTTGCCCACCGGCAGGTCGCCGCCAGATCAAAGCCGGTTCAACTGGCTCGTATTAGCGACGCTTCTAACAGCGGCCAGGTTCGTGCTGCGGGACACGCACGGTGGCGGCGGCAACCTGATCAACCTTGCGATCTGCCTGCGCGCCTATGAGTCAGCAGAACGGGGACGACCGACTACAGCAGGATTGTGGCTTGGACTCTCGCTCCTGACAAAACCGACCCAGCTACTCCTGCTGCCAGTGTTTTGGCTGCTAGGTCACAAAAGCGCTGTCGGATGGGCGCTTGCTACCATCAGCGGCGGCGTATTATTCAGCATCGCGCTCACCAACGGCGATCTCAGCGCCTGGCAACGCTGGCTCAACGGCAGCATCGCATTTACCAGCCAGCAGGACCCTTTCGTCGTGCCTAGGTTTGGCTTCCCGCCGTTCGAGTGGATGAACCAATCGCTGCGCTGCGCCATGGCGCGCTGGCTCGGCACTGTGCCACCAGATTTCGCCAACCGCGTAAAACTCGGCGTGGTGCCCGGGTTTGGCCTTAGCGTGGCCGCCACCGCCTTTGCGACAAGGTTCCTCAGCATCGGCGCTACGCTGATACTCTTTTATAAAGCTGGCAAAGCAAAGAATGGCGCGGCCCACGCAAAAGTGATGGTCTTTTGCGCTGCGCTGATATTGTCGCTGGCACTATCGCCGCTATCATGGAAGGCACACCATGTGGCAATGCTCCCCTTGCTTTTTGCGTTGATCCGCAAAGCAACTGAGCAACGATCTTACGCCGCGCGCTGGCTGCTGGCCGCCTTCATCATTGGCTGCGCCCTTGGCAGGGAGATCCTAGGTGATGACATAGACGATTTAGGAAACAGCCTTTATATCGTATCAGCACTCGACTGCGCCTTCATCATTGGCTGCGATCATTGGCACCAAAGAAATTTCGACCTAGCCCAAAAAAATCGCCGGTAGAGACATCGATCAATAAATAATGTGATCCCAATAAAAAGGCACATCATGTGGCGATGCTCCCCTTGCTTTTTGCGTTGATCCGCAAAGCAACTGAGCAACGATCTTACGCCGCGCGCTGGCTGCTGGCCGCCTTCATCATTGGCTGCGCCCTTGGCAGGGAGATCCTAGGTGATGACATAGACGATTTAGGAAACAGCCTTTATATCGTATCAGCACTCGACTGCGCCTTCATCATTGGCTGCGATCATTGGCACCAAAGAAATTTCGACCTAGCCCAGCAATAACCGAGTATAAAATGCTTCTCAATGGCAATAGAGTATCATGAAATTAGCGATCTATTTGGTCATATGTCGTATATAGCATTGTGCTAGCATTCTCTCTACCCCCCCCCACTCGATAGCTTTTTTATGCTTCGTATATCCAATAGTTTTCGCCCGCTAGTAATCAACCCGGCTTCGGGCCACGCTATATCATCAGGCATCATTGCTGCCGCCTCAACGTGGCTCATCGCTATCCCGCTGACGTTTCTCATTGCCGATTTGCTCACACCGCCAACAGAAACCATGCTAGCCGCATTTGCAGGTGGCCCCACCGGCACAAGCCTAGACGTCACTCTGAACAACGCAATTAGTCCCGCGCTGCTGCTCAATGGCCGTCAGTTCGATATCCCGAGCGGCAGCCGGCCAAGCCCGCGATTCGGCGCTCAGCCGTTTACGCAGCAAATGCTATTGTTTGAGGAGTTCGGCTCGGAAACTCTGCCAGTTGGCGCACCAGCCAAGGTTGGGCCAAGCGCCCCAGAAACAGCGGTTTGCGCCACCGGAGGGCAGGTCGATCATCATCTATCACAAGCGATCTATCCACCGCCCACCTGCTCTTCTAACACCGTCGATATCAACCCCCAACGTAACCTTATCGAGCGCCTTCTTGGCCGCTCGTGTGCCACCGCACCATGTGAAGGTCGCCCAGGCGGCACTGACTTCTCGCATCAACGCTGGACCGAATTTGGACCGCAGGTATATGTCGAGACCGGTATCGCCGGCTCTCATCCTAACTGTGGTTTCCGCGATGCCAAACAACGGCACGGCTATGCCACCGGTGAGTTTGCACCAGGCGGCCTCTATCACAATACGGTTGGTGCACCTGGCTTTGACGGAACCACCGCTGGAATCCGCATCAAACTGCACCCAAGCATGCCCGAGCAAGACCCGCTCTCGCTTTGGACCTTTGACGGCACCCTGCCACCCAAGTTGATGATGGCCCGCTACGGCGAGGCAATCTTGTTACGCAATAACAACTTCTTGCCAGCTGACCCATCCGCCAACCGTGGTTTCGGCTTGCACACGATTACCACTCACGAGCACAACGGCCACAACCCAGCGGAAAGCGACGGCTTCGCCAACGCCTTCTTCTTCCCAGGCCAATATTACGATTACCGCTGGCCAATGATCCTCGCTGGTTACGACACTATCAACACCAACGCTAGCGACCCACGCGCCGGAAGCCCAGACGGCAATGGCGGTATCACTAAGATTCGCGGTGATTGGCGCGAGACGATGTCGACCCACTGGTTCCACGATCACATGGTCGATTTCACTTCGCAGAACGTCTACAAAGGCAACCTAGCAATGATGAATTATTACAGCGCGCTCGACCGCGGTAATGAGGCCATCAACGACGGCGTAAACCTGCGCCTGCCCAGCGGCAGCTCACTCGACTGGGGCAATCGCGATTACGACGTAAATCTCGCATTTGGTGACAAGGCCACGACTGCGGATGGACAACTGTGGTTCAACCCGTTCCAAACTAACGGGTTCCTTGGTGACATGCTGACGGTCAACTTTCAATATAAGCCATATCTGGAAGTCCGCGCCCGCAAGTATCGCTTCAGAATCCTCAATGGCTGCGTAGCACGCATCCTGAAGCTCGGCTTGGTCAATCAAAAGAATCAACCGGTACCGTTCTACTTGGTCGCCAACGATGGCAATATCATGGAGCACACGGTAGCCCTCGACGGCACGCTCGGCACAAAGACCGGCGAACTGCCGGAACAATCCATCGGCGAACGTTTTGATGCAATCATCGACTTCAGCAATTCAAGGCCAGGCGACAAACTCTATTTCGTCAATATGATTGAGCACAAGGACGGCAAAAAGCCTGAGGGCGCCATCCCGCTCCGCAATATCACCTCCGGCGTCTACCGCCCGACCGAAGTTGACAACAATGGCGACGGCGTTGCAGACCAATGGATTAACGGCGACCCGTGCGTCGGCAAGGTGCTCGAGTTCCGCGTCAATGCCTACAGTGGCACCGACCTCAGCATGAATCCTGCGGACTTCGTCGAGGGGCGCCAGAAGCTGATCCCATTGTGGAAACCGACCGCAGCAGAACTTGCCAGTGCAACACACCGCACCTTTGAGTTTGGTCGTGGTGGTGGCACTGACAACAAGCCTTGGACTATCAAGGCTAATGGTGGCCAAAGCTTGGGCGCCGACATGAGCGTGTCTTCAGCAAAGTGCAATATCGACGCGCCAAGCGCGGCGGGAATGGGCCACTTGGAGATCTGGACCATCAAAAATGGCGGGGCTGGCTGGATGCACCCGGTTCACGTGCACTACGAAGAAGGCATCATCCTGAAAATGGACGGCCTTGCGCCAAAGAGCTTTTGGAAGTGGTCCCGCAAGGATATGTATCGAATCGGTGCTGGCGGCAACAATGAAGCCCCACGTGAGTTCCAAATCGCGATCCATATGCGCGAATTCGCTGGCACCTACATGGAACATTGCCACAACACCACGCATGAAGACAACTCGATGCTGCTCCGCTGGGACTCCGAACACGCAGGCCAGCTGACTACTTTGGCCACACCCATTCCAGCATGGGACGGTGTACAATATATCAACTCAGCAGCGCTTGCTACCGCAAGAACCGGTGATGGTATCGGCCCACGCCGCTAATACCGGCGAATTGCTGCCAGTGATATCCTAGGCGACCTGGCAGCAACCTCTGGCGTGAGCATCCTTGCTCACGCCAGCAATATTTTTCGGCACTGATCATATTGCCGAAACCTCATTTCAGAGCTCAGATGTTTTATGTCAACCAAAGTTACGACAATAGCTACAATTCTGACGATCTGCAGTGCTGGGGCATACGCAACCGCACAAGGACATGACAAAGGCCCACTGCCTGGGACCCATGAGGTCGTTGTTGCTTCAGGAGTCACGGGCGGCGAAGTATGGGGGGCAAATTACTGGCCTAATGTGACTCTGACTGGGCATGACAATAAGAAATACCAGTTTTTCGACGACCTTCTCAAAGATAAAGTAGTCGTCATCGACTTTATCTATACAACTTGCCCTGATGCCTGCCCACTTGAAACAGCAAAGCTGGCAGAAGTAGCCGAGGTCCTCGGTGAACAGATGGGCGATGATGTATTCTTCTATTCAATCAGCATTGACCCTAAGACCGACTCGGTTGAAGTATTAGCAGAATACGCAAAACGATATCGCGCTGGCAAAGGCTGGACCTTTTTTACTGGCGACGAGGAAGATATCAAACTAATACGGCTAAAGTGCGGGCTCATGGACCTCGGCGGCCAACAGCGAGAAGATCACAGTTTAGATATGTTGGTGGGAAACCAAAAAACTGGCCGCTGGATGAAGCAATCAGCATTCGAAAATCCCTATATGCTGGCAACTATCATTGGCGATTGGTTGCATAATTACAAACAACCACGAAAAAATCTCTTGAGCTATGAAAAGGCCCCGGCTCTACAGAACATGACAAAGGGTGAGAGCCTGTTTCGCACCCGCTGCAGCGCCTGCCACGTATTTGGCCAAGGTGACGGACTAACGCGTCAGGGACCAAATTTACTAGGAGTAACCGACCGTCGCGAGCGAAAATGGCTTGAGCGCTGGTTGCTGGAACCAGATGTCATGCTTGCTGAAAAAGATCCGGTCGCGATCGAGATGTTTGAAGCGTTTAACAAAGTGGCAATGCCAAACCTTCGTTTGTCGCAATTAGAAATATCACAGCTGCTTGATTACATGACCAAACAATCGCTCGTCGCCGAATTGGCCGACCGTACGGCTTCTCTAACAAGCGCCATGCAACTAAAGCCAATCGGTTCTTGCTGCGCCAAAAAATCTGCAGACAGCTCAAACAAACAACATGAACCCAGCTCGGGATCTGCCAAAAATTCAGATCCCAATGCAGGCGCCACTGCCAGCATAAAGTCGAAAACCGCCATGGGGACCACGGCGATGGTGTCGATAGGAATGGGCTTGATTGGACTCCTCACTGTCGCACTTCGTCGGCGCAATTGATTCCAGCAAGACCTCAGTGCCTGCCAAAGTCCACTGACAGATACAGGAACTGATCTTGCGTATGCCCTGAGTTTAGATCTGATTTTTGGGCGAGAACAATACGGCAACCAAAGAAAACCAACAAAGCAGCGATACCAAAACAACAACGCGTGCGAGCCGCAGGTCTTAACTTGTGATTTAGGATTAGGCTCCTATTGTTAGCTGGACGATGTTGAGCCCCGCTGAGCGCAGTCAGTTTTTGCCGCAGCTACTTTTGCTGTTGATGATCGCAATCTGGGGCGCCAGCTTCAGCGCAACAAAGGTAGCGCTGGATGCTGGGATACCTGCCCTCGCGTTGATTGCCATTCGATTTTGGATCGCAGTAATTTGCCTACTTCCAATCCTCGATAGGACGAGACCATATCTTGGACTGGGATCAAGCTGGCTAAAAGGCGCTGCCACTGGACTGGCTTTGCTCTTTGGTTATTGGTTCCAAACCCATGGCATGAAGGAAACAACTTCCTCAGTCGGTGGATTTATGACTGGGTTGATTGTTTTGATTGTGGCCGTTGGCGCGCGCGTCTTCTTTAACGAACGTATGAGCCGCAAATACATAACCGGATTGTTGACTGGCTGCGTCGGCCTGCTGGTTCTCTGTTATGGCGCGACGGCAAACGAGACGGGCAAAAATTCATTATCTGGAATCCTCCTGCAAGTTGGATCTTCTTCCTGCTTTGCAGCACACGTATTGCTCGTCTCGCGATTTAGTCCACGCGGCAATGAAATCGCTTTCTGCTGGTGGCAACTTACGGCAGTAGCAATCGGCGCCACGATAGCAGCCACGGCAGCTGGCTTCGACTTGCAAGACCTCATTGCAGCAACACCCAATACGTGGCTAGCGATTGGCTACTTGGGACTACTATGTACCGCCTTGGGAATCACTGTACAGAGCACGATGCAACCTCGCGTCCCGCCAAGCAGAGTTGCGATATTGCTAGCCACTCAACCCGCTTTTGCCGTCATAGCTGGTGTAATAATAATGGGGGACAGCCTCGGAGCGCTAGAATGGGTCGGCGGAACAATCATAGCAGCCAGCGTGCTGATAGCAAATCGACGCTAGCGCTGAGATGGCGGATACAGGCCACTAATCGGCACTGGCCCCACCCATGATCTTTAAGAATAACAAGTCGGCCAATTTTTGCTTGCTTAATAACATACCAAAAATGCGCCTTCTCAATTGTAATTGACTTTCCTTGCATGTCGAAGACGGGTGGATGACCTGCTCCGCAACGAGATCGGTGAAAAAAAGGGAGTGTCTTTGCAACAAAGTAGATATCAGGCACAGAAGTCAATTTCGCTTCGGAAATAGTTTCCACTCAACCGTAATTCCCACCAGAAAGCCTTCACCTTATTGTATCTATATCCGCCACACCGAAAAGGTAGGAGCCCAGTAAAAAATAGGCAGTAAAGACGATTTTTTAAAGCTATTTGAAATTTTATAAGCGTCACGAATTATATTGATAGTGATCAGAAGAATATGATCCGTCGCAATTTTTTACGTTTAGCAGTCTCTGCTGGTGGAGTTGTCCTTGTGCCTGGCGCTGCTGGTTTGACCAAAGCTCTCAGGCTCAGCGACCCGCTGCCAAGCCCAGGGCTGACTCCGTTCGTCTCGCCTCTGCCCATACCTATGAATGCGCAGCAGGTCGCGCCATTCCAAACAGTCGGTGTTACGCCTTCCCGATTCGCAACACAAAGCCCGATTTATCACAAGATCATTGCGGAGGAGCGTTTAGTGTCGCTCCATCCGCAACTACCATTGACGCGGATTTGGGGTTACAGGGATGCTGCTGTGCCAGTGTCAACCAGTGGTTTGGGGCCAACTTTCATCACCACCTTTGGTGTCCCCATGATCATGCGCCTCACTAATGCGCTGCCGCCTGATCATGTTGGATTTGGCCACCCATTTTTGACTACTCACATGCATGGCGCTCATTTGGAACAGCGCTCCGATGGATTCGCAGAAAATATTGGTCCTTTTAGACCTGTAACTGCACCAGGCGAAAGCTATGACCTGTGCTATAACAATCTGGACCCAGGTTTCTCGACTGGGGAGCCAGATTCGTCCGATCGGCCTTCTACGCTCTGGTATCACGACCACGTTCTCGACTTCACAGCACAAAACGTTTATCGCGGCCTAGTCGGCCTAAACTTGTGCTTTGACCAACTAGACACTGGTGACGAAACGCAAGGACTGCAGCTTCCTTCTGGCGCTTTCGACGTTCCCATTTGCTTGCAAGACCGCCGCTTGGATGCGCTGGGCCAACTCGTTTACGACCCGTTAGACCACAATGGATTTCTCGGCGATGTTTTCTTGGTAAATGGTGCTGTACAGCCCTTCTTGTCAGTGCAAGGCAGGAAATACCGCTTTCGCATGCTGAATGGCTGCAATGCCCGTTTTCTCAATATGCGCATTGTGAGTGCGAGTGGCGCAGCTCAGACCTACAGCCAAATCGCTACCGAGTCAGGCCTCATGCAGGGCCCCCTTCGCGACCAAACTGATTCATTCATGTCGCCAGCTCAGCGCAACGAAATCGTTTTCGATTTCTCCCGCTTTGCACCGGGCACTGTGCTGTATCTCGAAAACAATGTGGATCAACCTGACGGCCGTGGCCCACGTGGCACCTTTGACAATCCGAGATTCACACCGGTTGGCACGAGGTTTCTAAAGTTCATTGTTGGCGATCGGGTTGCCGACCCAAGCAGGGTGCCAGATATTTTGCGCCCATTTACACTTGATTACCTTGCTGAAGTGCCAGCTGCCAATCGGCTGCAGTTCCAATTTAGCAGGAGAAATGGCGTATGGGTTATCAATGGAGAGTCGGTTGACCTGCACAATCCGATTGCGACTGTCCGACTGAACACACCCCAAGTATGGACTTTTAAGAATAACAGCGGTGGATGGTGGCATCCGATTCATGTGCACCTTGAATACATGCATGTTTTGACTCGCAACGGCAGAACACCAGCGCTCAATGAGCGCGGGGCATTCTGCCGCCGCGACATAGTTACCTTGGGCCCAAACGATGAGATCGAAGCCTTCTTCAAGTTCCGTGATTATCCGGGGCGCTGGCTAATCCATTGCCACACTACAGAGCATGAAGATGCTTTTATGATGACCTGCTTCGATGTCATTGCCTAATAAAAACGTTTTCTTTTACCTCGCCGCAACCTTATCCCTGTTGGCACTGAATGGGTGCAACGGGGGTCACCTTGCAACTGGCAAAAATTTACGCAGTTTGCCCAACTACGTTGTTACAGATCAGCACGGCAACAAGTTACGCTTTTACGATGATGTGATAGCTGGCCATGCAGTCGTTTTGCAGTTTATGTACACGCGATGTGATGGTATCTGTCCAGCGGCCACGGGCAATCTTGTTTCGGCCAGAAGGATTTGCTTGGGCCAGGGTGGCTCGGACCTGAGGTTTATTTCCATCTCACTGGATCCAGCCCGCGATACCCCAGAGGATCTTACTGATTACTCACGTATTTCTGGGATGGATAATGAGTGGATATTGCTTACTGGAAAACCGGCAGAAATCGAAGAAATCAGGAAAGCGTTGGGGGCCAAAGATCCTGATCCCGTTTTGGATTCCCAGCGCAGCAGCCACTCAGCTGGAATTGTTCTCGGAAATGATAAATATGACCGCTGGGCAATGATTTCTGGCCTTTCTCCCGGTTCCGCGATCGCACGGTCAATTTTACGCATCCTAACAGCGATATAGCATTTCTCGCAGTGATAAAATTAGTTTGGAAATCAAGATTTCTTAAATTCAAAAAATGATCCGTCGCAATTTTTTACGTTTAGCAGTCTCTGCTGGTGGAGTTGTCCTTGTGCCTGGCGCTGGTGGTTTGACCAAAGCTCTCAGGCTCAGCGACCCGCTACCAAGCCCAGGGCTGACTCCGTTCGTCTCGCCTCTGCCCATACCTATGAATGCGCAGCAGGTCGCGCCATTCCAAACAGTCGGTGTTACGCCTTCCCGATTCGCAACACAAAGCCCGATTTATCACAAGATCATTGCGGAGGAGCGTTTAGTGTCGCTCCATCCGCAACTACCATTGACGCGGATTTGGGGTTACAGGGATGCTGCTGTGCCAGTGTCAACCAGTGGTTTGGGGCCAACTTTCATCACCACCTTTGGTGTCCCCATGATCATGCGCCTCACTAATGCGCTGCCGCCTGATCATGTTGGATTTGGCCACCCATTTTTGACTACTCACATGCATGGCGCTCATTTGGAACAGCGCTCCGATGGATTCGCAGAAAATATTGGTCCTTTTAGACCTGTAACTGCACCAGGCGAAAGCTATGACCTGTGCTATAACAATCTGGACCCAGGTTTCTCGACTGGGGAGCCAGATTCGTCCGATCGGCCTTCTACGCTCTGGTATCACGACCACGTTCTCGACTTCACAGCACAAAACGTTTATCGCGGCCTAGTCGGCCTAAACTTGTGCTTTGACCAACTAGACACTGGTGACGAAACGCAAGGACTGCAGCTTCCTTCTGGCGCTTTCGACGTTCCCATTTGCTTGCAAGACCGCCGCTTGGATGCGCTGGGCCAACTCGTTTACGACCCGTTAGACCACAATGGATTTCTCGGCGATGTTTTCTTGGTAAATGGTGCTGTACAGCCCTTCTTGTCAGTGCAAGGCAGGAAATACCGCTTTCGCATGCTGAATGGCTGCAATGCCCGTTTTCTCAATATGCGCATTGTGAGTGCGAGTGGCGCAGCTCAGACCTACAGCCAAATCGCTACCGAGTCAGGCCTCATGCAGGGCCCCCTTCGCGACCAAACTGATTCATTCATGTCGCCAGCTCAGCGCAACGAAATCGTTTTCGATTTCTCCCGCTTTGCACCGGGCACTGTGCTGTATCTCGAAAACAATGTGGATCAACCTGACGGCCGTGGCCCACGTGGCACCTTTGACAATCCGAGATTCACACCGGTTGGCACGAGGTTTCTAAAGTTCATTGTTGGCGATCGGGTTGCCGACCCAAGCAGGGTGCCAGATATTTTGCGCCCATTTACACTTGATTACCTTGCTGAAGTGCCAGCTGCCAATCGGCTGCAGTTCCAATTTAGCAGGAGAAATGGCGTATGGGTTATCAATGGAGAGTCGGTTGACCTGCACAATCCGATTGCGACTGTCCGACTGAACACACCCCAAGTATGGACTTTTAAGAATAACAGCGGTGGATGGTGGCATCCGATTCATGTGCACCTTGAATACATGCATGTTTTGACTCGCAACGGCAGAACACCAGCGCTCAATGAGCGCGGGGCATTCTGCCGCCGCGACATAGTTACCTTGGGCCCAAACGATGAGATCGAAGCCTTCTTCAAGTTCCGTGATTATCCGGGGCGCTGGCTAATCCATTGCCACACTACAGAGCATGAAGATGCTTTTATGATGACCTGCTTCGATGTCATTGCCTAAT
>BJHM01000022.1:32730-72558 GCA_014192625.1 Planctomycetota bacterium
GGCCCAAACGATGAGATCGAAGCCTTCTTCAAGTTCCGTGATTATCCGGGGCGCTGGCTAATCCATTGCCACACTACAGAGCATGAAGATGCTTTTATGATGACCTGCTTCGATGTCATTGCCTAATCAAACGAATACTGTGCGCTGAATCGCCACCCGCTGCCTACTGCAACTATGAAATTGCAGTAGGAGATTTGATTGCTCGCAAAGCAGTCAAATCGCTAGAGCTACACTGCTATCGCCTTGCAAAAACAGCGATACCGGCTTTTTCTGCCGCTTCGCTAATATTAGACGGCAAAGAATAGCGCGCAAAGTGGCCCGCGGTATCGTGCTCAATCATTTTGAAATCGTTGCGCTTGCTGTTGATACTTAATACTAAAAACTGCACTGCTTCATCAGTGGTTTTTTTATCAAACCACTCCGGATTGAAGTGTCGCGGCGGTAGCGGGCGCTGACCCGCAAACCAAAGTACGCGCGTAAGATTGCTAACCATAGTGCGATCGGGCGCCATTTGCTGCCCGAGGTGCTCACCTACAAGCCTTTCTGCCATCCGATTAGTATCCATGGTGCTTTGCCAGCCGAGAAGGATGTCGAGCAGGCACGCCGTAATAAGTATTGCTTTAGGTACTCGCGGCATTGACCACGCGCTTTGCAAGTAGACGCGTAGCGATAAGAATCCAACGCCGGCAAGCGGCAATATTGTGGGTGCCCAACCTGCAAAAAATCGCTTGCGCACTACAAATGTCAACATCGGCAAAAGCGCTAGCAAAAAAAGCATTCCAATCCTGCATACGTTTTTTGCCCTTGGGGAAATTATTGCCAAAAAAGCTAAGGCGCCTGCCAACAGGAACGCCTCCATGTAAGCGGCTGGAACCCGCATGATATTGCCGATGAAATCGCCGCGCTCGCCTCCTAAGTCATCGCGCGTTTCATGAAAGGCGATTTTTGGTATTGGGTCAAAGCCAAGCCCACATGACCATCGCCAAGAGCCAAAGCCAGCTACTGCTAACCCACATAGCAGAATCGCTCGATAACTTCCGCGCAGCAATAGAAACGACAACGGCAATAGAACGCCTTCGGGCCTCACCATAAACAGCACGGCACTCCACACCCCTAACTTCCACCATTGCTGGCGTATGCCCGCCAGAATGCCACCAGCGAGCACCCAAGCGAACAGCGGCTCCGTGTAGCACTCAACCGCTGGCAGACAAAGGCTGCGAGCGGTGGCGGCCAGTGCCGCCGTTGGCAAACCAGCGCCTTTTCGAATGTGCTCTGCAATGGCCGCCACCGGCAACAAGGCTATGGCGCCGAAAAAGCAGCCCAGCAACTTACCTGCCAGCACTGGCTCCATTCCAAGGCGGATCGGCAGTGCGAGCAATACTGGCCACAGCGGCGAAAACGGCTCGGATAGCGCGGCGCTCACTTTTGCCGCCGCAAAGCACTGCGCCATCCACAAATAGGTCACGCCATCTTGGCTTGGCACTGGCGTACGCAAAGCCAAGATGCAACGCCAGGCCAGCGCCGCCAACGTTAGCCAAAACAATATTCGGCGTTGCCTTCCATCGAAGAGTGGCATCAAAGCAGCTTTGCGACGATATCTAAGCCTGCTGTCATTCTCAGTGCCATAAAAGCTGTCCGATTATTTTTATCCATTTCATTTCTATTGTATTCGCCGCTTCGTTTCAGGTCAAAATAGGGGCCGTCTTAGGGCAGCGTCAAGGCACGCGCTTGGTCTTCGCCATCAGCCATAAAGCCGCCTAGTTCAAATACCAAGTCGCGATAATTTCTGACATCGAGCACTGATAAGGACTGGACCGCTCGCAGCACGCAAAGCTCGGCGCGGAGCGCAGCTCCTTCAGAGGTTATGGCCCGCAGCCGCTCGCATGCCACCAAACTAGGCTTTGCGCCCTTTGCTAATTTTAGCCACGCAGCGATCCCTTTGCGCGCAGCTGGATCCCTTTGATACTCGGCCCGCAAGAAAGCCCGCGTGGACGGGGAGACCAAAAGGCCTGTGTGGTCCAGCCAGCGCTGCACCGGGTGTTTGCGAAAAAGGCCCAAGATCGCAGCCGTGCCCCGGGCAAAGCGGAATCGCTTTTGGTTGTTCGCGGCTGCAGCTAGCACTTCATCGCGCCACGCCTCAATTTTCATTAGAGATCGGACCTGCTCACGATCGCAGAGCCACGCAACCGTAATCGCTAGTTCGGCATCTGCCCGTTCGCGCGGCGATGCTTCGGCGGCAATCAGGTCACCGCATCTTTGCCTTGTAGCCTGTAAGGCAAGCACCCGGTCCCGCTGTAAGCTCGAAAGGTGGTGAAACTCGGCCCGCGCCTGCTCACGCAGGTGCAGGAAATCAAGGTCGCGTTCAAGCGCAGCACCATTGTCGCCAGCGGGCACATTGGTCCATCCTGCCGCAGCACCTGCATAGACAGGGTCAAGCAACACGCGCAGCCGGATCAACTCTAACAGCCCAGGCGCTTTCATGCGATGAATCTTTCGCAACGCTACCGCAAACGGAGCGGCGCATGATACGCGCAGATGAGCGGCCCGATGCGGTGCCACAACTTCGCGCACGATTTCCCTGATGCGGATGATGCCCCATGCCAGGCCGCCTAACAGCCAATACAACGCGTAGCACGGAAGCAACAAAACCCTGCCATGCGACAACCTTGACCAATAAAAGCTGTAAGCATTGAAGGTGCGCCTTGCGCGCGGCAGCTGATGCACCGGCCGCATCCCGAAGATCTCTCGGATCATGGAACGTCGGTCGGCGATGAGTGCTGCCAGCACATCCTTGCCATAGATCGTCTCAATCCATGCGTCGCGCTCGGGAGCTGGCGCAAGGAAGTCCATCGCATGAAACTCACTGGTTGAAAACCGCGTCCCTGAATCCGGCGGCGGCAACCGCACCATGGTGCGCCCAGTCATGCCCCCCGTTCGCAATCGCAACCATGCAGCGAGCGCTTGCTGCTTCTCTTCGGGCAGTCGTTGCCGCTCCGACAGTGGCGGGCACCGGCGATTGTATTCGGTGATCCGCTTGCTGGTCTCGACCGAGATTGACTCCGTGATAAACCGGAACCACAAAAATGGGCCGCGCAGCAATGTTCCCTCATCAAGTCGAAGCAGCTTGAGTCGCTTCTGCTCCTTGCGCGTGGACCCGAGCCATGCAAAGCGCAGATTCTCCAGCGCTTGATTGCCGAGCAGCTGCTCGGTGGTCTTCACGTCACTCTCGTGCAGCAGAGAGCCATCAAGAAAATGCAGGTAGACTAGTGCCACCCGTAGCGCAAGGTGCTCGTGATAAGACCCGTAGTCCGGCAGATCCACCGGCACGCCACTGCGCGCGCCATCCATTTGCACCTTCAACAACATGCTTGCCCGATCGCCAGCCAAGTCACCCGCAAATACGCGCGATGCCAGAAATGCAATGTCGCGCACTTCGCTACGCCGCTTGCGAAGGTGTAGCAGCGACATCCCATGCGCCTCACTCGTGCGGCGGAACGCCTCGCTGGCCTCCCCGGCAATGCGCTTTAGCCACCACCCAACGATCAGCATGACCAGGCAGAGGCTGCCGAGCAGCAGGAGCGGCGTACCAACGAACTGCTTCAACAGATCGCTGGGAAAGAGCGAGTTGAGCAACGTGAACAGACCGCCGAACAGGATCAACCGGATCGCTGGCCGCTGACTTGCCTTGACCATCGCGACTGCGACGCGATCAAGAATCTGCGGCCCTGTGACGATGCCATGCAGATCGGCAAAGAACTGCAGCCGCCCGTGCCATGACTGCAGCCATGAAGCGATCCGATGCGCGAGCCCAGCAACGCGCTCCGCCGGCGTGGTCGGCAATGGATGCACTCGGAAGCTGCGCAAGATTGGCAACCAGCAAAACGGTGGTGCGTGCAGCACACCAATGACGCGATGCAGGGCACGCAACTGGGCAGGCGCAACAAAGCGGCCTACGTCACTAGGCATCAGTGCCCACAAAAAATCGACCGCCTCCTCGACTGGCACATCCCTGTGCACCCGCGTCCCCATTCGATCTTGCTGCCAGAACCCAGGGAGCTTTGTGGCGCGCTTCGTCGCATGGCTGCACAGCCATGCCAATACCTCATGCCGCTCTGCCAACGGGAGCGCGTGACACAGAACCTGCTGGCGGCGCAGCGATGCAAATACCAGGTCCCGCGCGTCCGCCAACTCAGCGCCTAGATCTGGCACCGTTTCGAAGAACATGAAGTTGTGGTCGAGCAACGACGAAAATCGGCGAACCAGTTGGTCCATGCCGCGCACGAACAGCAAAATAAACCGGAGCATTCGCAAGAACGGTCGCAACGCCTGCACGTAACGCGCCGCAACAGTGATGCGAAACAAGCTCAGAATCCGCAACACGATCGCACTGCTAGCGGCGGTTGGCAGGCTCGGCAGCGGCATGAGCCAGAGCACGGCTGGGATCGTTGGCAACAGGTCCGTCAGTGCATGGCGCAGAAACCACGACCAACGGCGCGGTGTAAGTGCCAATCGAAATGCGAACTCAATGACAAAGTATGAGCACGCGATGGCGTCGATCCAGCGCAACACGAGGCTGGTGGCAGGTGACAGCGTCGTCAAACTTTCGAGAATCAGGACGGCGAGCACGACCAGCAGCAGCGACATGCTCACTACCTCCACCACTTGCACGCCGCGATGGCCCAACACGGCCTCGCTGCGCTGCAACAACTGGCGATCATCCGCTGCCCGCAACGAGCGACGCGCGCGGCGCCCCAGTTTTGTATCCCGATGCAAAGTGCCTAGTTGCTGCAGTAGTTGCCCGGTCGCGCGCAGGCGTGCAACCTGCACCGAAAGGGACTGACCGTCTTCGACAACTGACTGCTCGGCCCAGCGTTCATCCGCTTCCTGCCGCACTCGTTCGAGATCGACTGCCAAAGCAGCAATGCGATCGATCCGCGCGGTCAGTACCGCGGTCGCGGCCACTTCGCCTGCAGCCAAGCGGTCGCCACGCGCGGCCGCCATCTCAAACAAAGCCTCAACGTCATCATCGGCAGCGACCGCAAGACATCGTTCGCTGTAGCCGGACAGCGCGGCCGCCAACGGCTTTGCCAAGCCTCTTAGTTCCGGTACGACTGCCGCCTGCGCAAGCAACCAATCACTCTCCGCACGCAAGGCAGCCCTGCCAAGCTCCCCCTCACCCGCCGCCGCCGCCGTCGCCGCTACCAAGGCAGCCAGGTGCTCGCGCGGCATCGACACTGGCGAGTGGAGCAATGCGCGCAGATGCGCTAGCTCGTCTGATTCGGCCGTAATCACCACAGTTGCGTAGCAGTGTAGTCCTTCGCAGCAGCGTAGTCCTGCGCAGCAGTGTATTCCTGCGCAGCAGCGGCCGCTCCGTCATTCCCACTACCGTTTTGCCGCGAAGTTACGCGCGTGGTTACCAGGGACGCTTGTAGGCCGTAGCTTCGAGCTGAACGGTGTCCAGATATCTGATTCGGCCGTAATCACCACAGTTGCGCAGCAGTGTATTCCTGCGCAGCAGTGTATTCCTGCGCAGCAGTGGCCGCTCCGTCATTCCCACTACCGTTTTGCCGCGAAGTTACGCGCGTGGTTACCAGGGACGCTTGTAGGCCGTAGCTTCGAGCTGAACGGTGTCCAGATATTCGAATGCGACGCGACTGTGAAAGCCAACCTGAGTGACCGTGTCCGCAACAATGCGCATGACCATGCCTGTGGCTTCATCCACCCACAGATCAAGCTTGCTAACGCCCGCTGGCGATTTCGCCGCGGCGCCCAGTGTTTGGGGCAGAGCGCCTGCCGCGCTGATGTGGAGCAACTCATGATTCGCCGCGAGAACCTCGCGGCCGATGGTCTGCAACTCCAGGGCTTTGGGGAGGCGCTCCAGCAGCGCGTGCAGATCGAGATAACCAAGGTCGAGAACGCTGCCCAGGTTGGCGACCAAAACTGCAGCCTGCGCAAGTGGCATTGCCCGCTTCATGTTGAACGGGCCGCCTAAAATCCATGCCTCACTGCCGTCGCAGCCAGCACGCAGCGCACCGGTGCGCACTACGCCAACTCCTTGGCCAACCATCAAAATCCGCATGCCGGGGCGGGTCGTCAGCTCCATTTCTTCGCGCATGACTTCGCGGTCTTCGGAGTTAGTCAGACTGACGGTCAGGATAAACCGCCGATCGACTTCTTCCCCTAACAGCTTAGTGGCACGCATTACTGCTGCCTGAGCCTCAGGCAAATTGCTGGGGAGCAGATAGCCTGGGAATATGAAGCCGACGATTGCGCAGGCCAGCAGCGCCGCAGCTGCGACAAAACCCGACCGCATGGCCGGCGCTGGCTTTGCCCCTGCGAAAATTGCCTCGATGCGGGCTTCGCGCGATTCTGAGTCTGCCAGGTGCATCGAACGCAGCAATCCATGCATATAGCGCTGGTCTGCGAGCCACGACTTTGCGGCAGGAGGCACAGAGTCAGCCCCCCCAGTGTCGAGCAGCGTGTCGTCGATCTCGCTCCAGTCGTCAATATGGTCCATATTTTCGGTCATTACAGTTCCTCGCGCACCGATGGCAACTTGTTAGCCAAGCACTTCTGCAACACTGCTCGGCCACGTTGCAGGTGCTTCTTCACTGCTTCCAGTCCAAATCCAAGCCGACGCGCGATCTCCCGGCAATGTAAACCATGCTGATAGTGCAAATCGATCGCCGAACGTTGCTGCGGCGACAGGCAGGTGAAGCAATCGCGCAAAGCATTTAGGTGCTCGTCAAAGCTGTCCCCGGCGAGGCTTGAGAACTCCTCAAATCGATGGTCCATCAACTGCAAGGTCTCGTCATCGACAAAATGCACCTTGGACCTGCCTTGCTTACGCCGCCAATTGAGCAGCAACTTCCCAGCAATGCCGCGCACCCATGGCCCGAACGGCATCTTACGGTCATAGTAATCCAGTTTGCGCCACGCGACGAGGAAGGCTTCCTGCACGAGGTCCTCAGCCGCAAGCGGATCCCGTAGCGAACCGAGCAGGAACGACCGCACCGAGTCGATGTGCGCGCGCACTAGGATCTCGAAAAGGTCACGGGAATCCATACTTGGTGCCTATTGTCGCCGACGATAAAGCAGGGACAGCGATCGCGCGGCAGTAGCCTGCCGGCTTACGAACAGCCCCTGCAGGGCAAGAAATCGCTCTGCCGCAATGGGTTCCCGTCATGGCCGGGTGTCCACTTCGAGCTGGGCAAGATACTGCGTCGCCTCGGCCGCGGTGTTACCGCACATTTCGGGCTTTGGCCGCAGGTCTAAGCAGAACTGCGGCCGATCAGGGTGGCCAAACAGGGCACAGAAGTTTGCCTCGGTGAGATGGACGCAGCGACTGCCGGCCGGCTTGCCATTTGGCATCCCTCGGAATGGCGAAGTGATCGACGGCGCGATGCAGCAAGCACCGCAGCCGACTCGACAATCAAAAGTCACCGGCCGAGTGCCGCCAGCACCTGCGCCGTCAAATCGGCGACTGCGACCTCGCTCTTTTGCATGCCGCGCCGGAGCAGGAACTCGGTAAAGCCCTCGGCGGCCCGACGACCAACAAAAATCTGCACGGGGAAGCCGAGCAGCTCGTGATCTTTGAACTTCGCGCCAGGACTCAGCGGCCGATCATCGAGGCAGGCGTCGACACCGGCAGCCTTGAGCTTTTGATAGATCTGCTCGGCCAACACCACCTGCTCATCGCGCTTTGGGTCGAGCATCGCTACCACGCACTCAAATGGCGCGATCGAAGCAGGCCAAACAATGCCCTTCTCGTCGTGGTGCTGCTCGACGGCAGCGGCCGGCGTACGCGACACGCCGATGCCATAGCACCCCATCACAAATGGCTGCGGCTTGCCTTGCTGGTCCATGAACGTGGCGCTCATGGCCTTCGAATACTTGATGCCCAGCTTGAAGATGTGGCCGACCTCGATGCCACGCGCCTGTTGCAGCGGGTGACCCGAAATCGGGCAACCTTCGCCGGCGCGCGCCGTGCGCAAATCCTTGAACGATGGCATTCGGCAATCAACGCCGAGATTGACGTTGAGGCAGTGGAAGCCGCTTTCGTTGCCGCCACACAGCAGGTTGGTGCGATCGCGCAGCGACTCATCGGCAATCAGTGGCACATCATCGCGCAAGCCGACTGGGCCCGCAAAGCCTGTCTCAGCACCAGTCGCCGCCTTGATCTCGTCATCGGTAGCGAGCCTGACACTGAGCGCGTCGAGCGTGTTGGTCAGCTTGACCTCATTGATCTCAAGGTCGCCGCGCATCATCACAGCGATGACCTTGACCTTGGCCTTCCAAGTGACGTGATAGAGCAGGGTCTTTGCCATCCGCCCCGCTTCCCAGCCAGGGAAGAACGCTTGCAGCTGCGCAACCGTTTTCACGTCGGGAGTCGCGTGCCGCTCCATTTTCTTTGGCTCGCCACCGTTGGGCGCATCGGGCAACTTGCTCGCCGCCTTCTCGACATTGGCTGCATAGCCACTCTGCTGGCAGTAGAGGATCGAGTCTTCGCCGGAGTCAGCGATCACCATGAACTCCTCGCTGCCAGCGCCGCCGATCGCGCCCGAGTCTGCTTGCACCACGGTGTAATCGAGGCCGCAACGCTCGAAGATGCGACAATACGCGTTGCGCATTTTTTGATACGCCGCGTCGAGGGCCGCCACGTCCGCGTCAAATGAATACGCGTCCATCATGATGAACTCGCGGCCGCGCATGAGGCCAAAGCGCGGCCTGATCTCGTCCCTAAACTTGTCCTGGATCTGATAGCAGTTGACCGGCATCTGCTTGTAGCTGTTGACCTGGGCGTTCACGTATGTGGTCATCACCTCTTCATGCGTCGGACCAAGGCACATCTCGGTGCCCTTGCGATCCTTCAACGTGAACATGATCCCATCGTTTACGTAGCGGTCCCAGCGACCGCTCGCCACCCACAGCTCCTTTGGCTGGATGATCGGCAGCATCACTTCGTTGGCACCTTCACGATTGAGTTCTTCGCGCACGATCTGCGCAAACTTCTGCACGACGCGCCACATCAGCGGCGCGTACGTGTAGACGCCTGCGGCAATCTTGACGATGAGGCCAGCGCGAGCGAGCAGCCGGTGGCTCGGTATCTCGGCATCGGCAGGGTCCTCGCGGAGAGTGGAGATCAGGATCTGGCTGAGGCGCATTTGGGCAGGGAGCGTAGCCATGCGGGCCGCTGCGGGGAACGGCTGGCATCGCGTCCGCCCCTTTGCCCGTGCCGCAGCACCACGGCAGCGGATCACCGGTGCCCGACAATGACAACGCGCAATGCCCCAAGGACCCCGCACCAGAGTAGCGGTTATTTGCGAGCAACCGCGCCGCAGGATGCGAACCGGGCTACGGGACTCTCGCGCGCTAGGCAGCAGAACTCACGCGGCTAAACGCGACAAGTCGGCGACCTGATTCATCAACGCGTGCAACTGCTGCAGCAGCGCGAGGCGGTTCGAGCGCAGCGCCACGTCATCGGCGTTGACCATGACCTTGTCGAAGAAGGCATCGACCGGCACGCGCAGCTTTGCGAACGCGCGCAGGGCACCAGTGTAATCGCCCTTCAAAAACAACGGCGCGGACTCTTTGGCGACCTTCCCGAGCGCGTCATGCAGCGATCGCTCCTGCTCCTCGTGCAACAGCGCAGGCTCGACCTTGGCACCCTGCTGCACATCACTCTTCTTCAGAATGTTGCCAATCCGCTTGTTGGCGGCGGCGAGTGCTGCGGCTTCCGGCAATGCGGCAAACGCGCGCACCGCGGCGAGCCGCTGCTTCACTTCGGCGAGACGCTGCGGACGCAGGCTGACCACAGCATCCACTTCTTGCGCGGTAAAACCCTGCTCACGCAGCGCAAACGCGAGGCGGTCAAAAACGAAGTCCGTCAATGCCTGCGTGGGATCCTGAATGCGACCAAGAAACGCTGGCAACGCCAAAGCAATCAGTTCATCGAGAGCCAGCGGCAACTCGCGCTCGGTCAACATGCGAATCGTACCGAGCGCGTGCCGCCGCAGCGCGAACGGATCCTTGTCGCCCGTCGGCATCTGGCCGATGCCAAACATCCCCACCAGCGTCTCGATCTTGTCGGCGAGCGCGACCGCAAGGCCAACCGCGTTGCGCGGCAGTGCATCACCGGAGAAGCGCGGTTTGTAGTGATCCACGATCGCGTCCGCGATCGCCTCGGACTCGCCGTCGTTGCGAGCGTAATAGCCGCCCATGATGCCTTGCAGTTCTGGGAACTCGCCCACCATTTCGGTGAGCAAGTCCGCCTTTGCCAGCAGCGCCGCGCGATCCGCCGCCGCTGCGAGTGCCTCGCCGCCGAGCTGCTGCGCTATCGCCTTCGCAATCGCGCGCACCCGCTCGACGCGTTCGGCCTGCGTGCCGAGCTTGTTGTGGTAGACAACCTTGGCAAGAGAGGGAACGCGCGATTGCAGAGTCTTCTTGCGATCCTGCAGAAAGAAAAAGCGCGCATCGGCAAGACGTGGCCGCACGACTCGCTCGTTGCCGGTGATCACCGCACTCGCATCCGTGGGCCGGATGTTGCTCACGACGAGGAAGCGGTCGGTCAGACGACCCTGCGCGTCGAGCAGCGGAAAATACTTTTGGTTCTGCTTCATCGTCAAGATGAGGCACTCCTGCGGCACCTGCAAAAACTCCGGCTCAAAGCGGCACAACAGCACGTTGGGTCGCTCCAAAAGCCCCGTCACCTCGTCGAGCAGCGCGTCATCGTCGATCGGCACTAGACCTTCCTGCTGCGCTTTCGCCGTTAGTTGCCGCACGATCTCTGCACGCCGCAAAGCGAACGAGGCGATCACTGCGCCTTCACTTTCAAGTTGCGCTGCATAGCCATCGGCATCGCGCACCACGATCACGGGCTTCAGGCTCTCAAAACGGTGACCCTGCGTCGTACGGCCCGATTGCAGAGCGAGCGCCTGCACCGGCACTACCTCGGCGCCGTGCAGCGCCACGAGACCATGCGCCGGACGCACAAACTTGATGCCGCTCCAGCCGTCCGCCGCCTGATACGTCATCACCTTTGAGATCGGCAGCTTCTGCAACGTCTCGTCGATCGCCTTTTGCAATGCCGGACCGAGCGCCGTGCCGGTCACCATCTGGTTCAAAAACAACGTCTCAGCCTTACCATCCGTCGCGCGATGAAAGTTTGGCAGCGGGTCCGCGACAACGCCGAGCGCCGCGAGCTTCTTCAGCAACACCGGGGTCGCCTTACCGTTCGCATCAAGACCAATGCTCACCGGCACGAGCTTCTGCTGAACCAGCTTGTCCGCGCCCTTCGCTGCCACCTTGGAAATGTGCACCGCGAGCCGTCGCGGCGACGCGAACGACGTCGCTTCGGAAGCGTCGGCGCACAGCCCCTGCGCCCTCAGGCTTTCCACCAGCACGGACGCGAATGATTCACCGAGCTTCTTGAGTGCCTTTGGCGGCAACTCTTCGACGAATAGTTCTACCAATAGGCTGCTTCGGGTCTCGGCGCTCATGACGGGGCGCGGAGTCTACGGGTAGCCGATGTGCAGGCTAGGAGGAGTTGCGCCCACTCGCAGCGAACCCATCCGCAATGGCAACGCACAGCGCAGGCACCGTGCGGTCGCCTGCGACAACGGTCCTCATTCTCAAAGCAGCAAAAAACATTGCCACCGGCTTTGGCAAAGCCCCTGCCCCAAAAAAGACGCAAGGAGGCGCACGGGGTTCACCGCACGGGGTTCACCGCACGGGGTTCACCGCACGGGGTTCACCGCACGGGGAGGAGTGGCAACTGTAAAGGATTCTTTGACAGTTCAACCGGATGCCAGAAGCGAACCGCCGCCAAATGCATATTGCCCGCCTTACATCTAACAGAGCCTAAGCTGGCTCCCCATACAGGCGGCGAATAAAAATAACCGTGCTGCGCCGTCGCCCATAATTATCATGGCCGCTCGCCACATCGCGCTGCCAAACAAGGCAGCCAACTGCATTGCCAAAAAGCTGCAACCGCCGCGCTGACAGAGTTACAGGCACAACAAAACCCCGGCGCGCTGCTAAGCAGCAGTAGCGGCAGCACCCGCCGTCCCACCACCCGCAAAGCCCGCGACTCCCCGCAGCGCCGCCACGGGCCGCCCTTACGCCGTTTGCTGCTTTGCTTTCTCCGCGGAAAGCTTCGCCAGCACCTCGTCCGCCCATTCTTTGTTCGCCATCGGGAAGCCGAGGCGCGCGCGACTCTCAAGATAGCTCTGGGCGACAGCGCGCGCGAGGTTGCGAATGCGGCCGATGTAAGCAGCTCGCTCAGTGACACTTATCGCACCGCGCGCATCCAGCAAGTTGAAGGTATGGCCAGCCTTGAGCAATTGCTCGTATGCAGGCAGCGCCAGCTTTTGCCCCATTAGATGCGTGCTCTGCTGCTCGTGCGCAGCAAACGCACTTAGCAAGAACTCCACATCACTGTGCTCGAAGTTGTAAGTGCTCTGCTCGACTTCGTTCTGGTGAAACACGTCGCCGTAACGAATGCCCGGCGCATAGACGAGGTCAAAAACATTCTCCTTCCCTTGGAGATACATCGCTAAACGCTCCAGCCCATAGGTGATCTCACCCGTAATCGGCCGACAGTCGATGCCGCCAACTTGCTGGAAGTAGGTGAACTGCGTCACCTCCATGCCATTGAGCCACACTTCCCAACCAAGTCCCCAGCAACCTAGCGTCGGGTTTTCCCAGTCGTCCTCGACAAAACGCACATCGTTCTGCTTGAGGTCAAAACCAACCTCGGAAAGCGAGCCCAGATACAGCTCAAGAATGTTCGCTGGTGCGGGCTTGAGCACGACCTGAAACTGGTAGTAGTGTTGCAGGCGGTTTGGATTTTGCCCGTAGCGCCCATCCTTTGGCCGGCGACTCGGCTGCACATAGGCTGCGCGCCACGGCTCCGGACCAAGGGCGCGCAAAAAAGTTCCGGTGTGGCTCGTGCCAGCGCCAACCTCCATGTCGTAGGGCTGCAGTAGCGCGCAGCCCTGCCGATCCCAATAATCCTGCAGGCGAAGGATGAGTTGCTGGAAGGTGAGCATAAGCGGTTTTCTACGACGAACGTAAGGGTGGTGGATCCTACGGCCAGCATGCCGCGCGAAGCCAGCATGGCAACGGCTGTTTCAGGGCCCCAAGTGGCGAGCTGAGGCAAGCAACGCTGGCCGCCTAATCCGCAAGAAAAAGCCGAACGGAACCAATCGGACAGATGCCTCGTCTCAGCCGACAAAGAGGTGCAACCATGACCAGCACGATTGCCTTACAGCGTGGCCGTGACGAGCGGTTCACATTTGTCTTATTCGGGGATGACGGGACGGAGTTACTGCGCGGACTGCCGTGCTTTAGTCGAAACCAGGCGCAGCGGTCAGCCGAGAATACGCTGCGCTGTCTAACCACTGAAAAACGGGTGTTTCTCCATCAACTGCACGGGCAGCATTACTTCGTCGTGCATGACGACCATAACGAGATGATCGCGCGTTCGCCGCACATGCTGGGACCGCTAGCGGCCACCGAAATCCTGGCCGAGGCTCGCGAAGTGGCACCGCGAGTTGTGTTCGAAGGCGCCAAAGATCCGCACTAACGGCGGCGCTCACATCAGGCGTTGCGTTAGCGAGTGCTAGGACCTGCGTGGGTGCAAGGATCGCTTCGCACGTTGACGGGCGTTACGCCGCCTAACTTTGACGGGCGCAACGGGAACGCCGCTGTCACTTCCGCAGTGACGTGCGCCAACTAAAAAACCGGCGGCGGCAAAAAGGCAGCCCCGATTTGGCCCTGCCCCAGAAGCAAAAAGGCAACCCGCTACGGCAGCCCACTCATGCCGAGGCAGGCTTTTGCACGTGAATGCGTAGCTGATTGAAATCAAGCAACGGCGACTGCACTGGAAAGCGGCGCAGTTCGCACCACTGAAAGCCAAGCGAAAGCAGTTCCTCGCGCACCTGCGCCTCGGTCCAAAAGCGCATCTCAAACGTATCCGCTTCCTGCGGATCCTGCGGCGCACCGGGCACCGCCTCTGGTAGTTGAAATACGAAGTCGCCGCCTGGCCGCAGCACGCGCAGCACATCGCGGAAATAGCTTTTCACCACATGCCGAGGCATGTGCTGAAAGACGATGTGCGAAAAGACGAGGTCCGTTTCGGCAGCTTTGAGCGGCAGCGTAAAGCCATCCCCTTCGAGGAAGGTCACGTTGGGAACATGTGCGAGGCGAGCGCGTGCCTTGCTCACCATCTCGCCGCTGACGTCGATGCCAGTCAGCGCATGCACCCTTGGTGCCACGAACTCATCCATGCGACCAATGCCGCAACCGACATCGGCGACATCGCTAAGCGTGGTCAGCAGGTGGCCAAGCCCCTCGAAGAACATCGCAGCGTCGCGCTGACCCGAGGCGCGAAAGGATGCCGCGGACTGATCGTCAGACGTAGCGATATAGAACTCGGCGTTGTCGGTGGCACGCTTGTCCCAATCTGACTTCATGTCGAGGCGGGACGACCCCGTCAGTTCGCGCTGCACGATCAGGTGCTCGGTTACCGGCCGCCCACCGATCAAGTGCTGCTGCACGATTTTCTCCAGCACGGGCGGGTCGCATTCGCCATACCAAGTGCCTTCGGGATAGACCACCGCGGTCGGACCACGAGTGCAGATCCGCAGGCAGTTGGCCTTGGTGCGCTGGATGCCGCCAGACTCGCTGAGGCCGAGTTCTTTGAGGCGCGTCTTCAGGAAGTCCCACGCGCGCAGCGAACGCTCCTTGTCGCAGCACTTCGGGTTCGCCTGGTCGCAGCACAGAAATATGTGCCGCCTCGCGTGCTCGATACCGAGCCTCTGCACGGTGCCCTGCAGCTTTTCATTGGTCGGGTCGGTCATGGCGTGCACCAGTTTGCAGCACAGGCAGCGCGCGGTCGAGCACTCACTTCGCTGCTGGCTCAAGCCCAGAAAGCAACGCCATCGCCGAGAACGCGGTCGACGACGTCGTCATGTAGCTCGTGTTCTGAAAGTCGCAAAACGAACCATCGGGCCGCTGCGCCGCCACGATGTAGGGCCGCAGCTGTGCATGAAACTCTTCGCGTTCCACCTGCGGCAACAACTGAATCGCCTGGCTGCAGTAGAAGTGGCCAAAGAAGTAGAAGTAGCCCGCGTTCTGGTAGTAGGCCTCGTGCGGGATCGGCCGCATCCGCGCGACCTGCAAGAACTCATGATGCTCAAAAAACTGCTGCACACCGATGCGAATGCGATCGATCGTGGTGTCCGGGTCCTTGGCCAAATGCAGCGCCCAGTTGCTGACCTGGATGCGGCCAAGGCTGCCCTTCACGTTGTTAATGCTCTCGCCACCGCGCAGCCGCGGAATCGGGTTGAGGTCGTATTCGTAGGCGCCGTTGGGCAGCCGACAACGCTTCACATAGCTGGCCGCCCGCAGCAACGTCTGCTCATCCGCGAGCCAGCCTAGTGCCAGCGCAAGGCCGAGCGCTGGCACGACGGCGGAAGTCGCAAAGCTGGTCCCCCACTTCGGGATCTTCGTAAAAGGCGCGTCGTCGTAGTAGCCAAAGCCACCATTAGGAACTTGGTTCATCGCGAGCCAGGCAACGAACTCCTTGCCCCGCGCAGCAACCGGCATTCGCCAGTCATCGCCCTGAAAGCGCGGATCTGCCGCCAACTCAGTAAGAGCCACCGTGCCATAGAGCCATGCCCACACCGCATCGTTGTCCCAATGATTGCCGCGCAACGGCATCTGCGCCTTGACCACCCAGCGCACCGCTTTGTCGAGCACCACGCGGCGCGCTGGCGTCTGTGGTGCGCGACGCAACGCCATCGTCGCAAGACAGTGCGCGCCGACCTGCCAGCAGTAATAGGTTTCACCCGCGAACTGCGAGTCGAACATGCTGTCTGGCGAACGACTGCCCCACGAACCATCCGGGTGCTGAGTCGTCACCAGGTATTCGAGCGCGCGATCGGCCGCAACTTGCGCCGCGCTGCGCGATGACGGGGCTTGCGACGACGGGGCTTGCGACGACGGGGCTTGCGACGGGGCTTGCGATGACGGGGCTTGCGACGACGGGGCTTGCGCCGGGGCTTGCGACGGGGCTTGCGACGGGGCTTGCGCCAACGCCGTCACCGACAGCGCTAGAACACCGGCCGCAAATCTCACGCGGACGCCTTGGCGAGCTTCTGCAATAGCTCCTTCAGATCCTGCTCCGCGTCCTTCAGCTTGTCACCCGCTTGACGCCGCTGGACATCGATTTCCATCGTCGACTTGCGCGATTCAAGATCCGATTTTTTGACCTCGAGCTCGGTGGTCTCCACCTTGCGGCGCAGTTCTCGCTCGCGGTCCGGCAAAGTGCGCTCCTCGAGTATCTTGAATTCTTTGCGAGCCAGCGCCAGCGCCCGGTCTGCCAACTCAACCTGCCGTAGGCCACGGCGCAACACCAGCTCTTTGGTCTGCTTCGCGAACTGATCGTCCTTGTACATCGACTCCAATTCTGATTGCTCGTCCTTCTGCTCCTCAAAACGGTAGGCCAGAGAGTCAAGCTGCATCTGACGCTCTTCAAGTTCGTGGGGCTTGGTGTTCGAGACAAACAAATCGAGTTCGCGCTTGGCCTTTTCCATCTCGATGCGCGCAGTCTGGAGCAGGTTTTCCGTCGTCAAGGTGCGGATTTGACGATCGACGGCAACGGTCTCGATGCCAATCCGCGCAAAATCGAGCTCGCGTTGCTTGTTGCGGATGTCTTTCTCCAACTGCGCATGAGCGTCGGACTTTTTCAATGCCTCGGCATGCTTCGCCACATCGCCATCCGCCTTCGGGTCGTCAATGACCTTCGCGACTGGCGCGTTGGCTTGTTCCGGAGGCTTTCCAGGAACGGTTTGGCAGGCGGCGAATAACAGCGCCGCGATAGCGGACGCAACGAGAGTGGGGCGCAAACAAGGATTCATGCGAGGCGCGGATTTATACGACCGGCGCGGATCCCAGCGCCACAGCATTTCAGCGGCGACAATGCTTGCGCGTCAGCGCCGCGGCACGTCGATCATCGTCGCGGTTCGCACCGGCTTTACCGGCACCTGCGCCACTGGCAAATCGGGCTCCACACCGTCGCAGAAGATGTCGTGCAAGTTCAGTCCGCAAATGCGCGCTTGGCACGGCCCCATGCCAGCCCTGCATCCCATCTTGATGCCGCGCGTAGTGCGGCCATACAACTCGCCCGCCGCCGCCGCCTGCGAACTGGTCACGTCCTCGCACCGACACACCACCGTGTCTGGCTTACAGATTGAAAACAGCCCGGGCCGCAACTGGAACGCGCGCAGCATCGCATCTGCAGCGCGACGTTCGCTGCGCGCATGCAACGCGAGACGCGGATCAAAACTGACACTGGTTAGTCGCGCCGCGATTGCCGCGCCAGCAACGCGACCTTCGGCCATCGCCACCTCGGCGCCGCCGATCCCGACAATCTCGCCAACCGCATAGACCGAGTCGACCGAGGTGCGCTGCTGCTCATCGACCACGAGGCAGTGCCCGCCACGCGGTGCGTCATAGCGCGCGGCACACGACAGCAAGAGACCAAGTTCGATCGCTGGCACGAGGCCAAAGCCCGCGCAGATTACGTCAACCTCGATCCGGCGCGCAGTCTCGGGCCGCGGCGCACCTTGCTGATCAAGCTTGCCGATCAAGGCACTTTGCACGCGGCCATCGCCGTCAGCAGCAAACACCGAAGCGCCCCACTGCAAACGAATGCCGCGCCGCAGAAGCGAACGTGCATAGAACAGCGCCTCGCGCATTCGCGCCCCATTGCCGATCACGCCGCGCAGCGCCGCCCACATCGCGGAGCGCGGGGCAGCTTCAAGTGCCGCCACCACCTTCACACCTGCCGAGGCCAGTGCGGTGACGGTAGGCAGCAGCAGCGGGCCAGTGCCGCAAACCAGTGCGCGTTGGCCGGGTGCCACCGCAAAGCCCCGCACCATCACCTGCGCCGCACCCGCAGTGATCACGCCGGGCAGAGTCCAGCCTGGGAACGGCACACAGCGATCATAGGCACCTGGCGCGAGCACGATCTGCTCACACGCAAGGAGCCACGACTCGTTGTTCTGTTCGTAGTAGATCTGCCCAGGTCGCGCGTTCCACACGGTGGCACCATGGACGATGCGAATCCGCTCGCGCGCGACGGCATCGAGCAGGTGATTGCCCGCACGATGGCTCGGCGGCTCACTGATGCGATGGCCAGCGTCATAACCCTCCGGCAACTGCCGGTAGATCTGACCGCCGGCACGAAAACCTTCGTCGAGCAGCACCACCGTGATTCCGGCACGCGCCAAGTGGAGCGCCGCCGCCATGCCGCCAGGACCAGCGCCGACGATGCCAACCTGGGCTTCGAGCACGCGCGCGCCGCTCACGACTTGCCGCCGGGTTCGACGTTGAGACCCTCGGTTGCGAGCACCATGCAAGCGCGCACCGGCGCACCTTCGATCCGCACCAGGCACTCGTAGCAGATTCCCATGTTGCACAGGACTCCGCGCGGCGCGCCATCCTTGCTGCTGTTGCGCAATGCTTTTTGGCCCGCGACCCACAATGCCATGGCAATCGTCTCGCCTTGCCGCGCGCTGATCGGCTGGCCTGCAAACGTGAACGTAATCTCCGGCGGCCGCAACACGCCATCCATGCGCAGGTCGCGGCTCATGCGACGACCCTCGCCGGCAAGTAGGGGCGGTGGTCGATCGAACATGGCAGGCCGAGCATTTGCTGCGCGATCAGTTGACCGGTGATTGGCGCAAGACTGATGCCGAGACCTTCGTGACCGGCGGCGATCCAAAGTCCGCGCAGCAACGGCCAAGGTCCGATCAGCGGATGCTTGTCGAGCGAGAACGGCCGCAGGCCGACCCACGTGCGGACGATTGGCAGATCGAGCAAGCCCGGTGCGTAACGCGCGGCACGCAGCAACGCGCGGTGCAGCAGTTCGTGGTTGAGTTCTCGATTCATGCCACGGAACTGCCGCGTGGACCCGATCAGGCAGCCACCAAGACTCTGCGGCTGCATATTGACCGCGTGACCGCCCTGATCCGCGCCGATCAAGGTCGGGTCCACAGTGGCGGCACCATGCGCAAATCGCAGGTAACTGATCTCGAGCAACTGCGTGCGGATTGGCGAGGCGTGGTGCGCGGTGATCGCGAGATTGCCGGCCCGCGGCACGATCGGCAACTTGGGCAGGCCCGCGAGCGCACCGACCTCGGGCGTCCACACACCGCACGCAAGCACGATGTTTGGCGACGAAATTGGGCCTGTCGGAGTGACCACGCCAGTGATGCGGTCGCCTTCGCGCAACACCGAAGTGAGCGGCGTATATGGCAGCACATCGACGCGCGGCCCGGCTGTTTGTGCCGCGCGCAGCATCGCACCACAAGCCGTCATCGGCAACACGACACCATCGCCAGGGTAGAACAAGGCCCCGGGCAGGTCATGCGCGAGCCCCGGCTCAAGTTCGCGCAGTTGCTGTTGGTCGAGGATCTCGGCTCGGTCGCCGCAGGCAACAAACTGCGCCTGCAGATTGGCGAACAACGCGATGTCCGCTGGATCGTCGGCGAGGTACAGCGCACCGGTCGGGTTGTAATCAAAGCCGCCTTGCTGATCCTGCAACTCGCGCCACAGCTGCACGCTCGCGTGCGAGAACGCATATTCTTGCGCGTCGTCAGGCGTGACCATCAGATGGCCCATGCAACTGCCCGACGTGGCGCCGGCAATCGGGCCACGATCAATCAACACGATGCGCGCGGTGCGCGGCAGACGTTGGGCAAGCTGCCAGACAATGGCGCAGCCAATAATCCCGCCTCCCACCACGACGACATCGGCGGTCGCTGCCGCAATCGCTGTCATGGGCTACTCGCCGCCCTCTTCCGCGATCCCGCCCGCAGGCAACGGCAGCGCCTCTTGGAACGTCGGCACGGTTACGCGTTCGATGCCGCCATTATCGAGCCAGAGTTCTTCGACGCTGAGGCATTGACCCTCGGCCCATCGCGTGCGAACGAAGTAACTCTCCGTGCCGCCATCGGCAGATTCTCGCACACGCGGCACGACCGCCGGGTTGATGTATTGCGTGCCGTTCTGCCGCATGAACCGCCGCCGCAACGCGCCACGCGGATACACCAGTTCGTGATGCATGTGCCCGGCGATGACCATCCTCACGCGCTGCCCTTCCGCACCGATGCGCGCAATCGCCAACGCGAGATCGCGGTCGCCCCAGTCACCACCAGGCTTGCCGAAGTCCTTGCCGTAGATGTCGCCGGCCTCGCGCGACAAACCAAGCGGGCCATTGTGCGCGAGGATCACAATGTCGCGATGCTGCGCTTTGCGCGCGAGTTCGACAATGCGCGCCGTCGACTGCTTGGTCGTGTGCACTCCATAGAGTTCTTCGTATAGCTCCGGGCTGCGCAGATCTTGACCGCCCCATGAGAAGGGCCGCGCGCCGATCACTGTGATGCCGGCAGATGGCACTTCGCGGATGCTGTAGCCGAGATGATCCTGCCCAAGGATGCCGAGCGATTCGCGCAACTGTGGCGTGCTTCGCTTGCTCTTGAAACTCTGCCAAGCGTCATGGTTGCCAAGGATCACGACCTTGGGGACGCGCACGCTGGCGACGGTGCGGACGATGGCCGGATCTTCATCACCAAGATCGCCAACAAACATCGCCAGGTCGGGCCGCGCGCGCTCCAGCCAATCGCCGTCACTTGGCCGCCAAATGCGGTGCAGGTCCCCGACAATCGTCAGGGTGGCAGAAACACGAGGGGACATAGGCGCATACTCAGCGGAACATCCGCGCCCCGCAATGGCAAGGTTGCAGCGGCACGGAAGGCCATAGCGCTGCTCAGGGTTGCAGCAGGCCGTAGCGGATCAGTTTTTCCCGGTAAGTCGTGCGCGGCACGCCAAACAATTCCGCCGCACGCGTCAAATTGCCGCCCGCGGCTTCCATGGAGCGCTGCAGCGCATCTTTTTCCTGCGCCTCGAGCCGCTCCTTCCACGTGAGCGAGTTGCCGACCTCAGCTGGCACGCCTGATGGCACACTTGCTGCCACATTCAAAACCGCACTGCCTGCCGCTGCCGCAGCGAGATGCAGTTCGTAGCGATCCAGATCGAGATGGGAAGGCAGCAACATGCCACCAGCCGCGCGCAGCGCAGCACCCTTAATCGCATGGCGCAATTCACGAATATTGCCACGCCATGGATGCTTCTGCAGCCGGCCAATCGTGTCGGGATGAATGCGCTGCGATTCTGGATAGCCAAGCTCTTCGGCCGCCTCGGCAAGAAAGCGCTCGCAGAACAAGCCCAGGTCGGCGAGCCGGTCGCGCAGCGGCGTGAGCACGATTTCGAGCTCGCGCAGCCGGTAGTAAAGGTCTTCGCGAAAGCGACCCGAGCGGACCATCGTCTCAAGGTCCTGGTGGGTTGCCGCGAGAATGCGGACATCGACCTTGGTCGGCCGCCTGCCACCAACCGGCGTGACCACGCGATCCTGCAGCACGCGCAGGATTTTGGCCTGCAGCTCGTGCGCCATGTCGCCAATCTCATCCAAGAAAATGGTGCCGCCATGCGCTTCCTCGAAGTGCCCGCGGCGCGCCGCCTGCGCGCCGGTAAACGCGCCCTTCTCGTGACCAAACAACATGCTCTCCATCAGTTGCTCAGGAATCGCGGCGCAGTTGACCGGCACGAACGGCCCCTTGGCGCGGCGCGACAGGTCGTGCAACGCACGGGCGATCACTTCTTTGCCGGTGCCCGTTTCCCCGCGCAACAATACCGTGTAGTCGGCAGGCGCGTAGAGCTTCACGCGCTGCACCATTTCGGCGCACGAAGGGGCGCTGGTCACCAGTGCGTAGTGCGTTGCGGCGGCCGCGGTCTCACGCACCAGCAGACTCTTCACCAGCACCCGGTTGCCGATCGCGGATGCCAGCATGCGGCTGACAAATGCGACCCGCTGCAGGTCCTCTGCCGCGAGCACCGCGCCATCACGCGTGCAGTCGGCGTAAATCACTCCCAACACTTTGCCGAGTGATTGCACCGGCAACGCCACCGCCGCGCTGATGCCCTCACTGCGCACGCTCTGATAGTTGCGCACGATCGGATCGGCAGCGGCGAGCGGCACGTGCACGACGCGATTGGTCTCACGCACCTGATTGACCACCGAGCGACTCACGCGAAACGGCTTGCGATCCTCGGGACGGCTCAGAAAAAAGGACTCCTCGCCATCACCATCGCCGTGATCAAGCACGACGTAAACTCGATCCGCGCCAGTCGCACGCACGACCGCGACCATCGCCGCCTCGACCATCCGTTCGGGAGTCTTCAGACCTTCGAGATGATCGGCCATATCCATGAACGTCTGATACCAGGCACCGACCGGCGAGCCTGGCGCGAGTGCCAGCATCGCTGGATCGAGTTCTTGTGCGCGGTCCTCGCCGACCTCGGCTTGAAAGCGCAACTTGACCAGCGCCGGGCCGAGGTTGAGCACATCACCATCGAGAAAATGCTCAAACCGCGCGCCGACCGTACCCGTGGCGCAGCGCACCGGGAACGGCAGTCCCGGCTCCGCGCGCACGCGCAGCCGGCCTTGACTGTCGACCGCGACCTCGAGCAAGCGACCTTGCGCCGAGGGCAAATCGAGCGTGACCTCACAGCCAGACTTCTGGCCGCCGACCCAGAAGCTCTCGACCGCGATTTCTATCTGCTGAAAGCCGGAACGATCGGTGATCTCGAGCAGGACGGGCATGTGTCGGGTTGTCGCCGGTGTGATGGGAGCTGCAGGGACCTGCTATCGGATGGCCGACGGCAACCCCCTGCACTGGGGATAAAGATGCTAGCATAGCCGCCTCGAATCGGGGGCTTGGCGAGTCTGCCTTCTTCGTCCACGATCACCGTAAATCCCATGAAGCTCGACGGCCCCGCGCAAAGCTCGGACCAGCTCCTGCACTGCACGCTGGAGCGAACTGTGGTCCGGATCCAGAACCCAGCGACTGGGCAAGCGGAGGTGCTGAAGCTTTTGCTCCGTGGCAGCTTGAACGAAGCGGAACGCGAACTGGAATGGGGCCAACTCGCCGGCGGAGAGGGCGTTGTCCGCTACCTCAACGCAAGCATCGATTCGCAAACCGGACGGCCCTGCCTGCGCACCGAGTTTCACCCGGGCGCTGACCTGGAAGCACTCGTCGCACGGCGCGGGGCATTCGACGCAGCGACCGCGTGCCTCATCTTGTTGCCGGTCGCCGAGAGCCTCGCGGTGTTGCATTCGACCCGCACCCCGGCCTTGCCGCAGGGCCTCTGTCACGGGGACATCAAGCCGAGCAACCTGCTGCGCACCGAGTCAACCACGTTGATGCTCGACTTCGAACACGCGGGCCCAATCGCATCGGGCCGCTGCGCTGGCACAATCGGCTTCGCTGCACCAGAGGCGGAAACTGGCGCGCGCTTGAGCCCTTACTTCGATGTCTATGGTCTCGGCGCGACTTTGCACTGGCTGCTGACCGGCACGACACCGCGGCAAGGTGCCCTTGCGATGCAGGACGCAGAACTGCAATTGCTGGTCGCTGCGTGCACCGCACACTCGCCTGCTGCGCGCCCCACTGCGTCGGTGGTCGCGCGCAAGTTGCATGAGTTATCGCTGCGACTGTCCGAGGATCCGGCCGAACCGGTGCGCAACGCGCTGCTGGCTGGCGAACTCAGCGCGTGCCACGAGTTGTTGCAGGAAAAAACCATCCCCGTGGGGACGTTCGAGATCCTCGGCAGCTTTCAAACTCGGCAGCAACGATTGCTCGCGCGACTGCGACAACTGCCCTCGATTTGGGCGCCACTCAGCAGCGAAAACGCCATCGCCGAAACCACAAAACGCCTGCGCCAGCTGGAGTCCTTCCTGCGGCGCTACCCGCGGCACAGCGAGGCTATTTCCGCTCGCAACGCAGCCCGCGAACATGCTGGCCGCCAGTTGCATCATTCGCTGCCGCGTCTCAATGAGTTCGTCCGCAACGATAGCTTCCCTGCCGCGCGCGCGCTGCTGCTGCATCTCGAAGCCCTCGCGCACTCCTTGCTCGCTTCGCCTGGCCGACTGCGCGTGCCTAGTGACCATGATCCAAGAATGCCAACGCTGCTACAGCGCGCGCCACTGTCCTGCCTGCAACAAGAAGCCCAGCGCATCGACGCGGCAGCGGCCGACAGCGACAGGCTCGCAGCGGCGATCGAACAAGCCGAGAACCGGTTCGCCATCGACGAGATCGAAGCGATCATCGAGCACCTCGCCACCAACCAAGGCGGCACATCTTCGGTCGTCACTCGACGGCGCGATCGCTTGCAGCGGCTCAGTTTTTACCTCACACGGATCAGCCGCTCGACCGGCAACCTAAAGCGACTGCAAGAACTATTGCCAACGGCCGAGCTGAAGTCGGTAGTAGCACTCATTGCGGAATGTGCGAAAGCAGCCGCACTCGGGCATCACGAAATGAACGACAGCGTCGGCGCCATGGGCATGCGCCAACTGCAACTGACGTTCACCAACCTGGTCGACGAGTTTGCCACGCTGCGCGACTGCGTTGCGCCAGCCAACGAAGGACTGCGGATCGCGCTCGAATCACTCACCGACGAGGCCTGGCAGCTCCTCGCCGACGCACAGCAAAAACTGCAAGCCGAGCCAGTGCCGATACGGCCACTGCAACTACTGCTTGGGCGACTCGACACCTTCCGCCTTCTGGAAGCACTGATCGACCGACCAACGCGCGCACGCAGCCAGGTGATTGATCGCATCGAGTCACTGCGCCTGCGACTCGAGCAGGCGCTTGCCGCACGCGACCGGTTGGCGCGCGGGGCCGAACAGGCAATCGCGAAGGGCCATTGGACGACTGGCCTGTTTGAGATGGAACGCGCAGTCACCAGCATCGACGGCGAGGATTCTGCCGAGAACTACGAAGCCAACAAGCTGAAGGAACGGCTGACGCAGGCGCGCAAGCGCAAGCTGGAAATCGAGCAGAATCAGCGGCACAACAATTCGCTGGAGAGCCGCTACATCGTCCTGCAGGCAGACCCAAAAAGCAGCGGCACAGAGCGGCTGCGGACCCTGCGCGAACGACTCGACTGCCTGCAGTTTCTAAATGTTCACGCGCAGCAGGACCGCGGCCGACTCTACGCTCGCGACCTCCGCAAACTCGAGCAGCGCATCGTTGAGGAGCAGGCGCTCATTGCTAGCGCATCGTTTGAGGAGGCCTCAGACATCGACGAACGCTTGCTGCTCGCGCAGCAAACCATGGCGCAGATCGACGCATTCCGCGAGGAGGGCGGGCCCAGTGCGGCAGATCTTGAGGCGATCCGCGCACTCGGAAAGCTATGGCAAGAGCGGCTTGCGACCATGCTCGCAGCAGTCGAGCGGCGCGCTGCTATGGTGTCGGCAAGGGCAAGGCACAAACGACTACTAAGGCGCATGGTTGCGGTCGCAGCAGTCACCCTGGTTGGCGCCGTCGCGCTGTTGTTTGGCAGCGGCGAGGCTGCCGCAGCACAGGAATCGCGCCTTGCAAAGGCAGACCTCGGCGCCGTCGCACAAAACATCCAGATCCATCTCGCCTCCCTGCGCAAGTTGGCCGCGAAAAATGAATCTGCGCAGAGTGCCGTCGATCAGATTGCCAGGCTGAATCAGGACACCGACCTTGTCACCTGGCACCAAGGCCTCGTGCAGTCGCTCACCACGCCCGGCGTAGCGCCGGAGTTTGCTAAGCAATGCTGGCGAATCGGCATTGGCCGCGCCGCCGCCTTCGCCAATAACGCCCAGCCAAAGCAAGCACAGCTGTACGATGCCGTATTGCACGACCGCCCGCGACTAGAGCAGTTTTTTGGCAGCCCACTCGACCAGCACGCACTGATTTTGGCCAAAGGGCACTGACCACGCGGCACCGCAGTTTCACGAGAGGCATACGAGCAATAGCGGCCGCGCTCAGTGATTGCCTGCATTAACACAGCACCGAACCGCAAAGTCAGATCTGCTTCAACAACCTACGAGGTGCGAGGCGGGCAAGAAGACCACCGAGTGCGGTTAGCGCTATGAGTTCTGCAGAGAGCATCGCCAACTGCGGCCAAATCTTCGGCACCACACAGGTGAACGCCTTTTTGAAGTCAAGGTTGCCCGCTTCATCAACACAGCACATCAGCGTGATGCGATCCATGTCGAACGCCAACGCATAACCTTTGGGCCGCAGCAATATGTTGCCCGCCCCCGGATGCCAAGCCGCACAGGCAAATGCGGTCCCCACAATCAGCGCGAGATAAAAAAGCCGCCGCCAGAAGACACCCTGGTCCTCACGCAGGGCAAACCCTGTTCGATCTTGCATGGGCTGCAAGAAGCAGATCGAGGCGAGCACCAGCGGCACACAGAGTGCGCTGCCAAAGCGGAAGAAGTCATAGACGTAGACCACCGAGTAGATCGCAAAGATGCCGCCGACAAACAAAAGCAGCGCGATGCGTTGGCCGTGGCTGCGCGAACAGGCCGCAAATGCAACGATGGCGAGCATTGGGCCGAAGTCGATCACCCAGTAGCCAAAGCTCAACAGCCACAACCACAACGTGCCCAGCGGAAACAGGCTCTTTCCGGCATACCAATTGGCGTCGAGCGTCGCTTGCGCCACATGCATACTGATGAAAAACCGGAACGCCACATAGAGCGCACCAATCACCGAGAGCCCAGTGAGGTCTTGCCAAAATCGCGCGCCAGCAAGCCGCCGGTGCCAAAGGAGCCACGGCACTAAAAACAGCACCATCTCGTGATTGCACAGGGATAGGAAGTTGATGCCAAAGAACAGCACCGGCCGCCGCACGGCTGCAACCGCAAGTAACAGCATCGCAAAGGAAAGCTGATCCGGAAAACCAACGACACTGCGGTAGGTCTGCAAAGCGCCGGTGACCGCAACGCCGATGGTGATCAGCAGCGCATCGATAAACCTCCCACGGCGACCGCAAAGCCAGAACACCGTCATCAACAACAGGGCACCGCACAGTCGCATGAACTGCGGATACATCGGACCGCCGAGGCCGAGCGCGAAAGCCAGCGCCGGACCAAGGATGCGGTGTGGTAATTGTCCACCCAGCGCCAGCGGATCTGCCGAGAGCGCTTGGTAGTCTTTGCCGTAGCTAAAGCAATCGAGTGACGGCGGCACAAACCATTCCGTCACAAAATAGCAGAGCCCACCCACGCAGACCGCGAGCAGGATCAGTAGTAGCGATCGGGCCACATTGGGCATCGCGTTATATCCCAGCGCGCGTGCCCACCTTGGTCTTCAGCTTGATCAAAAGGCCATCGCGCAGCAGCGTGACCTCAATCTCCTGGCCAGGGGTAAGACTCTGCAACACCTGCATGTAACCCTGCACGCTCTCGACCTCATCCGCGCCGACTCGCTGGATCACATCGCCTTGCTTGATGCCTGCGGCCTCGGCTGCGCCGCCTTTTGTCACGTCCTCTACGCGCAGGCCTTCACCTGCGAACTCGTAATCCGGCTTCACGCCAAGCGCAGGACGGCCGCCGGTCGGTGCCAAATCAGCGGTTGGCGCCGGTGCGCCAGCAATGGGCGCAGCGGGCTTCTGCGGGTCGGCCACCTGATGCGGGTCAAGCTCGCCTCCTGCAGCGGGCTTATGCGGGTCTAACTTCGCCTTTGGTTCGTCCTCATCTTCATGATCCACGCCTGCCACCACAAACAAGAACTCCGCAACCGGCGGTTGCTTCACCGGCATATCCGGCGCCGTCACCGACAACACGCGAACTGAAAGTGCGGGCATTCGCTGCTGTAAGCGCGCCACAGTGCCAAAGCCGCGATCACTGTGGAAGCGGCCGCAGATATGCACGATCAGCGGCTGCCGCCCGTCCTTACGCAATTCGACCAGGCGGGCGATGATGCTCTCCGCCATCGTGTCGTCCTTCAGGCACTGCGACTCGTAGAACAACTGCATCTTCTTCGACTCCCCAGTGCCACCGTGGTTGCCCATCGCCTTCTGGAAATCGAGCCAGTAGCCGTCCTCGGGCGCAGTGGTCGCAGTCGCCACCATCGGTGAACCCATTACCGATGTGGCGCCATTCTTACTCGCCTTGTTGGCGAGTTCGCGGGGCATGTTGGCGGCGATCATTTCGAGTTTGTGGCGCTTCGCAAACTCGACCACCGGCCGATAGTCAGTCCGATAATTGGGCCACGGCCGCGCACGCGCAAGAAACTCATCCTCGTCGATATCGCCAAGCAAATACTGGGTGAGCGCCGCCTGCACGTCGCGCTCAAACATCTCCATGCTGATCACCAGGTCGGGGCGCAGGATGTAAAGCTCGCGCAACAATGCCTGGTGGGCGGCGTGCGTGCCCCTGGAGTCATGCTCCTCGCCAAGCACGATCACATCGGCCTCAACCAGCAGCGCGGCGAGCATCGCTGGGTTTAGTTCAATGCCACCCGCCGGGGTCACGGCATGAGGCACGGAACAGGCGGCGAACAGGATCCACAGAAGGGGCGCAAGGGTCGTACGCAGCATCCTGCTATGAGAAAGGGCGCAGCGATTTCGGGCAAGCCTGCACAAAAAGCACTGCCTCCCGCAGCGATTTCATCCTTTCGCTAGCCCGCCGGATTGCCAGAATACGATGCTGTCCGACATGAAGCTCTGCACTTGGAACGTCAATGGCCTCCGCGCACGACTCACCAACGTGGTCGACTTCCTGCGCGAGCATCGACCCGATGTGCTGTGCCTGCAGGAAACCAAGGTGCAGGACGCGCAGTTCCCGCGCGAGCCGCTTGAGGACCAAGGCTACAACATCGAGCTGTTCGGCCAGAAGAGTTACAATGGCGTGGCGATCCTGTCGCAGAAGCCGATGGAGGACGTCTTCTACGGCATGCCGGATGACCCGAAGGACTCCGAGTGCCGCGTCATCGGCTGCATCACCGGCGACTTGATGGTGCTCAATCTTTACGTGCCCAACGGCCAAGAAGTCGGCACCGAAAAATACCGCTACAAACTCGACTGGTTCCGTCGACTGCGCGAGTTCGTCAGCGAGAAATACTCGGTTCAAGAACAAGTAGCTCTGGTCGGCGACTTCAACGTGACGCTCGCGGATCGCGACATACACGACCCTGCTGCCTGGCACGAAAAGATCCTGTGCTCGCCCCCGGAGCGCGCTGCGATGCAACAGTTGATGGGGTTGGGACTCGACGACCTGCTGCGCAAGAAGCATCCGGAAGGCGGCATCTATACGTGGTGGGACTACCGTGCCGGCTCGGCGTTCAAGGACGAAGGGCTGCGCATTGACTACGTGCTGACGACTGCGCCTTTGACGGCGCGCTGCGATGACGTGATCGTGCACAAGGATATGCGGACCATGAAAAGTCCCAGCGATCACGCACCGGTCACAGCCGTGTTTCAGGACTAAGGCACATGGCAGCAGCGATCGAAGTGCGCGGGCTTGGGCGTAGCTATGACAGCCGTTGGGCCGTGCGTGGTCTCGAACTGACCATCGCGCCCGGCGAGCTGTACGGATTTCTCGGCCCAAATGGCGCGGGCAAGACCACGACGATCCGGATCCTCGCAGGCCTGCTGCGCCCTACGGAAGGAACCGTTCGCATCGACGGCCTCGATCACGCGACTGCGCCGCACGCGCTGAAGTCCATCCTCGGCTTCGTGCCCGACACGCCACCGCTCTACGACTACCTCACTGGCAGACAATACATCGACCTCGTCGCCAGCCTTTGGCGCATCAGTCGCGCCGAGCGCACCGAACGCTCGGAGCGGTTGCTGTCCGCCCTCGGCATAGACGATGTAGCCGACGAACTGTGCAAGGGCTACTCGCACGGCACGCGCAAAAAAATCCACCTCGCAGCGATGCTGACCACCGCACCAAAAGTGCTGCTGCTCGATGAGCCTTCGACGGGTCTCGACCCCCGTAGCGTCCGCGCCCTGAAGGACCTGATGCTCGAAGAGGCGCGCCGCGGCACGACGATCCTGTTCAGCACGCACGTGCTAGAAACCGCCGAACAAATCTGCCACCGCGTCGGCATTCTGCATCAAGGCCAGTTGCGCGCCGAGGGCACTGTGGCGCAACTGCGCTCGCTCCATGGCGACGATAGCTTGGAGGCGGCATTCCTACGGCTCACTGCGACCGACGACCAAACGAGCAATGGCGCTGTTACTCGCTGACCTGCGCGCATTCGCCAACGGCCTGCGAAGGCGCGATGGCCACGGTGGACTCTTCGCGCGGCTATTGCCGCCACTGCTGCTAGGAACGATGTACTGGCTGCTCGGCAGCATGATGCTGGGCCACCCAGAACTGCTCATTGCACTGCAAAGCCGGGGCGATTCGCAAACGATCCTGATGGCGGCGGCATTATCGCCATGCCCGATCGTCGCTGGCTGGATCGCATTCGCGCACATGCATCGACAACTGTTCGAGGCACCCGAACTCGGCATCTGGCTCACAGCGCCGCACTGGCGCGGCCGCGCTGCGCTGCAGTTGTTTATCCGGGCTTCATGCACGGCCCTGTTGTGGGCTTGCGCGCTCGCTGCACCGTTCGTCATGCAACTGCTCTTTGCAAGCCGCGCCCAACCGTTCGCCTACGCAATGGCGCCGCTCGGCATCGCCATCGCTGTAGTGCCATCGCTCGCCATCACGCTGGGAATTCAGATCGCGCTGATGCGCTGTGCCGCCGGCCGTAGCGCGCGCGTGGCTTTGAGCCTGTTGTCGGCAATGGCATCCTTTGGCTTCCCGGTATTCTTGCTCACCGAAGTGTTCACCGGTGCGCCGGCCCGAGCGATGGCGTTGATCGATTCGAATCGTGTCGATACTGGGCCATCACCATTGGTCGCTGCCGCAACACAAATGCTCGCGAGCGCCGCGCAGGACCTGGTTGACCTTGCCGCGCTGAAGAGCGGACTGGTGCTGCTGGTCGGCAGCTGCGCGCTGTTTCTTTTGATTGCGCGCTTGCACCCCATCGCCGTGCAAAACCATCTGCTCGCCTACCGGCCGCGCCGCTTGCACGGTGGCCGCTGGCCGCTGCAACCCGCGGCAGCGATCCGGCACAAGGAATTCGCGCAGACCCTGCAACAGCCTGGCGCCCTCTGGCAAATGTTGATCGTTGCTGTGATGACCGGATTACTAGCCAGCCAGAATCTGGTCGTGCATGACATTCTCGCCGGCAGCATCCTGCCGCAGTGGCTGCGCCAGTGCGCGGCGATGGCGATATTGTGGAGCATCGCAATCACGATGCTGCTCTACACCCATATGGGACGGCTTTCGATCTGGGACGGCCAGCAATGGCCGCTTTATCTGCAGTCGCCAATCAGCGCCGGAACGCTGCTTCGTGGCAAGCTGCAGACCATCGCGCTGCTGCTGATCTGGCCAATCGTGGTGCCTGCATTTGCCGGCTTCTTTTGGTTTTCTGCCAACCCAACGACTGTGCTGATCTTCTGCGGCTTTGCCATCGCCGGCACCATGGCCGCACTCGCAGCGATCATCAGCATCGGCACTTGGCCGTGGCTCATTCGACAAGAAACGGATGGCAGGATCACGCAGGGCTCGCGCGGCTTCGTTGGCTCGCTCGCCTTGATGATCGTATTCCACCTCGCGATCGCGCCGGGCTACCTGGCCTACCATGTGCTAGGGACGACCACTGCCAGCCAACGACCTGACTGCGAAAAGTTGCTGCCCTACGCATTGATCGGCGCGTTGCTGATCGGTTTGCTGCAGTTCGCACTCTCCACCAAGATCGCACTTGGCAACTACCGCCGACTGCTGGCCCCACGCTAACGAAGTCGCAGCGGCGCGCAGTGCAGAAGGCACCTGCTGGTATCATCAAACAGCAATGAAACGCCTTCTGGCCTACGCGCTGTTTTTGGCCGCGCTCCAGTCCCAGAACGACCTGCGCGATGTCATTCGACTCGTCAAAGGCACGGAAATACAGGGCCGCGTGATCGACCCGCATGCGGCAACTGAGTTGCTGGTCGCGCAAGGCGGCAAGCGAATCCGCGTGCTGCGCACAGATATTTTAGAACTGCAGCTGGTCGGCGACTCGGTGCGCGAGTTTCTCGACCGGCGACTCGCACTGCGTGACAATGTGCGCGGCAATTGGATCCTTTGCGAATGGGCGCAGAGCCACGGCCTCGACAATCTCGCGCGACTGCAAGCGATCGACATGGCATTGCGCGACGACGACGCAAAGGCGCACGCATGGCTCGGTCACAAACAGAAGAAAGGCGAGTGGCTCTGGCCGCATGCAAACCAGCGGGTGCCGCTTCGCGAACTCGATGGGCTACTCACCAAAGAACCCATCACCCTCCTCGGCGAACGCTTTGCGCTGCGCTGCAACGGCGATCTCCGCGCCAACGTAGCCGCGCTGTTTGACCTCGAACGCCTCGGCGTGTGGCTACATGCAACACTGGGCAAAGACCTGCAGCTGCGCGAGTCCTTGAAGCCGGTTCTCACCGTCACGTGGCGCAATGCGGCGGACTTTCCCAAATGGGGTTTTCGTCCGTCCCCCTACTACCTGCCCGACCCGCACGGCGACGAGGCGCGCACGTTTTTCCTGCTCGCCACACGACCCCATCTACTGTTCTTCACCGGTGCACATGCGCTGCTCTACCACTGCATGATCGGCAGCGTCGATGCGCATGACGACCGCGATCGCGTCTGCGCTTGGCTGGAGATTGGCTTGTCGATGTTGGCCGAAAACTCGCTCGGCGGCGAGGCCGGCTTCGCTGTGCCACAGCCCAGCAAAACACTCGACCTTAGCGCCTTGCAGGCACTCGGCCGCGACTACCGAATCACCCACCTGCTGCATCTGCCGATGTATGGCGGCTTCTACCAACTCGACAACAGTGAGACTGCGGTGGCCTGGCACAGCGCGGCGATGTTCACGCAGTTCCTACTCGACAAGACCAACGCGCCGGCAACGCGCGAGCCGTTCTTTGCCTTCGCACGCAAGGCACTACTCGAAAGGCAGGGCGACAGCAGCTCGGTGTTTGATGCGACGATGGGCCAAAGGGTAGAAGCTCTCGAACCACCATTCGTTGCCTGGCTGCACAGACTCTACGGCGGGTGACGCTAGCGTTGCTCAGCGCAGTTGAACGCTGACCAAAGAGCTATCGACTCCAACCTGCACGGCGGTAGGCAGCTGCTCCTCGCCTACCAACTCAACAGTGAACTCACCCGGCGCGAGGTTCTCAAAAACGACCATGCTGCCGTCATCAATCTCGCGCGAATCAAGCACCCGGCCGCGGCACTTGAGCACGATGATCCCAGCTAAACGCAACCCGACGCGGACCTGCAAAGAGGCACCATGGTGAAGGGTCAACACTTTCGGGTTCTTCGCCAGCAGATCCTGCGGCAACCGCACGCGATAACTGGTCAATGCATAGCCGCGCGCGGCGACCAACAGGTTGTCCGCCGCACTACAAACCCCGCCCAGCACGAACGTGCCGTCGGATTCGCTGCGCAGCCGCAACGCAAACTTGCCAAGCTCATCCTCGTTGGCCAGACAGACTTCTGCGCCAGCGACCGGGCGACCTTCGACATCAACCAGCCTGCCGCGCAGTTCGCTGCCTGGCTCGAGCAATACTTCACCGAGCTGCAGATCGGATTGGGGTGCGACGTCGACATCCTGCAGGAATGGCGCATAGCCCTCGGCGCGCAACGACAGCCGCCAACGCCCAGCTGACAGCAATGGCTGCGCCAGATTGCCAGACTGCAACTCGACCCATTGCGACCGGGCGGCTGCCCCTGCACCTGCATCGCGCGGCTCAGCTCGCACGATCACGCCTGCTATCCGCTTGTGGTTAGGCAACCCGAACACGCGCGCACGAATCGTGCAGAGTTTCGGAGTATTGATCTGGATCGTGGCAACACCTACCGCGTTCGACCAGTTCAGCTGCGCAATCGGTTTGTTGAAATCGCCATAAAACACCTTCAGCAGGACCGGTGTGTCGCTTCCGCCGGACGAGTTTTCCAACTCCAGGCGAAAGCGGCCTTCAGCATCCGTGGTAGCACTCATGCCAGCAAAAGGGACCACCAGCGCACCCACAATCGGCTCGCGATCGTCACCGATAACTTTGCCACTGACGACACGCGCTCTTGGGAACTCAATTCCGACCACCTCATGCCGGCCGGTCGCCAACTCCACCGGGTTCGACATTGCGGTCCCAGTCGTAGAGCGAGCCCTTACGCGGTACCTGCCAGATGACAAATCCGTCAACTCGAAACGACCGTCAATCCCGGAAATCGCGCGGATCACAGTCCCTTCACACGCCACCTCGACCTGCAGCCCAGCGAGCGGTAACCCACCGCGCGAAATTTGGCCATCGATTTTGCCGCCCGCCTCCATCCGCACATCAAAAGGCTCACTTGCGATACCGGGTCGCTTTACTTCACAGGCAACCTGACGCGTGCCACTGCCAGGATACTGCACGCGCAGCGACACCGGCCCAGCCAGCAATCCTTGAATGCGATACTCGCCAAGCGCATCGGTCACAGCAAGCAGCACCTCAGGACCGCCAACCGCGCTGCGTGTAAATTGCACGCCAAATTTGGGCAGGTTGCGGCCGAGCATCGTGGTGCCCACCTGCAGCAGGCGATCTCGCACGAGTTCGTTTTGCACGATCCAAAAACACGCCCCGCACACTGGCCGGCCAAGAAAGTCGAGCACTCGCCCCCAAACCATCGAAGGCAGCTGCACGGCAACTTCGAGATCCTCATCCTTGCCTTCCTCGATCCGCAATTGCAGCGCCGCCGAGCCCGAACTATTGAAGGCAAACTTGCCACCAACGAACTCGATCGTCGCCCATCCTCCCGTGATGCGTTCCACAAAACGGAACGCCCCATTTGCATCCACCACCGCCTGACAAAGTTCGTCTGCCGAACTGCGCAACAGGAGGACCGCCCCTGTTACGGCGACCCCAGGCGGAGCTTTGATCCGGCCACTCAGCGAACTACTTGGCGCAAGATCAAACAGCACCTCAGCCGATTGCGAACCTACCGCGATCGTGCGCACCGCAGTGCCATACGCAGGATGTCGCACAGTGAGCGACAGGCCGCCGCGGCAAAGCCCCTTGATCTCAAAAAAGCCATTCGCATCGCTGTGCGCGACCTCCGACTCATTGCGGCCAAGGTCTTGATTTGGCAGCAGCCCACGGATTTCAGCCTGCCCCACCGGCTGGTCGGTGACCGCATCAATGATGCGGCCGGTCACCGAAAAAGCCGGGGATTCGAAGCGCAGAACCAGGTTGCGAGCGTCACGGAAGACCGCTACCGCTAGCAACGCGGGTTGCCATGCAGCATGTCGCGCGACAATCCGAATTGGGCCAGCTGGCACGTCGTTAAACTGAAAACGGCCATCGCTGCCAGTGCCATTCATGGTCTGAACCTGCCGGGCATCAAAGGAGGCAGCTTCCAGCGAAACGCGAGCGCCAAGCACGGGCACAGAGTCATCATTTAGCACGCGACCACTGAGGGAAAAAGCCGGACGCAGGGTTACCGACACCTGCTCGATCTGCATCTGCGCCTCAAATACCTCGCTCGCATATCCTGCGCATGAGACTTGGAGCATCTGCTGCGGCTTTCGTTCTGTCTTGAAGTGGAACAAGCCGTCGGCACCAGTCAACTCATCCTCGAGCACGGACCGCCGCCACTCTGGCCACGCGGAGAGTTGACGAAGGAGCACGACCCGCACCCCGGCTGCTCGTTTGCCACTCGGCCACCGGATAATGCCGTTCACCACAGGACCAAGGCTTTGCTGCAATACGGCTGTTGGTGGCGGCAACTCAACCGAGACCGGCGCAGCCTCCGCCGAAAAGGGCTGCGCCACCGGTTCGCCGCCATCACTGTCGTTTGCCGCCCGCCAGCACATGAACGCGACGGCACCAAACACCACGATGCCGATCGCAAACGCAACAAACCGATTCATGCGGCACTCCATCGAACACGGGCCACAGCGGTGGTCATTGGCTTTCTCTCAGGGCGGCCACGGTTGAAAAGATCGCGGCGCGCCGCGGATCGCTGACCGTCTCGAATGAAGCGACTTTCCATGCCTTAATGATCCGATCCAGCATCTCGTCTCGATCGATTGCTCGTTGAATGCACGCCGTTGCGTCATCGAGTGCGCGATCGAGTTCAGCGCCAAGTTCGGGACGCGCGACTGCGGCGCGCAGCCAGGTCCGCATGCGGCAATAGAGCGCCTCGGGATCTTCGGGTTGATCCTGCACCCAGTTGCGCGCCAACAACGACGCACGTTCGGACCCAGCCGCGCTGTGCAACTGAGCAGCAATCTGCGTCATGCCCGGTAGCGCCGGATAGCGCGTTTGCAGGACATCAAAACGCTCGATCCGATCGAGCAACAGCTGTGGTGTCGAACGCAAATGAATCAATGCCGACCATGATGACAACTGCTGCTGCGGGGATAGCGGCCGGCCATCCGGATCGAGCAATGGCCCGGTGGTGCGCCCCTGTTCCAACAACTGGACGAGCCCCTGAAAACTCTGTAGCAGCGACTGCGGGTGCACAGAACGGCGGATCTCGGCGGTGAGCGCCATCGCAGCGGTGTGTAGATGCCCAGGCTCCGCACCTGGCAAAACGAGCGACTGACTTTTTGCCGCGAGGGCCTGGCTGAGGCTTTGTACTTTGCTGTCTTTTTGATCTACCTCGACCTCGTCTGCCCAACGCCTGCCAAGAGCTAGCACCGCGCGCCGATCGGCAAACGCGAGTGGCAACGACATCAGGTTGGCGAACTGCGAGTTCTCAATGCCAGCTATGGCGACGAGCAACCTGCCGACCACCGCGCGGTGTTCTTTTGCAGCGCTCAGGTGATCGCGTTCGATGACAGCGAGCACCAAAGGCACGTCGTCGGCGTCCGCGATCTGCAGCACGACATCGAGTGCCTGTGGAAATAGCGCCCCAGGTCGCAAGAAGGAGGCACGCGCGAGGTCCGTGCGCGCGTCGCTGAGTCGCCCCACCGAGGCGGTGAGATTGGCCACCGCGCTAGCAAGGTAAAGGCGATAGAGCCGCAGCTTTACTTCCAGATCGCCGCCCGTGCTGACGCTTTGCGCAATCGCCTCGCGCAGCAACTGCAACGCTTCATAGCCTCGACCGGCGCGCAGAAAATCGCTGGCGGCCGGCAGTGGGTCTTGCTGATACGCGCTGCTCATCGCCATCCATCGCGCGTCGTTGGCAAGCTCCAGTTTTGCGCGTTCGATCCAGCCGGTCAAAAGCGCCTGGCCTGTCGCCTGCTCCTTTACCGTCGCGCCAGAAAGGCACGCGAGCAACGGACTCTGCCCCCAAACGTAGCCGGCCTCACCCGCAATCGCGCGCGCCGCCTCATTGAGCGAATTTAGCTGCCGCGCCTGCAGGTTTACTCCCTGCTCTTTTCGCACCACGTTGAGCAAGAAGAACGTGCTCAACAGCAGCAACGTTGCAGCGACCAGCGTTCCCGACAGCACCGGATTTTTTCGGGCGCGTCGGTAGATGCGCAGGACCAGCGGCGGACGGCGAATGTTCACCGGATCGCCGTCAGCTACGCGCACCAGGTCCTTCGCCAGCACCTCGCCATCCTGATAACGATCTTGCGGTTCGCGACTCAACAACTTGTCGAGCACCGCCTCGAGGTCGCGCGGCGGCCTTGCCAGCAGATCGCGCAACCGGCGCGGCATCCCATGCAGCAGTGATTGCAGCACCGCTTCGGTCGTCTTGCCAACCAACGGCAACTCCCCCGTTACCGCTTCAAACAGCGTGACGCCGAGCGAATAGAGGTCGCTGGCGGGCGTCAGTTCGCGGCCGATTGCCTGCTCTGGCGAACTGTAGTGCAGCGTGCCAAGGAACCCGCCACTGTTCTTTGTGAGCGAAGCCGAGGCTTGGTCGAGCGCCTTCGCGAGGCCGAAGTCGGTCAGTGCAAGGGTGCCGTCCCCGCCAACCAAAATGTTGCCAGGCTTCACGTCGCGATGCAGCAATCGGCGACGGTGCGCCAGGCCAAGCGCGTCGGCCACGCCGGCAAAGCTACGTGCTGCGTCCAGCGGCGCCATCGGCGGCTTGCCCATGCGCCGCGCCGCAGCAATGTGCTTGTCGAGGCTCATTCCATCGACCCGTTCCATCGCAAAATACAGCTGCCCCTGCGCCTCGCCGTAGCCGTAGATGGGCACGATATGACGGTGGTGCAACGCCGCAGTTGCGCGCGCCTCGGCGCGAAACCGCTGCCGCATCGTCGAGTCGGTCGAGTAGACCTGCGACAAAACTTTCAGCGCAACTTCGCGTTCGAGTTCTGCCTGATAAGCCAGGTAGACGATGCCCATTCCGCCGCGGCCGAGCACGCCGCGAATCTGGTAATCACCTAGCCGTTCCGGCAGCAAACAACTCTCACCAACCACCGAGTTGAGGAAATCGAGCGCCTGAATGCGGCTCAACAGATCCTCCGCATCGGCCGAGGTCTCGTGCTTTAGTTGTTGGCGCAGATCAGCAGAACTCAGCGTCGACGACAGCATCTGGGCCATGCGTTCGTCAGCTCCGTCGGGCACCTGGCCGGAAACTTCCTGTGGCTGATTCATCGCGGCAGGCACCTCACAGTTGCAGCTCTTCGGACAACCGCTTCAGCGCGCGACTCAACAGCAGATTGACCGCGTTCTCTGAACGCGCCATGCGCTCGCCCACGACCTTTGCGGGCAAGCCTTCGATCTTGGTCAACAGGATAACTTCGCGGTAGTCCTCAGTCAGCCGCTCCAACGCCGCAGAGAGCAACAGCAGCCGGTCTTTGCGATCCGCCGTGGTGACCGGGCCGGAACGGTGATCTGCGACCGGGAAGTCGGTCTTGATCGGGCTCTCACGCCGCGGGTCGCGCGCGGCCACACCAACCTGATCCCGCAAAATGCGGGCAACCCTGCGAATCGCAAGCGTCACCAACCACGCGCCAGCGTTGGCCGGATCCGACAGCGTGTGCCAACTGTTTATGGCCTCGATCGCCACATCCTGCAGGACATCCTCGGCATCCATGCGGGTGCGAATGTTTGGTCCCATCCGCAGGTAAATCACGCACAGGAGCCGTTCGCGATATTGCTCGAAGGCGACCTCGGGAGTAAGTGTCATAGGCATCTGCGGCACGGCGATGATCGCGCCAAATATTCGACGCTTCCGGCCTTACATACCAAGAAAGCCTTTACATACCAAGAAAGCTCTGCCGCTTACTGGATCGTTACCCGAACGCCGTTGCTGGATTCTGCGGTGCGCCCGTTGCGAGCAAGCGCCAACGTCACCACTTGGAAGTCGATGGTGACCGGCGCGACGGGCGGCAATGGGAAACGAAAAGCCGCGCTGCCAGCCGCATCCACCAACGCAATAAAGGTGGCGCGCGGCTGCACCAGCAGGCCGCAATTGGTATTGGGCAAGGGCAGTGGTGACGCCGTTTGTTGGCCCGCTACCAGCACCGCAACCGATGCAGGTGCGGCCGATGTCAGCTCGAAGCGAAGCGTTACGCCCGCTGCCGTGCGGATGGGAGACGCCACCAAGTCAGCCCCGCAAGCGGCACCAAACGAGGCGATGTTGAGGGAGCGAGTCTGTGCAGACAGCGAAGCAGCGCAGGCCAAAAGGACCGACAGCAGACACTTACTATTTTTCATATTGCAGCCTCGAAGGAACGGCAGATCTTAGTGGACTAGGAACGCCAAACTGCTGTTCCGCACTAAAAGGAACAAAGGCGCGAAACCCTACCGCCTAAGAATGCCTTTGTCGAGCGCTTCGCCGGAACCGTCCTTGACGAAACACTTGCGGCGGCGGTGGCGGTGACGAACGGGGACGAACGGCAGCGGCAGTGACAGTGGCGAACGGGGACGAACGGCAGCGGCGGTGGCGGTGACGGT
>BJHM01000023.1 GCA_014192625.1 Planctomycetota bacterium
GCGCGCGGCGCGCGGACCAGTTCTTGTTCGCCTGATTTTTGTGCGAGCGCGATTGGAACGTAAGTGCGCTGGTTAGCCAATGCGCGGCCGGGCGTGGCAGACGAATGTCGGGTCGTGAAACTTGCCGGTGACGTCTTGCAGCGTGTAGGTCTCGCGGTGCTCAATGCGATCGAAATCGCAGCACTGCAACACTTCTTCAAGGCAGCGTGGGCTCATTTGCCACCAGTTGCACTGGTTCCACTCGCCGACGAACTTGGCGATCGATTCTTTGCTGTCTGGGAAGATCGAGCTGATCGAGACGATCAGGCGCCCGTCGGGTTTGCAGCACTCGCGCATCCGCTGAATGCCAAGCACCGGATCGCGCACGTGCATCAACATGGCGCCAGAGAACACAATGTCAAACTGGCCAAGCTCCTCGACTCGCAAATCGTAGATCGCCTTCCAGATGCGGCGCACGCGCTTGCTTTGCAATGCTTCGCCGACCACGGTGAAGCCGTCGCGCATGACTTCGCGGTCGATGTTGCTCTTGTCGGACGCGCTCTTTTGCTCAAACTCGCGGCGGTAACGGGGTGTCCAATCGTGATCGCCCCAGCTTGGTAGTTCGACGCCGACGACTTCGAGCGCGCCGCGGCGTTCAAACTCATAGGCAAAGAAACCGGTGCTGGCGCCGACATCGAGGACGCGCATGCCATCCATGCGCTCGGGCAAGTTGTAGAAACGCAAGTAATCGGCCATCCGGAAGTGGCCCGGAGTTTCGATGCCATCACCGAGATCAATGCGGTGGTACCACGATTCGATCTTGGCTAGCTTCTGCTGGATGTCTTGGATTTGCTGCGGCGTGCGTACCATACATCTCACAGCCTAGGTTTTAGCCTCTCGAACAGCCACTGATGGATGCCGTTCTTTCGCGGTTCGCAGTGGCTTGTTTCTTTGTCTTCAGCGCGCCTTGCTGCGAACGGTCTCGCCGAGGAACGTCATCAGGGCGCGCAACTGGTCGTAGTCCTCGTGCCGCAGGCGAAACCAAGTATTGCACAGCCAGCCCTTGTCGAGTGGCTTCGTGTCTGTGCCTGGTTCTGGGACTTCGTACTCGTAGATAAACGGGCGGCACCGCTGCCATGCGGCATCGATGCCTTGGTGCTCGGCAAACTTGCCGTCGCGGTCAGGCCTGATTTGCACCGAGCCAGTGGCGAAGCGGCGGGATGGCTTTTGTTGCGTCGGCCGATCTAGGATTGCGAGCGCCCATTCGAGGAACACGTCGAACTCATTTGCGAAGCGATACAGGTCCCAGATTTTTTCGCCGGCCGGCCGCGCGCCGATCTCGGAGAACTTAATGCCCTTGCTGCCTTGGAACCATTCCATGTGGGTTGCGGTGTGGTGCAGTCCGAGAGCTGCGATCACCTTGCTGCCGAGTGCGCGCAACTCGCGGTAGCCATCTTGCTCGATGCGGTTCGTGACGGCGATCTGCGGGGCTACCCTGCGCTCGATTGAGGCTTCGAGACAGCATGGATAATAGTGCGCTGCGAAGTCGTGCCGGATGCCATTTTTTTCGGTGATGGTGTCGTAGAAGCCTTCGTGGCCGTCGATAAACTCTTCGACCGCAAGCTGTGCATGTTCGTCGATCTGCGTCTTCTGCAGGATTTCGTCGAGCTGCGCGGAATGGTTTGCGCGGTGGGTGTTGAGCGTGCCATAGCCAGCGATCGGTTTCAGGATCAACGGATAGCCGACTCGCTCGGCGAACACGCGCACGTCACTTGCGGAACGGGCGCCGGCGGACTGGGCGCAGGGCACGCCGTGCGAGCGCAAGAACTCCTTCATTGCCACCTTGTCGCGGCACAGCTTTGCGGTATGGACCGAGAGACCGGGTATCGACAGTCGTTCGCGGACCATCGCAGCTGGGATCACCAGCGGCTCATCGATGGTCTCCACGCGATCGAACGTTGTGTTGCGCGCAAGTTGTTCGGCGGCAGCGACGACGCATTGGCCGTCGGTGATGTTGCTCACGGTCTCATAGCGATCGAGCAGCGGTCGCACGGCCTCGGACAACTGATCTTTTGGCTTTTGACCGATCGCAGAAACCTGCACCCCTAGCACCTTCAAAGCGCGGATGAACTGGTGGTTGTAGGTGTGCGTGTCGGGGGCCAAAAACAGAACGTGCATCAGTGCCTCAAGCGCCCAGCGGATTTTTCGGTGCACGCGCCTGCGAATTTGCGAACGGATGCGCAAACGGTTGCGGTGGCAAATTGGCGATCAACGAATTGCGATTCTGTTCTAGGTCTTCGCCGACGGCTGCTAGGTGTCTGCGCAGCCGATCCATCTGCCAGAGGCCAAGCACGAGGCGGGTGCCACGCACGCGGGTCATCAGTTGTTCGCATTGCAGCGCGGCAACGCGTTGTTGGCTCGCGTCGTTTTTGGCTGCGTGGTGGCAGAGCGCCAACATCGAGACCAGCATTTCGATGCACTTGCCAAGTCGTTGCAGCGGGATCTGGGCGCGCGTCAGTTCGAGTTGGAAATGTAGGTTTAGGGCAAGGTTTGCAAAGCGCAGCCAGCGCAGTCGCCGCTCGGCAAACCGCGCGTAACGGCGCAGTTCTTTCTGCAGTTTCCAGTAGCGCGGGTGCAGCGCCGAGGGCAACAAACGGCCGGGGAGGCGCACGACCTCGAGCAACAGGCTGCAAACGATCCAGAGCACCAACTGCCAAAACCCCTTGCTGGTGAGCATGCGTTTGGTCGCTTGCAGCAGGCGCTTTGGCTGTGAGAACACGAGTGATGGCAAGATCCGCAGGATGCGCTGGTCGGCGGGCAGCGGCGTGCCATCACGTTGATTGTTGATCGATTGAATCACCGACAGCATGCCGACCATGTATTTGGTCGTGAACACGTCGGTCACGTCCTTCACCATGCCCATCAGGATCAAATCGTCCTCGCCCTCGACCACGCCAAACACGTGCATGTTGTGGCGCGCCTCATTGACGCGGCTGTCTTGGTCGAACGAACGGCCGCCGAGCACACGTTCACAGGCGATCAGCGATTCGAGCGCGGTGGTTGCGGCCGCAGATTTGGTGAGGTCGCGCAGGCCTGCCAGGTCGACGCCATCTGCATCTTGCTGCAGTGACAAGTGACTCAGTGCGCGCGATTGCAACGCGCCACCGAGCATGCGTCCGAGATGTTGGCGCGGCAATTCGTGCTTTATGATCAGGCCGCCAACGCCGTCGCGCGAGCGCGCGTAGTTGGCGGCATCGGCGGCGAACATGCGCTGGTAACCAGCGGCCATCGCCGCCAGCATGCAGCGGCCCATGCGCAGGCTGTAGAACAGCACTTCCACGCCGTCGGCCTTGATCTGGCTTTCGCATGACAGCGGGAAGTTGTGGAAGTGAATGCGCGAGTTCCAGTTTTGCGAGAACGCAGTGCAGCGCGAGGACTCGCAGCGAAACTCGTAGTCCACTCCGTCGGCGCGGCTTTGATCGCGCCCAGGTAAGCGCAGCACAAACAGACCAACTTGCTTGCCGTCCTTGCCCACGCGCGCGACCACCGCGACGAGCGCGTTGTGCGTTGCGTTGGTGATCCAGAGTTTGTTGCGATCGCCATCCGCAAACAGGCGGAAGCCGCCGGTCGCTGCGTCAGGTTCAACATAGGCGCGCACCTTTTTCGCGTTGACGCCGATGCCGACTTCCGTGAGGCCGAACGCAATCAACTGGCCTTCGGCGATCAGCGGCAAGAAGGTGCGCTGCTGCTCTTCCGTGCCATAAGCGAGCAGGGAGCCCGCGCCGATGGTCAGCTCGCCTGAGATCTCGACAGCGAGTGCGCCAAGGCCATTCGCGGCGAGGTCTTCCTCGGTAAGTGCGAGTTCGATGTAGCGGCCATCGAGGCCGCCAAACTTGCCCGGAACCGTAAAGCCGTAGGCCTTCTCCTTTGCTACTGCGTCGCGCAGGGCAGCAGACAACTTGCCGTCGGTGGTGAATGCTTCGCCGCGTGCTAAACATGCGACGGCAGCCTCGACGGCGGCCTTGCCGCGATGCGTTGCGCTGCCACTGGCAATGGCGCCACTCTGCAGTTCTTTTATTTTAGGCGCAGGCCCGTAGATCAGCCGCTCCACCAGGCTGCGCTGTTTCTTGCCAAGGCGCTGCGCTGCTTGTCTGGCGGCATCGTCAAGTGCGGAGACATCGCGCGCGGACTCGGAGTCGCCCGCTGCGGCGAGCGCCATTGCAGCAGTGGAGTTGGCGGGCTGCACAGTAGAGGGTGAAGGATTGTCGGTGTGCACAGTCATGGCAGGCGAACATGGTGCCCGTTTTTGCGCGGCGAGGAAACTATCTAGGTGCAACAGTCGTTAGGGCCGTTGGTTCCCGCGGATTGGTGCTGGCAGGGGATTCAGGCAAGGGCTAGCTTTTAAGCACCAAACTAGGACGCATTCGAGAATACCCATGAGTGAAGTTACGACGATTCAGGTTGGGCACGTGGTGCCCGAGTTCGATCTTGAGACCTATGATCCGACCAAACAGGACTTCGGCAAGTTCAGCCTCGCGGATGCCAAGAAGGCTGGCAAGTGGACGGTATTGGTTTTCTACCCGGCTGACTTCACGTTCGTGTGTGCGACCGAGTTTGCCGCTCTGGCCGAGCAGCACGAAGCACTAAGCAAACTTGGCTGCGAAGTGCTGACCGTCAGCACCGACACCAAGTTTACGCATCTCGCCTGGCATCAGCATGAAGGTGAGCTTCGGTCCGTGAAGTATGCGATGGCGGCCGACCGCACCGGCAAGGTCAGCAAGATGCTTGGCGTCTACATGGAGGGCGCTGGTCTCGCCCTGCGCGGCACGTTCATTATTGGCCCCGATGGCAAGCTGCATGGCAGCGAGGTCAACTTCCTCAACGTTGGCCGAAACATGGAAGAACTGACCCGCAAGGTTGCGGCGTTCGTCCACATGAGCAAGTTGCCCACTGAGGCCTGCCCAGCCAACTGGAAGAAGGCTGGCGACAAGACGCTGAAGCCCAATGCCAAGATGGTGGGCAGGGTTCACGAAGCGATGCAGGGCTGAGCCCCGCTGCCGCCATGACGGACGCCGTGCTGGTGATCCGCCGCGGCGGCCTTGGCGACACGCTGTTGATGCTGCCGTTATTGGCAGCACTCCGTCGCGAACATCCGTTCGCCAAACTTTGGTTTGCCGGGGTGCTCGATTTTGCGAGCGTGCTATTTTCGCATGGTGCAGTCGACTGCGCGATATCGAGTGAGTCGTTGCAGCTATGGTCGCTTGGCCTCGACTCGGTGACCGGTGCTCAAGCGCGCGCTAGGCTCAGCTCGTTTGCACGCATCCTCAGTGATGACCTGACGGTGGCAACCGCGCTGCCGTCGTGCCGCGTGCAGACGTATGACCCAAGGCCACTTCGTGATGACGCGCCGCTCGCTGCGCAGCTCGCCTTGCAACTTGGGTTGTCGATCTCTTTGGCTGACGCGTCACTGCCGACACTGCCGACACTGCCCGATGTGCACGAGCGTTTGCCGATCGTGCTCGCGCCAGGCAGTGGTGGTGCGATCAAGTGCTGGCCACCTGAGCGCTTCGTTGCGCAGTTGGCTTCGAGTCTTCGGCAGCGCGGGGAATCGCTTGCGGTGGTGGTTGGGCCTGCAGAGGTTGAACGCAAGGATCCGCGCAGCTTCCCTTGGCCTCCAGGCACTGCGTTTTTGGTCGGCCTGTCGTGCGAGCAGCTCGCGTTGCAGCTAGTGAAGGCGCGCGCCTTTGTTGGCAATGACAGTGGGGTAACTCATCTCGCCGCTGCGCTCAGGGTGCCAACCGTGGCGATCTTTGGTCCGACTGAACCACGGGTGTGGGCTCCACCCCAAAAGCACGTGCGGGTGGTAGCCACAAGGACACAAGGCCCGCCGGATGTGAGTGTCGAAATGGTGCTCGCTGCGCTCGACAGTCTGCGCGAACTACTTCGCTAGCACCTTGCTCAAGAACGCCCAGCGATCGGCGGCTTCATCGATCTGCGCGTGCACCGGTTTGCCACTGCCGTGCCCGGCCTTCAACGCGATGGAAAGCAGAATCGGCGCTGGCCCCGCCTGCGCCGCCTGCAGTGTCGCCGCAAACTTATAGCTATGGCCAGGCAGCACGCGGTCGTCGTGATCGCCGGTCAGAATCAGCGTCGGCGGATAGATCGTGCCTTTTTTGATGGTGTGCAGCGGCGAGTATTTCTTGAGCCATTCAAACTGCTTCGGGTCGTCGCTGCGTCCATATTCGGGAGCCCAAGCCCAGCCGATCGTGAACAGGTGGTAGCGCAGCATGTCGAGCACGCCGACTTCGGGGATCACTGCGCCAAACTTCTCCGGGTGCTGCGTCAACACCGCTGCGGCGAGCAGTCCGCCATTGCTGCGGCCGCCAACGGCGAGTCGTTTCTTTGCCGTGTAGTCGTTGCGCACGAGGTAGTCGGCGCAAGCGATGAAGTCGTCGAACACGTTCTGCTTGTTGCCCAGCATTCCGGCCTCGTGCCAGCGTTCGCCGTATTCGCTGCCGCCGCGCAGCACGGCCTGTGCGTAGATGCCGCCGCGTTCGATGAAGACCAGATTGGCTGGGCTGAACGATGGCGTGACCGCGATATCAAACCCGCCGTAGCCGTAGAGGAAGCAAGGTGCGCTGCCATTGAGCACGAGATTTTTCTTGTGCACCAGGAACATGCAGAGGCGCGTTTCGTCGCGCGATTGCAGGAAGACGCGCTCGGTGACGAGGTCGTCGTCCTTGCGGCCAAACTTGGGTTTTCTGATGGCGACCGACTGCTTGGTCGCGAAGTCGTATTGGTAGATCGTGCCCGGCTGGGTGAAGGAGGTGAACCCGAAGTAGGTTGCCGAGTCGCTGCGATGGCCGGTGAACACGCCGACCGTTCCGATCTGCGGCAGTGGGATCGCGCCTATGTCAGTGCCATCCAGTGCGAACAGTTTTACCTGGCTTGAGGCATCGACGAGGTACGAAGCGACCAAGTTGTTGCCGACCAGATGGATCGCGCTCAGTTCATGTTTTTGTTCGGCGATGATCGTGCGCCATTGCGCGCGCTGTGGGGCAATGCGGTTTATCGCCACCAGTTTGCCGAGCGGCGCATCAAGGTTGGTGCGAAAGTAAAACGTGTCGCCGTCGTTGCCGACAAAGTCATAGGACGCGTCTTGGTCCATCAACAACGGCTGCGTGACCATGCTGTCCTGCGACAGTTCGATGAATGCGATGCGGTTGCGATGGTCGGTGCCCTGTGTCAGGGACAACACCAAGAACTTGCCGTCCTCTGTGACCTCGCCTTGAAATCCCCACTCTGGGTTGTCGGGCCGCTCGTAGACGACTTGATCCTGTGCCTGGTCGCTACCGATCGAGTGGTAGCAATACTGTGGATTGCGATTGGCTTGCTGGAAGGTCTCGCCCGGTTTTGGCACCGGGTAGCGTTGATAGAAAAACCCAAGGCCGTCATGCGTCCACGCCGCGCCGGCAAACTTGCTCCAGCGCAGGATGTCGGGCAGCACCTTGCCGGAAGCGATATCGAGCACATGCCATTCGCGCCAATCGCTGCCGCTCGTCGAAGTGGCATAGGCGAGTTGCTTGCCCTGCTGGTCGACGGCTATGCCAGTCACGGCGATCGTGCCGTCCACACTGAGCGTGTTGGGGTCGAGCAGGACGCGGCCTTCAGCATCCGGCGTGTCGCCGGTGAATAGCACGGACTGGTTTTGTAGGCCGTCATTTTTGCGCCAGAACCAAAGACTGCCGGCGCGTTCTGGTACGTCGTAGCGCGCGTAGTTCCACAGCTCCTGCAACCGTGCGCGGATCGCAATGCGTTCGGGCACGGCATCGAGCACCTTGCGCGATGCTTCGTTCTGCGTGGCAACCCATGCTGCGACATCAACGCCGTCCTGATCTTCCAGCCAGCGGTAGGGGTCGCTCACCTTGGTGCCGTGATAGTCATCGACGACCTCCACCATGCGGGAAGGCGGCGATTGAAAAGCCGGCTCAGGCGGCGCAACCGGCGCGATCACCTTCGCTGGTTGCTCCGCTGGGTTGGTTTTGCTGGCGGGGGGATTGGCACTGCAGGCGGTGAGGCCAAGTGCAATCAGAGCGCAGTGCGTGTGCCTAAGAGTTCGCATCGACTGCGGACGATAAGGATCGCAAGCCGCAGGTCACGCCTCGTTTTTTGCGGTCACAAGGAATGTAAAAGCGGGACAACAACGGCAGCAGAAAAAGCGTGCGCAACACATTTTGCGGGCAGTGCGTTCGGACTGACGGTTTTGCCAGCGGCGCGGCAACGAAAAACTGTCGACGAGTGACTGCCGGTGGCCGTTTGAGTGCTGGCAAGGCTGCCTTTGTCGTCTGGCCGTTCGTGCGCGGCACTCGGCCAGTTGCGCATTAAAACTCGTCTGCCGAATGCTTGGCGCACTGGGACAGTCGACCTGCGTCCGCTAGAAGTGTTCTTCATGGGTAGAGAAATGCGCGTGTTCTTGGTCGCCATTGTTGGCGTGGTGGCGATGTGGTTTGGCATCGGTGGCATCTTGCCAAAGGCGTGGCAGGTCGAGTCCCAGACGTCGGTGCCGCGCGTTGGCGCAGCCGAAGTGATGCCGTTGCTCGGCAGCTTTGGCGCATGGCGCGAGTGGTCGGCGCTCAACACCACCGAGCGTGCCAATGCATCGGTCACAATTGGCGGCGAGCCCGGTACGGCGGGGCACCAGATCACCTGGACCAACGCGGACAATGAAGCGATCCTGCGGCTAGTCAAGGTTGGCCCGTTGGGGATCGAATATGACTTCCTCAATCGCGTTGGCGCGGGGGTCTCATTACGGCGCCAGGGGCATGGATCGATCACGATCCAGGAAGGCAAAGATGGCTGTACTTTGGTTTGGCGCGACGAGAGCTTGACGGAGAGTTTTACGGAACGCTGGTTTGCTTGGTTTGGTGCGCAGCAAGAAGCGGCGCGAAAGTTTCAGGAGACGAGCCTTGGCAGTTTGCGGAATTACTTGGAGACCAAGCTGCGAAGTGCACCTGCCGGTTCAGCGGATGCGAAGGAAGCGGTCGCGAAGTAGTCGCGCTGGGTTTGTTCAGCAGCGTTACGTTCTGCTTTCCCGCCGTGTCGCTTATTTGGCCGCCGTGCCTGGTGGTGCCCTGGTTGCCTAGCGAGCATTCGCAACAGGATGTTTATTCGTAGAGCAAAAACGTCTTGCGGCGTAGGCGGAACAACTCGACTGCTGGCTTTGCACCTAGGAGCAAGTCGCTCGCCTTGGCACCGGTCGTGAAGGATTGGTAGAGCGTTTGGTCCTTCCACAACTCGTCAAACCGCGTGTGCTGCCACGCAGGAAAATGGTCGCGCAGGACGCAGGCGACCTGCACCCCTGTTGCAACCGGTCGAAACAAGGCCCAGTCGGTGATCGCGATCTGCACACCAGAGCATGGCTCATTGGCAAACGTGCTACTGGTCGGCGTGAACGACATCGGCACGAAGGTGACTCCCTGCATCGCAAGTGCGCGCAGATGCGCGGCGAGTTTTATGCCATCGCACCACGGCGCGCCGATCACTTCGAAGGGACTGTCGGTGCCGCGGCCGACCGACAGGTTGGTCCGTTCTAGTAGCACGATGCCGGGATAGAGCAATGCCTGCGTCAGGCTGCGAATGTTGGGCGATGGGCGACGGAACGGTAGCCCGGTGCGATCAAACAAATCGCTGCGGCTCCAGCCCTGACATTGGATTACCTGCAGATCGATCTTTAGACCCCGTTCGCCAGTGATCATGCGGGCCATTTCACCAAGCGTGAGGCCGTGTCTTTGCGGCAACGAATGTGCGGCGTTGAAGTCGATGCGATCGCTGCTGCAGACGGGGCCTTCCATCGCGATGCCGCCAAGTGGATTGGGCCGATCGAGCACGACAAAGCGCAAATGATGTTCCGCCGCGGCCTCGAGGCAGAGGCTCATCGTCGATGCGTAGGTGTAGCAACGGCAACCGATATCCTGAATGTCAAACACCAGCGTATCGAGATCGCGCAGCATCGAATCGCTCGGCTTTCGCACCTCGCCATAGAGCGAAAAAACCTGCAACCCGGTCGTGTTGTCGATGGTGTGACCGGTTATTGCGTCAACATCACCGTTCCATCCGTGCTCGGGTGAGAACAGTGCGCGCAAATGGACATTCTTCGCGGCGGCGAGCACCTCGACCGTGCGGCGGCCATCGGTGGTCTGGCTTGTTAGGTTGGTGATCAATCCAACGTTGCGTCCAGAGAGTGCCGTGCATTGGTCGCTGGCCAGCACGTCGATGCCGGTTTTGACGATGGCTTGCTGTGCGGCGCGCAGGTTTGGCGCGGCCAACACGGCCAACACGGCAAACTTCGCAACCAGTGCCAAACTCGCAACGAGTGCCTGCCGCAGCGATGCCGTGTAAAATTTCATAGTGAGCGAGTGGGGCGCAAGTAGCTGGCGATCAGCCCCGCGCCAAAAGTTGCCGCGCAGCCGATCAAACCAAACCAAGGGAAAGCAATCTTCCAACCAACGATCGCTGGGAATGCGAATTTGCAGAACAGGTCGACGGCGAGGCCTGTGGTGAAGCCAATCAGTGCGTGTTGCTGAGTGACGCGCTTGGTCTGCGTGCCGAGGAAGAACACGCCGAGTAGCACGCCGGTCAATAGTGCGGCGATGTCGAGAACCTGGTCGATGATCGAGCGATCGTCGACGCAGTTGAGCGCCATGATCGCCTCCAGTGCTGCAAACAGGATCGTCGCACCCTTGGCCACGCGCAGCACAAAAAGCGAGTCTGGTGAGCGGCCAGTGATTGGCAGCACAAAGTCGCCGACCAGCGCCGCGGCGGAGGAGTTGAGCGACGATGAAAAGCTCGACATGGCAGCGGAAAACACTGCGCCGAGCACGATGCCGAGCAGGCCGGTGGGCATCTGCAAAAGCAGGAAGTCGCGAAACACGGTGTCTTTATTGGTGAACGGTTGGGGCGGCGGAAACTGTTGGTAGAACGCGAAGAGGCCGAGGCCGAGCAGCAGGAAAAAACCGAACTGCAGCAACACCACGAGGCCGCTGAGCGAAAGTGCGATGCTCGCTTGGCGCTGACTCCGCGCCGACATCAGCCGCTGCACGATCAGTTGATCGACGCCGTGACTGCCGAGCGACAAGAACGCGCCGCCAATCAGGCCCGACCAGAGTGTGTATGGTTTGGCAAAATCTAACGACGTGTCGAACACCCGCAACTTGGTATCGCCTGCCGCAGCTAGCACCGTGTCAAACCCGTTGGGCAACCGGTCGAGCAGGATCCAGAACGCGGCCACAGCGCCGGTGAGATAGATCACGAACTGCACCACATCGGTCCAGACCACGGCGCGCATGCCGCCGAAAAAAGTGTAGACCAGCGTGATTGCGGTGATCGCGGCAACCGACTCTGCGATGCCGAGGCCGGTCAATTTTTCGATCACCAGCGCGGTGAGGAACAGCCGCAGGCCGCCGCCGATGGTGCGGGCCAGCAGAAACGTCAGGCTCGCGACCTTCTGAACGCCACCGCCAAACCGTTTGCGCAGCACTTGGTATGCCGTCAATAGCTCGCCGCGGAAGTAGTGCGGCAGCAGCAGCCGGACGACGATCAGGCGGCCCAGCACATAGCCCATTGGCAATTGTAGAAAAGTGAGGTCGCCGAAATAGGCGATGCCCGGCACGCTCAGGAAGGTCACCGTGCTGGTTTCAGTGGCGACGATCGACAGCAGCAGCGCCATCGCCGGTAGGTCGCGTGAGCCAAGAAAATAGTCCTTGGCGCCAGTCGTGTTGCGGCCAGCGAAGTAGCCGATCACGATCATGCCCACGAAGTAGGCGAGGAGCAGGCAGAGATCGATGGCGCTGAGGTTCACTGTGAGTCGCTGGTGTAGAGCTATACTTGAGCGGCATCACGATGACCACGCCGCACCTAGACTCGATCCGCACTGAACAACGCAACCCGCGAACCGCTTCGTTCGACACCCTTGGCACGATTGAGTTGCTGACCGTGATGAACGATGAGGATCACTTTGTTGCCGAGGCGGTAAAAAAGCAGTTGCCGCAGATCGCGCGCGCGCTCGACGCGATTGCCGAGCGCATGCAGCGCGGCGGCCGGCTGGTTTACTGCGGTGCCGGCAGTTCGGGTCGGCTCGGGGTGCTCGATGCGGCCGAATGCGGCCCAACTTTTTCTGCCAAGGCCGGGCAGGTACTTTCACTGATCGCTGGTGGACCGGGTGCCATGCTGTTGGCGGTCGAAGGTGCTGAGGACGATGCCGAACTTGGCGCGCACGACCTTGGCAGCATCGGCCTCTCGGCGTTGGACTGCGTAGTTGGGATCGCCGCAAGCGGTCGCACTCCGTATGTCATCGGTGCCCTGCAAGCGGCGCTTCGAAAAGGCGCATTGCGCGTCGCTTTAGTTTGCTCGGATAACAGCCCGGTTGCGGCTGCGGCGGAGATTGCAATCGAAGTGTTGCCCGGTCCCGAAGTGCTCACCGGCAGCACTCGGCTGAAGGCTGGCACCGCACAGAAGATGGTGCTCAACATGCTGAGCACTGGCGCGTTCGTTCGGCTGCACAAGGTCTATGGCAACTTGATGGTGGACCTTGCCGCTAGTAATGAAAAGTTGCGGGCACGATGCCTGCGCATCGTCGAGCAGGCGACGCATTGCGACGAACAAACTGCAATGGCGGCACTGCGGCAATCGCACGGCGAGGTCAAGGTCGCGGTAGTTCTGTTGTTGCTGCGCTGCACGCCAGAGATTGCGCGCACCCGTTTGCACGGCGCAGCGGGCAGTGTTCGCGCGGCCATCGCGTGAGCTAGCGAAGCCAAAACTTGTTCGGCACCCTACTTGCTCTAGCACCGTGTGGTGCGCAAAGTGCCCGCCTTCGCCATGAAAACCGGTCCGCTGTCTGCAAAGTTGGTCGTCCGCGTGATGCCCTCCGTCGTAGCTGCTTCGCAGGTTGCACTCGAGGAGCTGCAAGCCTTGCTCACAACGGAACCGCGCGCGCTTTATTCGTTCGCCACTGGTGCTACCTACCAAACGATGCTTCTTTCGCTGCATCGTTTGGTGGTGGACGGACGGGTGTCGTTGGCGACTTCATATGTCACGCACTTGGATGAATACCTCGGTTTTGCTCCGGACCAACGCGGTGGCATGGTGCATGAGTTGTGCGCGGCATGCCCGAGCATGTTGTCGTTGTTGCGGCGCGGCACGTTTTTGCCGGTGCCAGGTGTTGGCTCCAAAACTGCACTGGCACAGCACGAGGCCCGGCTGTTGCAGTTGCACTTGCCACGGCTTCAGTTTCTCGGCATTGGCCGCAACGGTCACATCGCCTTCAACGAACCCGGTGCGCTGCACAGCCAAGGTTTTCATGTCACCAAACTTGCGGCAACTACCCTGCAGGATGCCGCGGCACGATTTGCCCCAGCGGCGGTGCCAACGCATGCGGTCACCGCCGGGCCGGCTTCGATCTTGTCGGCAAAGCGGCTGTTGATGTGCGCCTTTGGTCTTGGCAAGGCAGCTGCGGTGCGCGCGATGCTCGAGGGGCCGATTGGACCCGAATGCCCAGCCGCGTGGATTCGTCAGCATCCAGACGTATTGGTGCTGCTCGATCCCCTGTCCGCGAGCCAATTGCAGAATACCGTGGTCGTGCATGGCTAGTGGGCAATGCGGCGATTCTGCATTAGCCTCATACTGATGCAGGAACGGGTTTATCTAGTGCTGTTGTTGGCTCTGCCTGTTTTTGGTCTCGCCGCGCAAACGCCAGCCGTGCAATTGCCAGCCGCGCAACCGCCAGCCGCGCAAACGCCAGCCGCGCAATCGCCAGCCGTGCAATTGCCAGCCGCGCCTACTGGTGCGGCGGAAGCGGTTCTGCTGCTAGCAACGTTGTCGCTGCGTGAGAAGGTGGGGCAACTGTTTATGAGTTGGATTTTGTCGGCCTCGGCGGGGCAGGCAGAGCAGCGTGCAACGATGCAGCGCTACATCCGCGACGTTGGTCTTGGCGGCGTGATCTTGAGTCTTGGTTCGGTGCAAGAAGCCGCCGAGCTTGTGACGGAGTTGCAAGCCAGCACCAAGGTGCCGCTGTTGCTCGCGAGTGATTTTGAGGGTGGCGTTGCGGCCCGGTTGAGTGGCGCTTGTGCGATGGGCAATCAGATGCTGGTCGGTGCGACCGGGTTGCCGCGACTGGCGCGAGCGATGGGTGAGATCACTGGTGATGAAGCCACCGCGATTGGCATCCCGTGGGTGTTTGCACCGGTGCTCGACATCAACAGCAACCCGCAAAACCCGATCATCAACGTGCGCAGCTTTGGCGCAGATCCAGCATCGGTCGCGCTGTTTGGTTGTGCCTTTGCGCAGGGCGTTCGTAGTCGCGGTGCGGTGCCATGCGGCAAGCACTTTCCTGGCCATGGCGATGTTCAATCGGATAGCCATCTGGCATTGCCGACCGTTGCTGGCGATGGCGCGCGGCTGCGCTCGGTCGAATTGCTGCCATTTCGCGCAGCGATTGAACAGGGGCTCGAGTCGATCATGACCGGGCACCTGAGTGTGCCAGGGCTTCTTGAGGACCCATCGATCCCGGCCACGCTCAGCAATAAAATCTTGGTAGAGGTGTTGCGCAAAGAACTCGGCTTTCGTGGCCTAATCGTCACCGACGCGCTCGACATGGGCGGCGTGAAGAACAAGCTTGATCCGAGTGAAGTCGCGGTGCGCGCATTGCTGGCTGGCGCCGATGTGTTGCTGATGCCACCCGATCCGGTTGGCGCGCGCGACGCAGTAGTAAACGCCGTGGAGTCGGGCCGTATCCCGATGGCGCGGCTCGACGATGCCGTGCTTCGCATTCTGCAACTCAAAGGACGGCTACTGCTGCTGCAAAAGGGCGTGCATGGGCCGGTTGCTGATTGGCAGCAGCGAATCAACAACAAGCATGTGCAACAAGTGGCGAATGAGATTGCCCGGCGCGGCATCACGCTGGTGCGCGATCCCTTGGGACTCGTGCCGATTGCGCAAGGGCTAGCCATCTCCGTTGTGACGTTGCGCTTTGCGCAGGCTGCGGCTGGCTCGGCAGACGCAGTGGCAGAGCAGACCTTGGCCACCGCAATGAGGGCAGCAAATATCGAGGTCGCGGATGCGGTCACGGCGCATCTCGATGCCGCCGAACTGTCGCGCGCGAGCGAGGTGGTGCAGCAGGCGCGGCGGCTCGTCATCGCGCTGCACGTGCCGGTGCGCGAATACTCTGGCACGATCGGTCTGCCGCCGATGTTTTTGGAGTTGCTGGCAAAGATCCGGCCAAATACCGAGGTCATTTACGTGTCATTTGGCAGCCCCTATGTCGTGCAGCAGCTCGATCCACTGGCCAGTTTTATCTGCGCCTATGCGAGTTCGGTTGAACTCGAGCGCGCCGTCGCAGGCGCTCTGACCGATACTGCGATCACGGGGCGCCTGCCAGTGCCGATTCCGGGTATCGCCGCGCTTTCTGCTGGGCGAACGCGACTGCCGGGAATGGAGATCGGGCAAGTATCGCTAGCCAACGAGGGGCTCGACGCAGGGTTTGCCGATTCGTTGCACGGGTTGCTCGTGGCAGGTGTTGCAGAGCATGCGTTTCCTGGTGCGGCATGCCTTGTGGCGCGGCATGGTCGCGTGGTCGCAACGGTGGTCGAAGGCAAGGTCAGCTATGCCGAAAATGCGGCACTGGTGCGCGCGGACACGCTCTACGACATCGCTTCGCTGACCAAGGTTTGCGCCACATTGCCAGTTGTGCTGCGGCTCGCGCAACAATCGAAGCTCTCGCTCGACGACCCGGTGCAAACTTGGCTGAGAGGATTTGACGGCGATCAAAAAGAGCATGTCACGATCCGCCATTTGCTCGCACACACAAGTGGCTTGCCGTCGTTCCGGCAATACTACAAAACGCTGCGCGGCAAGGACGCGGTGCTCAATGCCGCATTGCGCGAACCGCTCGAAAGCGCGCCCGGCACCAAAGTGGTCTATAGCGACATCGGCTTGATGTTGGCGATGGCAGTGATTGAGGCTGCTGGCAGCGCGCCATTTGCGCAGCAGGTGAAAGAACTCGTCTGGGCGCCGCTCGGCATGACGGGCGCATGTTTCAACACCAATGCAGACGCGCCGCTGGAGTCGCCACCGACTGAGGCGAGCAGTGATCGGGGCGGACTTATACAGGGTTATGTGCACGACGAGAACGCCTTCGCGATGGGCGGCGTGTCTGGTCATGCGGGCATGTTTGCGACCGCGCAGGACGTGTTGCGACTGGGCGTTTGGCTGCTGGCCGATGGCCGCGGGCTCCTACCTGCGCCATTGGTTGTTGCCGCATTGCAGCCGCAGTCGCAAGTCGGCAGCACGCGCGCGCTCGGGTTTGATTTGCTGACCGACGGTTCCTTTGGTGGCACCAAGGTGCCGCCGGGCACCTTTGGTCACACCGGCTTTACCGGCACTTCGTTGTGGTGCGATCCGGTGCACGATGTGTGTGTCGTGTTGCTGACCAATCGCGTTCATCCGACGCGCGACAACGACAAGATCGGCGGTATTCGGCGCCGTCTGCACGATCTCGTGCTCGATGCGATGGGTCGTTGAAAAAGGCTATTTGCGCTCGGCGGATTTTTGTCCGGTTGGCGTAGTTTCGAGCGCGGCTTGCAGCAGCAGGCGCGAAGTGGCTTTGGCAGTGCGATTGCTGCCGATCGATTGAGTGCTGGTCGACTGCAATTCCAGAAGTGATTCCTGCACACGGCCAGTAGCGAGGTCAAACACGGCGCTGCCGCCGGCCTTTTGCACTTGGATTTGCAAGCCCGTTCGTTGTGGCGGTTGCACCTGCAACTGGCGTTTTAGGTGGGCGCGCTGATCGACGACGCGCAACAGAGTGCTCGTGACTTTGACGTTGCCATCGTCGCCTAGTTGCGGGTCGAGGAACTTGAGTTGCGCGTCCCAACTTGCGGCCACCTGGATCGGTGTTGCTGGCAGTGGCAGAAAATACGGCGTGAACAGCGTGTCGAAGTCGCCGATGCCGAGTTGTTCCTGCGGGTTTTGTGCAAGGTCGTTCGGCGGCAACACTTTTTGCACTTGGCCCAAGGCATCGAGTGTGACATTGAAGGTCTTGCCGACCAACTGAGCCAGCGGGGCGAGCGGCCCTGGGTCGCTGTCTTTACGTGCACTGTCGTAGTCGACGTTGGTGAGATTGCTTGCGGAACTCGCTTCTACGCGCCGCACGAAGTGCAGCGCGGTGGTCGTCTTGCTGTTGAAAGCTGCGCTCATGGCGACATCGAAGTGCAACACAAAGCGTGTTTGCGAACTGATCTTCTGGTCCTGCACCGCTTGCTCAACATCGGCCGTCACCGTCAGCGCCCAAGAAAACTTGCTGCCCGATTGCAGGTTGTGCTGCAGCGACACGGTGCTGCTGTCTGCCCCTTGCTTCGCCGTTGCGTCTGGCGCTTGCGCAGGCAGCAGTGTGTAGAGCAGTAGTGGCAGATAGATAAAGCGCGGCATGCAGCGCAGCATGGAAAGGAACGCCGTCCACTGCACGCGAAATGGCGCAGCGGTTTTGGTTGCGGCCCGAGTCGGGTGGGCGCAGCGGAGCTGACGAGGTTTGGCAACGGTGCCATTGCTGCCTAGCACCCGCCTGCCCGCGGCATCGCGACGATGCTTCTGCGGGCGGCTTTGGTAGCGAATCGATTCGTGACCGATCAGGTCAGGGTCACGAACGGATCACTGGCCGATCATGATTTGAATGCCGTTCGACGTGCCGAGTGGCAATGGGTCTGGCAGCAGCGGATCAAGGACGATGGTCTGCGCACCAAGTTGTATGCCGACAAAGCCTGGCAGCAACGGCAAGCCGAAGGCAATTGTCGCCGCGCCAGTTGCATCGGTGATCAGTAGGTTCGTGCTGGCGATTGGATTTACGTAGAGTAACGCGGTGGTGGCGGCACCTACGATCGTGATGCCGGATGTAAACAAGTTGCCGAGGCCAATGACCATGAAGCCGATGCTAAACGCTGGCATGTTGCCCGACGCGAGGGCGAACGATGGGTTGCCGATGTTCGGTAACCCGCCCAGGGTGTAGATGGTCGGGATGCCAAACGTGGTTGGCGAACCGGTGCCCGAGTAGGACACGTAGCCCCTTGGGCCAGCGATTCGGATGCCGCGCAATACCGTGTTTGGCACGGCGCTGGCGATCACGGTAAACGTCGAGCCTACGCCCGCGTCGACTACCGAGACAATGGTGTTGGCCGAGGTCTGCGTGGTGGTCGCATACAGGGTGACTACGCCGTTTTGGACCATGCCGCTCAAGTAGCGCGTCAAGGTGCCGGTTGGCACCAGCGTGTAGGCCAACGTCCAGGTGCCAGCAAGGAAGGTCCACTTCTGAATGCCGCCACCGATCGCCGAGTCACTGGTGACGTAGCAGGTGTTGGGGTCCGAGAAGAACCAATCGTAGGTCGATTGCGCGCCCGCGACGGTTGGGAATCCTGGCAGCAGCGTGATGGTGGTAGGCGCGGTTGGCAGGCCGATGCCTACGGAGCAGACTCCCTGGAAGGCACCCGAGCCACTTGAGCAGTAGAGCTGGCCGTTGTAGATGCCGAGATCGCGCAAGTTGGTTGGCAACCCGGTGCTCGCCGAGGTCGAGGTGGAGGTGAAGTAGGTGCTGTATTGCACGCCGGAGTTGGAGCCGCTTGCCCAGAACTGCACGCCGTTGTCGGTCGCAACGCTGCGGATATTGCCGGCAGAGAATGCGTTGTTGATCGACGTGGAGGTGTCCACGTAGCCCAGGTTGTCGACGCGGGCGATGACGCGCGGGACCGTGATGCTGGCTGAGCTCGTGATCCCGGCGGTGCCCGGCGCCGCGCTGTAACCACCGAACGTGAAGAATGAGCCGTCGGGCGAGACGTTGAGGTGGCCTTCTGAAGTCGAAGTGCCGCTATTGGTGCACGGCAGGTTGATGCCGTTCACGACAGTCGGCACCGGGATCGATTGAACGAGCACGCCGGTTTGGGTGTATTCGTCGACGAAGGTTGCTTGTGCCGCGCTAGAAAGCGGCAACGTGGCATCACCTACTCTTAGAACCACAATGTCGCCTCTGGTGATCGGCAATTGTGCAACTAGGAGCGTGGTCAAGGCCACTTGGCAAAGGCTGAGCTTTGCGACGGAGTTGAGATGGAGCATGGGTTTTAGAGATTTAGCAGATGGTTAGATGCTGAGGATTTGGATCGAGTATCGAGGGTTGGGCTGTTTGCGATACACAGCAGAGGGGATCGCGCCTACTTGGCAGGAGAGTTAGAGGCTATTCCAGCTGGGTATTCAAGCTGGGGCAGATAGTCCTCGGTTCTTTGCGTAGGGGGCACAATGACATCGGTTGGCCTGTGCTAGTTCACCATTGGCCGAGCAGGATCTGCATCGCGATAGACGCGCCGAGTGGCAGCTGGTCTAGCATCAAGCCATCGTAGCTGATGACCTGCACCGCGAGCGGCAGTCCGGCCATTGCTGATGCGGAGGGGAGGCCGAGCGGGAGAGTTGCGTTGCCGAGCGCATCCGTGATCAGTAACACTGTGTTGGCGATCGGGTTCACGTAGAGATTGAAGCTTGCTGGCGCGCCTGGCAACGGGATGCCTACTGACTGAACTAAGCCGAGACCGATCGCCATGAAGCCGATGTTGAACGCTGGCATGTTGCCTGCGGTCAGGGTGAATGCCGAGTTGCCGAGGTATGGCAATCCACCGGTTGTGCCGACGGTTGGAATGCCGACCGTGGTGGGCGAGCCGGTCCCCGAGAACGAGACTGCGGCCCGAGCGGCGAGCACGCGGATGCCACGCAGTGCCGTGTTGGCCAAGGTCGTTGCTACGGTGGTGAATGGCGAACTTACGCCCGCGTCGACGACCGAGAGGATCGCATTGCCTGTCGCTACGGTGGAGGTTGCATAGAGCGTGACGACACCGCCGATCACCGTGCCGCTCAGGTAGCGCGTGCTCGTGGCCAAAGGTGCAAGCGTGTAGGCGAGTGCCCATGTTGAGCCGCTGAGGACCCACTTCTGGATGCCGCCACCGGATGCCGATACGCGATCGTCAGCAACGTAGCAGGTGGTTGCATCGGCGAAGAAGAAGTCATACGAAGACGGGCCAGTGGTGGTCGGGAACCCCGGCAGGATGGTGATCGGCTGTGCCGTCGTTGGCAGGCCAACACCGACGCTGCTCACGCCGAGATAGGTGCCCGAAGCGCTGGAGCAATACAGTTGGCTTTGGTAGATGCCGAGGCAGCGCAAGTTGGTGGGTAGCGCAGAGCTCGCGGCGGCCGAGGTCGTGCCACCGAGCGTTGCAAATTGGACGCCGGAGTTGCTGCCGCAGGCAAAGAACTGATTGCCGTTGTCAGTGACTGCGCTGCGCATGGCGCCAGCCGAGAACACGTTATTGATCGAGGTCGACGTATTGATCACGCCGTCCGAGCCGACGCGGGCGATGACGCGAGGAACCGCAACGCTGGTCGTCCCTGCGATTGCGAGTGTGCCGGGTGCTGCGCTGTAGCCAGCCAGCGTGAAGAAGCGGCTGTCTGCGGAAATGTTCAGGCTGCCTTCAGAGGTAGCAGTGCCGGCATTGGTGCACGCGAGGTTTGAGCCACTGAGGGCGGTAGGCATCGCGACCGTCTGAACCAACACGCCAGCAGTGGTGTATTCGTCGAGGAAGGTTGCTTGCGCGGCACTCGTAAGAGCAGCCACGCCAGTGCCGACCCGTACGACAACCAGGTTGCCTTGTGTGAACGGAACTTGCGCAAGGAGGATTGATGACAGCGCGAACGCCGCAAGCAGTGATTTTACACGAGGCATGAGAGGTAGGTCCAAGGTGTGGGAAATGGGCGGATTAAAAGCAGTAGGCGTGGGGGTCGCAGCCTCAACTAAGAGGGAAAAGTTTAGCTGGAAGTTTGAAATATTTGGCAGCTACTTCTCATGACAAAGTGCAAATGATTGCCCTGCGACGCGCGCCCGTTTGCGCCGTGCCGTGTAAGGCGCGTGCAAGGCTTGCGTCGGCGTTGCCGATTCTGTTTGGCTTTTGATTGCAATGCGGTCCGCATCATAAAAACCCGCACTGATGCAGCCGTCGCACAGTGTTGGACTTGCAGCTTGAACCTGCGATCGAACGGCGGCCAGTGAAGGGCAATGCTCGTGACTGCGAGCAGCGACTTGAATACGCGTCGCCGTCGTGCAGCAGAGGAAGCATTGGTTTTAGTGGCCTTCTTTTGTGCTTGTGGGCGGTACCTTGCCGCTAATTCGTTGCCGCGTAGTTTTTGGCGCAGAGGTTGGCGCAAGTTTGGGAGAGACAAGGCGCGTGGCGCAGGCGGGGCATCGCCAGCTGGGCAACAAGCTGTGCTGCCGCATTGCCGGTGCGCGGGCCCCACAGTTGTGCGCACGAACTCGTGCGGAACCAAAGTAGCAATGATTTCGGACTGCTGCGGCATGGCAAAAAGGCTTCTGCGGGTCGACTTTGCAGAACAACACAACAAGCCACAAGATCGCTTGCCAATGTGCAGTCCATAACAAGTGCAGATGAAGATTGGCTGCGCGGTCGCGTGGCAGCAGTCTTGCGCACGACTGAGCGGCGCGCGATTGTGCAGCAATGACGTCTTTGATCGCCATTTCGGTGCGCTGCTTTGCCGCGGCACGCGAGTGCCTTCAGCAGGAGCAGATGAGTTTGCAGGTTCCTAGCGGCATCACGGTCGATGGCGTGCGCCGATTGCTGGTGGACCGAGCGCCGCTGTTGGCGAACGTGCCGTTGGCATTTGCCGTCAACTGTGCATACGCAACGGCTGAGCAGGTCTTGCAGAGTGGCGATGAGTTGGCGTTGATCCCGCCGATCAGTGGTGGCTCTTTGCGTGCGGACCTCTACCGCTTCACACTCACACACGCGGCCATCGACCCGCGCCTGATCGAGAGCGAAGCGCGATCGGATGCCGATGGTGCGCTCGTCACGTTTGCTGGCACGACGCGCGATCACAACGACGGCGCACAGGTGTTAAAGCTCAGCTACGAGGCATATCCCGAGATGGCGCAAAAAGTGATGGGCGCGATCTTCGAGGAGGCAGTGAAGCGCTTCACGATCTCTCGCGCGCGCGTCGTGCATCGTCTGGGCGAAGTGCCGGTCGGCGAGGCCTCGGTGCTGGTCGTGGTTGCCGCCGCACACCGCGATGCTGCGTTTGACGCGTGCCGGTTCTTGATGGACCGCTTGAAGAACGAGGTGCCGATCTTCAAGCGCGAGACGCTGGCCAAAGGCAAAGGTGATCGCTGGCTCGGGGAATTGCCCAGGTCGGGCAACTGAGCAGCCGCGCGCTGCCGCAGTGGTGCCGCGGTTGGCGTTGTGGTCATGGCAAACGCTTGTTGCTACGGTGAACGCAACACAATGAAGACTCGCATTGGCAGTGGCTCCTCTTCTTCGCTGGCCGAACTATGTGTCTTGCTGGTTGCCGATGGCGTTGCGTGCGACGGTGGGCCAAGGCTGAAGGCGCTGGTAGCTGCCGCGATGGCGAGTGGCGACGTCAAGACCACGTTTCGCGGCACTGTGATGTTTCGGCAGGCGGGCAAGGCGGTGACAAAGCGCTTGTGCTGCATCGGACTTGGCAGGGAGCAGAGCATTCACAGTGAGCAGCTGCGGCGTGTGGCGGCGCTTTCGCAGGCGGTCGCTGAGGACGCAGGCGCTTCGCGCTTTGCGCTTTTGATTCATGCAAAAACACTGGGCAAGCTCGATGCCGAACAAGCTGGCGCCGCAGTCGCCGAGGGCCTGATTCTCGGCGCGTATCGCTACGCGCAGCCGCAGAAAGAGCCGCACAAGCCGCGTAAAGGGCAAGACTGCGAAGTGGTCCTGCTCGGCGGCAACGCCAGGGACTTTGCGCGCGGGTTTGCGTTTGGTGAAGTCGGTGCGAGGGCGACAGTGTTTGCGCGCGACCTAGAAAATCAGCCGAGCAACATTTGCACGCCTACGTCCCTCGCCAGCGCGGCAAAGAAACTTGCTGGCGGCGGTGTGACGGTCAAGGTGCTCGATCGGGCGAAGCTGCAAAAACTCGGGATGCATGCGCTGCTGGGCGTGGCACGCGGCAGTGTTGAGGCGCCAAAGTTTATCGCGCTTTCGTTTGGTCCCGCGCGCGGCAAGACCGTCTGCGTGATCGGCAAGGGCCTCACCTTTGACACCGGCGGCCTCAGCATTAAGCCCGCCTCCAAGATGGATGAGATGCGCTACGACATGTGCGGTGCTGGTGCCGTGCTTGGGTTGTTCCACGCGCTGCGCAGTGGTCTCGTAAAGCCAAGGCATCGCATCGTTGGCCTGATCGCCGCGACGGAGAATGGCGTTGGCCCCGCAGCACAGAAGCCTGGTGATGTGGTGCGCGCGATGGATGGCCACACCATCGAGGTGCTCAATACCGACGCGGAAGGTCGTCTGGTGCTCGCCGACGCGATCGCCTACGGCAAGAAGTTTTACGCGCCAGCACGCATCGTCGATCTCGCGACCTTGACGGGGGCCGTGGTGGTGGCGCTCGGCCACGAGGTGGCAGGCATCATGGGCAACGACCAAAAACTGTGCGATGAGTTGATCAGCGCCGGCAAGGCCGCCGATGAACCACTTTGGCAACTGCCGCTGTGGGATGTGCACAAGGAGCAGATGAAGAGCAAGTTTGCCGACCTGGCAAACATCAACGCTGGCCAAGGCAATGGCGCGACCGCCGGGGCCGCATTCTTGAGCGTGTTTGCGGGCGACACGCCATGGGTGCATCTCGACATCGCCGGCACTTCGTATGGCGGCGTGAGCAAGGACTACTATAAATCCGGCGCGTCGGGCACCGCGGTGCGGACCCTGCTGCGCTTCGTCGAAACGCTGTAGCGGGCTTTTCATATATGAGTGATCACATCGTCTCTGTGAAGCCACACATTGCGGCTCGCGCGCAGGTGTCATCGCTGGCGCAGTATCACCAGATGTATGAGGAGTCGATCGCCGATCCGGCGACCTTCTGGGACAGGCAAGCAAAGCGGCTCACGTTCTTTCAGCCGTACTCGCAAGTCATGCAGCATGACTTCGACAAGGCTGAGTTTCAGTGGTTCGTCGGCGGCAAGCTGAACGTCGCATACAACTGCATCGATCGTCATCTGAACAACAAATCGGATCAGACTGCGATCGTGTGGGTCGCCGACGAGCCTGCTAGCTATCTGCATATCAGTTATCGCGAACTGCACGAGTCCGTTTGCCGGTTGGCCAACGTGCTGCGGCAACAAGGCGTGCGTCGTGGCGACCGCGTGTGCATCTATCTGCCGATGATTCCAGAACTCGCCTACGCGATGCTGGCCTGCGCGCGGATCGGCGCGATTCACTCGGTGGTGTTCGCGGGCTTCTCGGCCGAGTCGTTGCAGGACCGCATTAAGGATGCCGACTGTCGCCTTGTGATCACCGCCAACGAAGGGCTGCGAGGCGGCAAGGTGATCCCGCTGAAGGCGATTGTCGACCAGGCGATCGCCGCGTTGCCGGTGCGGACCGTGCTTGTCGTGCGCCGCACACAAGCCAGCGTGCCGATGCAAAAAGGCCGCGATCTCGATCTCGCCAATGAGATGCAGCGGCAGCACAGGGACGCGCCTTGTGAAGAGATGGACAGCGAGTCCCCGCTGTTCGTGCTCTACACATCAGGCTCGACCGGCAAGCCGAAAGGCCTGCTGCACACAAGTGCTGGCTACCTGCTCTATGCGGCCTACACGCATCAACTGGTATTTGACTGGCAGCCGGGTGATATCCACTTCTGCGCCGCTGATGTCGGATGGATCACTGGGCACAGCTACATCGTGTATGGCCCGCTGGCCAATGGTGCGACCACCGTGATGTTCGAGTCGACGCCGCTATACCCAGATCCGGGGCGCTACTGGCAAGTCATCGACGACCTCAAGGTAAACATTTTCTACACCGCACCGACGGCGTTGCGCGCGGTTCGCCAGTACCCAGATTTGTGGGTCACAAAGTACCAGCGCACTTCGCTGCGGGTGATCGGCAGCGTTGGTGAGCCGATCAACCCACAAGTCTGGGAGTGGTATCACGACGTGGTTGGCGATCGCCGGTGCGCGGTGATCGACACGTGGTTTCAGACGGAGACTGGCGGCATCATGATCTCGGCCCTGCCGGGGGCCACGCCGTGCAAGCCAGGCTCGGCCACGTTCCCATTGCCAGGTGTGCAACCAGTCCTTGTGAACGAGCAGGGCAAGGCACTCGCGCTCAATGACGTCAGCGGCAACCTATGCCTGCAAGGCTCATGGCCGGGGCAAGCGCGCACCATTTACGGGGATCACGAGCGCTTTCGGAATGCCTACTACACGAATTTTCCGGGGCTCTACTTCACTGGCGACGGATGCCGCCGCGATACGGCTGGATACTACTGGATCACGGGCCGTGTCGACGACGTGCTCAATGTGAGCGGCCACCGGCTCGGCACCGCTGAAATCGAGAGTGCGTTGATCACTCACGAGCAGGTCGCCGAGGCTGCAGTGGTTGGTTTTCCGCACGAGCTCAAAGGCCAAGGCATCTTCGCCTACGTGGTCTGCAATCAGAGTGCGGGGCCGATTGGGAAAGAGGAGCTGATCGCTGGGATGAAGGCGCAAGTGCGCAAATCCATCGGTGCGATCGCGGTCCCCGATCGCATCCAGATTGTGACCGGCCTGCCAAAGACCCGCAGTGGCAAAATCATGCGCCGGATCCTGCGCAAGATCGCCGAAGGCAACTACACAGAACTCGGTGACCTCTCAACGCTCGCCGACCCGCAGGTGGTGGAGCAGATCGTTGTTCGGCACCAGCAAGGGCCATAGTCCTTGTGAGCGTCCACGCGTATGCCGCAACGACGGACGCTTTCGCGCCGGAATATCTCGCCATGCTGGGCAAGGCGATTCAGCAGAGTCGCTACTTCACGACCAACAATCTGAACCGCGATTTTATCGGCACGAAGGGTTTTTCGGTCGTCTTCACGCGGCAAAGGATTGCGCGCGTGGCGGCCGAGTTTGAGTGCTTTGCGCCCTATCTCGAACGCACCTTGCGCAGTGACTGCAATGCGTTTTACCTGAACCCGCTGCAAATGCAGTCGGGCTCGCGCGTCGATCCGCACATTGATCGCAGCCTCCGCTCCTACTGCAAAGACATCGCTACGCCGGTGCAGGTGGCGGTGCTCTACATTTCTGTGCCGAACTCGATGCAGGGCGGCCGTCTGGTGCTGCAGCGCGGCAAGAGAGTGCTCGCGCGTGTTCAGCCGCAGGCCAATTTGCTAGTGATGTTTGATGGCGATCTCACGCATTCCGTCGAGCGCGTTGACAGTGACGGTCTGCGGCTCAGTCTGGTTTGCGAGCAGTATGCACTCGATGAGCGCGAGCTATCGCAAGTGCCGGACTACGCCGTCGAGACGCGGGCCCGCAGCTATGACTAGGCGCGACAATAAGAGGCGATCACTGTGCGTGGCGTTATAAAGCAAAGCTGCCTGCGTATGCTTGACGCATGGTTTGTCACACTGTTCTGATTCTCGGGCTTGCTGCGTCGTTGATTGGTCAGCATGAAGAACCGGCCGGCAAGGCGGCGGTGTTGCCACCGCAAGTTGCGCTGCTGCCAACGCCCATCGCGGCATTGCCGAACGCACACTTTAAGCAGTTACGCGATCAATTGCGCGGCTTGGTCGGCGACGGCGTGGTCTTGCTGCGCGGTGCAAACAAGCCGTCGAACATGCTCGCGTTTGGCCAGGATCAGTCGTTCTGGTATCTGAGCGGCATCGCCGAGCCGGGGCTTGCGATGTTGCTCGGCACGCAAGGCGACATGGTGCTCGACGAGTTGCTGGTGCCACCGTTTTCACGATTTGAAGCGCAATGGAATGGCGAATTTTTGGCCCCGGGAGAAGCCGCAGAGAAGCGGACTGGATTTCAAAAAGTCAGCAACGTGCGACAGCTGAGTGCGCGGCTCGATGAACTGCTGATGGTGAATCAGGACGGCAAGCGTCGGGTGCTCTTCACCCTGCTACAGCCGGAGGCCGGTCCGGGCGGCACTTCGTCATCGGCCGGGCAGGCGGCGAAGGAACTGCAGCAAGATCCGTTCGATGGCCGCATGTCGCGCGAAGCGACATTGCAGAGTTCGCTCACGGCGAAATACGAAGGGCTATTGGTGAAAGATCTCACGCCGATCCTCGCGCAGATGCGGGTGCACAAGACAGCTTTTGAAATCACGCTGCTGCAAGCTTCCGCCGAGATCGCTGCGTATGGTCACATTGAGGCGATGCGCAGCGCGCGGCCTTTGCTGCGCGAGTTTCAGGTTGCCGCCGTCGCGCGCTATGTGTTCTCGCTGCATGGCGCGTCATCGGATGCGTATGGCGCGATCGTTGGCGCGGGCAAGAACGGGTGCATATTGCACTACATGAAGAACGACGCCGAACTGAAGGACGGCGACTTGGTCGTGATGGATTACGCCGCCACCGTCCTTGGCTACGCAGCGGATGTGACGCGCACGTTCCCCGCCAATGGCAAGTTCACGCCGCAGCAGCGCAAGCTCGTGCAGGACATCTATTTTGTGCAGCAGGCTTTGATCAAGGAAGTAAAGCCCGGGGCGAGCCTCTCGGCGCTCAGCAAGCTCTGCAGCGAACTGCTGCTTTTGCGTGGCTACAAGACCGACCACGGACCGTGCCACCATGTCGGCCTCGCGGTGCACGACCCGTCCGTGGATCTGCTTACTAGCGGCATGGTCATCACGGTCGAGCCGGGTGCCTATTTGCGCGATCAGGGAATGGGTTGCCGGATCGAGGACACCGTTTTAGTGACCGAAGATGGTTGCCGCGTTTTGTCCGGTGGCGCGCCGTCCAAGCCCGAGGACATCGAGTTGCTGATGAGCAAGCCGGGGATCACCGACCTGCCCGTCGGTGTGGTGCGTTAGTTGCGCCGCTGCAGTGTTGCGCTACGGACCGGTGCTGCGAGGCCGGTAATTTCAATGCAGCTGATTCACTGCAAGCGCTAGCTGAAACAGGAATTCGCCAAGCTGCCGCCTCGCATAGCAACAGTTTCGCAGCGTGCAGTTGTAACTAGGAATCGCGCAGCTGGTCCTGCAGCTCGCGACGCAGTCCTGCATTGTCCAGGAACTCGCCGCGAAAGCTGCGCGTCACCGTTTTGGTGCCGGCTTTTTGCACGCCGCGCAGGCTCATGCACTGATGTTCACAGGACAGGATCACAGCCACGCCGCGCGGTTGCAAGGTGCGGTCGATGGCCTCGGCAATCTGCTCGGTCAACTTCTCCTGCATTTGCAGCCGGCGCGCGTAGCCGTCGACTACGCGTGCCAGTTTGCTCAAGCCCACTACGCGGCGATTGGGCAGATATGCGACATGCGCCACACCAGTGAACGGCAGCATGTGATGTTCACAGTGTGAGATGACTGCGATGTCGCGCACGAGCACGAAGTCGCGGTAGCCCTCGGCCTCGCCGAAAGTTGCCAATAGATGCTGGTCAGGGTTTTTGCGATAGCCGGAACAAAACTCGCGCAGGGCGCGTGTGACGCGCGCAGGAGTGTCGAGCAGGCCACTCCGATTCGGATCGTCGCCGGTCCACGCGAGCAAGGTGCGAACCGCTGCTTCAGCTTGCGCTTGGGTTACCAGCGTTGGCAAGCTTGATGGCTCCTGTGCTACTTCGGTCGGCTGACTGATACATAGGCGAGATGCCGGATCGCGCATAACCTCGTGTTCGCGGCGAGGAGCGGGTCAGATGCAGCGCGATCAGACGTCTTCATGAGCGTCTTTACGAACGTCCGGTCAAACGCCCGACTCGGCAATCTTAAACCCGGCGCCAGTCGATCGGCTGGCTGTCCATGACGAAGTCGTTGCCAACGCTCTTTAGCACGCGGAAGCGCGGTTGGCTGCGGTCGCCGTCATTGGCCGAAAGTTGAATCACGTTGTCGTATCCAACTAAATACGGCGAAGGGTCAAACTCGGTGCGGTCGCTCTTGGAGCACGGTGGGGTCATGTCAACGAACATGGGTGTCACTTGGCGGTAGCGCAGCATGTCGAGCAACGCCGTGACCAAAAACTTCTGTTCCGTGAGCAGCGGGAAGCGTTCTTGCAGGCGGTATATGTTGTCGAACGCAAAGCGTGCGACGGGTCGATCGCCCTGATTGCCATGGCCGCCTTCGATCAGGCGCACGATGTCCCACGTGAACTTGCCCGGCGAAATAAACTCGGGGTGGAGATAGAGCACCCGGAAATCGGGGTGGAAGTTGCCGTCTTCGGCGAGGCAGGCGGAGCGCAATGCTTCCTCGCGTTGGCATATGCGGCGGATGGCGTCGCGGTCCTCGCGGGTGGACACGAGTAGCACGCGCTCATTCTGGCGCAGGCCGGCGGCCAGGAAGCGCAAAGCCATCAACGTGCCGCGGGTGCCGGGTTCGGCAAGCAGGACGGTTGATGAAAACGCGCTTGGGCCGGTGCCGTTCAGGAACGCGGCATTGAGCTCTGGGTGGCCAAGGTCGATCGTGGTATCGCCGCGGCGCGGCACCTTGAACTCGGCCTGATCGCGCGCGATCGACAGCTGTGCTGCGACCGACGGGTAGATGTGGATGCCGGGACCACGTTCGTTGCGGGCACCGAGATAAATGTCGCGCGTGATGCCACGGCCGGCGATCGAGAAGTGGTGGATGCCGCGGTAGTAGTATTGGTGGCGCGCCTTCAGGATCTCAAGCGCGCGGATTTTGAAGTCGGACGCCTCTTCGCGAAACGACAGGTGCAGCATGAGATCGGTGGAGAACTCTTCCGCAGAAGGCAGGCGCAGGTCGCGCGGACTGGCTTCCTCCATCACAAAGATCCCGTGGATCTTCAGGTCAAGCAGTTGGCGGCGGACTTCGAGCAGCGCCGCTCGCTTCTCGAAGTAAGCAAGGTCGGTGAGCAGCAGCCCGACATTGTCGATGCAGACCATCGCCACTGGTGTGGCAAGGTGGTGGTTTGTGATCTCCGCCAGCATCCATTCGATGTCGACGGTGGTGCCGCGCGCACTCGGCTTCTGCAGCGCGGCGGCGCGCGCCTGCGTCAGAATGAAGGTCGATGTGCCCTTGCGAGTGGTTGCTTCCAACACCAACTTGCCCGGCACTTCGCGCGGCATTGCGGTGACCGTCACGCCACGCCGAAACCAATCGAAGTCGCTTTCGATCTTTCTGCGCAAGCTTTCGGGCGAGTGCTCGACGGAATAGTAGAGGTAGGTACTGCCGTCCTCGCCGTCGAGAAAGGCGCGCGTGATCATCTCCAGCGCGAGCAACGTCTTGCCGGTGCCGGGGCCGCCGGCAATGCAAGCGAACGCGGCCGAGTCGTCGGGATAGCGGATGCCGCCGGCGAGAATGCCGTCTAGGCCATCGATGCCGGTCTTCAGGTAGGCGAACACAGGCGACGAGGCTAGCTGCTGGCGCGCGGCGAAGCCACGTTGTCAAATCTTGACTGGTGGACTCCGCTCGCTTGTCGAGCCAAGATGTTTGCGTGTTGCCCGAACCAACCGACTTCTCCCGCCTCTATTTGTTGCGCCACCCGGAACTGGAGGTTGCGGACCAAAGCATCGCGATCGGCTCAGGCCCGGCCAAGCTTGGCCGTCGCGGTCGCTCGCAGGTTCTGCAATGGCTTTCGTGGCTCGAAGGCGTAAAGCTTGATGAATTGCATTGCAGTCCGCAGCCGCAATGCCTCACGCCAGCCACTGCGCTGGCGCAGAAGTTTGCGCTTGAGGCAAAGCCGCACTCGCGACTGCGCGACCAAGAGATGGGCAGTTGGCAAGGCCGCAATTGGCAGGAAGTGATGCAGACGGAAGGCGAGGCAGTGGCCACTTTCTTCCGCGAGTTTGGCGACACCAAGGCGCCAGGTGGCGAGAGCCTCGGCGAGGCGGTCGAGCGCGTTCTGCAATGGTGGGTCATGACCGCGCCACATGCGCTTGGGAAGTCGTTGGCGGTGGTGCTGCCTGGTTCTGTGCTGACCGGTTTTGCTGCAGCGATGCTTGGGATGCGTTTGTCGCGTTGCGTTTCGCTAAACCTGCCGCACGGTGGACTCGGCGTGCTCGATGCGTTTCAGAATGGCGTGCGGATCGCGTTGTGGAATCATGCGGCGCTGGATCGCGCGTGAGGCATTTCACAGCACGGTTGAGTCAGTCGATGTGCAGGCGCGAGGTGGTTGTTTTGCAGCGTGCGCGCAGCACGAACAGCATCGCACATGCGACCAAAAACAGGCCCGCGGTTAGGCCCCACCAGAGTCCTTGTGGCCCGAGGTTCAGGCCAAACGGCATGCTGAGCCAGCAACCGAGCGGCAGGGCCAGCACCCAGTAGCCGATCACGTTGGCCCAGAATGGCGTGCGCATGTCGCCCATCCCGCGCAGGCAGCCGATCGCAGTGACCTGCAGTCCATCGAAAATCTGGAACACACCGGCAATCGGAATCAACGCCACGGCGAAGCGACTGATGCTCAGGTCGTCGGTCAGCAAGCTGGTGAGTTGCGTTGGCAAGAACAAGAACAACGCCATCGCAAACGTCATCACAAAGCCGCCCGCGCACATTGAGGTGACGGTGGTGCGCAGCACCGCCGCCGCATCGCCACGCCCCGTTGCCCAACCGACGCGCACCGCTGCCGCCATGCTGATGCCGAGCGGCAGCATGTAGGTCAACGACGCGAGCTGCAGCGCAACCTGATGACCGCCGAGTCGTGGCCCGCCGTCAGTGTTTGCCTGCAGCGCATCATCCATGTGGCCGATCAGCAACAGGGTCAGTGCAAACACGCCCATCTCGAGTGCCAACTGGCCACCGATCGGCGCGCCGAGTCGGAAAAGGTTTTGCAGCGGGCGCAGTTTGCAGACGGACCGACGCACCGTGGCGGAGGCCAGTTGTTTTACATGTGGTGCGAGGTCGCGCCAACTGAGCGCAATCAGCATCAGGAACATGAACCAGCGTCCGACGACGGTTGCCCATGCGGAGCCAGCGATGCCGTGCTCGCTGCATCCGATCCGACCAAAGATCCACATCCAGTCGAGCAGCGCATTGAGCAAATTGCCGACCACGATGACGAGGATCTGCGGCGCGATTCTCGAGTGTGCTGACAAGAATGTTCGCAGTAGCGAGAAGCCGAAGAACGGCAGCACCCCAAGGCTGCTGATCCGGGCGTAGGTGGCAGCGCCGGGGATCAGATCTGCTTTTTGTCCTAGCCAATCGAGCCACAGCGGTGCTGGCAGCAGAGACAGCGCCGCAGGTATGGACAGTGCGAAGGCGAGCACGGCCCCGCGCAGCAATTGGCGCGTGACCGCATGGGGTTCGCGTGCGCCGATTGCTTGGGACAGGAGCGGATCTACCGCCATCAGAAAGCCCATGCCGGTGGCCAACACAAGCCAGACCAGTGTGTTGCCGAGCGCCATCGCCGGCAGCGCTGAGCTGGTGTAGTGGCCAAGAAAACACGCGTCCACAAAGCTGAGCGCGTTGAGGCCGACTTGCACGAAGGCGATTGGGCCGCCGAGGCGCGCCAGTTCGCGCAGTTCTGCGCCGAAGTTTTTGGTGCAGCGTTGTGCGGATGCGGGCAAATACGCGTTCATGACGGGGTGGGTGTATGCGCTTCGTTGCTGCTGCGCGCAAGGATGGAAGCTTTGGTAGCACTCGGATGCGCGCGGTTGTCGGCGCACAAAAGCGCTGCTTGCGAGCGATCGGCGGCAACGAAAGCTGCGCAACAATGGCGGTGGCGCGACCGGGACGCTTGCCCGTGATGCGGCAGTTTGACAACCGATCGCGTGCGCCAGCGCCGGTAAAATAGTGGCGGCGGGTGGCGGCCAATGCGCGCGTCAGGTGTGGCTATGAAGCAGGCTTTGGCGCTAGCGGGGTCGCTGCGGCATCGCCATTGCTGCGCAGCAATGGCGGTGGCGCGGGCGGTGGCGCGGGCCGTGCAATATTTTGTTGGCCGCACATTTTATTGCTGCCAGTTGGCTGGCGGACCAATCTTTTACCAGCCGGAAAAGCGGGCTTTGTTCCCACGTTTCCTTTGGCGTGAAGCGGACCTTTGGGCGGGTGCTGCGGCCAAGTTTTGGCGGCGTGAAAGTGGGGCTTTGTTTGTGCGTGCAGCTTTGCCTACAACGGGTGACGACTTTGGCCTTCAGGTGGGCGGGAACGATGCGGGCGGGCTTTGCATTGCCCAAGAAGTCGGGTTTTTTGCCCCGTAATTCCATCTGGGGAAAGTTTGTCTAATAGTAAAAGTAGTTGTAGAGAGTTTGCCAAACGACGTTGGCACTGAGGGTTGGTTGGTGGAAAGGCGGGGCATGGTCACGCCGCCCGCCGGTGAAGCAGAGGTGTAAAAGTGTTCGTTGTAGGTTAGGGTGTGGTCGTGAGCCGCCGCATCCTGCATCTCGATATCGACGCCTTTCTTGCCTCCGTGGAACAGCTCCGCGACCCCTCTCTGCGCGGTCGCCCAGTCGTGGTCGGCACCGGGGTGGTCGCCTCTAGGTCGTATGAGGCCAAGGCGCGCGGCATCGATACCGCCATGCCGCTCGCCGAGGCAAAACGCCGCTGCCCCGAGCTGGTGATTTGTCCAGGTGATGCGCGGCTCGTCGAGCGCTATCGCAAGGCGGTGGCGGAGGTCGTGCGGCAGTTTTCACCGGTCGTCGAAGTGTGCTCGCTCGATGACTTCTATGCCGACTTGACCGGCGTGCCGCTGCCGATGCCGCAAGCGTTGCAAGGCGTTCCCGCGAGCGACGGCGAACGGACGCTGCGGGCTTTGTGCAGCGAGTTGCGGGCTGCCGTGCGCACGGCGACGGGGCTATCGGTCTCGCAAGGGGTTGGTGCTTCGCGCACGGTCGCGCGGCTGGCCACGACCAGGGCCAAGCCCGGCGGCATCTGCGAAGTGCCCGCGGGACAAGAACTCGAATTCCTCGCTGGGTTCGCAATCGAGGCGCTGCCCGGTGTCGGACAAAAGACTGGCGCGCAACTGCGTCAGCTCGGCATCCACACGATTGGCGAACTGCGGGTCGTCGATCGTGAACTGCTGCGGCAAAGTTTTGGCGCGCGCGGGGAAGACCTTTATTGGCGCTGTCGCGGCCGCGATGCGGCGCCGGTGCAGAACGCGCCGCCCTTGCAGAGTATTTGCCGCGAAACGTCGTTTGAGCCAAGCAGCGAGGGTGATCGGCAGCAGCGGTCGTTCGTGCGCGCGATGCTCGCCTATCTGGTCGATCGCGCAGTGAGCGAGTTGCGCGCGCAGCAGCTGCGTTGTCGCACCATCGCGGTGCGCGTGCGCTATCTCGATGGCGAACAGGATGAGATACAGCGCAGCGAACGGGGGGCAACCGATCGCACCGATCTGCTGGCACGCCGCGCGTGCGAACTGCTCGATGTGCTGCTGACGCGGCGCGTGCTGGTGCGTCTGGTCGGCGTCACCATCACGGGATTTGTGCCCATCGGTGTCGTGCAGGGAGAACTGTTCTCGGGCAAGGAGCAGCAGCGCGACAAACTGTTTGCTGCGGTCGACGCGCTGCGCAAACGGCACGGCTTTGGCTCCGTGCTGCTAGGCGAATCGGCGACCTTGCTCGGCCTCGTGCCACATGGCCCGCATGGTTTTCGTCTGCGCACGCCGTCATTGACGAAGTAGGCGCGCAACCCGGAGTGGCGTGGTGTTGCGCAGTGCCGCCGCAGTGCCACCGCAGTGCCGCTCACTACCGCGTAGTGCCGCCGCAGTGCCGCCGCAGTGCCGCTCACTACCGCGCAGTGCCACCGCAGTGCCGCTCACTACCGCGCAGTGCCACCGTAGTGCCACCGCAGTGCCGCCGCAGTGCCGCCGTAGTGCCACCGTAGTGCCACCGCAGTGCCGCGCGGTCAGCTCGATACTAAAGACTGCCGCTACGCATCGCTTGGCGACGTGGTTGTTGCCGTAGTCAAGAAGGCTTTGCCGACTGGCGAAGTCAAAGAGCACGAGATCGTGAAAGGTGTCGTGGTGCGGACGAGCAAGCAAGTTCGTCGCGCTGATGGCTCCTACATCCGATTCGACCGCAATGCCTTGGTCGTGATTGACAAGGATGGAAACCCGCGTGGCACTCGCATCTTTGGTGCGGTTGCTCGTGAGTTGCGCGAACGGTTCATGCCCGCGCGCTGCATCGACAGTTTGCGATCGGTGCTCGCGCCAAGCGGCTGCACGGTAAGGAATGGCGCATGGGTGACGTGCCCAACTGGCGAATCGATATCTGCCGGTTGATCTTCGTGTGTCCGCCGCCGACAACGCCCACATGGCGTGGGACACGTGGTTTGGCTATTTCTGGTTGTCACTTTTGTCGAGCCTCGCGCCCGGTCCCGCGGTGTTGTTCGTGGTTGCGCAAGGACTGCGCTGCGGCGTGTGGCGCTCGGTTGGCGCGAGCTTGGGCATCTTGCTCGCCAATGCATGTTTCTTCGTGCTGGCGGGGTTCGGCGTCGGCGCACTGCTGCAGTCACAGCCGGTGCTATATGCGATCCTGCGCTGGGGCGGCGTGCTGTTTGTCGCGTGGCTTGGCGTGCAATGTTTGCGCAGTCGCGGTCTGTCTTTGCCGCGCGGCAAGCTGGAACAGGCGGGGGCGCTGCCATCGTTTGGTGCGCTGCTTTGGCGCGGGTTCGTGTTGCAGTTTGCCAACCCCAAGGCGCTGCTCTTTTTTGGCGCGCTGCTGCCACCGTTCCTCGATATCCAATCGACCGCGTGGCCGATTGGTTGGCAGGTATTCGTCTTGGGTGCAACTTCGCTGGTGGAAGAGTTCTTTGTGCTGCTTGGCTACGGGTGGCTCAGCGGCGCGGCGAGCGCACGCTTGCAGAACCCAAACTTTGCGCAGTGGCTCGACCGAGTCGCAGGCGGAATGTTGCTGACGATTGCTTCATGGGTCGTGTGGCGCGGCTGACCGACGCTAAAGCCGTAGGCGTCGGGGGGGCAGGCGAGAATCCGCGAATGGCGGCCGAATCCGAGCTTCCTTTGATGTTAGGTATCCGTTAGGTGTAGGCGCATGGTCTTGTTGCTTGCGCGCACGCACTATTCGCTGCTCACTGCGCCGACAGCGCCGCACGAACTGTGCGAGGAGGCGGTGTTGCGCGGCCATGATCACTTGGTCTTGGTCGACGGCAATGGGCTCTACGGGCTGTGGCGGTTTGCGCAGGAGGCGGCGCGATTGCACCTGCGGGCGGTGTTTGGCTGCGAGCTGGTGTGCGGCAACCAGCGGGTGGTGGTGCTGGCAAAAGACCAGCGCGGCTACGCATCGCTGTGCGAACTATTGAGCCGAAGGCAACTCGAGGCCGACTTTGATTTGCCCCGCGCAGTGGCGCGTCACCATGCTGGGTTGTGGGTGATCTGCGGCGACCTTGCGATGCTGCCGCAACTCGCGGTGCGCGTGCCGCGCGAGCAGCTGTTGGTGGCGCTCGCGCCAAGTGGCGGCGTGCCTGCGCCAAGTGGCGGTGTGCCAGCGCCAAGTGGCGGCGTGCCAGCGCCAAGTGGCGGTGTGCCTGCGCCAAGTGGCGGTGCGGCTGCGCCAAGTGGCGGTGTGCCTGCGAGTGACTCAGCGAGTGACTCAGCGGTGCGCAAGGCGCCAGACCCTGGGCCGCAGTGGCCGCGCCATGAAGTGATCGAGGCGGCTTTGGCGCTCGATCTCGACCTCGTTGCCGTGCACGACGTCTGGTTTGCCAAGCCTGCGGATCACGCGCTGCATTCGTTGTTCATGGCGGTGAAGTGGAATCGCGCGCTGCGCGGTGCTGCGACGGCCGATGCGATCACGGCGGCGCTGCATGGTCATCGTCAAGCACCCGCATGGGCGCATCTGCCCGCGCGCGGGACACTGCATCACGGTCATCTCGATCATCCCGCAGCGATCGCAAAGGCCGAGGCAGTGTTGGCCTCGTGCTCGTTGTCGTTTGGCAAGCACGCACCGGTGTTCCCGCACTACGCAGTGCCGGAGGGCAATTCGCCGGCGTCGTTCTTGCGCCAGGTGGCGCACGCGGGCCTTGCTGTGTGCATGCCGATGGCTGGCGATGCCGTTCGCGAACGACTCGACCGCGAACTGGCGGTGATCGAGACGATGGGTTTTGCGCCATACTTTTTGGTGGTGCACGAGATCGCCGAATTGGCGCGGGTGCGCGGCATCGACTTTGTCGGTCGCGGTTCGGCGGCGGATAGTCTGGTCGCCTACGCGCTGGGGCTCACCGATGCGGATCCGATTCGCTACGGCCTGATGTTTGAACGGTTCCTAAATGAACGGCGCAGCGAACTCCCCGACATCGATCTCGACTTTTGCTGGCGTCGCCGTGATGAGTTGATCGAGGCGGTCTACGAGCACTTCGGCCGTGATCGCGTGGCGATGATCTCGACCTACAACACCTGTGGACCACGTTCGGCCTACGCCGAGGCGGCCAAGGTCGCAGGTTTGCCACCCAACGAAGTGACGCGCCGCAGTCAGCTATTGCCGTGGCATGGCGGTGAGGGTCTCGATCTTTGTGCCGTCGCGCAGTCGACCGCGGGCTTCTGGCAGCGCGCAATGCTGTCCGATACGCGCGAACTGGAAGTGCTGGCTTTAGCACAGCAATTGCTTGCGGCACCCCGCCATCTCGGCGTGCATCCGGGCGGCGTGGTGATGACGCCAGGCAAGGTCGCGCAGTTTGTGCCGCTTGAACGTTCGGCGAAGGGAGTGGTCGTTGCGCAATACGACAAGCGCGCGCTCGAAGGACTAGGGCTGGTAAAGATCGACCTGCTCGGCAATCGCGCGCTGACGATCGTGCGCGAGTGCCTGCAGTTGTTGCAGCAGCAGGGCATCGCGGTGCCCGATCTAAAACAGATTGCCGAAGACGATGCTGCGACGGCAACGTTGTTGCGCAGCGGTGGGACGCTCGGTTGCTTTCAAGTCGAGTCGCCGGCGATGCGCGCTTTGCTGCAACAACTGGATGCGGCAACGATGGACCGCGTGATTCAGGCGGTTGCATTGGTGCGCCCAGGGCCGGCTGGCGCAGGCATGAAGGACGCGTTTGTTGCGCGCGCGCGCGGCCTCGAACCGGTGACGGCGGCGCATCCGCTGCTCTGCACGGTGTTCGCCGACACGTTTGGCATCATGCTCTATCAAGAGGATGTGATTCGCGCGGCGATGGCGGTGGCAGGTATGGATGGTGGACAAGGTGATGAACTGCGGCGCCGACTCGGCAAGCGCGATGGCGATACCGCGCGCGATCTTGATGCGTTCGTGGTTGCTGGCCTAAAGCACGGCATGCCCCGCGTGGCGCTGGAACAGGTCTGGGCCGAGATGGCGCGGTTTTCTGGATATTCGTTCTGCAAGGCGCATGCAGTTACCTATGGCCGCCTCGCGTATCGCTGTGTGTGGTTGAAAGCGCGCTGGCCCACGGCGTTTCTTGCGGCGGTGCTCAACAACGATGCGGGCTACTTCGACAAGGGCGTTTATGTTGAGGAGGCGAAGCGACTCGGCGCGCGCTTCCTGCCGCCATGCATCAACACCGGCGAGCTTGGTTTTTCGCTCTTGGATGCAACTTCGATCCGGGTTGGTTTGCGCGAGGTGCGCGGCCTCAGCTTGCGCACGCAGCAAGCGATCTTGTCGGCGCGACGGCTTGGCGGGCCATTTCGTTCTTTCGATGATTTTTTGCAGCGTGTGCGACCGCAGCGCGATGAGGCCGAGCATCTGATCTGCGTTGGTGCGCTCGATGCCGTTTGCCGATCGCGCCGCGAGTTGCTGTGGCGGTTATCGGTTGCGTATTCGCCGCGCATGCAGCAGCAGCGCGCGGCGGCGGCGGCACCTCAGGCGTTGTTTGCCGAGGTTTTTTTGCCATCCGCGGTGCGTTATCCAGATCTGCCGGACCACGACCTTTCGGAGCGCACGCGCTACGAACTCGACTTGCTGGGCTATGCGATTTTTGACCATCCGGTCGATGTGCTTTGGCGCGGTGCGGGTGCGCCATCGCGGAGCGGTGTTGTGCCATGCGGTCGGGTCCGCGACTTCCTCGGTCGTGCGATTGCCGTGCATGGTTTTGTTGTCGCGCGCCGTAGCCACCGTGGCAGTGCTGTAAAGGACGGTGGCGAGCCGATGCTGTTCGTCACACTGGAAGATGGCACCGGCATCATCGAGGCAACGCTATTTCCAAAGGTCTATCAGCTGTGCGGCGGCGAACTCAAAGGCCGTGGTCCCTACCTTGTGCGCGGCGTAGCTGAGGAACGCCTCGGCGGACTAGGCTTGCGTGTGACGAGCGTGCAGGCGTGGTCGCCGATCTGACCAGCGCGCAAGCGCGCACGTTGGCGCAAGCACAGGCCGCGCCCGCACCCGAGTGAGTCATGCACCCGAGTGAGTCATGCACCCGAGTGAGTCATGCACCCGAGTGAGTCATGCACCCGAGTAAGTCATGCACCCGAGTAAGTCATGCACCCGAGTGATCGGTGCTGCAGACAAAAGTGGCATGGTAAGTGCGATGCAGAATGGCGTGGGTGAGATGGGCGTTGCAGTTGCGGCAGTTTGTCAGCCGGATGAGCAGTGGTCGCTGGCGCAGCGACGACCAAAGAGGCGGCCGAGGGGAATGCGATAGCGCGCAAAAACCAGATAGCCGAGATCGAAGCCCCAGCGGATGACGGGCCAGCCGCTAGGGGACATCACCCAGCCGAGGCCTGCGGCACGCCATGCGGCGCGGATCGCTGGCATCCCTTCGATCACGGTGCCATCTGCCGTGATACCGTGCAGTCGCGCGTGCACGCGTTCCTTGGTGAGGCCGTAGCGTCCCGGCTGAAAGTCCTTCGCCGCAATGTCGATTGCGTGCAACAAACCGCGGCGGTCGTGGCGTTGCAGCCATTGGACCTCCATTCGGCAAAACGGACATTCACTGTCAAACAGCAGCGTGAATGATTGCCGTGTCATGCGATGTCGTTCGCTGCTGGCGGCGGTTTCGATGCAGCGCGAAAAGATAGTCAGCGTCATCGCAAAGTGATTGGGCTCAGCAGCACTTGGGCTTTGCTGGTGGCAATCACCGTGAACACCTGCTCGGCCACTCGTGTCACCGGGATTTCGGTGCCATTGCTGCTGGCTGTGACTGGCCAGCGGCTGCGGACGCGCACCGGACCGTCAGCGCCGGCCACGCGCAAGAGCTTGGCTGCGAGCAGTTCGCCAGCTGCCCATTGTTCCTCGACTTCGATGCCGCCGCGGGCGCGCAAGCCAATCACTTTGCCATCGCGCCACTGCGTTGGCAGTGCCGGCAGCAAGTGCACGGTATAGTCCTCGCCGTCAAGTTCGCGATGACTCTGCAACAACAACTCAGCGATCGCCGCGGTGCCGCCGAGGTTGCCGTCGATTTGAAATGGCGGGTGTGCGCAGAACAGGTTTTGGTAAGTGCCGCCGTGGTTCATGTCAAACCCGAGTTGACCGATCGGCCGCAACAGCTGGGTGAGCATTAGAAGTGCATGATCGCCATCGCCGAGCCGCGCCCACATGCCAGCTTTGTTGGCGAGGGACCAGCCGGTGCCGTCGTCGCCACGCCGTTGTAAAGTCACACGCGCGGCCTTGGCGAGATCCGGCGTGCCACGCGGCGTGATTTGATTGCCTGGCCAGAGGCCATACAGGTTCGACACGTGGCGGTGGTGGGGCTCCGGTTCCGTAAAGTCCTCGAGCCACTCCTGCACTTGGCCGTATTTGCCAATCTGGTGCGGCGCGAGCAGCTTGCGCTTCGTAGCGAGTTCGTGCGCAAACTCTGCATCGACCCCGAGGATCGCTGCCGCCTCGATCACGTTGCCGAACAGTTCGCGCACGATCTGCTGGTCCATTGTTGGCCCCATGCAGATGTTTGCCTGTTGACCATCCTTGCTGATGAATGCGTTCTCAGGCGAGTTTGACACGCCGGTCACGAGCCAGCCGTGCTCGGGTTCGGTGACCAACGTTGCGAGGTAAAATTGCGCCGACTCCTTGAGTGTTGGATAAGCGCGCTGCAAAAACTTCCGGTCTTTGGTGAACGCGTAGTGCTCGGCGAGATGGCGGCACAACCAGCCACTGCCGGAGTTGGTGGCGCCCCAGTTTGCTTGCTCGCCCGGCGACGTGAAACCCCAGACGTTGGTGATCACGTGTGCAACAAACCCTAGCGCGCCGTAGTAGGCCTTCGCGGTGCGGCGGCCAGGCAAAACCAGCGACTCGATCAACGCGATCATCGGCTCATGGCACTCGATCAAATTGGTGGTCAGTGCTGGCCAGTAGTTCATCTGGACGTTGATGTCCAAGTGGTAGTCGCCGTTCCATGGCGTCTGTATCTCAGGGGCCCAAAGGCCTTGCAGGTTGGCGGGCAGCGAGCCGTTGCGCGAACTCGAAGCCAGTAGGTAGCGGCCGTAGAGGAAGTAGGTGGCGAACAAGTCCGGGTCCGCGCCGCCGTTGGCGAGGTCGCGCAGTCGCTGTGCCGTCGAGAAGGCGCGCCGCTCGTGGCCACCGAGGTCGAGTGTCGTGTGATCTTCTGGCAGTGGTATTTTTGGTTTTGGGTTGGCAGCGTTCGTGGCGTTTAGCGCGTGTTCGACCGCATCCATTAGCCCGAGCACTGGTGCGCTCGGTGCGAAAGGCTCGGTCGCCAACCGCCGTTGTTCCTCGATGTGCTGCTTCAGCGGCGAATTCAGATCGGTGCCCATCGCAACATAAAGTGCAAACGCCGTGGCACCGCGAATGTGCAGCGTTGCACCGTCGGTCGTGATGTTTGCATTGGCCGCTACGGCGGACATTCGCGCTAAGAACTGCACGCCATCCCCGCCGTGGCCGTTCACAAGCGCACCCCGCATTTCGAGCGTGTGATTATCCTGCGCCGTCACGGTAGCGCGTTCGCTGCGCCGCAGGGTCACATCGACATCGAGCGGTTCACCCGTGGCCTGCCATTTTGCGCGGATCGTGCCTTGCTCGATGCTCAATTGCCGCAGGTGCTGCGCGCCGTTTTCAGTGGTGAAGGTCACGGCTGCCTTGCCACCGGTCCACACGTTTGTCGGCAGTTGCAAGGTCCGTAGGTAGTTCGTTGCCTCGCAAAAGCAAGGCTTGCCGTTCCTGTCGAGCCAAGTGATCTCGAGATCACAAAACGTCTGGTAACAACCAAACGGAACGTCCTTGCCGTTGCCGTTGCCGCTGCCTTTTCCGGCGCAGGTGAAGGTCGCATTGACAAGTTGTTCGGCTGCCTGGTAATCGCCATGTGCGATCAGTTCGCGGATGCGCGGCAGGTTTTTATATGCCTCCGGTCGGTCTGCCAGCGGGTCTTCGCTACCGCTCCACATCGAGTTTTCGTTGAGCACGATGCGGTCTTGTGCGACGCCGCCAAACCACGTGGCGCCCAGTCGGCCATCGCCGAGCGGCATTGCTTCGACAAATTGCAAAGCTGGCCGGTCGCTCCACAACGCAATCCCCTCCGGCGCCGTTGCCTTGCCGGCGAAGGTGATCGCGCCCAGGTTCTTTCGTGCCGGTTTCACTTCGTGTGACACGAATGTCGGCCACAACAGATTGCAGTGATCCGCACTATTGCCGTCGCCGCCATCGGTGATTTTGAGCCGCAGTTGTTTGCCGCCGGTGATCTCTGCCGCGAGCCACTGCGGACTTTCGCCGCCATGTTGCACCTCGCTTCGGTGCCGCAGTTCCCCGTCGAGCCAAACCTCGAGTGCGATCGAGCCGTTGCCGCCACGCTCGGCAGCTACGCCAAACCAACAGGTAAACCAATGCATGTTGCCGGGGATGACGAACGTCAGTTCCGCCGGTGCATGCGTGCCGATGCCGGACTCGCAAAGGACCGTGCCGACCAACAGCGGCAGTCCGTCGATGCTGCGATTGTCGTGCGCCGTGCCGTAGCCGCAGCTAGCCGTGGTCGCGTTGGCGAGGCTTAGAGGCCGGTCTTTTACTTGCGCAGTTAGCGGTGAAAGCGACAGCAAAACAATGGCTAGGCAGCGTGGCATGGCCGTTCATGCTAATCGCAGCTGCACCAGCATCTGCGGTCGCCCGGCACTACTTTTTGCCGGTGGTCTTTGCCTGCAACTCGGCCAGCAACGACAAGATTGCCTGTTCCGCAGCTTCATCGCGCAGATCTTTAAAGCGGATCACGCCGTCTGCATCCAGGACATAAGTCGTCGGCCAGCCGTGCACGTTCCATGTTTTCGCGATTGGCCCGTTTGTGCTGCCGCCGTCAAACCAGTGGCGCCACGTGATCTGTTCTTTTTCGAGTGTCTTTAGGAGCTCGTTTTTGTCCTTGTCACTATTGATGCCAAGCAGGGCGAACGGCTTATCTGCGAGCTTTTGCACGAGCGACCGCTCATGCGGGATCATTGCCCGGCAAGGGCCTCACCAGAATCCCCAGAAGTCGAGGAACACGACCTTGCCGCGATAGTCGCTGAGTTGAAATGTCTTGCCGTCGAGGTCTTGGCCAACAATCTCAGGTGCGTGTTTGCCGATGGTGAGGTTGCGGATTTCGAATAGGTCATGCTTTGCGGCATCTGCGAGCGTGCCGGTGCGTGTTTTTACATCGCCGTAGTTGCTTTCGACCGCTTCGAGCAAGTCTTCGCCTTTTTTGTGCATCGCAGTGATGTCGCAGGAAGACATTGCGTCGAGCCATGCATCGCCATGCATTTTTTGCAGCCGCGTTTTGAGTTGCGCGTCGTCGCCTGCTTGCAACTTTTGTGCTAGTTCGGCTCGCTGGAGATACATTTTCGCCAGCGTGTAGCAGGCGTTGCCTTTTACGGCGTGATGAGGGCTTTGGTCCTTCACCTTGCTGACGAAGTTTTCAGCTAGCGTCGTGTCGTTGGCACCGCTGATCGCCCGACAGGCATCGCCAAGCAACTCGTCATTGATGTGATCTTGCAACAGCGTGTTGAGGATCTCAGCAATGCTGTTGCTGCCACTTTTCTGCAAGCCAAGCGGCACACTGCTCGTGTCACGCACACCAAGCACGAGTTCTTCGATGTTATCGTGATCCAAGTCGGCGGCCAACGGCAGCGCCCAGACGAGGCAGGCCGCCGCTGCGGGGGTCTTTGGCGATTGTTCGGCGATTGCCAACGCGCTGGCAATGTAGGCCTCAGGCTTTGGATATTTCTCCGCAAGCAGCGTTGACCGTTCGGCAGCGGTTTTGGCTTTGGATAATTCCTTCTGGATGTCCTGCATGGCCTTGTCGAAGCCTGTTTTCAGGACCAAAAACTGTGCGTCCGGCGAAACTTTCGCCAGCGCCGGTTCTTGCGTTGTGACTGCGCGCAGGCCTGGGGCAGATACCAGCAGCAAAACAATGCCCAATGCCAACAACGGATGAGTGAGTTGCAAGCTGATCTCCGATAGCCAGAAATAGGCTGTCGGCGGTTTTAGCAGAACTTTGGATCGCGCGGCGGCCGGCGATGATTTTAGCCCGTTTTTTGCAAGTTGCAGATGCGTCTCTTTGTATCCATTGGTGGACGCGTGCGAGCTTGGCGCTACATTTTTGCCGCGCAGTTTTTGCGCTCACAAAAAAGCAACTTAATCGAACAACATCATGCATCTATCGACCCACAATTGGATGCGCGCGGAACCGCTGGAGGTCACGTTGCGCCGGATCAAGCGGCTTGGTTTTGAGAGCGTCGAGATCAGCGGTGAGCCCAAGCAGTACGACACCAAGACCTCTCGACCATTGCTGAAGCAATATGGTATCCGCTGCTGGGGAGCGGTCACGTTGACGCTTGGCCAACGCAATTTGGCGGCTAGCAATGAAGCGCAACGCGCGGCTTCGGTCGAATACGTGAAGTCGATCGTGACGATGGTGAAAGAACTTGATGGCACCGAGTGCACGATTGTTCCGGCCACAGTCGGCAAGATCATTCCTGATGGTTCGCCAGCGGATGAGTGGCGGTGGGTGGTGGCTGGTCTCAAAGAGGTCTACACCCATGCGCAAAAGTGCGGCGTGCGGATGGCGATTGAGCCGCTGAACCGCTTCGAGACTTACTTTTTGAATCGCGCCGACCAGGCCTTGCGCCTAGCTGAGGATGTTGGACCCAACTGCGGCGTGTGCCTCGATGTTTTTCACATGAACATTGAAGAGGTGGACATGCACGCAGCCATTCGCAAGGTTGGCAAACGGCTTGCTGACGTTCACGTAGCTGAAAACAACCGGCTGGCGCCAGGCATGGGCAGCATCAATTGGCAGAAGTTCGTGATGACGTTGCGCGAGGTTGGCTACACGGGCGCATTGACGATGGAGGCCGTTGCCCCGATTGATCGCACGCCGGTCACGCCGTGGCCCAATCAAGTGGAATTGAACCCCGGCGATATCTCGCCGGAGCAGCTGAAGTTTATCCAAGACCATGGCTCCAGCACATTGAGCGAAGAGTTCTACACGATGCTGTTTGAGGTCGCGTCAAAGACGCTGCTGCCACTTATCAAGTGATGAATTGCCTGGCAAGATCACTAGTTTGTGGATCGTTGTTTGCTGCCTAACTCACGAACTGCTGAAAGGATTTCGCCGTGAAGATCCGCGATGTGCAAGCGCGTTGGTTGCATTGTCCGCTGCCGAGTGACCGGCAGCACATTTCTGACTTTGGTCGAATCACCTCGTTTGATGCGGTGCTGGTGACGATTACGACCGACGATGGGCTAACCGGCTATGGCGAGGCCAAGCCCGCGGTTGGCAGTGCTGGCAATGGCGCGGCACTGGTCGCAATCGTGCTAAATGAGCTGCGACCATTGCTCCTTGGTGCTGATCCTCGCTTGGTGGGCAGACTTTGGGGCCGCATGTACAATGGTTCGCGCGCTGGTCATGCCGAGCGCTTTGGTCGGGCGATGCCGGTGCTTGGTCGGCGCGGCATTCACATTGCGGCGATGAGTGGCGTGGATCTCGCGTTGTGGGATCTTGCTGCCAAGGCCAAAAACTGCTCGGTGCTAGAGCTGATCGGTGGCCCTTGCCGCGACCAAATCATGGCCTATGCGAGTGGTGGTTGGGCGCCGGTTGCCTCGATTGGTGAAGAACTCGGCCGCTACAAGGAGCAGGGTTTTCGCGCGATCAAGATGCGCATCGGAGTGATGGACGGCAGCGTTGATGCAAGCGTCGCACGTACGCGAGCGGCGCGCATGGCGTTGCCGCCCGAGGTCGAACTCATGGTGGATGCGCACGGCACGCTGAATGTTGCTTCTGCAAAGCGGTATTGCAGTGCTGCAGCCGAGCTTTCGCTGCGCTTCGTCGAAGAACCGATTGCGTCGGATGATCGGCGGGGGCTTGCCGAGGTGCGCAGAGCGAGCGCCTTGCCGATCGCGGCGGGTGAGAGTGAGTTTACTTGCTTTGATTTCGTCGAGCTTCTGGAGCAGCGTGCGATCGATATTCTGCAGCCGGACCTGGCGATAGCGGGCGGGCTCACTGAGGGGCTTCGCATCGCCGCGTTGGCCTACAGTCACAGGCTTGAGCTTGCGCCGCACAGCTGGGGTTCGGCGATCACGTTCCAGGCGGCACGCACGCTTGCCTTTGCGAGTCCAGCCGGGGTGTTCGTCGAAGTGCCGATGGGCGGCTCACCCTTGTTGCGCGAGATGTGTGCGATCGACTTGTCGTTGCATGAGGGTGCATTGCTGCCGCCGTGCGGAATTGGCTTTGGCGTTGAGCCGGATGCCGATTTTGTCCGCAAGTTTACGAAAGCCACTTGAGGAAATGATGTCTGCTGATTTCATGATTCATCACGTCAACGTCAACGTCGACGACCTTGGCTTGGCGGTGGCGTTTTATCGCGATGTGCTAGGCCTGCCTTTGGATCCGACCCCGGATCAGGGCTTCCATTCGCAGTTTTTTCGGATTGGCGAACAGCAGCAGATCCACATGAACGAGGTGACCGACGTGCACCAGTTCCGCGGCCACTTCTGCCTCGTTCTGCCGGACTTCATGGCGGTGTTTCATCGCGTGAAGGCGGCGAACGCGATTGACGTGCGCGTCTGGGGACGAGTCCGGCAACTGCCTGGTGGCAAGATGCAGATGTTTGTGCGCGATCCGTCGGGCAATCTGATCGAGATTGCGAGCGCTGCGGATGCGAGGCTTGACCCGTCGCTGTTTGCGGATGCGCTGGTGGAGCCGCTGCGGGGGGTGTATCGAATGGAGCCAGGCGACTCGGTTGGTCAGCACGTTTCACCATGAGTATCTTGCTGCTTGAGTCGCTGCATCCGATGGCGGAGGCGATGCTCGTGGAAGTGGACACCGTGGTGCGTGCGGTCGATCCCAATGCGCCGCAAACCAACTTTGCCGAGGTGCGCGCCATCCTGACGCGCGGTCGCGGTCGGATCACCGAGGCTTTGTTGCGGCAGTGCCCCAATCTGCTGGTGATCGCGCGTGCTGGTGTCGGTCTCGACAACCTAGACACTGGCGCTGCGGCAAAGCTAAAAATTCCAGTGGTGTTTGCGCCAGGTGGCAACACGCTCACCGTTGCGGAGCACACGATCGCGCTGATCCTTGACCTCGTGCGCGGGATCTCGCGTCAGGCGGCCGCAGTTGCGCAAGGCCGTTGGGAAGATCGCGCTCATTACAAAGGCAACGAGATTCGCGGCCTCACATTGGGCGTGATCGGGTTTGGTAACATCGGCAAGCGCGTGGCTTTGCTGGCGCATGCATTTGGCATGCGCGTGTTGGTGGCTTCGCATCGTGCGCCGATTTTGTTGCCCTATGAAGGCCTGCCGCTTGCCGAGGTTCTCGCGCAGTCCGACGTGCTGACCTTGCATCTGCCGCTGTCGCCGCAGACCCGCAATCTGATCGGTGCAACGGAGCTTGCAGCAATGAAAAGAGGCGCGATGTTGGTCAATACTGCTCGCGGGGCCTTGATTGATGGTGCAGCTTTGCGAGTGGCATTGGCCAGCGGAAATCTCGGTGGCTTTGCTGCCGATGTGCTCGAGGTAGAGCCGCCACTCTGCGACGACGCTTTGTTGCGTTCGGAGCGCGTGCTATTGACGCCGCACACGGCTTCGCTCACGGGCCTTTCCTACCAGTCGATGTGCCTTGACACCGTGAAGAATGTCTGCGCGATCCTGCGTGGCGAATCCCCATCGCCGCAGAACATTTTTCGCGGCTGATCGAGGTTCGCCTGCCGCTCGCTGGCACGATACAAAGCGACAATGTTCCGTCGTCTGTCATCGTGGTGGGTTGTCTGTTCCTTGGTCGGTTCGCTGTTTGCGCAAGCTGTTGCCACGCCGATCGGGCTCGCTAGTGCCGGCAGTAATCGAGCGCAGTTGGAGAAGGCGCAGAAGCTTGCGCCCGTCGAGCAACGTGCCGTGATGGAGTGGCTGCTTGGCAATTTGCCGGAGACCGATGCAAAAACTCTTTCGGCTGAGTTTTTACTGAGGCAGGTCTCGCTCGCCTGTCGCGCGCGAGCTCAAGTGCCGTGGGGCAAAACGATCAGCGACGAACTGTTCTACAACTTCGTCGTGCCCTATGTGCAGGCCAGTGAGGCGGTGGAAGACTGGCGGTCCGACTTCACAACTCGATACCTGCCGTTGGTGTCTTTGTGCGCCACACCGGGCGAAGCCGGGCGCAAACTCAATGAGACCATCTTTGGTCAGTTGAAGGTTCACTACTCGACGAAGCGAAGGGCTGCAGATCAGGCGCCAAGCGATTCGATCGCGCAGGGCATGGCGACTTGCACGGGGCTGTCGATTCTGCTCGCCGATGCCTGTCGCGCGTGCTGCATTCCGGCGCGCATTGTGACCGTGAAGTGGGCTACCAAGGAAGGCAACCACACATGGGTCGAAATCTGGGACGGCAGTGCATGGCGCTTTTGCGGTGCGGACGAGCCCGACTCGAATGGCTTGGACCGAGGCTGGTTCGTTGGCGAAGCCGCTATCGCCGCTGCGCATAAAGATCCTGCCTTTCATATTTGGGCCGTCAGCTTTGCGCCGACGGGCCATGATTTCGTGGCGGGTTATGGGCCTGGGATCACGTTGCATGGCATTGATGTAAGCGCTCACTACCTACCAAAGCAGGATCCAGCGCCATCTGGGCCAGCAATTGCCGCAGCCAACGCGGCGGACTCCGCGGTCGAGGCATTGTTTGCCCGCTATTTTGCCGCAGATGCTGAGGCGCAGGCGCGCTTTGAGTTTGATCAGAACCTCGACGCTGAGGTTGCGACCAAGGTCGGCGATGCGCGGTTGCGGCGGATCGCGTTCGCGGCATTGCAAAAGAGTGAGCATAAAGAGCTGCGCGCGGACTTTGCCGCTTCACGTGTGCGTGCTTTTGATAAGCAGAGCCCTTATGTGCTAAAGCAGGTCGGTAGTAAGCCTTTAAATGGCTACCCGCTAGTGATTGCGATGCACGGCGGTGGTGGAGTGCCGAAGGAGGTCAACGACTCGCAGTGGCAGCACATGCAGATCTATTATAAGGATCATCCAGAAACGGGTGGTTACCTCTACTGCGCTCTGCGGGCACCGACCGACGAGTGGAACGGGTTCTATACGGATTACATGTATCCGTTGATCGAGCGGCTGATTTTGCAGTTTGTGATCTGCGCCGAAGTCGATCCGGCAAAGGTCTACGCGATTGGTTATTCGCACGGCGGCTATGGTGCATTTTCGATCGGACCAAAGATGCCACATCGCTTTGCTGCGGTGCACGCGAGTGCTGCTGCACCCAATGATGCACAGACATCTGCGATCGGGCTGCACAACCTCAAGTTCTCCTTCATGGTTGGCGACCGCGACACCGCCTATGGCCGTCGTTCCCGCTGCGAAGGGTTTGAGCAGATTCTTCAAGGCCTCAAAAAAGCGCATGAAGGCCTCTACCCGACCACCTTCACGCTCGTCGCCAACAATGGTCACACAGGCTTGCCGGATCGCGACCTGTTGCCGCAGTTGCTTTTGGCGCGACGCGACACGCTTTGCACCAAGCTATTTTGGGAACTCACCGACAGTGTAATACGCGATCACTATTGGCTGCACACGGATACACCGGCGGCTTTCCAGCGCATCGATGCCGTTCTAAGCGGTCAGACTTTGATGATTAGCAACGTGAAGATTGAGCAGGTCGAAGCGTTACTCGATGCCAACATGGTTGATTGCAGTAAGCCGTTGCTGCTCATCGACGGCGACAAGCAGGTCGAGCGACGACTGCGGCCGAGCGTGCGCGTTTTGTGCAGCACAATGCAGCAGCGTGGCGACGCGGAGCTCGCGGCTACCTGCATCATCAAGCTGCGCTAAATAGATCTAGGCAGAGTAGTCTTGGACAACCAGAGCAAGCTCGCCGCTGAGAGCGCGCCAGCGGCAGCACAGCCGAGCCACAACGCATCAGGGCCGAAAGTGTCGTAGACGTAGCCGCCGACTGAGGGGGCAACGATGAAGCCCATGGAATACGACGCAAAGTAGGCGCCGAGGTAGTTACCACGCGCTTCCTTTGGCGCCATTGCTGTGATGTAGGCACTTAGTAGCGGCATATAAAGCATCTCGCCGATCGTCAGCGTCACCGTGGAGCACAAAACCGCAAAGGCGCCAAGGGATTGGCAGATCAGCCAAGGGTAGGCAAGGCCAACAAGCAGCGCACCGACTGCGACCAACGGCAACTGCGGCCGATGTCGCAGCGCGTGCATGATTGGCATCTCCAACAACACGATGGCGATTGGATTGATAACGAGGAATGCGCCGATCAGTTTGTTGGAGAAGCCTAGCGCGTGCTCCAAGTGGCGGCTCAACGTCTGGAAGCTCTGCAGGAACGTCGCAAAGCAGAGCGTCGACACCAGCAACACTAAGATGAAGCGCGGATTGCGCCATGGCGACAGTGCTTTTTGCACTGGGCTTTCGACCGCGCTGCCAGCAGGTTGGTTTTGAGTGCGTTTGCCGAGGTCCGCTTTCACCGTGAGAAATAGCAGTAGGGCTGCTAGCGCACAGGTAAAACCGTCGACAAAGAACAACAGATGAAAGTCAAAGTCGGCTAGCACGCCAGCCATTGCTGGTCCGGTTGCCCAGCCAGCGTTGAGTGCGAGTCGATTGAGCGTGAGTGCCTTTGCCTGCCGATAGGGTGCGCAGCTTGCGGCTACTGAAGCTACGTTGGCTGGCCGGAATGCGTCGTTGAAAGCTCCGAGCACCAATACGCCAACAGCGAACAGCATCACCGACGGAGCAAAGCTCAGGAGTGCCATCCATACAGCGGTCAGCGCGAGCGTCAGGATCTGCACCCGCACCGGGCCGATTCGATCGGCGAGTTTGCCGCCTGCAATGCTGCCGATTATCGAGCCGATGCCATACATGGCGATCACGCTGCCGGCCTCGGCAATCGTGCAGCCAAAGCTTTTGCCGAGGTAGATGCTCATGAACGGGAGCACCATCGAGCCAGCGCGGTTGACAAACGCGGCTAGGCATAAAAGCCAAGTCTGCTTCGGCAGCCCGCCGTAGGTTCGGCGCAGAAAGATCCGGAAACGCTGCATTCCTTGCGCAGAATGCCGCCACATCATGGGGCAGTAAAGCAGCCACCAAAAACACATCGTGCCGACAAGGCGCGTGGTCTTCCTGGCACATGCTGCAACAGCAAGGTCACTGCACAGCGTGACCGCTGAGCGGTCAGACCTTCGTCATCTTTCGCAGGCGAAGTTCTTTCGTTTCCTTCAGCAATGCTTCCTTGGCGATCGCCTCGGTGAATGCTTTGCTATCCGTCACAGAAACCAGCGCCTTGCCGTTGTGGCCAAACGCCTGGACCTGCGACACACCTGCAAGCTTGCTTAAGACCGCACGGGTCAAAAGGGCAGTTGCGCCTCAACCAAGCCCGCTGATTGTGAGTTGATAAACCGCAGTGGGCTTTGTTACCTCAATCTCGGCGACCGTCGTGAAGGTGACATTCTTGATCTTGTTCTTCACCAGCAGTGCGTTCAGAATTTCGAGGCTCGGGGTGTAATCCTTGCCAGCATCGAAGTAGCCGACTCCACAGGTGTCGAAGCTAAGATTTAGGATGCCAGATTCTTTTTTCAGGATCGAACTGATCCTGAGCGCCAAGCTCGGCGCGCTTCAACCGCCGAGACTCGTGCTTTCTAGCTGCCAGACTTTTTCAGTCTTTTCCGACTTGGTCGCTACTGCCTCGGTCTGGGCAATGACAGGACCAAAGATTGCGAGCAGAGCTATTGTTTGCAGTGATCGATGCATGGGATTCTTTTAGTCACGTTCAATACGCAACTAATGTGGAAAAGATCGGCAACTGGGCGCCAGTTTACCAATGTAATTTGCGCATATTGCTAGGTCGGGGCTGCTATTGGCTCGCTTAGAAGCGCCAGGCAGCAAGCTCGCCGATCGGGACTATGTGAGGACTCAGTGCCGCGCGCACATAGGCAATCGGGATTGCGTTCTGCTGCAATACGGCATCGTGAAACTGTTTCTCCGTGAGCGAGCCGCTGCCGACCAATTCCTTCTGCAGTGCGCGCAACTGCAGTCCGCCCAGCAAATAGGCGCACTGGTAAAGCGGTGAATAGGCACCGCCGATCGAACGTCGCACTTCGCCTTCTGCCGCGGCGCGTTCGTGACCGACTCGCAAAATCAGGTATTCAACGCATTCCTGAGCGGTTAGGCGGCCGAGGTGGAAGTTGAGTGAGAAAATGATCCGCGCGCAGCGGTGCTTCCGCCAATAGAGCGCGCCTACTTTGTCCTCGGCGGTCTTGTGCAGGCCTAGGTCGTAGAACCGCATTTCCCAGTAGAGTGCCCAGCCCTCGATCCAGAATGGCGTCTCGAACATCGCGCGGTGGGGCCGCCAACGTTCCTGCATGTATTCCTGCAGCCAGTGGCCTGGGATTAGTTCATGGAAGACCGTCGCACGGCAGAAGTGCTCGTTGTTGCTGCGTAGGCTCTGCAGCTTTTCTTGGTGCGTCATGTCGTCTGTCGGAAATGACACTTGGATCGTGTTGCCGCCGAGAAAGAACGGATTCACCTTTTGCGCCGCTTTTGACATCATGCTCATGCGCCAGCACTCGGTGGCGAGTGGCGGCAACGTGAGCAAGTCGCGTTCGGTCAAAAACTGCTCTGCCTCGTGCGCGAGCTTTTGGATCAGCTGCGGTTGTTCGCCGGGCGCAACGTGGCGTTGCTTTACCAGCTCCATCGCCTGCTGCCAGTTGGTGCCGCAGCCGAGTGTCTTGCTTGCCTTCTCCATTTCGGCATCGCACCAACTGAACTCGCGCTCCGCGATTGCGATCAGTTCTGCTGGCGTGTAGGGGATCTGCTCATGTTGCAGTTCCGTGCGCAATGCTGCTTCGCCAATCGGCTGGCCAGGGAGCGTGTTGTCTTGGTTGCGTGCGGTGATGAGGCGCTGCTCGATGGCGTTGCGCCAATGCTGCTGTGCTGCGTCATATTCCTGCCAAGGCTTTCGCGCCCACCAGGAGAACAGCGGGTCGTAGCCGTCGTAGAAACGAAACCATGCGGAGCACGCGTGGTGTAATTGCTGCAAGCTATCGGTCGCCGTGCTCGCAGTCGGAATCGAGAGGCTGTCGAACTCGCCGTTCGCCAGCTGTCTTTCTGCTGCTTGCAGAGCGGTCGCCGCCTGCGTGAGCAACATAGCCGCCGCCTCGCCGTCGATGGTTTCGAGCCGCCGTCGCTTTTCGCATGCACGGATCAGTGGCGCAGCGTGCGGCAAGAGCGGCGCCGCAGCCTTGTTATTAGTTGCAGTTTGGTCGAGCAGGGCGAGCTGATGCTTACAGTGACCGATGCACAACTGCAGGTCGATGCGTCCGTCGCGCCCCAGCTTGCTGCCGTCCACCTGCGAAAGCTCCGTGAGCTTCTGGGTCAGGTAGCTGTTCATGCGCTGCCAGCACTCCGTCGACAAGGGCACGTCGTAGCGGCGTGTTAGGTCGCGCAAATCGGCTGCTAAGTCGCGCACCTGCTGCTCAAACGGCCCGCCAGGCGGCGATTGTCCGGATAGATGCAGGTTTTGCAGCAAGCATGGCAACAGGAGCACGAGCAAGCGGTTTGACATTGGCTTTATCCTACGAGGGATTGGACGGTCGTTCGCCGTTTGCCGCGCTTTGCGACGGGGCTGCTGCCTTTCGTGCGACTGGTCTGCGCCGGTCGCGTGGCTAGTATGTGCGGGTGACGCGCTTGTCTCGATTGCAAAAGTGTCTGGTTGCGCTTGCGGAGCATCAAGGTGTGCTCCCGAGTAGTCCCCCGCGTGATCCGTGGACCGCGATCCTGTTTCACAACGTAGTGCCAGCTACCGAGGAGGCCCGGCGTGGGCGTGCGTTTTTGTTGCTCGAACAGGAGACAGGCTTTTTGGCCGAACGGATCGCCGGTGTTGGCGACGTAAAAATGCGCGCGATCTGTGGCACCACCGCTTCTTCAGATGTGCAAATCGATGCGCTGCGCGTTTGCGCCGCATGCTTCTCCGAAGTCGGCGACCCGCGTGATTTGGTGCGGCTGCCGTTCAACGAGGCCATGGCTTCGTTGCAGCGGTTTCCCGGCATCCATCCTGCCATGGCAGCGCATTTGCTCCTGCTCGCAGGACATCACTCCAGGTTGGCGTTCGACTTCTTCGCGCTGCGGACGATTGTTCGCATCGGCTATGGGCTCGACGAAAACGCCGGCAACTACGGTCAGCACCTCGACCCCTTCGTGCAGCACGAGTCTGCGGTGGAGGCAGCCGAACTGGAACTCGACGAAGGCGATGATTTGCGTATTGATGCAACGTTGCGTCTGCGCCAGCTGGGGATTGATTTGTGCACCAAGCGGCCGCAGTGCGCGCGCTGCCCGATCAGGAATCAATGCGATCTGCCGAGGCTGATCGGTAAAAACCGCTAGTGAGCAAGGTGTGCGGCACTCGAGCCGCTGCCATGGGCTCCATTTGCCGAACGCAGTTTCTCCAGTGGGCCTTTTTTGTTACTAGGATAGCAGCGTCAGAACTGGTGCTCGGTCGGCTGCTCCTGCACGGCTTCACCAAAGCGGCGGCAATGCCGTGGCACTTTGCTCTTCAACTGCCGCAGCAGCCAGTTGCGTGTCTGGACATGCCGACGCGGGCCGCAGCTTTATCTTTACAGAGTAAAGCGGCGGGTCTCAGGGAGGCGTTTTCCGGGCTGTCGGCTTCCAATGATTGAAGAGCTCGTGCTGCTGCCAGCTCGGCTCAATTTGGTGTCGGGGGTGGGAGGGGCGTTACTTTTTGTTCCTCGGCGAAAGCCGGTCGCCAGCACTGCGAACACGAACATCAAGTGGCTATTTCATTGCTACTTGATTAGCACTGGAGAACCAGCTTTCAAATGGCTGGCAAACCGATAAAATCGGCACCGAGCAAGGTGTGGTCCACGCTAATGAGGCGAATGAGAAAAGCCCTAGTGCTATCCGCAGTATGGATTTCAAGTCTGCTTGGTGCCCAGAGCGGAAAGGCGCCTGCCGCCGGATCTGGTTTTGCAGCGCAGCAAGCACTGGTTGCCGAATACCAAGCTTTGGTCAGGAACTATCAGGCAGAGGATCAGAAAATCGCCAAGTCAGAACCTTGGCAGCGCGCGCTGGCCTTGGATGACAAGGCTGCTTTGGTGGCGCTGCGCGCAACGCTGAAGCCTGTCGACCGGGAAGTCTTTGCTGCGCGCGCGTTGGCCAAGGCTTTGCAAATGGCAGGCGATGAGGCCGTGCCGCTTTACTGCCAGGCGGTGATCTTTGGCGGTAGATCACTGGCCAGCCGTTCTGCATTGGCTGCGATTACCGCTAGCCACATGAAGAGTTCGCAACTCTGGCTCCTGCTTGAGAACGCGATGGACCTGTCGCGGGCGGTCAGTAAAGCCGAGGCAAGTTCGTTTTTAGAAGTTTTGATCGCAGGAAATCCCGACCCCAAAGTTTCAGCGTGGGCAATGTACTGGCGCAGCCTGCAGCTAAATGGCCCCAATGCCAAGCCAGAAGAACAGCTGCGTTCTGCGTCTTTGCAGAAGCAAGCAGCGCAATTGTCGATCGGCACCGCGCTCGGCGCAAAGATCGCGGCGCCGCGCTTTTTGCGTGAACGGTTGCAGGTTGGCATGACTGCACCTGACATCGAAGGCGTGGACACAGATGGCACCACGTTCAAACTTAGTGACTACCTCGGCAAGGTTGTGGTCCTCGACTACTGGGGATTCTGGTGAGGCCCTTGCCGAGCCATGATCCCACACGAGCGGTCGCTCGTAGCATTATTGAAGGACGAGCCATTCGCGCTAATTGGCATCAACAGCGACAGGGATCTAGTTGAATATCGTAATCAGGCTACTTTGCAGGGCGTTACCTGGCGTTCTTTCTGGTGCGGCGAGAGTGGCACGGATGGGCTGATACCAACCGCTTGGAACGTCACCAACTGGCCGACGGTCTATGTGATCGATGTAAATGGCGTGATCCGCTTCAAAGATGTCCGCGAGGAGGCCTTGACGGCGGCTGTGCAAAGCTTGCTCGCTACGTTGAAGTCTGGCAACGCGGCGAGTCCCAAGAAGTAGTCCACCAGCGTCTGGTGATCAAAGCAGAGGCATAGCGTTTTTTTGGTTTTACCGGTTGCTCGAAAATCAAATCGCACATTTGTGTATTTTTGAGACCGGCACCGCTGGACTCGGACCGGGTTTTTTTTTCGATGCTTGGCACGCGAGGTTGAAGATTGCGTGATCCCTCCATGGCAGCTGTGTAGTGCCGGCAGAAAGAGTCAATGATATGGGCTTGCTGATACCAACCGCGAACAGCCGACGGATCATTATTATGATTTTGCGAGCGTAAAATCGTTGCGAGCAATGATTGGCATTGCGACAAATGCGATTGAAAATAATGCCAACAAAAAGCCTGAGCTAGCGGTTTAAAGCCAACCGTAATCTCTTACGATTTTGCCCGTGGGTTATTGTTCAGGTAAGGAAGCGGGACCTATTTCCCGGCGTTTATTTTGTGTTACCGGAGAGCTATTTATGAAGAACCTTATTTTTGTTGCCATGGCCGGCTTGCTGGCCACTGTTGCCTCGGCTCAGTCTGGCTCGTTCCAGACTTGGATCCATGCGCGATATCCCGATCCCAGCCGTGTTACTGTTCAAACTGTTCTGCATGATGCCAGCATTGCTGGTATTGCCCAGACAGCGGTACAGCAGCAGGCGCTGAAGCAAGCACTGCTTGCTTTGCAGTCGAAAGGTCGCGCGGGCCGAACGTTCCTTGCAGTAGATAGTCCAGCCGCGATGCCATTCTCTGATGTCGGCTCAGACGTTATCAATGAGCATGAGTTTAATGACTCGTGGCGCTACGCGGATCAGATCAATGGCAGCGTAGTCGGTGGCGATTGCTCAAAGGCTGGCGACATTGACAGCTGGGGCTTTACCTCGACTGGCAGCTTCTACAGCATCGACGTGCAGGCCCAAGGCGGTTCGGGTGGCATCACTGACTCGGTTCTCACACTGCGAAACAGCAAAGGTGACGTGATTGCGGTCAATGACAACTTCGGCAGCTCATTGCTTTCACAGGTCAACGTATTTCTGCCTGCGGGATCTTATTACGCCGATGTAAGCGGGTTTTCGGGTAATACCGGTGGTATCTACCAGCTGTCGTTAGATACAGATAATGTTGCCATCCATTCGCTGGGCAACGCAGGCGGTGCCGGACTCACGCAGGCTTCGAACTCAAATGCGACCCATGATGTATTTGAGGTGCAGGTTGCCGAAGGCCGCTTGCAATTGCATGTCGAGTCGATTTTTCACGACACGCAACTCAAAGTTCAGCGCGCCGACGGTGTAACTATTTTTGCCAACGAAGATAGCTCGTTTGGTTTGGATGCGGCGGCGGATATCGATCTACTTGCTGGCACTTACTTCATCTATGTGAACGAAGTAAATGGTGTTGCTGATTTGCCGTTCACGATCACTTACGCAAGCATTCCGCAGACTTTGAGCGATGTGATCCAGACCAGCCTTGTCTCGGATTCCATCACCGGCGGTGAGTCGATGCGTCTTGTCAAAATCGACCTGAGCGCAAGTGCTGGACATGTCGAAATGACCACCTCGGGTGGGGCAGGTTTGCAGGTGTTCGACACTGTCATGGTCCTGCTCGACCGTGATCTTGACTTTCTTTGCGATGTCGATGACGATAACTCTAATAATCTGGCGCGTGGCTTATATAGCCGAATCGCAGTCAGCTTGCCGTCGTCAGTTTATTACGCTGCCGTCACTGGTTTCCCAGGTTCGATTGGTTCTTACAGTCTGAATACTTCATCTTCGGCTTTTTCTCAGACTGGCACCTTGGCCTATGGCCCAGCTACTTCGCCAACCACGATTTCCGGGTTCGGCATAGTCAACACCTACTCCCTTGCCAACTCTACGCAGACTAGCGCCAGCTTTGTCGGTTCAGATTATTTCTTCACCTTCATCGGTAGCGATGGCCAACTTGCTAGCTGCCAAAGCGGGTCGACTATTAATAGTCAGGCTGGTGAAATCCCGACTGGCGGAGGCTTTCTGTTGGTTTGGGATCGCTATAACTACACTGGTCCGCTCAACATCGCGATTACGCCAGCTCTGTCATTCAGCGGCTTATCTGTGATATCGCATGCCAAGGAAGGTGACTTGGTGTTTTACTTGGCAGAGTTTGGCATCGAAGCCGGCTCGCCAATCAACTTCGGCTTCGGTGATTTTGGTTTCCTACTGCTGCCGTTGACTGAATACCTGGTGACTCTTGATGTCGGGTTGGCCAACGCCGAGGGTATTGACACTCTCTGGACGCCGCCAAGTTTCCCTTATGACGTAATGCTCCAGACGCTGGAACTGCATACTGGCGTGAATTGGGTTCCCCCAGCGGTTGCTACTTGGCGCAACATGATTCGACTGTGATCTGAAAGCTACTATACGAATTCTCTGCACGGCAAACGCTGCTTCTCCGGGCAGCAAAGCCACAGCCCTGCCCTCCGCTTGTTGCGGAGGGCAGGGTTTTTCGTTGGTATATCAAGCGGAATGTATTCTTAGGGAATCAGGTGAGCTTTCACGCGCTGCCAATAGATTTGGGTGGCGGGTTTATCTGGGCCGCGTGGCCCGCCGTTGTGGACACGTGCGATTGTTTCTGCATTGCCGGATTGCCATGCTTCTTTGGCATGCCGCTGCATGTAAGCCCGCACGATTTGTTCGGCATAGGCGCTCTGCCGGCAATCCTGATACGTGCCACCCAGTTGTGGTTTTTCGGCTATCGCATCGACCCAGTAGCTGAGATGGATTTGGTAGATTCCAATAGCTCTCCCTTGGTCGCCGTCCGGAGCGTTTTCGCGGTCGCTTGATTCGACTTCTCGGATCGCCCGCAGTATCTGGTCGATCGGCCAATTGCGGGTCGAATCATTGGTTGCCTTCATTACAAATGGCAGCAGTATCGTGACCAGTAGGAAAGGCCCAAACGCGGTCATCAGTGCCCGCAGTGACGATGCGTCAGTGCTTACCTTGCGTAAGGCCATGCAACATGATCCTAGTTGTTCCTAGTCCGCTAGTTGCTCAACGGTATTGGCCAATCGCCTAACCTATTTGTTCACGGCCCTTCGCTGTGCAACGGGAGTTGTTTTTTGTTGCCATTGCGGTGGGGCGCTGCATTGCCGGCCTGCTCGGTTCCAATCTTGGTTCTTAAAAAAGCAGTGACCGTGTTCTTTTTCCTACGACAAAGTGCTGCTTAGTTCAGTTTTGGCTCTGGTCCGACTCGTCTGCTTCATCCTTGGCAATCGGCAATATGCGAATGCGTTCGGCGCGCCGGTTGTTGGCCTTTGTTACGAGGAAGCGATAGTTGCGGTAGTCGATCTCTGCACCGGCATAAGGGACATCGCCTAGCTGTTCGGCGACGAAGCCGGAGATCGTCTGGCTTTGGGTCTCCACTTCGGTTAGCCCGAGCTTGGTGAACACCTTGCGCGATTCTGCTGCACCGCGGCACAACAGGCTGCCATCGGGGCGCGCGATCATATGCGGTTCGTCGTCGTCGAGTTCATCCTGAATTTCGCCGACGATTTCTTCCAGCACGTCTTCGAGGGTGACTAGGCCTTGGGTAGCACCATACTCGTCGACCACTAACGCCATGTGTCGCTTCTCTTTTTGGAACGAGCGCAACAGGTGGTTGAGCTTTGCAGTCTCCGGCACGACGACCAACGGCACCAACAAGTCATTCCAGTCGACGGTTGCGTGATAACGCAGGTGGAACAGCAGTTCCTTGGTCAAGATTACGCCGCTGGTTTGATCCAACTCACCGGTAGCCGTAAATGGAAACCGGCTGTGGCCGGTGCGGTGCACGAGTTCAATATTCTCCTGCATCGTGCGGTTGCCGGATAGGTATGCGACACGATGACGCGGCAGCATGACTTCTCGTACCCGGGTTTCGCGTAAGCGGGTGGCATTGGCGATCAGGCCTGCGGTGAGCGCGCCGAATGCGCCTTGGGCCTGTCCCGTGGTTGCCAGGAGCCGAATCTCTTCGAGGGAGGCATCAGCGGGCTTGCTGCCGGGGCCGACTAACTGCGAGACCAAGCGAGTGACCATGAGAACCGGCCTTAGACAGATGATCATCACGCGAATCGCATGAGCTGCAGGCACCGCCAGTGCGTTTGCGTGCACCACGCCCATGGTTTTTGGCGCGATCTCAGCGAACAGCAGGATCACGATGGTTAGTAATGCGATGAACCAGCTTTCTGAGTTGTCCGGGAATGCGATCAGGTAAGCACCGACGGCGATCGATGGACCCGCGACATTGGCGATGGTGTTGAGCACCAGGATTGCCGCGATCGGCGCGTCCGGCTGCTTCTTCCAAGCACTCAGCCAAGTGCCGGCACGGCTGCCTTTGGCAACGAGCGCTTCGATTCGCGTCGGCGACACGCTGTAGAGCGTTGCTTCGGAAATCGAGCACACAAATGCGAACACAATCGCGAACGCAACAGAAAGGACTAAAAGCAGCATGGCTTGGTCGTGTGGAAACGACGACAGGCACCATAGGGTGCCTGTCACATTCGAGCCACAGTCTGTTCCGATCAGGTATGCATTGCGGCTGTTTTTGCCACGGTGGCCTGGTTGGACTGGCGGTAATCTTCCAGGCTAAAGCTGTCGACCGCGAGTGCTTCTGCGCGCGCGATTTCGGCATCCCGCGCAAGTTTACGTTCGGCTTCGGTGAGGATCCCGCGCTCGCATGCCTGGTCGAGCAACTGATCGGCCCGCGCCTTTGGCAGCTTGCCAGATTTGATTCCTTCGCGCAGTTTCTTGTGCACTGGCTCGACGTCGACGCACAGTTGCAACGCGCGTTCCAAGCGCCCCAGCGCGGAGGCCGGATCGGTGGGGACGTGGACCATCGGGGTCATTCGATCCCGTTGTTCGCCAGGTTGCAGCAACGTGCGCGCGACCTTGCCACCGAGTTTGTCATTTGGCCCATGGCCAATGCTGTTGATTCTTGTTAGCCAACTGACTGGTCCGCGTAAGAACCATGTCATGAAGGGCAACTCGAGGTTCTGGTGCAGGCCTTCAAATGCGCCCTGGATGCGGCTGAACGCGTGCTCCATGGACCAGCGCATGAGCGGCAGGTCTTCAGGTTTACGGCCTTCGGCCTCGAACCTTCGCAGCACCGCCGTGCCGAGATAAAGCCAGGTGAATGCGTCCGCAAATCGGCCGGTGAGCTTCTCCTTGCGCTTTAGGTCTCCGCCAAGGGTTCCCATTGCGACATCTGCCCACAGCGCAAACCGCGCCGATGCCCAGCTCAGGCGACGCCAGTAGGGAGCTGCTGGGCCGCGAACCGGTGAGCTGGCGAGGCGGCCGCGCGTCAGCGACAGCACTGCAGCGCGAACTGCATTGCGCGCGACGTGGCCGATATGGCCCCAGAATGCGCGGTCGAAGCGCACGCAATCGTTGTTGGCGAGCGCCTCGATCTCTTGGTAGGCATAAGGGTGACAGCGGATCGCGCCCTGACCAAAGATCATCAGCGTGCGCGTCAAGATGTTTGCGCCTTCGACCGTGATGCAGATCGGCGTGCCGATGTAGCCATGCGCGATCACGTTGCGAGGGCCGCGTGAGATTGCAGCGCCTGCCATGATGTCCATGCCGTCGTTGACGATCTGGCGCCATAGCTCAGTGCTGCTCCACTTGGCAATCGCGGTGACCACTGCAGGCTTGGCACCGCCGTCAAGCGCGCCGCAGGTGTAGCGACGCGCGGCTTCGAGCACGTAGTTGAAGCCAGCGATTCGCGCGAGCGGTTCTTCGATGCCTTCAAACTTGCCGATGGCAATGCCAAACTGCTGCCGAACTGCAGCGTATGCGCCGACTGCGCGCGCCGTCATTTGCGCCCCGCCCGCTGAAGTCGCGGGCAGCGAGATGCCGCGGCCTGCCGCGAGACATTCCATCAACATGCGCCAACCTTGGCCGATGCCAGCGATGCCGCCGATGACAGCATCTTCCAACACGACGATGACGTCTTTGCCTTGCGTTGGGCAGTTGTAGAACGGCACGCCGAGCGGATCGTGGCGACGACCCAGGGTGACACCTTGGGCCTTCGACGGGATCAACGCACACGTGATGCCTGGGAAGTGGCCCTTGCCAAGTAGGTTCTCAGGATCGTGCAGTTGAAAGGCCATGCCAAGCACGGTGGCAATTGCCGCCAGCGTGATGTAGCGCTTGTTCCACTGCAGTCGCAGCATCAAGCGGCCGTCTTCGCCGCGAAATACCACGCCGGAAGCCTGGATCGCGCCGGCGTCGCTGCCTGCACCAGGCTCGGTCAGCGCAAAGCACGGGATTTCTTCGCCACAGGCGAGTGCCGGCAGCCAGCGCTGCTTCTGCTCAGTTGTGCCATAGTGAATCAAGAGCTCGGCAGGTCCGAGCGAGTTGGGGACCATCACGGTGATGGCCAATGGCAATGAGCGCGAAGTCAGCTTGGTGACGACGGCGCTGTTGCACGAGGCGGACAGCCCTAGGCCGCCGTATTCCTTCGGGATGATCATGCCGAAGAAGCGTTCACGCTTGAGGTAGTCCCAAACGATGGTGGGCAGATCACGTTCCTGCCACACACGCCAGTCGTCGGTGAGTTCACAGGCGCGAGCCACTGGGCCATCGAGGAACGCGCGTTCTTCCGTGGTGAGACCAGGATACTCGGCGGTCGCTAGGCGCTCGAGGTTGGGCTTGCCGGAAAACAGTTCGCCATCGAGCCATACCGTGCCGGCAGCGATCGCGGTGCGCTCGGTTTCGCTGATCTGCGGCAGGAAGCCGCCGTTGCGCAGCACTGCCAAAATGCGCGCGCTGAGCAATCGACGCCGAATCGGCGGCAGCACGATCAGGGCTTCCAACGGCAGCACCACACACCAGAGCCACGTTGGTGACCCCAATGCCCACATGGTGGCAAGGGTCACAAGCGCGAACTGCCAGAGGCGTACTCCGAGGTAGATGGGCGTCAGCAAGATCGCCGAAGCGACAAGCCAGCTGAGCCAAGATGGCGCCAATGAAAGCGCCCCGAAGGTTGAGTTAATCCAGTCCATCCGGTTGTGCCGTTACGAGTCTGGTGTCGACCAAAAGGACTCAATGGCTTTTGGCAGTTCCTGCAATACCTAGTATCGCGATCGCGGTTGGCAACCGCTGGAGCCGGTGGCACCGTGATCCGGTTGGCGATTGGTGCTACGAAAAGCAGCCCGTCAACTCGAAGCGGGATAAGCGAAAGTAACGGCTACGCAGGTCAGCAATACTGCGGCGGCCGACTACGGTGCCAGCTGGTTGCAGACTGCCATTTTGCTGCAATCGCAAGCAACTCGGCCTCGCGATGTAGGCTGCCGATCAGCGGCAGCACGATCGGCCGAGCACCAGCTTTGCGCTTGTGCCAATCGGCAGCACGCATGCCAGGTGCCCATTAAGATTGCTGCAGATCCAATCAGATCCGCCTTTTGGTTGGCGCCACCAGCACGCGAGTTCGTCGATCGTGGCGAACGCGATGTCAGTGTCCTGCTTGGCGGTTGGCAACTCGCGCGTTTGCCCAGCAGCGGAACCATTTGGGATTGGCCGCAACATGTCTGGCAAGAGTGGTTCGAAATGCCAGCTGGGCGGCAAGGTGAGCAGGATCCTTTTTTCGCGAAGGCCTGCGCAGTTTTTGCGCAAGGTGATGAGCTCCGCCGTTGCCGGTTAGCGTTTGGCATCGTTGAACTGCAGGCCCTCGAGCCGTGCGGCGGCAGCAAAACTATCTTGCTCTTCGCCGCGCCCCGGTGTGTGAGGCAGTGCGAAAGGCAACGGCAGGGTCGCCATCGTCGCTGGCAATAAGCGGCGCTAGGACGGAAAGTTTGGCTTTGTTTGGCGCATGATAGGTGCAACAAAGGGAGCCTGCCGATTGGGACTTGGGTGCTGCATTTTGCCGCAAGAGAGCCGTTGCCCATCGCACAGTGCGAACTTCCTCGGCGACATTGGCTAACAATCCTGCTTCCATTACCCATCCTCATGCTAAGCCGCATAACGCCATGTTTGTTGTTGTTTGCCGCGCTGCTTGGTCAGAAGCAGGCCAGCCTGCCGGAGGGGGCACCGAAGGCCATGGCGCAGATCGTCGGCAAAGAAATGCTCTTGCACGCGACGTTTCTTGCCAGCGATGAACTCGGCGGAAGGCTCACCGGTTCGTCTGGTCAGTTGCGCGCTGCGAATTACATTGCGGAGCAGTTTGCCCTGCTAGGACTCGAACCGCTCGGCGACGAAGTTGACGGCAAGATTGGCTATCTGCAGCGCTATGGCATCACGCGCACTTTCGTGCGGGAAGCGTTCCTGTTGCAGATTGGCGAGCAAAAGTTTGTTGATGGCTTTGCCGTGCTTGGGGGGAAGCCAAGGAAAGTGGCAGTTGCGGGTGAGGTTCGCTTTGTCGGTCGCGGTCGCACGCGCGGCGAAAGCGCCGAGGTCAAAGAGGACGAGACGCTCGATGACGTGATCCCAGTGGCGGTGCTCCGCACGCCGCGCGGACCAGTGGGCAAAAAGCTCTCGGTCGAACAAAAGTTTGGCATGTCGTTCCAGGCATTGAGCAGTCTTGGCAAGACCGCGCAAGCGCTCGGCAAGAAGGGCGCCAAACTGGTGATCTTTGCGCTCGTTGATGACCCCACCGGTTTCACGGATGTGCTCAACTACGTTGGGCTTTATCCCGGCAAAGATTTGATCGCGCCGCGCTTGCCTGGAGTTATGGATTCCACCGGCATGCTGGCAGGGCTTTTGGGTGGCACCGGTGACACTATGGTGCTCGTGCTTACGCCCGAGAAGTCCGCCTTGGTATTCGATGCGCTCGGTGTGGATCGCACGGCGTTGGGCAAATACCTCACCGGCGAAGGTGAGCCAGTCGTTTCGGGCAAGGAGGCCAAGGGCGAGATCAAGTTGGAAGTTGCCTTTGACGCGAACGCCACGGCCTGCAATGTGGTCGCATGCCTGCGTGGCAGCGACGCGCAACTTGCTAGTGAAGCGGTGGTGTACTCGGCGCATCACGATCACATTGGCAGTCGGATGGATGGCGACGTGTTCAACGGTGCCGACGACAATGCGTCAGGCTCGAGCGGCTTACTCGCAATCGCCAAGGCATTCGCCAAAAGTGAGGCGCGATCGCTGCGCTCGTTGGTGTTCTTGTCGGTGTCAGGCGAAGAGCTTGGCCTTTGGGGCTCGGCGTATTTTGCAGACAACCCGACATGGCCATTGCCGCAGATCATCGCCGACATCAACACCGACATGATTGGGCGCAGTGGTCCCGAGTCCAAGCCCGATGAAGTGACGGTCACCCCGAGTCACGATCACAAGATGTTCTCGACAATCGTGCAGGACGCGGCGCGCTTTGCCGAGCGGATGCAACTCGGCTTGCAATCGGGCGACAAGTACTACTTGCGCAGCGATCACTTCAACTTCGCGAAGAAGCAGATCCCGGTCGTGTTCTTCTGCACTGGTGAGCACGAGGACTACCACCAAGTCAGCGACACTGCGGACAAGCTGGAGCCGGAAAAGATGGAACGGCTGGCACGGCTCGCATTCTGGACTGGCTTTGAAGTCGCCAACGCCAAGGAACGGCCGCGCACACTTGGCCCCAGTAGCGACTGGAAATGAACTGCAGAGCGGGCAGGATGCGCGGATGAAGTCGCACCCGTTGCCGATCGCAGCATTCTTGGCGCAAGGTTCGTTCGCAGTGGTTGGCGCGTCCAACGATCGCGCTAAATACGGCAACAAAGTTTTGCGGTGCTACCAGCAGCACGCATTGCCGGTCCTCGCCGTGCATCCAAAACTCACCTTGGTGGAAGGCGAGGCTGCATATGCATCCTTGCGCGTAGTCCCGCCGTTCGTGCGCGCCGTGTCGATTGTTGCCCCGCCTGCCGTCGCGCGGCAGATTGTTGACGATGCGCATGCGATGGGCATTCGCCACCTCTGGTTTCAGCCTGGTGCTGAGGATGCTGCGGCAATCGCATTCGCGCGGACCCTTGGGATCGAAGTGATCGAGGGCGGGCCTTGCCTACTTGTCGCGCTAGGATTCCACGATGAATGAGCCGACGCAACGCGGACTCTGTTGCTTAGTGCACCTGCGAGCTTGAGTTTGCGTCCGTGTGCGGGAGTGTGTGGGGCTAGCTGCCGTGCGAATCTAGCTAGTCAGTTGACCACCGCGAGCCATGCGTTGCTGAAAACGAAGCCTGCTGGGCTAGCGTCAAGTGCAACGGATTGACCAGTGAGTTGCATGCCGAAAAAACCAGCTGGCAGCGGCAAGGGTGTCGCGCCAAAGCCGCTCGCGTCGAGCACCAATAAGCCCAATGTGACCATGGCGGTGTCCAGCGGCAAAAACAACGAGCACTGCGAGAGCAACGGTGCGCCGGCCGGATCAAAACCGATCGACAGCAGGTTGGCGGCGAGGCTGTTGGCCGGACCGTAGGTCTCGGTCAATGTCACAGTCGTGCCGCTGATCGGTGCGCCCAACATCGCCTGAAGAAATGGGCCGGTGCTGCTGCTACTGGTGCAACCTTGGCCCCAGCTGGCCGCCAACTGACCCGGCAGCAGATAGCTAACCACGAGCGATGCTTTGATACCTGGTGCTGGTGCCTCGCGCGAGTCGATGCGGAAAGCCAAGTAAGGGGTCAGTTCGTCAGTCTTCAATAGCCAGCCGAAGTTTTGCAACGGTTGATCGAGCCAGAGTTGCACGGTGGTGTTGATGGCTGCTGTGATCGGTGTCTGGGAGGGCCCAAGTGATGCAATCGGCAAGGTGCAGTCTGGTGGGATGAGAAAATCGCCGCCGAGTGTGGTCCAGAGGGTGCTCGGATAACGCGCGTGCCGCCAGGTGGCATCATTGGTGGTTGCGACGGCCCCTTGCCCTTCCTGATTCGATGCATTGGAAGTGCCCTCACCCCAATTGCGCAACACGCGATGCGTGTAGACCGGGAAGCTGTTGCCGACGGATGAGCGCGAGGTGTTGACTTTGAGGATCGCCGAAATGATTCGTGCTCCGGCTGGGACTATGGCTGCAACGTTAAAATGCAACAGTGCGCGGTGCTTGAGCGGTTGGCCGGTGTAGCCGACGAACAAGCCCATGCCGCGGCCGTTGCTCAGCGTGCCGTTCGCACTCTCATAGAGCGTGTTGTCGCGGTCGCAGGGGATCGAGACCGTGGTCTGCGCCGCCAAGCCGGATACGAGCAAAAGCAGGCACAAGAGTGGCGCAGTGCGGGGTCGTTGTGTCGGACCGGAGAACAGCTGGCAGGACATGGCAGGTTTTTAGTCGGCGCTGCAAACCGCCACCAGAGGGTTGTCGCTAGCAGCGTGGCAAGATCCGGAAAATGCGGCAGAGGCGGTGTGAATTTCAGCACGCTCGGCTTCGTTTTTCGTTGCGCGGCATTCGTGCCCCCGAACTTTTTTTGGTGGCCGCCAGCAGCGATGTCTGCGCCCCGCAAATTTTTCGCTGCCGTGTCTTTTGGCGGTGCGCTCGGCATCAACATGGCGACCTGCGCCGCACTCGACGAGTAAGGGCCGTGTTGGCCAGCCATCGCGCAGCGACCCACAGGGAACGGATTGGCTTTGCGCGCAGCGACGAACGGGTGCTGCATGAACGCTGCTGGCAATGGCAACGAGCATGGGGGCAAATACTGCAGGTGAAGCGCTACTCCCCAGTGCTCAGGGTGAAACTGAAGGCGTGCGACCTAGGCTGCCTTCAGCGGCGAACGGTAGTGCGCCGCCATACTGCCAGTTGAGTTGCTGCCGCCGAAGGCGGATAGATCTGTTCCGCTAGCCTGCAGCGTTATTGACGCGCTTTCCCTGGTCCTTTGTGCCAGGTGCGCGCGGCACTAAAAGCCGCGCGCACCGCCGTCTTGATACATGGTGCGGGGAAAGGGACTTGAACCCTCACGGCCGGTTAAGGCCTGCGGCTTTTAAGGCCGCTGCGTCTGCCATTTCGCCACCCCCGCGGAGGTGGCATCTTGCGCGAATACGCGTCCGGCCACAATGCAGCGCACAGAGAGTTATCTCTTGGCTTGCTCCATTTTGGCGCGCAGGCATCGTGTGCAGCCCGCCATGCCTGCCACGCCTCACTCTGCTGCCGCTGCGCGGCTTGCCTTCACGCAGTTGGCGGTTTTTTATGCGGCAACTTTTGCGTCGCTGGGTGTGTTCATGCAGTTTTTTCCAGTCTGGCTGCATCGCGCTCGCGGCTTGGATGAGGCGGCAGTGACCTTGGTGGTGAGCGCGCAGATCTGGGCGCGCACCATCGCCGGCCCGCTGTTTTCGCAATGGGTAGATCGCACTGGCAACTCGCGCCGGGTGCTCTGCATTCTCGCCACCCTCAGCGTCATTGCCATGCTGGCCTTCGGGGCGGCGAAAAGTGTGGTTGCTCTGTTCTTCTGCAGTGTCTTGTTCGGCTGCGTGTATTCGCCGCAGTTCGCGATCCTCGACGGCTTCGCGTTGCATTCTGCTCATCAATTTGCGTTCTCTTTCACGCGCTGCCGAGTGTGGGGCTCGCTGAGTTTTCTTGGCGTGATCGCCTTGGTGGGGCACCTGTTGGACGGCGCAGCCGGCGAGGTGAATCCCACGAGCAATGCCAACGTAATCTTCGTCATGTTGGTGGCCTGCCTCTGTCTCGCATTTTTCGCCGGGTTCAGTTTGCCGTCGTTGACCCAGCCGGTGGCGCGTGGGGATCGCGCACCAGTCTGGGTCTTGCTACGTCAGTCCCATTTTGTGTTGTTCCTACTCGCCGTAGGCCTGATCGGTGGCAGCCACGCGGCCTACTATTCGCTCTCAACTTTGTATTGGTTGAAGAACGGCATGGGCGAACACACCGCGAGTTTTTTGTGGGGTGAGGGCCTCCTTGCGGAGATCCTGCTGTTCTTGTGCGTGCGCAGCATGACTTCGAGCTTTCGACCGACGACGTGGATCCTGATTGGGGCAGTGGGTGCAGTGCTGCGCTGGTTCGTGATTGGCTGCACCACTGAGCCATGGGTTTTGTTCGGAATCAATTGGCTGCACGGTGCAAGTTTTGGCTGCACATTTCTAGGCTCGATGCAGTTTATCAGGCTGCGCGTGCCGCCAGAGTTTCAGGCCACTGCGCAAGGCCTCCTCGGTGCCGTCAGCTCGGGCATCTGCAGTGCCTTGTGCACGCAGATTGCGGGCAAGGCCTACATGTCGATTGGCGGCGGCA